>NZ_MOYN02000021.1:0-557811 GCF_001896795.1 Thermomonospora sp. CIF 1
GCTGCGTCCGAGCAGGTAGGCGGGGAGAACGGTACCGGTATGGATCATGCGCTTCCCACTGATGTCCGTAAGGCCCTGGCCGTGGTCGCCGAGCGCTGCCAGGTGCCGACCGGTGACGCCAGGATGCTGCGCCGACACAGCAACACCGTCATCGCACTGCCATCCGCCGGCCTGATCATCCGCATCGCCGGCAACCCGGACGCCTTCACAAAAGTGGCCACCTCGATCCAGGTCACACGCTGGCTGTCAGAACGCGGCTACCCCTGTGTGATCCCAGCCGACCCAGCAGGACCATTCCGGGTCGAGGGACGAGTGGTGTCGGCATGGCAGGCAGCCGACATCGACCCCGACCGGGCCGGCAGCGGCGGTGATCTGGGCATGCTGCTGCGCCGGCTGCACGATCAACCACACCCACCGTTTTCACTGCCATCGCTGCACGACCCGCTCGCCGGGGTAGCGGCCGCCATCGAACACCACCCCGATGCGATGACCACTGCCGACCGGACATGGCTACTGCAACGGATCCGGCAGTTGCGCCACCACTGGGCCAGGCTGAACTTCCCACACCCGCCGCGGCTGATCCATGCAGACGCCCACTCCAACAACCTTCTTCCTCTGCGCGGTGGAGGAGTACTGCTGGGCGATTGGGACCATGCGACGATCGGCCCCTGCGAATGGGACCTCATCCAGATCCACTACATGCACCGCCGCTTCGCCCGACACACCGACCAAGAGATCGAGGAGTTCACCGCCGTCTACGGCTGGGACATCCGCAACTGGGACGGATTCGAAACACTGCTGCGCATCCGAGAGATCAGCGGGCTGAGCCCCTACATCCGCCGCGCCCCCACCCAGCAGACGCTGCGAGCCGAGGTGACCCACCGGCTCGCCACTCTCCGACAGGGCGACGATCACGCCCGCTGGAACCCACCCTCCACCAGGTGACCACCGAGAGCGGCCACCACCACCCCATCCCAAGCCGAGAAATCCGTTGCCCTTCCTGCCCCCCCACGAACACACACCAGCCCGCCGCCGCGTGTAAGAGCCGGGCCAATGGACGCTGTCGGGCAGCGCTCCCGACGCCCACGCCAGCCGGCCTCCAGCGTGGCGATGATCTGCAGGTTCATCCCATGGCAGTGGTGCTTGCCGAGGGAGAAGGGCCGGTCGGCGGTCGGCCAGCCGATCGGGATCAGCGTGCGGTCCGGCACCAGCGGCTGCTCTCCACACGCCCGGGCGGCCTGCAGCGCCCGGTCCAGCTTGGGCGCGCGGGCGACCGGCGGGTTCACCGCCTCGTGCACGTAGCTGCAGGTAGGTGGGGGCCTGCGCCCCGAATCCGGTTCCGACCTGGGCATACGGCTTGGCCGGTATGCAGGTGGGCCAGCACCGGCAGGGCTTGGCCACTGCAGGTCAGGGCCCGGCGGCGGTGAGCGGCCGACAGCCGAACGGGGTGCTCGGCTCCGGGGCGGAGGACGTCGAGCATGGTCGATGGGGAAGCGACGCAAAACTTCTGGGCAGTGGGTCGTTGTGGTGGTGCAGACACCTCCTCCCAGGGGCTTTATGACTTTCAGAGCGCAACGAGGCAACGTCTCCCAACGTGTTCAACATCCCTGGTGCACGCTTCGTCCCGGCGTGTTCCGTTCAATTTCGTTGAGAAAACCTCAGTCATGGCGCCTGCTCATAGATCCGTCGCTGGGTCGCCAGGAGGCAGGGCTCTGGGCTTTGCACCGGGACCCGGGAGTGGAGCGGGTGGCCTCTGCCTCGTCTCCGCCGTCCGACGCCGCCGGGCGGCCGCTCGCCTCGCCCCTCTTCTTCAGGGCGTCTGAGAAGTCCTCCATGAGCTCCGCGGCGGGCCGGTCCAGCGGCCGGTGCACGGAGGTGAGGGGGTCAGCTGTTCTTGAAGGGGTTGAAGGTGCGTCCCGCAAGGTAGCTCAGGCGGATGGGCAGGGGCTTCATGAGGGCGGCGGAGATCTTGTTGACGAGGCCGGGGATGCAGACGGGTTTGCCGTCCTGGACGGCTTTCCAGCCCTCGGCCACGACGGCTTCGGGGTGCTGCCACAGGATGCGGGGAAGGCGGTTGGCCTTGTCGCGGGTGCCCATGACGTCGTGGAACTCGGTGTAGGTGAAGCCGGGGCACAGAGCGGTGACGTGGATGCCGTAGGGCTTGAGCTCCATGTCGAGGGCTTGGGAGACGTTGAGGACGTAAGACTTGATGCCGGTGTAGAGGAGGCTCGCGGCGGGTGGGGCGAACGCGGCGAGGGAGGACAGGTTGACGATGCGTCCCCAGCGGCGTTCCTTCATGCCGGGGATGACCAGGTGGGCGAGTTCGGTCTGGGCGGTCACCATCAGCTGGATCTCCCCGGCGAGGGTCTCCCAGGGGGTGTCGGCGAACGCGGTCTTGCCCGACAGCCCGGCGTTGTTGATGAGGACGTCGATGTCCAGGCCCTGGGTGCGTGCGTAGTCCACGATCGCCTTGGGGGCGGCGGGGTCGGTGAGGTCGGCGGTGAACACCTCATAGCGCCGCTTGCCGCCGTGCCGGTCGGCCAGCTCCGCGGCCAGGTCCTGGAGGCGGTCGGTGCGGCGGGCGACCAGCAGGAGCTGGTAGCCGCGGGCGGCCAGGTGGCGGGCGAAGGTCGCGCCGATGCCTGCGGAGGCGCCGGTGATGAGCGCGGTGCGGGGGGTGGTGGTCATGCGAAGGTTCCTTCGGTCGGACTGATGGCGAGAAGACCGCTGCCGGGGAGCCGGGTGATGAGGCCGACGCCGGGCAGGGTCGCGGACGTGTGCGCCCCGGGCCGGGCGGCGGGGGCGGCGAAGCTCTCGGCGACGGCGGTGCGTCGGCCCAGAGAGGCCGGGGTGATCCGGCCGTCGATGCGGGCGCGGCCTCCGGCGGCGAGGGCCGGCGCCGGGCCGCTCTTGCGGGTCGGGCGGGCGCTCGGCTCACCGGTATGGCCGCCGGCGCCATGCCGCGGCCGCTTCGTCATGGGCCGGTTTCCCTGCGGCTGGGCAGTTCCCGCGGGCCGGGGGTGAAGCCGCGGCGGGCGGTGCCGACGTCGCCGCGGTAGGGGCCGACGGGGCCGGTGAGCAGGAACGGCAGCGGGATGCGGCGCTGACGCTCGGTGAACCCCCAGGTCCCGATGCCCAGGTAGACGCCGGGTGCCGCGCGGCGGACCTCGTCGACCATGTTGATCGCCCCGCATACCGAGCCATAGGCGCGGTAGACGAGCGTGTAGGCGGGACGGCCGTCATAGCGTGACGGCGCGATGAGCGTGTGCATCGCATAGCGCTGCCGGACGCGGCCGAACTGGCGGAAGGTGTTGTAGCCGCGCCCGGTCCGGTCATCGACGGGCCGGAACCCCTTGCACAGCCACCTTGCGAACGGGTTCGACACCGCCGCGTGCCCGGTCACCGAGGCGAAGGCGTTGGGCTGAGCCAGCAGCCGGGCGGCGTACTCCCCGTTCATCTCCTCAATGGACGGGGCGGGCAGCGTGGTGAAGAGCGCCAGCAGCTCGGTCGTGTTCAGACCGAGCAGCTCGGCGGCCGCGGGATCGGTCTTCATGGGCCCACCTCATGTCTTGAATGGTCTTCAAGAAAGCTAGCGTGTTCTTGAAGGGCATTCAAGATAGGATGCGGAGGTGCCCCGGAACCGACGTCCCCAGGACCGCGAGGAGAAGCGCGAGGAGATCCTCGCCGTCGCCCAGCGGCTGTTCATCGACGACGGCTACGAGTCGACGTCCATGGGCCGGATCGCCAAGCACGCCGGCGTCACCGTCAACACGATCTACTGGTACTTCCGCGACAAGGACGACCTGCTCATCGCCGTCCTGGACCGCCTGCTGACCGAAGCCCTCGCCCAGTACGCGACCATCGCCGACCGGCCGCTCAACGAGCGCCTCCTATGGGCCGTAGACCAGCTCGAAAGACTGCACGGCCTCGTCAACACCGTCCACACCCGCGCCGCGGCCTCACCCGCCGTCCACGCCTGGCACACCGGCTTCCACGAACTCGCCGAGACCCTGATCGCCGACGACCTCCGCAAAGCCGGCGCCGCCGAAGCCGACCTCCCCGCCATGATCGCGATCGGCACCTTCGTCATCGAAGGCCTCCTCACCCACCGGCGCGACGAGGCCGGCAAACGAGCCGTGATCGACCTCCTCGTCCACAGGCTCACCACCACGCCGACCCGCACCTGACCGGGAACCACACGGGCCCGCATCGCAACGGCGGCAATGCCTCCGCTCCCGGCGGGGCGTTGGAGAGTCGTTCGGTTCCTCGACGCCCCTGTCCGAAGCTCTCCTCACCGCCGGAACGCCCCTGCAACCTGCCGGTAGAACGTGGTGAGAGCCTCGGGCGCTCAACAACGACAGATCCCTACGCGCACGCAGAGACAGTCCCGTTTTCGACACTGCCTCTGACGGACGTTTGTCCCCCGCAATTGTCTCAGGCTCAATTACACCTTTAGCTGGGCAGACCTCTTACCGGCACGGGAGACCCGCTGACCCCGCAGAGCAGCACAAATACTTCTGAAAAATGAGCAAGTTGTCGAGGACGGCCGTCCACACGCGACGTCCCAGGCCGGACCTATGACACGAAGCGGCCACGCGGGAATGTGCGGACGGGCGCGCGGAGAGCTGTGGCCTTGCTCGTCGGCTCGTTCCGGCACCCGGCCGCGCATTCCGTAGGCCTGCGGGTCTGTGACGCTGCGGCCTTACCGGCGGTCGGGCTCTGGGCGTTGGCTTCCTCACATCGGCTGCCGCTTGCCGGGCATCGTCGTTCCGAGACCGTTCAGACGCCGACCGACTGGCCGGTCATCAGGGGAAGGATGGTCCCGCGGATGTGCGCCTCGTCGGGGGTCGTGCCGTGGTGGAACAGGTGCTGCAGGATCAGGGCCTGTCCCAGGTCGGTGCGGGCGTCCAGGTCGGCGGGGGTGCCGATGATGCGGGTCAGGTGAGTGCGGACGGCTTCGCGGGCGGGGGCGAGTTTCGCCTCGCGGACTGCGGCGGCCACCTCTGAGTCCGGGGCGGTCAGCAGCACCGCCAGCAGCGTCCGGTGTCTGCGGAGCTGCACGGCGAACTTCATCAGCACCGTGACCAGGTCGCCGGCCGGGTCGTCGGTGGGCTCGACCGCGACGGGCGGGGCGGCGCTGCGCAGTGCGTCGACGACCAGAGCGTATTTGGTCGGCCAGCGCCGGTACAGCGAGCCGAGGCCGATTCCCGCGCGGCGGCCGACGTCGGCCATGCGCAGCCGTTCGTAGCCGCCGCCGTCGAGCAGCGTCAGCGTCTCGCGCAGGACCGCCCGGTCGAGGGCGGGGTCACGGGGGCGCGCCCGCCTCCTTCGGTATCCCATGGCGAGCTCCTGATTTTCTTGGCGGGCTGTCGCGGAACTGTTCTCCGTATTGTCCTCCGTTTCTCTGTGGGCGGGTTCACGAGCCGGTGAAGACCGGTTTTCGGCGTGTCAGGAACGCCTCGACGGCTGCCGAGTGGTCGCGGGTGCAGCCCAGCGCGGTCTGTTCGGCGGCCTCGGCGGCGAGTGTTTCGGGGAGCGTCCGGGACGGGGCTGCCAGCAGCAGCCGTTTGGTCGCGGCGATCGCCTTGGTCGGGCCCTGGGCGAGCCGCCGGGCGAGTGCCATCGCGTGCGGCCTCACCTGGTCGGGGGCGACGATGTCCCCGGCGAACCCCCATTGGGCGGCCTGGTGGGGGGTGAACGGTTCCGCCTGGAGCATCAGCGACAGGGCGCGGGCGCGTCCCACCGCCTGCACCAGGGTCGCCGATAGGCCGGAGTCGCAGGTCAGCCCCACCTTGTGGAAGGCCGTCGCCAAGGTGGCCTGCGACGACCAGACCTGCAGGTCGCAGGCGAGCGCGAACCCCAGGCCGGCGCCGACGCAGGTGCCGTTGACGGCCGCGATCACGGGCTTGGGCATCGTGGCCAGCAGCAACGTGATCGGGTTGTAGTGCTTTTCGACCGTCTCCCCGGCCCTCCCGGGGTCGGCCGCGAGGGCCTGCCGGAGCTCGCGGAGGTCCTGCCCGACGGTGAACGCCTCCCCCTCCCCGGTCAGCACCACGGCCCGGACCGCTTCGTCGCCGGCGGCCTTCCGCAGCGCGCTCAGCAAAGCCGTCTTCAAAGCGGTGTTCAATGCGTTGCCCTGGGCGGGGCGGTTCAGCCGGACGAGAGCGACCCCGTCGGCCACGTCGAGCAGGACCTCGTTCACGACAGCCTCTCGTAGAGGACGACGGGGTTGCCGCAGGGGTCGGTGACCACGATCCGCCGCTCGTGCGGGCCGGTCACCGGGGCGCCGGCCGACAGCCGCTCGGCGTGGGCGTCCAGGTCATCGACCTGGATGCTGACGACCGTGCGGCCTGCGACGGGCTGCTGGGACTCGTCGGCCAGGCCGATGGTGGTGTGGCCGTCGGTGACGGCGGCGTAGCGGTCGCCGTCGCGGAAGCGCGTCGTCAAGCCGAGCGCGGTGTAGAACTCCAGTTGGGCGTCCAGGTCGGCGGCCGGGACGATGACGTGACCGATCTTCATGACGATGTCCTCGCCTTCGCGGGCTCGGCCTTCGGGCGGAACCGTGGCATCACCTCGCGGGCGAAGCGCTCGACGATCTCCACGGACCGCTCGATCGGCAGGCCCAGCCACTGGGTGCGGAAGATGAAGTGGTTGAAGCCGGCGGACGCGAAGTCCTCGATCTTGGCGGCGATGTCGTCCGGCGACCCGAAGAACAGGGCCTTGTGCTTGATGGCCTCCCACTGGGTTTCGAAGTAGTCCATGCCGTAGCGGACGTACTCGCCGTAGGAGGCGCGGGCCGCGGCCCCGGCGATCGCGTACGCCTCCTCGAAGGAGTCGGCGACGCACAGGTCCCGGTGGATGGGGAACACCATGTCCTCTTCGTCGAACCCGGCGGCCTTGCGCTGGGCGCGGTACTCGGCGAGGTTGCCGACCGCCCAGTTGCGCCGGACGTTGGAGGAGGCGAGCCAGGGGTGGCCGGCGCGGGCGATGCGCTGGATGCCGACCGGGCCGTTGGCGCCGATCCACACCGGGGGCCCGGGTTTTTGCACCGGCAGGACGCTGCACCGGGCGTTCTCCAGTGCGAAGTGCCTGCCCTGGTGGGAGACCGGCTCACCGGTCCAGAGCTTGTGCATGCACTCCAGGGCCTCATACATCCGCGAGACGCGGGTGCGGCGGTCGATGCCGAAGGCGGCGAACTCGTCCTCCCGGTAGCCGGCGCCGACGCCGAGGACGAACCGGCCGCCCGACATCTGGTCGATGGTCGCGATCTCCTCGGCCCAGTGCACCGGGTGCCCCAGCGGGAGGATGAGGATGCCGGTGCCGATCTGCATGGATCCCGAGTGGTCGATGAGCCGTGCCAGCAGCGGAAGCGGCTGGGGGGTGCTCAGCGAGGACAGGTAGTGGTGGATGCCGAAGATCGAGTCGAAGCCGAGGTCGCGGACGTGCTGGGTGAACTCCACCAGCTCGCCGACGCGGCGGTTGATGTCGTCGCCGTGCCGGTACTGGTGGTCGAGGAGGATTCCGAATTTCACGGCGGTTTCCACTTCTACTCGGCGGCGCGGGTCTCGCCGAGGCGGAAGTAGGGGGCGACGAGCTTGTCGCGCTCCTCCAGGGCCTTGGCGACGCCCTTTTCACGGCGCTCCCGCAGGAAGTTCCAGTCCCCCTCGTCGAAGCTGAGGTTGGTGGCCCAGCCGTGGCCGACCCACCCGGTCATGGCGCCGAGCCCCTTGCCGCGGGCCTCCATGATGATCTGCATCATGGCCTTGCCCATCATGAGCGAGTCCAGCGGCATGACCGCGATCGCGTCGGCGTAGTCGTTGACCCACTTCTCCAGCTCGTCGGGCTGAACGACCTTGGTCACCAGGCCCTTGCGCTCGGCCTCCTCGGCGCCGATGGCGCGCATGGTGAGCATGACGTCCTTCATGGTGGTCAGGCCCACCTTCTCGATCCAGTGGTACATGTCCTGCGGGCCGGGCCCCAGGTAGCGGAACGCCGGGTGGGTGAACTTGGCGTCGGGGGTCGCGATGACGATGTCGGACGAGAGCGCGATCTGGAAGTGCCCGCCGTAGCAGTAGCCCTGGACCTGGCAGATCGTCGCCTTGAGCGACTCGATGATCGGGCGGGTGAAGCCCGAGGACAGGACGTTGCGGTCGGGGAGGATGCGCTGGCGCTGGGAGGGCCGGCGGCGCGACTCCTTGTCCTTGCCGGACTTGTAGCCGATGTAGTGGCCGAGTTCGGAGGCGTCCGCGCCGGTGCCGAAGTGGTCGCCTTCGCCCTTGAAGACGATGACCTTGACGCGGTCGTCGGCCTCGGCCTCGCGGACCAGGTCGCCGATGCGTTCGAAGGCGGCGACCGGCAGGGCGTTGAGCCGTTCGGGCCGGTCGAAGGTGATGGTGGCGACGGACCGCTGCTCGTCCACGTGGTACTTGACGTAGGAGGCGAGGACCTCGGGGTCGGTCTCCATGTGCTCGGCGTCCCAGTGGTTGCGCAGCAGTTCCGCTTCGCTCTTCTTCACGGGTTCTCCTGGAAAGCTCGTCTGTGGGAAGGGATGTGCAGGGGCGGGTGGTCAGCGGAAGGCGGGGAAGACCTCCGCGGCGAACAGGCGCAGCGAGGCGTGGATCTTCTCCACCGGCATGCCCAGCCAGCCCGGCCGGAAGATGACGTGGTTGAACCCCAGCTCGCGCAGGGCGCCGATGCGTTCGATGAGGAACTCCGGGGAGCCCAGCAGCAGGGTGTGGCGCACCAGCTCGTCGAACCGGTCGCGCTGCCAGCGCAGCGCGGGGTACTCGGCGTAGGTGGCGTACTCGGTGCGGGCATACGGCAGCGCCGTCTCCACGGCCTGCTGGGTGGTGGGCGCGCAGTACAGCTCGACCCCGATCGGCCGTTCGACGGAGGCGGGGTCCTTGCCGTACTCGGCGAGCGCCTCGTTGTAGACGGCGACGTGTTTGGGCAGGTATCCGGGGTTGGGCGAGTTGCCCGGGGCGTACCAGGCGTCGCCGAGCCGGGCGGCCCGGCGCACCGCCGTCCTGCCGCCCGCGCCGATCCAGATCGGCGGGCCGCCCGGAGTGAGCGGGCGGATGCCGATGGTGCCGCCGGAGAGGGGGTAGAACTCGCCGTCGTGGTCGACGGTCTCTCCCGACCACAGCGCCCGGATGAGGCGGATGCTCTCGTCGAACCGGCGGAACCGGGTGGCCGGATCGACGCCGAAGGCGGCGAACTCGTTGTCGCGGTAGCCGGCGCCGACGCCGAGGACGACCCGCCCGCCCGACAGGTGGTCGAGGGTGGCGAACTCCTCGGCGATGTGCGCCGGGTGGAACAGCGGCAGGATGAGGATTCCCGTGCCGAGGGTCATGGTGCCCGAGCGCGGGATGAGGCTCGCCGTCATCGAGATGGGCTGCGGCGTCGCCAGGTTCGACTGGAAGTGGTTGATCGTCCAGACCGAGTCATAGCCCAGTTCCGCGGCCAGTTCGACGGTGCTGAACAGCTCATCCAGCCGCTTTCGCAGGTCGTCGCCGTGCGGGTACTGGTGCGAGGCCATGATGCCGAACTTCACCGGCGCGGCCCCCCTTCTGAGTCGGGCACCGCGACGCGGCTGATCTTGCCGGATGCGGTGCGTTGCAGTTCGGGGACGAACTCCACCCGCCGCGGGGCCTTGAAGTGAGCGAGCCGGTCCCGGGCGAAGGCGATCAGTTCCTCGGCCAGCTCGGCGTCGGAGAGCGGCGCGGCGGTATCGCGGACGACGAGCGCGACCGGGATCTCCCCCAGCCGGTCGTCCGGCCGGCCGAGGACGCGCACGTCGCGCACGTACTGGTGCTCGCGCAGCACATCCTCGATCTCCTCGGGCCACACCTGGAAGCCGCCGCACTTGATCATGTCGCGTTTGCGGCCCACCAGCCACAGCACGCCGTCCTCATCGACGTAGCCGATGTCGCCGGTGTGGACCCACCCGTCGCGGACCAGCGCCGCCGAGGCCTCGGCGTCGTCCACATAGCCCTTGGTCAGCCGGGAGCGGACGACGATCTCTCCTTGTTGTCCGGGCGGCAGGGCGCGCCCGTCCTCGTCGCGGATCTCCAGTTCGACGCCGGGGTAGATCCGGCCGGCCGAGCCCGGCTTCCACAGCCCGGCCTTCATGTCCTTGCCGGTCCAGCCGGCGATGTGGCCGGATTCGGTGGAGCCGTAGTTGACCAGGATCGGCACGCCGTAGCGCAGCTCGAAGTCGCGCCGCAGCTTCCAGGAGATGGCCTGGCCGGCCACCAGGACGTGTTTGACCCCCGTGAAGGGCAGGTCGCGTTCGGCGTGCACGATGTCGTAGATCATCGTGGGCAGGAAGAAGAAGTTGTCGAACGCGAACCGTTCCATCAGGGCGGCCAGGCGATCGACGCCGAAGCGTTCCCACACCACCGCGCCGCGGCCGACGAAGTAGGCGAACATCAGCGCGTGCTGGCCGCCGGAGTGGAACAGCGGCAGCGCGATCAGGTTGGGTTTGGCGTCCGGTGACGCGCTCCCCTGCTCGTCGGTGCCGGTGGAGACCTTGGCGAGGCGGCGCAGCGAGTCGAGGGTCCCGCCGTGGGTGACGCTGACGGCCTTGGGACGCCCGGTGGTCCCGCCGGTGAACAGGATGCAGGACTCGGCGTCCGGCTCGACCGGTACGGCCTCGACGTGGGCCTGGTGGCCCCATTCCAGCGGCGGGTGGCCGGCCACCGGCCCGCCCGTCTCCCCGGGCGGCCCCACCGACCGGATGGTCACGCCCGGCGCTTTGAGGTCTTGGAGCACCTCGGCGCGCCGGACGTCGGCCAGCAGGAGCTTGGGGTCGGTCTTGGCGATCGACTCGGCCAGCTCCTCGGCGTTGTACAGGCTGCTGATCGTCACCGGGACGGCGCCGATCTTCCAGGCGCCGAACAGGAAGAACACGATCTCCGGGCCGTTGACCAGGTAGAGGCCGACCCGGTCGCCGGCGCCGACGCCGGCGGCCGCAAGGGCCTGGGCCACGCCGCCGGCGATGAGATCGACCTGCTGGAAGGTCCACGACCGGCCGTCCTCGGCGTGCAGGCCGGGGACGGAGCCGCGGTCGCGGGCCCGGGCCTGGAGGATTTCGGCGAGGTTGGTGCCGGTCACCGCACACCTCCCTGGTCGGATGCGGGGCCTTGCGGGGCCGCGGGGGGATCGAGCCGGGGGATGACCTCGGCGCCGAACCGGCGGATCTGCTCCATCGCCTCCTCCTGCCCGGCGCCCACGAACTGGAGCCGCAGCGACACCTCGGTGATGCCGAGGTCGCGTTCCCAGCGGTGGAGCTTGGCGACGATGTCGTCGGCGGTGCCGATGAGGCAGTCCTCGGCCATGTACCGGTCGATGTCGAGGCGTTGGGCGTCGTCCCAGGACTTGTAGCCGGCGTACTGGCGTTCCAGGTGGGGCCGTACCGCGGCGACGGCGGCGGCGCGGGTGTCGGCGAGGTAGGCCTCCCGGGCCATGGGGTAGTCGCGTTCCAGCGAGAACCCGTGCTCGGTGAGGGTGTCGCGGTACACCTTCAGCAGCGCCGCCACTTCGGCGTCGTTGCCCTTGGGGCCGATGAGCCAGGGGGCGTCCAGGCGGGCCGCCCGCCGGACGGCCCCTTCGGCGAACGCGCCGATCCAGATCGGCGGGCCGCCCGGCTGGACGGGGCGCAGCGGCAGGCTCGCCCCTTCCGCCTCGCCCCAGCTGCCCGCCAGGTCAACGGTCTCGCCTCGCCACAGGGCCCGCAGCGCCGGCACGTACTCGCGCAGCCGGCGCAGCCGGTCGTCCCAGGCGACGCCGAAGGCCGCGGTCTCCCGCTTGCGGTAGCCGGCGCCGATCCCGACGGTCAGCCGCCCGCCGGTGATCACGTCCAGGGAGGCGAGGTCCTCGGCGAGGGCGATGGGGTTGAGCAGCGGGGCGAGCAGGACGCCGAAGCCGATGCGGATGCGCTCAGTGGCGCCGGCCAGGTACCCGGCGAGGGGGATCGGCTGCAGGAACGCCGATTTGGCCAGGTAGTGGTGGCCGAGGTAGACGGCGTGGAAGCCGGCCTCTTCGGCCGCGGCGGCCTGCCGCACCACGCCGTCCAGTCCCTCGACCGCCGAGGCGGCGGGGTCGAACTGGGCGCTGAGAAAGACGCTGATCTTCACCCGGCGACCGCCTCCGTCGACGAGGCGGCCTGCTCGTCCTCCTGGGCGCGGAAGTGCGGGATGACCTTGGTGGCGAACTCTTCCATCGACTTCAGCGCGGTCTTGCGGTCCAGGCTGGGGATGCGCAGCCAGCAGATGTAGTGGGTGATGCCGAGCTGCTCGCGCAGCATCTCGATGGTCTCGATGACCTTCTGGGGCGAGCCGAAGTTGCCGCCGTGGGTCAGCGTCTTCTCGAGGGTGAGCAGCTTGATGTTCTTGGCGACGGCCTCGTAGTAGGAGCGTTCCTGCTCCAGGGCCTCCTTGGAGCCGGGGATGACCTTCCCGACGGTCCGGTAGTAGTTCAGCGCGGCCTGCGCCGCCTCATGAAGGCCCTCTTCGCCCTCACCGCACCACACCTGCTGCATGAACGGCAGATCGTATTGAGTGATGTCGTGGCCGTTCTCCTCCATCGCGGTGCGGTAGAGGTTGAAGTTCTTCTGCATGATCCCCAGCGGCGTGAAGTTGGGGGAGGTGATGATCGCCTCGCCGCGGGCGCCGCGTTCGCGGAAGCTGTCGGGCGAGACGGTGCCCTGCAGGATGGGCGGCCCGCCCGCGGTGAGCGGCCGGGGGTAGGTGGTGACGTCGTCGAGCTGGAAGAACTCGCCATGGTAGCTGAAGTTCTCCTGCGACAGCGCCAGCCGGAGCACCTCCAGGCTCTCCTGGTAGCGGCGCTTGGACTCCTCCAGGGGGACGCCGAAGCCGCGGAACTCGGCCGGCTGGTAGCCGCGGCCGACGCCGATGGCGACCCGGCCGCCGGACAGCACGTCCAGCGCGGCGATGTCCTCGGCCAGCCGCAGCGGGTGGTGCAGCGGCAGCACCACCACGGCGGTGCCGATGGTGATGCGCTTGGTGCGCTCGGCGATCGCCATGGCGAGGTTCAGCGGGTTGCCGAGGATGCCGTACTTGGAGAAGTGGTGCTCGGCCAGCCAGACCGAGTCGAAGCCGAGCTGGTCGGCCAGCTCGATCTCTTCGAGGGTCTCACGCAGGACCTCATGGTCTGAGGTCCCCTCGGCGACGGGGAACAGGTTCATGATTCCGAATTTCATCGAACACTCCCTAATTCCGACCAGTCGGTATGTTCAGGACCGAAGAAAGGGACCGGTCACGGGCCCGGTGGGCCGGCTCAGGACGCCCCGGCCTGCGCCTTTCTGCGGCGCTGCACCTGCAGGCGCCCCACGCGCCTGCGGTGCCACCGGCCGCGGCCCAGCCACGCGTCCAGCACGTGCGCGCGGCGCAGGAACAGGTGGGGATCGGCCTCCATCGTGATGCCCATGCCGCCGTGCACCTGGATGCACCGCTCGGCGGCGAACACCGCGGCGCTCCCGGCGGCCGCCTTGGCGGCGTGGACGAGGCTCTCGGCCTCCGGGCGCCCCTTGTCGACCGCCCAGGCCGCATACAAGGTCAGGTCCCAGGCCGCCTTGCGGCGCGTCACCGCGTCGGCGAGCTGGAAGGCCACCCCCTGGAAGGAGCCGATGACGCGGCCGAACTGCGTGCGGGTGCGGGCGTGCCCGGCCGCCAGCTCGATCGCGCCGGCGGCGACGCCGCACAGCTGCGCGGCGGCCACCAGGGCGGCCCGCCCGGCTCCCAGGCCCACCGGCGCGGTCTGCGCCGGCGCCGCCAGCGTCACATCCGACAGCGGCACCGAGGGGTCGAGCGACTCGCGGACGGTGATGCGCTCCGGCTCGGCGATCCAGACGCCGTCGGCGGCCAGCGCCACGACCTTGTCGGCCTGCACCGCGTACGGCACGAGGGTGCGGACCAGCGGGTCCGCGGCCTCGCGCCCCGGCCAGCCGGGGTCGCCGGGAAGGTCGACCGCGGGCGTGAGGACCGTGCGGCCCGCCAGCACATCGTCGGGCAGCGCGCCGAGCCCCAGCGCCAGCTGGACGGCGGCGGCGTGCGCCGGGAAGCGGCTGGGCACCAGGTGCTCGCCGAGGGCTTCGACCGCCACCAGCAGATCCACCAGGGACGAGCCCATGCCGCCGGCCGACTCGGGCACCCCGAGCAGCCCGAAATCACCGAGCAGGACCGCGTCGCAGGCGGGCTCGCGCCACTGCCCGGCGAGCGCGTCGCGGGCGGTGACCTTCTCTTCCTTGGCGATCGAGCGGACGGACTGTTGGATGTCCCGCTGCTCGGGGGTGAACGTCGCTTTCATTGCGCCACTCCGCTCAACGTGACCGGGGCAGGTTCAGCACCCGCTCCGCGAGAATCGACTTTTGAACCTCCTCGGTGCCGCCCTCGATCGTGTGGGCGCGCGAGCGGAGGTAATGACGCATCCGGGCCGCGGCGCCCTCGCCGTCGAGCAGCACCCCGCCGGCGGCGTCCAGCTGCACCGCAAGACGGTTCGCCTCCTGGACGACCCCCGCCCACAGGCTCTTGAGGGCCGAGGTCTCCGGGCCGGGCGCACCGCCGGCCTGGGTCTCCCCGATCATGCGCAGCGACCCGATGCGGACGGCCTCGGCGTCGGCGTACAGCGCGCCGAGCGCGTCCAGCACCGCCGTATCGTCGGCCAGACCCCGTTCGATCGCCAGGTCGGTGAGCCGGTCGACGGCCTGCCGCGCCCACACCCACAGGCTCAGCGCCATGGTGCCGCGCTCGAACGCCAGCGTGGTCAGCGCCACCCGCCAGCCGTTGCCGACGCCGCCGAGCACGTCCTCATCGGGGACGAACACCTCATCCAGGAACATCTCGTTGAACTCGGCGTCCCCGTTGAGCATCACCAGCGGCCGGACCGTGAACCGGTCCATCGGCGCCAGGAAGTAGGTGATGCCCTCGTGCTTGGGCGCGTCCGGGTCGGTGCGCGCCAGCAGCAGGCACTTGTCGGCGTTGTGGGCGTTGGAGGTCCAGATCTTGGAGCCGTTGATGACCCAGCCGCCGTCGACCTTGACCGCCCTGGTCTGCAGGCTGGCCAGGTCGGAGCCGGAGCCCGGCTCGCTGAAGCCCTGGCACCAGTACTCGGTGCCATTCAGGATGCCGGGCAGGTGGCGGGCCTTCTGCTCGGCGGTGCCGTGCACGATGATGGTCGGCCCGGCCAGGTACATGCCGACCCCGTTGAGCGGGTAGGGCGCGCCGCGCAGCTCGGCCTCCTCGTTGAAGATGGCCTGCGCGGTGGAGTCCAGGCCGCGTCCGCCGTACTCGACCGGCCAGGACAGGCCGGCCCAGTTCCCGGCGCAGATGCGCTCCTGCCAGATGCGCGACCAGTGGGCGCGCTCCGCCTCCGACAGGCCTTCTTGGGGCGGGATGTCGTCGAGCGCCTCATCCAGCCAGGCGCCGACCTCCTGCCGGAAGGCCCGCTCCTTGGGGGTGTCGTCGAAGTCCATGGTCTCCTGTTCGCTCTCACTTGGCGGGGGCCGGCAGACGGACGGCGTCCTGGGCGTCGCCGAGCCGGGCCTTGTACAGCTTTCCGTTGGGGTCGCGCGGCAGCGCCGAGTGCACCACGTACTCGGTGGGCAGCTTGGGCTTGGCCAGCCGCCCGGCGAGGTACTCGTGGACGGCCGCCACGGCGGCCTCGGGCGCGGGGGCGGCGTCGGTGAGGGTCAGGTGGGCCACCGGCACCTCGCCGTAGTCGTCGTGGGGGACGCCGAGCACGCCCGCGTCCGCGATCCACTCGTGCTCCAGCAGCGCCGCCTCGATCTCGGCCGGGTACACGTTCACCCCGCCCACCAGGATCATCTCCGAGGCCCGGCCGGTGATGAACAGGTAGCCGTCCTCATCGACGTACCCCATGTCCCAGACGGTCATCAGGCCGTCGCGGCGGGAGCCGCGGGTCTTTTCCGGGTCGTTGTGGTACTCGGCCACATCGTCGCCCTGGCGCATGTAGACGATGCCGACCTGGCCGGGCGGCAGCTCGTTGCCGTCCCGGTCGAGGATCTTCAGGGTGGAGATCGAGGCGGGCCGACCGACGGTGCCGGGGCGCTCCAGCCACTCGTGGGGCCGGGCGATGGTGGTGCCGACCTCGGTGGAGCCGTAGTACTCGTAGACGACCGGGCCGAACCAGTCCATGATCTGCTTTTTGACCTCGACCGGGCACGGCGCGGCGCCGTGCAGCACATACCGCAGCGAGGAGACGTCGTAGCGCTCGCGCACCTCCTTGGGAAGCTGCAGCAGCCGGTGGAAGTGGGTGGGGACCATGGCGGTGCCGGTCACCCGGTGCCGCTGGACCCGCTCCAGGAAGCCCTCGGGGGTCCAGCCGTCCATGAGCACCATGGTGCCGCCCCAGTTCAGCGCGCCGATCGCGGGCGTGATGTTGGCCGAGTGATACAGCGGGGCCGACACCAGCCAGGCGCCGAAGGCGTCGCGGCTCATGCCGAACTCCTTGAACAGCCACACGTAGGTGAGGGCGCCCTGGTCGGCGCTGATGCCGCTCAGGGGGCGCTTGACGCCCTTGGGGCGGCCGGTGGTGCCGGAGGTGTACATCATCAGCGACCCGTGGGGGGTGCGCTCGGGGTCGGTCGCGGGCATCCCCGCGGTCAGCTCCGAGAGCGGACGGGCCCGCTTGGGGGTGCCGTCCACGAACACCTTGACGCCGGGGCCGGCCGCATCCAGCACGGTGTCTTCCGCCCGCTGGGAGCACAGCACCACCTTGGCGCCGCTGTCTTGGAGGATGTAGGCGATCTCGGGGGCGGTGAGGTGGTAGTTGATGGTGACCAGGTAGATGCCGGACTGCATGGCCGCCAGGTAGGCGGTGACCATGGCGGGGCTGTTGGTCATGACGACGGCGATGGTGTCGCCCTCGTTCACCCCTTGGGCGCGCAGCCCGTGGCAGACCCGGTTCACCTCGGCGAACAGCTCGCCGTAGGTGATGCGCTCATCGTCGGCCGTGATGATCGCGCACAGCTCCGGGTCGGACACCGCCCACAGCCGGAAGCCGATCTGCTCCTGCGTCCCCTGGCTCATTGCGCTCCCTATCGTACATTCCGACCATCCGGTATGTTTTGCCCACACTAGAGGGGAGCAGCCAGCATGTCCATACCTGTCGATACCGCACATGCCGCCGCCTACCGTTCCCGCCGCATTCCCGAGCCGCTGCAGGTCACCGGCGGCGTCTGGGCGGTGCCGGTGCCGCTGGGCGACAGCCCGCTGGGGTACATCACCGTCTTTCTGGTGGAGACCGGCGACGGGCTCGTCCTCATCGACGCCGGGTACGAACACCCCTCCTGCTGGAAGTCGTTCACCGCGACGGTCGCCGAGCTCGGGCTCGACCTGGCGGCCGTCCGCCTGGTGCTGCTCACCCACAACCACCCCGACCACGTCGGGTTCGCCGACCGGGTGCGGGCGCTGTCCGGGGCGCGAGTGGTCATGGGACGCGCCGACGACTTCGCCCACCAGCGGAGCGTCCGCGGCGGCTTCCTGGTCCAGTTGCGGCGCGCCCTGGACATGACCGGTGCGCCGCCGGAGGTGACCGACGCCATGTACCGGGCCGCGCTCAAGGTCGCCAAGCACTCGGAGAGCCTCGAGCCGGACCTGACGCCCGAGGGCGACAGCGAGCACGTCGTCGGCGACGTCACCTTCCTCGGCCTGCACACCCCCGGCCACACCTACGGCCACACCGTCTACATCGACACGTCGCGCGGCGTGGTGTTCACCGGGGACACGTTGATGGCCGAAGGGCCGACTCAACTCGCCGTGCCGAGCCTGCCGGGCGACGACCCCGCCGGGGACCTGCTGGCGTCCCTGGACCGCATCCGCGACCTGGACGTGCAGATCGCCTGCCCGGCCCACCAGTTCCCCTACCGCGACGTCGCCGCCCGCGCCGCCGAGCTGAAGGCCTTCCACCAGGCCGAGCTGGAGGCCGTGGCGAAGCTGCTGCGGACCCACCGGACGGCCTGGGAGATCGCCCCGCACCTGAGGTGGTCCAAGCCGTGGGACGAGCTCGGCATCGGAGGCAAACGGTTCGCCCTGATCCATACGCTCTCACTCGTGCTGGCCGCCGGCCGCTGAAGCGCCGCCCGTCCCCCGGTCGCGATCCTCATAGGCCCAGTCCGGGGTCAGCCTCGGGCGCATCTCGCGCAGGGACCGTTTGAGGATCTTGCCGGAGGGGTTGGTGGGCAGCTCCTCGACCAGGTAGATCTCCTTGGGGACCTTGAAGCCGCCGAGCCGCCGCCGGGCGTGCTCGATCAGATCGGCGGCGTCCAGACCGGGCCGGCCCACCACGAAGGCCACCGGCACCTCCACCCAGCGGGGGTGCGGGGCCCCCACCACCGCGACCGCCAGGACCTTCGGGTGATCGGCCAGCACGTTCTCGATCTCGGCGCTCGACATGTTCTCGCCGCCGCTGCGGATCATGTCCTTGAGGCGGTCGCGGATGTACAGGTAGCCGTCCTCGTCGAAGCACCCGATGTCGCCGGTGTGGAACCAGCCGTCGCGGAACGCCTCCGCGGTCGCCTCGGGATCGTCCAGGTAGCCGGGGCTGACCTTGGGACCGCGGGCGACGACCTCGCCCTCGGCCCCCACCCCGACGTCATTGCCCGCCGGATCGACGACCCGCACGTCCACCCCGACCAGCGGCAGCCCCACCGAGCCCGGCTTGGTCTCCATGTGGGCCTCATCCAGGTAGGTCAGGCCCGAGCAGGTCTCGGTGAGGCCGTAGCCCTCGATCAGGCGGGCGTTGGGGAACAGGGCGCGGGCGACCTTGAACAGCGCGGGCGACACCTGCGAGAAGATCAGCCAGCGCACCGACGACAGGTCCGCCCGGGTGGTCTCGGCCGCGCGGCGCATCATGTCGAGCATGGTCGCCGCGACCACCATGCCGGTGATGCGCTCGGCCTCGATCGCGGTCAGCACCCGAGCCGGGTCGAACCGGCGCTGCAGCACCATGCACCCGCCGACCTGCCAGATCGCATACCCGGGCAGATCGGTGCCGCCGACGTGGTACAGGGGCGCGAAGTTCAAGATCCGGTCATCGGCGCGCAGGCCCAGCTCCACGATCTGGGCGTACATGTTGGCGTTGACATTGCCGTGGGTGAGCATCACGCCCTTGGGCAGGCTGGTGGTGCCGGAGGTGTAGACGATCCGCTGCAGCGCCGCATCGTCCAACTCGGCGTCGGGCACTCGGGCGCCCCGGTGCGCGGCGATGAGGGACCGCACGTCGATCCAGCCGCCCGCGTCGTCGATGGGTTCGAGGGCGTAGCGGCGGACCTGCGGGAGCGTCGCTGTGGCCGCGGCCGTCAGCGGCGCGAACTCCGGGACGGTCGCGACCGCCTCGACCGCGGCGCGCTCCATCAACTGCCGCAGCTCCCCGGCGGTGAGCCGGTAGTTCAGCGGCACGGACACCGCGCCGAGCTTGGCCAGCGCCAGCGAGAGCATGAGGAACTCGGGGACGTTGCCGGCGACCACCGCGACGCGGCTGTCGCGGCCGACGCCCTGCTCCCGCAGCCCGGCGGCGAGCGCGTGCACCTCGGCGGCCAGCTCCCGGTAGGTCCAGCAGCGGTCCTGGTAGACCAGGGCCTCCCGGTCGGCGAAGCGGATCGCGTTGGCGCCCAGAATCCGGGCGAGGTTCGCGGTGCTCATCCCAGGCCCTCCCGCTCGCGCAGCTTGGTCTTGAGGACCTTGCCCGAGTCGTTGCGCGGCAGTGCGTCCACGACCTCGATGTATTTGGGCACCTTGTATTTGGCGAGGTTGTTCAGGCAGTGCCGCCGGATCTCCTCGGCCGCCTCCGGTGCGGGCTCGCGCAGGATGACGAACGCCTTGGGCACCTCGTCCCAGCGTTCGTCGGGGACGCCGATGACCGCGACCTCCGCGACCAGCGGGTGCTCGGCGATGACCCGTTCGACCTCGGCGCCGGCGATGTTCTCCCCGCCGGACTTGATGAGGTCGGTGCGGCGATCGACGAACCACAGATAGCCGTCCTCATCCAGCCTGCCGACGTCGCCGGTGCGGAACCAGCCGTCGCGGCGGGTGCGCCTGTTGGCCTCCTCGTCCCTCCAGTAGCCGGGTGAGACCTTGTCCCCCCGCACGATGATCTCGCCCGGCACGCCGGGCGGCACCGGCCGGAAGTCCTCGTCCACGATCCGGATGTGGACGCCGGGGAACGGCGCGCCGCAGGCCCCCAGCTTGGACTCCTCGTGGGCGGCGTCCATGTAGCAGGCGCCGTTGGTCAGCTCGGTCATGCCGAAGGTGTCGATGGTGCGCACGTGCGGGAACATGCGCTTGACCCGGCGGCGGACCTCCGGCGCCACGCCGGCGAACAGCAGGTAGCGCACCGAGTCGAAGTCGGGCCGCGGATCCAGCTTCATCAGGTCGAACAGGATCTGCGCGGCCGGCACCAACCCGGTGATGCGTTCCTCGGCGACGATCCGGGCGATGTCGGGCGCCTTGAAAGACGGGGTCAGCACCATCGTCGCCCCGGCCACGAAGGTCGCCAGGCCCGGCGCCTCCAGGCCGCTGACGTGGAACAGCGGCGCGGAGATGAGGATCCGGTCGGCCTGGGTGAGCTCCAGCTCCAGGAGCTGGGCGCGGTGGTTGGCGATGAGGTTGCCGTAGGTGTGGATGACGCCCTTGGGCCGGGAGGTGGTGCCGGAGGTGTACAGCAGCCGGTGGATGTCGTCGGAGTCCTTCTCGGCGTCCGCGACGCGGACGCCCGGCGGCTGCGCCGCGAGCAGGTCCTCCAGGCGCACCGCGCCCTCGATCACCTCCTGCTGGTTGGCGACGGTGACCCGCAGGTCGGTGTGCCGGGCGACGTGCTCGGCCACGTCACGGAAATCGTCGTCGTACAGCAGGCCGGTGATGCCGGCGTGGCCGATGATGTAGGCCTGCTCGGCGGGGTGCAGCCGCCAGTTCAGCGGCACGCCGATGGCGCCGAGGCGGCTGAGGGCCAGCAGTTCGAAGATGTAGGTGGCGGTGTTGCGGCCCAGCACGCCGACCAGGTCAGAGGGGGTGACCCCGGCGTCGCGCAGCGCGGCGGCGTGCCGGTCCACCTCGGCGTCCAACTCGGCGTAGGTCCAGCGCCCGTCGCCATCGACGAGCGCCTCGCGGTCGGCGCGGCGCAGCGCCTGCAGCCGGAGCGTCTCACTGAAGTTGCTCGTGGCCATCAGTCCTTTGCCTCCGCCTGCTTGTCGCGGAAGGCCTTGATCTCCTCGCGGCTCGGCAGGCTGACGAACTCCAGCAGGTTGCCGTCCAGGTCGCGGGCGGCGAACGCGGTGATGTAGCCGTAGTTGTCCAGCAGGACCCGGCGCGGCGGGCCGAGGCACTCGGCGCCGAGGCCGGAGATCCGCCGGTAGACCTCCTCGATCTCCTCGTGCGGCACCTGGAAACTGAGCAGGAACGGGCCGAGCTCGCGGTGCCCGGCGGTGGCGGTGCGCTCGGCGGGTGCGTTCCACTCGATGAGCTCGAGCTGGCCGATCTGGCTCGGCCCCTGCAGGTACTGGACCCTGCCGGTGGTTCCCTTCGGCAGGGCGAGCGACTCTTCGATGCCGGGCCCGCCGACCTCGGCGCGCAGCGTCTTGCGGTAGCCGAGGGCCTTTTCATAGAAGTCGGCGGCGCGGTCGAGGTCCGACACGATCATCGCCACGTGATGGATCTCGCTGACGGGCATGAGGATCCTCCTCCCCTGGACGGTCTGGACGACTCGGTGAACGCCCCGCCCGCAACCGGTGAGGCGGCCGGTGCGGGCGGGGCGCGAACGGTGGGGCTAGGTGCCCAGAACCCGCTGGATGAGCGCCACCTCGTCCTGGCCGCTCTGGGGGACGATGTGGTCAGACAGCGAGCAGATCTCCTCGATGGAGGCGGCGATGTCGTCCGGGGAGGCCGGCTCGGGCCCGGAGTACCAGCCGGGGGTCACCCCGATGAAGATGCGCCCGACCCGGCCGCCGCCGACGGTGAGGATGTGCCGGTTCAGCTCGCAGCTCGGGGAGGCCAGGAACGTGGCGACCGCCGCCACATGCCGCGGGTCGAACCGGTCGGCCAGCTCGCCGAGCAGGCCCTCGGTCATGCGGGTCGCGGCGGTCGGCGCGACCGCGTTGACACAGATCCCGTAGCGGGGGCCCTCCAGCGACAGCACGTTCATCAAACCGATCAGGCCGGCCTTGGCGGCGGCGTAGTTGGACTGCCCGAACGTTCCGAGCAGGCCGGAGGCCGAGGTGGTGAGCACGATGCGGCCGTAGCGCCGCTCGACCATGTGCTTCCAGGCCGGGCGCAGCACGTTGAAGGCGCCCAGCAGGTGCACCTCCAGCACCGCGGTGACGTCCTCGTCCGACAGCTTGGCGAAGGTGCGGTCCCGCAGGATCCCGGCGTTGTGGATGACCGCGTCCACGCACCCGAACTCCTCGATGGCGCGCTGCACCAGCGCGGCGCCGCCCTCGACCGTGGCCACCGAGTCGGTGGAGGCGACGGCGACGCCGCCCCGGTCGCGGATCTGCCGGGCGACCTCCTCGGCGACGGGCGAGGAGCCCGTCCCGTCCACGGCCCCGCCGACGTCGTTGACGACCACGCGGGCGCCGTGCTCGGCCAGCATGAACGCGTGCGCACGGCCGATGCCGTGGCCGGCCCCGGTGACGATGACGACCTGTCCGTCGAAGTCCACTGCCCTGCTCACCGCTCACTCCCCAGCACAGCGACGAAGGCGACCGTCGAGCCGGGCTGGCCGCCGAGGTTCTGCGCGACGGCGAGCCGGGCCCCCTCGACCTGCCGCTCACCGGCCTCGCCGCGCAACTGCGTGAAGCACTCGAACATCATTCGCAGGCCGGTGGCGCCGATCGGGTGGCCGAAGGACTTCAGGCCGCCGTCGGTGTTGACCGGCAGGGCGCCGCGCAGGTCGTAGCGGCCGTCCAGCACATCGCGCCAGGCCTTCCCGCGTTCGGAGAACCCCAGGTCCTCCATGAGGACGATCTCGGTCGGGGTGAAGCAGTCGTGCACCTCGGCCAGTGAGATCTCCCGGGCCGGGTCGGTCACGCCGGCCTGCTCGTAGGCGCGCCGGGCGGCGGTCACCACCTCGGGGAAGGTGGTGAAGTCGTAGCCGGTGGCGGCGAGCCCGGAGCCGGACCCGGCCACGAAGCTCATGCCCTTGAGGTAGACGGGCCTGTCGGTGTACTTGTGGGCGTCCTCGGCGCGGACGATGACGGCCGCGGCGGCGCCGTCGGAGACCCCCGAGCAGTCCATGACGCCGAGCGCGCCCGCGATGCGCGGGGATTTCTCCACCGCCTCGGGCGTGACGGGCCTGCGGAACTGGGCGCGTTCGTTCAGGGCGCCGTTGGCGTGGTTCTTGACCGCCACGTGGGTCAGCGCGCGGCGCATGTCCGCATCGGAGACGCCGTAGGCCTGCTGGTAGGCCGGGACCAGCAGGGAGAACCCGGCCGGGGCGGTCCAGTCCACGTCGGTGCCGTCGGCGGGCGGCAGCACCGCCGACAGGCCGGATTGGGAGCTGTCTTTGAGCTTCTCGACGCCGGCGGCCATGACGATGTCGTAGGCGCCGGAGGCCACGCCGAAGACGGCGTTGCGGAAGGCCTCCGACCCGGTGGCGCAGTAGTTCTCCACGCGCGTCACCGGCTTGTCTGTCAGGCGCAGCGGCCGGGCCAGCACCTGGCCGGACAGGCCCGAGCCCTGGGTGCCGACCCAGAAGGCGTCGATGTCGTGCACCGACATCCCCGGCAGGGAGGCCATGCACTCGGTGACGGCATCGACGAGCAGGTCGTCGGCCGAGGCCCCCCAGTGGTCGCCGAACGGGGTGCAGCCCATCGCGACGATGGCGACGTCGTGGGCCAGGCGTCTAGTCGTCATTGGTGGCCTTCCACGGGCGAAGCTTCCAGAAGTAGTTGTGGATCGCGTCGGTGCTCCACAGCCGCCGGAACGTGGGCCGCATCGTCATGCCCACGGTGATGGCGCCGGGGGCGACGTCGGTGGCGTAGGCGGTGAGCCGGCCGCCGCGGCTGCCCTCGACCGCCACGTCGGCGACGACGATCGCGACCTCGGCCTCGGGCATGGTGGTCAGCCGGTCCCGGGTGACCGACACGACGGTGGCGACCTGGTCGCGCAGCGAGACGGTGCGGGGCTGCTCCGCGACGTCGCCGCACGCGGCGCACGCCTTGCCCGGCGGGGTGGTGATGCCGCCGCAGGAGCCGCAGTGGGCGCCCTCCAGGCGGTACTTCCAGGCGGCCCGCCGGTACATCGGCGGGGCGGCCGGGGCCGGGGCGGCCGGGCGCGCCGGGCCCTGCACTTCCAGCAGGCCCCGCCAGCGCAGGTAGCGGCCGTAGGCGAGGTGCTCGCGAGCGGCGAGCTGCTCGCGCACCGGGCGGCCGGCCCGGGCCGCGCGCACGCCGTCGCCGACGCGCAGCACGAACGCGTCGGCGCCCTCGGCCGCCGACAGCGCCAGGATCGTCTGGCCGGGCTCGGCCGCATCCAACGTGGCGGCGAGCAGCAGCCCCAGGTGCGCGGCGCCGGTGTGGCCGGTGAGCCGCTCGACCTCGGCGTCGGCGCCGGAGCCGCCGAAGGCGCGGCGCAGCGTCGCGGCGGCGCGGGCGTTGGGGGACGCCACGACCACGTGATCGACGGACTCCAGGCCGGCGTCGGCCAGGGCCCGCCGCGCGGCGTCCTTGGCCGCGGCGACCAGCACGCTCGCGGTGAACCGCTCGTCCCACACGTGCTCGTGCCGCTCTCCGGGCAGCCGCCACCGGTCCAGCACCTCCACGGTCTGCCCGGCGTGGGCGAGCACAACGGCCGCACCGTCGCCGGGGGCGAACGCGGCGGCGGCGTCGCCGTGGGCGAGCTCGTCGGGGGCGCCCGAGCGGGGCGTGCGCATGTCGCTGACGGCGGCCAGGGCGCCGGTGCGCATCACCAGGTCCAGTGCGGTCGCGCCCGCCCGGTCGCCGTGCAGGTCCACCGCGGCGACGCCGGGGGCGAGGCCGAGGGCCGCGTGCACGATCCCGGCCGAGGTCTTGCCGTCGTAGGGCGCACTGGTGGTGGCGAGGACGAGCCGGTCGCCGCCGGGGGCGCGGGCCGCCAGATCCCGCAGCGCCTCGACCGCCATCGTCACGGCGTCCTCGTCGAACGCGGCGACGCTGCGGATGGGGCCGCCACGGCGTGGCGCGGCGCCTTCAAGACTGTTGCCGGCCAGCGCGTACGCGGGCAGATACGCTGCGTAGGCGCCGATGCCGCTGTAGGTGGGCATGAAAAGGTCGTGCCTCCTCGGTCAGGTCCAGGTCGGGATGGCCGCCAGCAGGCGGCGGGTGTAGTCGTGCTCGGGCCGGTCGAGGATCTGCATCGCCGGCCCCGTCTCCACGACCCGGCCGCCGTTCATGACCGCGATCCGGTCGCACAGGTCGCTGGCGAGCATGAGGTCGTGCGTGACGAACAGCAGGCCGATGCCGAGCTCGCCGACCAGGGTGCGGAACAGCTCGACGACCTTGGTCTGGGTCGTCACATCCAGCGCCGTGGTGCACTCGTCAGCGATGACCAGCGAGGGCCGGGTGACCACCGCCAGGCCGATCGCGACCCGCTGCCGCAACCCGCCCGACAACTGGTGGGGGTAGCTGCTCAGGACGCGCGCGGCGTCGCTGATGCGCATCTGCTCGAGCACCTCGACCGAGCGGCGCTCGATCTCCTGCTTGCCGATGCCGGGGACGTGGCGGCGCAGCACCTCGGCGAGCTGTGCGCGCACCTTCATCAGCGGGTTGAGCGATCGGGAGGCGTCCTGGAAGACCATTCCGACGGCGCTGCCGCGGATCTGGGCGGTCCGGTCCACGCCGGGTGCCACGATCTGCTCGCCCGACAGTGAGATCGAGCCGCCGTCCACTCGGACGTTGCGGTCAAGAAGCCCGATCACGGCGCGGCTCAGGGTGGTCTTGCCGCTCCCGGACTCCCCGACGACCCCGACGATCTCGCCGCGCCCGATCGTCAGATCGACCCGGTCCAGCAGCCGCAGCTCGCCGCGGGAGACGCGGGCGGTGATGGACAGGCCCGACACGTTCAGCAGTTCGCTCATCGGTGGCTCGCTCATCGGCGCCGCTTTCGTGGGTCGTAGTGGGTCAGCAGTGCGTCGCCCAGCAGGTTCACCAGCAGGACCAGCACGGTGATCGCAAGGCCGGGGAAGAACGCGATCCACCAGGCCTGGCCCAGCTCGTCCTGCCCGGAGGCGAGCATGGAGCCCCAACTGGTCGTGGGCGGGACCACCCCGAGGCCGAGGAAGCTGAGCGCGCTTTCGATGAGGATCGCCGTGCCGATCTGGAGCGTTCCCAACGCGACGACCGTGCCGGCCAGGTTCGGCAGCACGTGCCGGAAGATGATCCGGGTCTCGGACGCACCGGCGGCGCGCAGGGCGAGGATGAACTGCTGTTCGCGGATGGTCCGGGTGGCCGAGCGGGTCACGCGGGCGCAGGCGGCCCATCCGGTGAGCGCCAGCACCGAGAACAGCACCGGCAGCGAGCTGCCCCGGTTGGAGATGATCGCCAGGGCGATGAGGATGAACGGCAGGGCGAGCTGGGCGTCGATGAAGATGGAGATCACCCGGTCCACCCAGCCGCGCAGGTAGCCGGCGAGCATGCCGATCAGCACCCCGGGCCCGATCGCCACCAGCGCCCCGACCAGGCCGATCAGGATCGTCACCCGACCGCTGGTCACCAGCTCGGTGAGGACGTCCTGGCCCCGCTTGTCGGTGCCGAGGGGGTGGTCCCAGGTGCCGCCCGCAAGGAACGCCGGCGGCAGCCGCGTCTGGCTGAGGTTCTGCCCGCCGTCCGGCAGCAGCCCCGTCACCGGCAGGACGAACACCAGGGCGGCGATCGCCGCCAGCGGCACCGACAGCCAGAACACCGAGGTGCGGGCGCGCCGGGTGCGGCGGCCCCCGCCGGTGGCCCGCCGGGGAGCCTGCGGCTCCTTCACGGCGGGTTTGACGTCCAGGCGACTCACCGCGGTCTCACCTCACCCTCGGGTCGACGATGGAGTGGATCACGTCGACGAGCAGGTTCAGCACGACGAACGTGAGGGCGCCGAACACGACGATCGCCTGCACCAGCGGGTAGTCGCGGAACTGGACCGCCTGGAGGGCGAGCTGACCGAGGCCCGGCCAGGAGTACACGTACTCGATCGCGACGGCCCCCGACATCAAGATCCCGGTCTGCAGGATGACGATGGTCAGCACCGGCATCAGCGCGTTCTTGAAGGCGTGCCGCCACACCACGCCGGCGGTGCTCAGCCCGCGCGCGCGGGCCGAGTCGATGAACGGCTCGGCGAGCGCCTCGCTCATGGACGCCCGGGTCAGCCTGGCGATGTGCGCCATCGGGTACAGCGACATCGTCACCGCGGGCAGGATCAGGTGGCGCGGCGTCCCGGACTGGCCGGCCGGCAGCCACCCCAGCTTCACCGCGAACAGGGCGACGAGCATCATGCCGAGCCAGAAGACCGGGACGGACTGGCCGAGCAGGGCGAGCGTGGAGGCCGCCCGGTCCCACCAGGTGCCCTCGCGGGTGGCCGCCAGGACGCCGAGCGGGACGCCGATCAGCACGGCAATGGTCATGCCGGCGGCGACCAGCTGCAGGGTGTAGGGCAGCCGCTCGAGGATCAGCGTGGTGTTGGACTGGTAGAACTGCAGCGAGTCACCGAAGTCGCCGGTGAACACGCTCCTGAAGTAGTCGAGGTACTGGGTGAGCGGCGGCCGGTCGAGGCCGAGCTCATGGCGCAGCGCCTCGCGCTGCTCGGGCGGGGCCGTGGGGCCGAGGATGTTCACCGTCGGGTCGCCAGAGAGGCGGCCGAGCGCGAACGCCGTCGTCAGCGCGATGAACGTGGAGGCCAGCAGCACCAGGAGGCGGAGGGCGGTGCGCCGGAGGTGGAGCGTCCTCATCGGCGGGCCCTCCAGCGCGCTCCGGGCATCGCGGCGAGCAGCTCGCGGGTGTACTCGTGGGCGGGGTCGGTGAAGACGGTCTCGCAGGGACCGGACTCCACCACCCGTCCCCGCCGCATGACGTGGACGGTCTGGCACACCGACCGGACCACCGCGAGGTCGTGGCTGATCATGAGCAGGGCCGCTCCCGTGGTCTGGCGTACTTCCCGCAACAGCTTGAGCACGTCGGCCTGGACGGACACGTCCAGACCGGAGGTGGGCTCGTCGGCGACGATGAGCCGCGGGCGCATGAGCAGGGCGCGCGCGATGCAGACCCGCTGGGCCTGGCCGCCGCTGAGCTGGTGGGGGTAGCGGTCGAGCAGGTCCGCCGAGAGGCGGACGCGTTCCAGCAGCGCGGCGTCGTCGATCCAGGCGGTGCGCTCCGGCTGGAGCCGGCGCAGCTCCCGCAGCCCGGAGCGGACGGACTGGCGCGCGTCCAGGGAGCCGTGCGGGTCCTGGAACACGATCTGCACCTCGGGGCGCAGCCGCCGCAGGGCGCGGCGGCTGAGCCTCTCCAGTGAGCGTCCGAGCAGCTCGATATGGCCGCCGCTGCGGGGCCCCAGGCCCGTGGCGGCCATCGCCAGCGTCGTCTTCCCCGATCCGGACTCGCCGACGATCGCGGTGCTCTCGCCCGCCGCGACGCGCAGCGAGACCCCGTCGACCGCTCGGAAGATCCGGCCCGTGGTGCCGTCGCGGTGCTCGACGACGAGACCCTCGACCAGGAGGACCGGCTGTTCCACGGGGCCGGGGAGGTCCCGGCCGTTGCCCGCCGGGACCTCGATGCTCAGCGTGTCGGCCATCGTCAGCGCGTCGCCTCGGTGAAGTCGAAGGTGTTCAGCGGCCCGTAGACGACGCCCTGCACGCCCTCGCCCGTGCCGTAGGCGTAAAGCTGCCGGTACAGCGGGACGTAGCAGTGCTTGTCCACC
The DNA here is from genome assembly GCF_001896795.1 of Thermomonospora sp. CIF 1. Classification (NCBI taxonomy): domain Bacteria; kingdom Bacillati; phylum Actinomycetota; class Actinomycetes; order Streptosporangiales; family Thermomonosporaceae; genus Thermomonospora; species Thermomonospora sp. CIF 1. The sequence continues at coordinate 28,902 of NZ_MOYN02000021.1, forward strand.
ACTGCGAGCGTGTTGAGCTCGTCGTAGACCTGCTGCGCCGCCGTGGCGTCCTTTTGCTCGCGGGCCTTGTCGACCAGCCCGTCGATCTTCGGGTCGGGGCAGTTGCCGGTGATCGACGCGGTCTTCATGAAGCCGGTGGCGAAGAAGTCCGGGATGGCCGCGTTCGGCACCGCGGCGAGCAGGTACATGCCGTCGATCTGGCGGCCGGCGACCTCCTTGACGAGGGTGCCGTAGTCGACCGACCGGTACTTGACCTTGAAGCCGACCCCTTCGAGGCTCGCGCCGATGGACTCGGCGACCTCCTTGATGTTGGTGTACTGGGCGGCCGGGTAGGTGAGGTTGACCGACGGCGAGGACGACCCGACGAGCTCCTTGGCCTTGGCCGGGTCGGGCGTGACCTTGTCGACCGGCTGGGTGCCGGGCTTGACGTTCAGCACCCCGGCGTCGGCGGCGGCCTTGCCGTTGAAGATGCCCTGGACGATCTCGTCGCGGTTGATGGCGAGCGCGGCCGCCTCGCGCAGCTCGGCCTTGTTGAAGGGCGGCTTGGTGGCGTCGAGGAACGCCGTGATCTTCATGGCGGACTCGGTCTCCACGACCTGGAGCCCGGCCTTGCGGGCCTGCTCGGCCTGGGTGGGCGGCAGGTCGAGCGCCACATCGACGCTCTTGCTCTGCAGCAGCGCCAGGCGCTGGGAGGCCTCGGTCGCCCACGTGAACGTGATCCCGGTGTTCTTCGGCTTGTCACCCCAGTAGTCCGGGTTCACCTTGACCGAGATCTCACGGCCGGGCTTGGCCTCCTCGAAGACGTAGGGGCCGGTGCCGACCGGGGCGGCGGAGAAGCCCTCGGGGCCCTTCTCCTCGTAGTACTTCGGCGGCACCAGGTACACGGTGGTGAGCAGGTACGGCAGGTCGTACTGCGGCCGCTTGGTCTTGACCTCGACGGTGGCGTCGTCGGTCGCCTCGATCGAGGCGACGTTCGCAAAGTACGGCTTGAGGATCGAGGTCTTGGAGTCCCGCGTGAGCTTGAGGGTGTTCGCGACGGCGGCGGCGTCGGCCGGCTCGCCGTTGCTGAACTTCACCCCGGAGCGCACCGTGAAGGTCCACTTGGTGGAGGAGGAGCGCTTCCAGTCGGTGATGAGGCCCGTCCGCTCCGGCTCCAGGGACGAGTCGGTGTTGATGAGCGGCTCGATCATGGTGGCCCACACGACCTGTGCCGACCGCGCACCGGCGATCGGGTCGAGCGTGGCCGGCTGAGCATTGAGCAGCACCCGGATCTTCGCCGGTCCGGACGCCTCGTCGGTGCCCGAATCCCCCCCGCAACCGGCGACGCCGATCGCGACCGCGGCTCCTACGGCGATGGCCGGCAGGCGCCAGAGTGCCAAACGTTTCCTGATCATCTAGGTCCTCCACAGCGTCAGGTGATGGCGCCCAGGTCATTCGGACCCTGGCACGTGACGCTCGCCACAAAGTACCGACCAGCCGGTATCAAGTCAACGCATCACGGGAGGTCAGTTGTCCCGAAATCTCGCCAGGTCAGCCTAAGGCCTTCAGATTTCATACCGACCGGCATGTATGATTCGGGCATGTCGATCACAGTGACGAGCGAGCGCGCGGGCCGCGTCGCCCGGGTGACCTTCGACAACTCCGCACGGGGCAACTGCGTCGACGCCGCCCTGCTGCAGGAGCTGACCGAGGCGCTGGAAGGCGCGGCGGCCGACCCGTCCTGCGCCCTGATCCGGCTGGAGATGGCCGGCAGGCACTTTTGCGGCGGGTGGGACACCACGTCGTTCGCCGATCTGGCCGGCGCCCCGCAGGCCGCGGTGGCCGACCGGCTCCGCGCAAGCGACGCGCTGCTGGAGCGGATCCGCGGGCTGCCGGTCCCGGTGGTCGCGGGCGTGCGCGGCAAGATCATCGGGTTCGGGGTCGGGCTGCTGAGCGCGGTGCACCTGCCCGTGGCGGCCGCGGACGCCCAGGCGCACCTGCCCGAAGCGCGCTTCGGCTTCGCCCCCGCCGGGGTCGGGCACGTGATCGCGCAGCGGCTGCCGCGCGCCCACGCCTACGCGCTGCTCACCGGGCTGGCGACCGCGACCGGCCGCCAGCTGCACTCCTGGGGGCTGGTCGCCCGGGTCATCGAGGCGGACGCCGACCTCGACGCCGCCGTCGACGAAGTGATCGACACGCTGCTGGCGGTCCCCGGCGCCACGCTGCGGGCGGTCGTCGAGGTGGTGGAGTCCAGCCTCGCCACCGGCCGCCCCGACCGCGCCTACCAGGTGGCCGCACGAACCATCGTCAGCGCCGGACGCAACGGAGGCACACCGTGACAGACGCGGTGCACGAGGCGGCGGACCCCACAGCCGGCGACGGCACGGGCAAAGCCGCGACACAGCGGGTGTTCCGCTCGGGAGAGGCCGTCTGGGTGGAGCTGTGCACCCCGCGCCCGGAGGTCGCCGAGAAGTTCTACAGCGCCCTGCTCGGCTGGTCGGTCCGGCACGAGCGGCTCGGCCGGTCGACCTACCGGATGTGCGGCATCGACGGACGCGACGTCGCCGGAATCTCCGAAAGCGGCCTGCACGGCGGCCGGCCGCACGGCTGGCTCACCTACTTCGCCGTCGACGGGATCGAGGACGCGGTGCGCCGCGCCGTCGCCCTGGGCGGGGAGGTGGTGACGCCGCCGCGGCACCTGCCGGCGGCCGGGACCGGGGCCACGGTGATCGACCCGTTCGGCGCGGTGTTCGGCCTCTACCAGGGGGAGGCCCGCCTGGGCGTGCAGCTGCTCAACCTCCCCGGGGCGCTGTGCTGGAACGAGCTGAACACCGGCGAGCCGCAGCAGTCGGTGACGTACTACCGGTCGCTGTTCGGCTACGGCACCCACCTGCGCACCGACACGCCCACCGGCCGTCCCTACACGGTCCTCACCCTCGACGACGTGCCCGTCGCGGGAGTGCTGGAGCTGGACAACGCGTGGCCGAACTGCGTCCCGTCCAGGTGGATCACCTACTTCGGCGTCACCGAGCTGGATGCGGCGGTCGCGCAGGCGGTCGAGCTCGGCGGCGCCCCGCTCATCGGCCCGATCGACGGGCCGTACGGACCATTGCACCTGGTGAAGGACCCCGCAGGCCACACCGTGTGCCTGATCCAGCTCAAGGACCGGCTGCGCCCCGACTACCCCTCCCCGGCGGTGACCCGATGATGACCGAACCGCTTTTCGACTCTGGCCTGTTCCGCCGCGTGTGCGGCCAGTTCCCGACCGGTGTCACCGCGGTGACGGCGGTGGCCGCCGACGGACGGCTGGCGGCGCTCACCGTCAACTCCTTCACCTCGGTCTCGCTGGAGCCGGCCAAGGTGCTGTTCTGCCTGGCGAACTCCTCCTCCAGCTATGCGGCGCTGACCGCGGCGGAGCGCATCGCGATCCACATCCTGAGCCGGGACCAGGAGGACATCGCCCGGCGGTTCGCCACCTCGGGGCTCACCGGCGCGCAGCGGCTCGGCGGTGTCGGGTGGACGCCCGGCCCGGGCGGCGTCCCGCTGCTGAAGGAGACCCCCGCGATCCTCGTCGGCCGCCGCGACGAGATCATCACCAGCGGCGACCACGCGATCATCCTGGTGGCGGTGGACCACGTGCATCTGAAGCCCACCGAGGTGCCGGCCTTGTCGTTCTACCAGGGACGTTTCACCACGCCGGTCGTCGCCACGGCCGAGTGAACCTTTTTCAACGCGCCGTCTTCGCAGGGCGCAGGCGGGGGCCTCGAAGCCGGGGCGAGCCCGTGACCTGCAACGTCACGGCGCCGGGGAGCATCGGGGCTCCCGTCCCCGATGCCCTGGACCAGGTGTCGGAAAAGGTTCGGTGACCCCAGGCGGCGGTGCCCGCGCGGTGCGGGCACCGCCGCTCGCGCACGCGTCCCTACTCGGTCAGCAGCCCCACGAGGATCAGCTCACAGAACTGGTCGGCGAGCTCGTCGACGCCGAAGTCGCCCTCGGGTTTGAACCACTGGAAGGCGGAGGCGCACATGCCGATGATGCCGTAGGTGGCGATCCGCTCGTTCAGCTCGCCGCGGAACACCCCGGCCTCGATGCCGCGCCGGACGACGTCGCGGAACATGTTCTCCAGGATGTCCCGTTTCTCGGTCACCGACCGGAGCCGCTCGCCGGTCAGGTGCCGCCTTTCCTGGTAGAAGATCGCCACGTGCGCCCGGTAGGTGGCGATGCCGGCGAGACTGAGGCGGATCAGCGCGCGAAGCTGCTCGACGGGATCGGAGTCCCCGGCCAAAATCCCCTGGGCGAGTTCGATCTGCCGGTCGAGGTACTCGTTCTGGATCTGCCAGAGCAGGTCCTCTTTGCTTTTGAAATGGTGGTAGAAGGCGCCCTTGGTGAGGTTGGCGCGGGAAACGATCTGTGTGAGCGAGGTGCGATCGAAGCCGTTGCGCTCGAACAGGTAGAGCGCGCTGTCGACGATCTCCCGGCGGGTTCGCTGCGGATCGTAGCCGTCGGCCCACCTCCAGCCCGCGTCGGCTGCCCGGGACGACGATGCCTGCCTGGCGGCCGGCCCGGCATCTGTGTCAGCGGCCTGCTCTGCCATCGCTTCCCCTCTGGTATGGGTCACGTGTGGTAGCGGAACAGAATCTCTGCCACGCAGCAGGTAGCGGCGTCGTCCGCAAACTCCACGACCACGTTCGCCTTGGCCTGCACTCCTCCCGGGCCGCCGCCGGCGTCGATCCGCTTGGCCGAGACGAGCGTGGCAACGCCCTGAATCTCCGTACCCGGGCGGAGCGGCTTGACGAACCGCACCCGGTCGAGCCCGTAGTTGATGCCCATCGAGAAGTTCTCGACGGTGAGGATGTCTGCGAGAAGCCGCGGAACGAGCGCAAGGGTCAGGAAACCGTGGACGATCGTACCGCCGAAGGGGCCGGCCTTGGCCCGTTCGACGTCGACGTGAATCCACTGATGGTCGTGGGTGATGTCGGCGAACTGGTTGACCTCCTCTTGCGTCACTGTCCTCGGCTCACTGACGCCGAGCTGCCGCCCGACCAGGTCGAGCAGTTCGTACGGTTCGCGAACGACGGTCCGCTGAGGCGTGCGCATGGCTGCACTCCATTCCGACTGGTCGTAATGTAGCCGGTAGGGACGCAGGGCGGGACCGTGGCGACGATCACGATGGCGGTCGCGGCGAGCGGACCGGCCGGGCGGCCCACCGGGCGGATACTTCATACCAACTGGTTGGAATGTACCATCTCCGCTGCGCAGCGGCACCGGCGTGCGGCCGAAACGTCACCCTCTCGCCGCCCGAGCACGCCGCCGACCTGCCCGGTGCGCATCCGAACGGCGTGAACCTGAAAAGAACGCGGGGCTTGCCGTAGGAGGAGGTCCACGAGAAGGTCGCCTCGAGTGTGCTCGACCCGCCGCCAGGTCCGCCCCCACGAGAAGCCGGCCTTCGAACCCACCTCCGTGGAAGGAGTCCCCATGAGCCGGGAGATCGTCTCAGCGTTCTTCGCCGCCCTCGAGTCCGGGGACATCGAGGCGATCCGTGAGATCTACGCGCCGGACATAGTCGTCTGGCACAACTACGACCAGGTCGAACAGGACCTTGAGCAGAGCCTGAAAGTCCTCAAGGCGTTCCGCCGCACCGTCTCCGACGTCCGCTATGAGATCATCCGCCAGGCAGATACCGGGGATGGAGTACTCCAGCAGCACATCCTTCACGGACGGCTGTCCGACGGCCGGAACATCGCCATTCCCGCCGCCATCTACCTGCAGGTCCGGGACGGGCGCATCACCCGCATCGAGGAGTACCTGGACCCCTCTCCCTTGATGTCGCCGCGCGAGGCGGGATGAGTTCCCGATGCCCATCCGAGGGTGGTGGGCCGGTTCGCCCCTCATGCATCGTGAGCCTGTTTTCGCCTCTTCGAACGGCAGACGGTGTGATCCGGCTCGTCCTGTCCGGCGGTGCCCAACGGCACGGCACCGCGCGCCACCGAGGCCCCGTCTCAGCCGCCTGAGACCACGCGCTGAAAAAGGTTCACTCTCAGCCTCACCGTTCACCGTTACGAAGCGGCCGTCCGGGAGACGGGGCGCTGTTTTGGAGCCGTGTCCTCGGTCGCGGCCCACGTGCCGAGAAGCCGCAGCGCCTCGGCGGAAGGAGAGCCGGGTTCGGCCGAGTAGGCGTAGAGCCAGCGTTCCCCGTCTTGGAGCTGCAACGCCTCGACATGCAAGGTGAGCTCGCCGACGAGGGGATGGCGGAACCGCTTGGGGCCCCGGCACCGTGTGTCGACCTCATGCTCGGCCCACCAGGTGCGGAACTCGGGGCTGGCGACGGACAGTTCACCGATGAGCGTGTACAGCCGCCTGTCGCGCGGGTAGCGGGCCGCGGCCTCGCGCAGGACGGCGACGCTCAGGCGCGCAGTCATCTCCCAGTCGGGCAGCAGGGCGCGCGTCGCGGGGTCGAGGAACAGCCAGCGCGCGTGGTTGGCCCCCGGTTCGAGGCCGGGCAGCAGGGCACGTCCCAGACGGTTGGCGGCGTGGACGTCGCCGCGCACGTCGACGACGATGGCGGGAATGCCGAGGCCGTCGAGCATCAGGCGGGTGCCCGCGTCCAAGGGCGCAAGCCGCGGCCGCTCGGGCTCAGGCGCGACGGTCGCCGAGCGGGCGAGGTTGTGCAGGTACAGCCGTTCGACCTCGGTCAGCCGCAGCGCGCGGGCGATCGCGTCGAGCACCTGGCCGGACGGTTGCAGGTTCCGGCGGCCCTGCTCCAGGCGCGTGTAGTAGTCCAGGCTCACGCCGGCCAGCATCGCGACCTCTTCGCGCCGCAGTCCCGGGACGCGGCGCCGGCCGGCGGCCCGGATGCCCACGTCCTCGGGGCGGAGCCGCGCCCGGCGGGTGCGCAGGAAGTCCCGCAGCTCGCCGTTTTTGGTCATGGTTCCACGGTAGGCGCCGGGTGCGTCGATGAGGGTGGGTCTGTCCGTCCCAGGATCTCGCCGTCTCTGGTTGAGAGCGGTGCGCGGAGCCGACAGTGGGGCCATGGCAAAGCAGACCGTTTCGCTTGGTGACAAGGCCGTGCGGCGCATCGGGTTCGGGGCGATGCAGCTCGCCGGTCCAGGAGTGTTCGGGCCGCCCAAGGACCCGGACGCGGCCCGCGCCGTCCTGCGCCGCGCCGTGGAACTCGGCGTCGACCACATCGACACCGCGCAGGTCTACGGCCCCGATGTCGTCAACGAACTCATCGCCGAGGTACTGCACCCCTACCCGGACGGCCTGCTCATCGCGACGAAGGTCGGCGGCGCCCGGGACGCGACGGGCGCCTGGATCCGCGCCTCCCGTCCCGAGCAGCTCCGGGCGACCGTCGAGCAGGACCTGCGCACCTTGCGGCTCGACCGGATCGACCTGGTGTACCTGCGGCTGGGCGTCGGAGGCTCCGGTCCGGACCCGGTGCCGCTCGCCGATCGGCTCGGCACCCTGACCGAGCTGCGCGATGAGGGCAAGGTCGGCCTCATCGGCCTGTCGGCGGCCTCGGCCGACGACCTCAAGGCGGCCCTGGGCATCGCCCCGATCGCCGCGGTGCAGAACGCGTACGGCATCGGAAACCGCGCAGACGAGCCGGTCCTCGAGCTGTGCCGGGAGCGCGGCATCGCCTACGTCCCGTACTACCCGCTCGGCTCGGCGTTCACCGGAGGCCCGCAGGCCCTCGCGAACGACCCGGCGATCGCATCGGTGGCGGCCAAGCACCACGCCACGGCCTCCCAGATCGCCCTGGCATGGCTGCTGGCCCGCTACGACCGCATGCTGCCGATCCCCGGCACGAGCTCCCTGGCCCATCTGGAGGAGAACCTGGCCGCCGCCCGCATCCCTTTGGATGAAGACGACCTGAACGTCCTTGAGAACGTCCGTCCTTTGGGTCCCCCGGTCCTCTGACCGGGATTTTTGGAGCTTGCTCCGGCATGGGGTGAGCGTCGGCGCCTCGTGGGCCGTACCGCTCCGAATACGGATTCCGGCTGCGCTCCGAGAGGTCAACCTGCGGCGGTTATTCAAGGCTGGCGGAGCGGGCTCAAAAGTGATGCGGCAGCGCCCGGCCATCTACCTTTCGTGACTTCTCGGCGGTCTGGTTTTGACGGCCAGTTTCACTGCTGGGCCCGCAGACCTGCACCTATCGGGTGCGGGCCTGCGGGCAAGTCGATCTAGTTGAGGTGTTCGCTCGCCGAAGAGCACGTCACGATTGAACCCTCGGTGATCATGGGTGGCGAGCAGCCACCGTACAAGCAGGTCAGCACCATGGTGGCGCCGGACGCCCACGCCAGCCCGTTATCTGCGATACAGGACGCGCTTTCCGAGTCTCACTCGTCCCACTCGAGGGTGAAATGAAGATGACCAATAGACTTTAGTGTCACCTGGCCGTCACCTCCAGGAGCGCGATTTACCTGACCATAGTCAGGTCATATGATTCGCCGTACCGGTGGCGTACTCTCGATTGACACGGAAGTCGGCAGCCGGCAGCCGCTATAGTTCACGTAGTACGCCGTTCCCCTCATAAGAAGAAGGCTCGCTCCCGATCATTTGTCCTGTCCCGCCTTGCGGGCCTTCTGTCGATATCGAAGGGCTCCCCTGTCGGCAATAAGATCGGTCTGCGACGGTGATGTCACGCCCCATGATCAACGGGCCGGCGCTGACAACTCCCCTGATGGTGTTGATCGTGTCCCCGCCGCCGTGAACAGACTGCCGGCCGGGCGCGCTCGCCGGTTCCGGCTCTCCCGAAGGGGCGGGCGCCGGACGAGGACGTACTCGGTCCAGCAAAGTGAGCGCCAACGCGGCCATCCCGGCCAGCGTCCCCAGCACACCGGCCAGCCAGCCGGCCTCCTCCAGCCCTCTGACCCGCCAGTACAGGAGCATCGCCACCGCGGCCACCAGCGTGCCGAGCACACCCGCCCAGGCCACTCCACGTCGTCCCATCACCGGCTGCCCTCCTCGCCGATCCCACCGTCTGCGCGTCTCACGGAAGCGCTCTCGCGCTGCGATGATCTCTTGTTTTCTCCCCTTCCGACGCCGAGGAATTCCTCTGCTCTCCCGGAGACGGCCAAGAGGAAACGGGAAACGCCGTCCAGGGCTTGTTCGTCACCATTCGCTACAGGAATCTGACGTGCAGGGCTCTCAGTCACGCAGGCGGCGGGCGAGGAGGTGCGGGTGGTCGAGAAACCGGGCCGGTTCGGGGAGGAACTGCGCCGGAGACGTCTTGCGGCCGGGTTGAGCCTTACCGGTCTGGCGTTGCGCGTCCATTACAGCAAGAGCCAGTTGAGCAAAGTGGAGCGAGGGCTCAAAAAGCCGAGCCCCGGGCTGGTGAGCCGGTGCGACGCCGAGCTCAAGGCCGGCGGGGCGCTCGTCCGTCTGGCGCGGGAGACATGGGCCGGCCCGAAAGCCGCCGACGCGGGAGCCGAGGAAACCTCCAAAAACGGCGAGAACGAAGTGTGGCTGATGGAAATGTCCGTGGACGGTCCCAACCGGTTCCATTCCTTGAGCCGCCGCCAGGCGGTGACGGCCGGTGCCGCGTCCCTGGCCGTCTTCGGAATGGACGGCCCGAAATTCCAGGAAAAGGTCTCCGACACCTCGCTGCTGGGGCTTTCCCGGGCGCTGTTCGATCACTATCGGCGGCTGGGACAGTCGGTCGAGCCGGGGCTGCTGCTGCCCGTGCTCATCGCGCAGACGCACACGCTCCGCGAGCTGGCCGTGCGCGGCGGGCCCCGGCTGCGCCAAGAGCTGCTGCGGCTCGGCTCCCGTTACGCCGAGTACGTCGGCTGGCTGGTCCAAGAGAGCGGCGATGAGCGGGCCGCGCTGTGGTGGACGCAACGCGCCGTCGATCTCGCGGCCGCGGGCGAGGACCACCAGCTCAGCGCCTACGGGTTCGTCCGGCGCGCCCTCATCACGCTCTACCGCGGCGACGCCGCGCAGACCATCGCCCTCGCCGCCCGGGCGCAGGACCGGAAGGCGCCCCCGCGGATCCGCGGGCTGGCGGCGCAGCGGGAGGCGCAAGGGCATGCGCTGGCGGGTGACTACGACGCGTGCATGCGCAGCCTGGACCGGGCCCGCGCCCTGCTCGCCAAGGGTGCATCGGACTCGGACGCGCCGGTCATCGGCAGCATGCACCTCCCCGACCCCGCCGAGATGGTCAAAGGCTGGTGCCTGCACGACCTGGGGCGGCCCCAGGCCGCCGCGGAGGTCTTGGACCGGCAACTGGCCCGCGTGCCGCCGCAGGCCCTGCGGACCCGCGTCCGCTACGGGGCGCGCCGCGCACTCGCCTACGCGGCGGCCGGTGAGATCGAGCACGCCTGCCGGCTGACCCGGCCCCTGCTGGAGGGTGCGGCCGCGGTGGGGTCGGCCACCATCGCCACCGACCTGCGCGCCCTGGCCCGCACGCTGGCCCGGTACCCGAAGAACGCCTCGGTGCGCGCGCTGCTGCCGGAGCTCGGCTCGGCGCTGCGATAAACCTTCCCGGCCCGCCGTCCCCACCGCCCCGGATGCGGGCGCCGCGGTGACCCGCCCGGCCTCTCGGACGCGCCGAGGCGCCCCGGCCCGCTGAGGCCGCACGTCGAAACCCCAGTCCACCACTTGCAGAAAGGGCGATTTTCGCATGCACGAGGTTTTCATCAACTACCGCACGGGAGACGGCGACGAAGCCGCCGCGCTGCTGGAGCAGGCCCTGTCCCACCGCTTCGGCGACGACCGGATCTTCCGGGCCGGCAAGTCCATCCCGCCCGGGGAGGACTACACCCGGTGGCTGCGCCAGGCGGTGCGGCGCTGCTCGGTGCTGATCGCCGTCATCGGGCCGGAGTGGGCCCGCGACCCCCGGCTCAGGAAAGCGGACGACTGGGTGCGCCGCGAGCTCCTGGAGGCCCGGGAGTGCGGGATCCCCGTCCTTCCGGTCTTGAAGGGCCGCGGCGCCGCCCGCCTCGACCGCGCCGAGCTGCCCCGGGAGCTGCGCTGGCTCGCCGACATGCAGTCCCTTCGCCTCGACGTCCGCGACAACAAAGGCGACCTGGCCCGAATCGGCGACACGCTCACCAAGCTCGTGCCGGCCCTCCGGGAGGCGGACCGGAACGCCCCGGCCGCCCCGGAGGCCGGGACGACGCGGAACTCAGTCGGCCAGGTGCACCAGGGACCGGTCGTGCAGACCCGGGACTTCAACGGTGTCGTCGGCTACGACCTCAAAGGCGGCCACGGCGCCTTCCACCTGGGCACAGGAGACCAGAACAACATCTCCTTCAGGGACGGCGGCACCTACGTCGCGGGTGACCTGCGCGGGAACCTCGGCCACAGCTTCGGGCAGTCCCAAGACCGCGAGGAGGAGCGGTGAACGAGCCGCCGGTCCCGTTCTTTCAGAGCACCGCCGGCCCGGCCCACTTGGGCAACGGCCCGCAGAACAACACCTTCTACTTCTCCCCGCCCCAGACGCCCGGCAGAAGTCGCCGCAGGCACCCGGCGGAGGACCTGCGGCGGCTTTTCCTGCGCTTCGTACGCCCGGAAGGGTTCGGTCGAGCCCTGGACGTCCTGCGGGAGCACCGGACCGTGTTCCTCGACGCGCCTTCGGGCAGCGGCCGAATCGCCACCGCGAAGATGCTGCTCTGGGAGGAAGGCGAAGGCTCTGCAGAGATCTATGAGCTGCTCTGGGAGGACCGGGACGGCGAAGCCCCGCTGAACGACGGACGCATCGCCGAGGGCGACCGGCTGTGGCTCGACCTGTCGGAGCTGTCTGAAGAGCAGTGGCGGCGGTTCTCCGGCGAACTCCCCGCGCTCCGTCACACCGTGCTCGCACGCAAGGCCCACCTGGTGGTGGTGCTGCCCCATCCCAGGCACGACCTGCCCTCGGAGCACAGCCGGTACGTAGTGGAGATCAAAGCCCCGGAACGGCGCGGCGTGCTGCTTCAGCACCTCAGAGCGGAAGGGCTCCTCCAGACGGAGGAGGACTGGGAGCTCCCCCCGTCCCAGATCCTGGAAAAGCAGACCAGCCTGGGGAAGATATCGTCTTTCGTCAGCTCCCTCATCAAAGCCCGGAACAGCACGGGAGGCGAGGGAAACCTCACCTCGTGGTGGTCCCTTACGGAGAGGGCGTTCTTCCACCTTCCCAAGGCCGCCGCCGAACAAGCCGAGCAACTGCGGGAGGGTGCGCAGCGCGCCCTGCTGCTGACCGTGAGCATGCTGCACGGCGCCCACGTTGACGGCGTCTACCGGGCCAGCTCGCTCCTGCTGGAAATACTGGGAAGCGCCCACGGAGACGACGCTCCTCTCGACGGGGCGACGTTCGGCGAACGCCTCAGGGAGATCGGCGCGGAGATCGACGCCTCCTCCCGTGCCGTGCGGTTCCGTGAGTTCACCTACGACGCGGCGGTGCGTTCTTACTTCTGGGTCAACCTTCCCCAGTTGCGCGAGCACCTGCCGGTCTGGCTGGAGCAGATCGCCGACTCTCCGGAGATCTCACCGGCGGAGTGGCGGAAGCTGATCGAACGGTTCGCCGAGCAGTGCCTGGGCGACCGGCACGACGACGTGATGAAAAAGCTGATCGAACGGTGGGCCGACCGGCAGGGCAAACGGCGGGATGCGGCCAGGATCCTGCTGGAAGGAGGGCTACGGCACGAGCGGCACGGGCAAAGGTTCCGAGGGCACCTTTACGAATGGGCGACGAGGAAGGAGATCCCGCGCGGCCTGGCCGAGCTCATGATCGACGCCTGCCGGGATGTGGTGGCGAGCCGTCACCCGGACGCGGCGCTGGTCCGGCTGCACCACATGGCGCGCCGCACCTGGCGGGAAGAAGCCCGCCGGGCGCTGGTGGAGATGGCCGGCGAGAGCCGCCGTTCCTTCCGTCAACTGCTGGCGCGGCTCACCCGGGAAGGGGCGGGCGGCGGCCGGTTCGCCGAGGCCGACACCGGCATCTTCCTGCAGATCGCGGCCCCGGACATCATCACCGCCCCCGATCCGCGGCACCGGACCCTCATCGGCGAGGCCGGCGTTCGCCGCCTGCTGACCCGCGGGTGGGACGCCGCCTTCACCGCGCCGCAGGAGGTGTGGGAGCCCACGGTGCGGCGCTGGCTGCAGATGGCGGCCCAGGACGAACGCCACCGCGACGAGCTGCTCACCGTGCTCATCGAGGGGGCTGCGCAACACCCCCGGGTCCTCGCTCACCTGCACAGCCTCCCCTACCGGCTAGGGCTGCCGCCGTGCATCGGCGAGTTCCTGTTCCGGCAGATCAACGACGTGCAGGGCATTCGGCTCCGCTGAGCGGAGGAGGGACACCGTGCTCACCGGACGTCTCACCTATTCGGCGATAGCCGCCGGGCTGATCCTCCTCGGCCTCGTTTTCCTACGGCCCTGGCCGCTGTGGGTGTCCCTCGCCCTGGCGTTCGTGATCGCGGGCGTGGGAGCGCTGCTAGTGCGGACCGGGCCGGAGTTCCTCCTCCGCGAAACGGCGGAGCCCGAATTCATCCACCGGCCCGAACCTTCGCCCTCTCCCGTCACCGAGCAGGTCTCCGACGTTCGGCTCCCCAGCTCCCGGGAGGACTACTACTTCCTGTTCTCGGCGGCCGTCCGGTGGGTGCCGACCGGGCACGTCCCGGACGAGCCCCGCGTCAACATGGCCGCGCTCGCCGCCAACGCCATCGTCAAACGCGCCATGGTCGTCACGCGCCGCTACCCCCCTGAGCACGTCTCCCTCCTGCGGCACGAACTGGGCGGAGTCCTGGGCTGGGCGCAGCCCGACGAGACCGGGAGCGTCCTGGCCATGGCCGAGTCCGTCCAGCTCGCCCTGCCCGAGGAGGACCGGGAGCGCCTGGAGCGGCTCGCCGGCGTGCGCAAGGAGAAAGAGCTGTGGGAGCACGCCCGCACCTATGAGCAGAGCAAACGCGACTACCTCGGCAAGGACGTCCTGAAGGACCCGGGGAGCGCGGTGGTGTGGTGGCTGGCCCGCAACGACGAGAAGCTGGAGCAGACAGTGGAGAGCATCCCCCTGCTCGCGTCCCTGTCCGCCGCGGCCAACAACGAGAATCTCCCGGAGGTGCTGCGGTGTTTCGTCCCGGACGCCGCGCACCGCAACGGGGCCTTCCCGGCCCCGTCCTCCCCCGTTGATCATCTGGCGGCGTTCTTGGAGTCCCTGGGCTGGCCGAAGGGCAGTGCGGACGGGTACCTGCGCGCCTGCCGCCTCGCCCAATGGCTGGAGCAGGAGGGCTTCCCGGAGGAGGCCGAAGAGATCAAACGCCGATTCATGCCGCCGCCCGAGTCTCCGGACGAGCCCGCCCCACCGGAGCCCCAGGCGTGAGAGACGGCGCTTCGAACCCGGGCGGTCTCCCAGGTCACGACGGCAGCGGCGGCGTTCCCGACCGCCACGTCCCGAGCCGCCGGGAACGGCCTGGTGGGGAGAGGCTCACTCCCTCCGTGCACGTCGGCCGTGCGCCGATACGGGCGGCATGGGCGATCTCGGCGAAGAGCGCGGGCAGGGGCGGCAGAATGGCCGACGTGGATGAGCGGCGTCCCTTGCCCGAGGCTGTTGCGTCCGGGGCGGTGCGGGGCGAGTCGGTGCTGGAAGGGGTGCTGGAGCGCATCACCTTCGTCAACGAGGAGACCGGGTACACCATCGCGCGCATCGCCACCGAGCGGTCGGGGAATGAGCTGCTGACCGTGGTGGGGCCGCTGCATGGGGCCCAGGTCGGCGAAAGCCTGCGGCTGCGGGGGCGGTGGACCTCCCATGCCAAGTACGGGCGGCAGTTTCAGGTGCACTCGTTCACCACGGTGCTGCCGGCCACCGTCCAGGGGCTGCGGCGGTACCTGGGATCGGGGCTGATCAAGGGGATCGGGCCGACGATGGCCGAGCGGATGGTCGATCACTTCGGGACCGACATCCTGCGGGTCATCGAAGAGGAGCCCGAGCGGCTGACCGAGGTGTACGGGCTGGGGCCCAAGCGGATGCGGCGGATCGCCGAGGCCTGGGAAGAGCAGAAGGCCATCAAAGAGGTGATGGTGTTCCTGTCGGAGGTGGGGGTGTCCACCTCCCTGGCGGTCCGCATCTACAAGACTTACGGGGACGACGCCATCGAGGTGGTGCGCAAGGAGCCCTACCGGCTGGCCGCCGATGTGTGGGGCATCGGGTTCAAGACCGCCGACACCATCGCCCAGGCGGTCGGCATTCCGCACGACAGCCCGGAGCGGATCAAGGCCGGGTTGCGGTACACGCTCTCGCAGGCCGCCGACGCCGGGCACTGCTACCTGCCGGAGCCGAACCTGCTGAGTGAGACCGCCAAGATCCTCCAGGTGGACGCCGAGCAGGTCGGGCCCTGCCTGGAGGAGCTGGTCGCCGAGGAAGGGGTGGTGCGGGAGACGGTGCGCACCACCGGCGGCAACCAGGTCCCGGCGGTGTATCTGCTGCCGTTTTACCGGGCCGAATGTTCGCTGGCCGCGGCGCTGCTGGGGCTGCTGCGCTGCGATGCCGACCGGCTGGCCGCCTTCGGCGATGTGGACTGGGAGGCGGCGCTGGGCTGGCTGGCCCGGCGCACCGGGCAGCAGCTGGCCGACGAGCAGCGGCAGGCGGTGCAGCTGGCGCTCACCCGCAAGGTCGCGGTGCTGACCGGTGGACCGGGCTGCGGCAAGAGCTTCACCGTCCGGTCGGTGGTGGAGCTGGCCAAGGCCAAGAAGGCCACCGTGCTGCTGGTCGCCCCCACCGGCCGCGCCGCCAAGCGGCTGGCGGAGCTGACCGGGCACGAGGCCTCCACCGTGCACCGGCTGCTGGAGCTGCAGCCCGGCGGGGACCCCAAGTACGACCGCGACCACCCGCTCCAGGCCGACCTGGTCGTGGTGGACGAGTGCTCCATGCTGGATCTCGTCCTGGCCAACAAGCTCGTCAAGGCCATCCCGCCCGGGGCGCACCTGCTGCTGGTGGGGGATGTGGACCAGCTCCCCTCGGTGGGCGCCGGGGAGGTGCTGCGCGACCTGCTGGCCGCCGATGTCATCCCGCACGTGCGGCTGACGAAGATCTTCCGGCAGGCCCAGCAGTCGGGGATCGTGGTCAACGCCCACAAGATCAATGCGGGGCGACCGCCGGCACTGACCGGTTTTTCGGACTTCTTCTGGTTCGGCTGCGAGCCGCCCGCCGATTCGGGCCTGAACCCGGCCGAGGAGACCGCCAAGCTGGTGGTCGATATCGTGGCCCGCCGCATCCCGGCCCGTTTCGGGCTGGACCCCCGCCGTGACGTGCAGGTCCTCACCCCCATGCACCGGGGGCCGGCGGGCGCCGCCAGCCTCAACGCCCTGCTGCAGGAGGCGCTCACCCCTTACCGGGAGGGCGTCCCCGAGCGCCGCCACGGCGGCCGGGTGTTCCGGCCCGGCGACAAGGTCACCCAGTTGCGCAACAACTATGACAAGGGCAAGGCGGGGATCTTCAACGGCACCGTCGGCGTCGTCACCGGGCTGTCTTTGGAGGACGGCACCCTCACCGTCGTCACCGACGAGGACGAAACCGTCGACTACGACTTCGCCGAGCTCGATGAGCTCGCCCACGCGTATGCGGTGACCATCCACCGCTCTCAAGGCAGCGAATATCCGGCGGTGGTCGTCCCCATCACCATGAGCGCCTGGACGATGCTGCAGCGCAACCTGCTGTACACGGCCGTCACCCGGGCGCGCAAGCTCGTCGTTTTGGTCGGGTCCCGCCGCGCCCTGGCCGCCGCCGTCCGCACCCCGGGAACGGGCCGCCGCCACACTGCGCTCGCCCACCGGCTCCAGCCGGCCCCGCTTCCCGAGTGAGGGCATTCGATCGCACAGGGGGCAGGAAAGACACCGGCAGGGGCGGCCCTTTCAAGGTACGGCTCCAAGACAAGGGGCGCCGTTCCCCTTCCCTGCCGTCCCTGACCGGAACGCACCTGTCTGAGCTGCAAAGCGGCGGATCGAAAAGAGGTCCCATAAGCCGCCGGGCGGTTCCCGAATAACCACGCTTTGGACAACCGGGTCATGGCGAGATTGGGGCGCAGGGCGACCTACGAGGAAAGGCTGGAAGTCTGCCGGCGTATCGAATCCGGGGAATCACCTGATGCGGTCGCAGCGCAGTCCGGTTTCGGCCGCTCCACGGTGTTCGGCTGGTGGCGGGCCTACCGGCGGGGCGGTTCGGCGGCGCTGCGGACCAGGCCGACCCCCGGGCCGCCGCCCAGCCTGAGCGACGCCCACGGCTCCGCTCCCTGCTCGTGGACGCCCCGTCCCGCGAAGGAAGCGCGATATGGACGCGCACCAGTGTGCAGCGCCTCATCAAGAGGGTCTTCGGCGTTCACCTGTCGCCGGTGAGCGTCGGCCGGGTCCTGGAACGGATCGGCATACCGCAGGTCAATGCGCTCACCCGGTTCAAAGAGGCGGAGGCCGCCGGGCGATGGCCCGCCGGGACCCTCGCCGCCGTCCGAGAGCAGGTGCGTGCCGGGTTCGCCGTCCACTATCTGTGGGTCGGTCCGCTGCCCGCCTACCCGCCCGCCCCCGCTCCCGCCGGGACCTTGGTCACCGCCGGCGGAGGGCGTGCGGAACTGCGGTTCCGCGCCTCGAGGGGGGAAAGCGGCACCGCCGCGTTCCTGCACATGTGCCGGGTCCTGGTGGAGGAGACCAGATCCCCGGCGACGCTGGTCGCCGAAAGCGGCCCCGCCTCGCTGGCGCCGGAGGTGACCAGGTTCTTCGCCTCCGCAAAGGGACGGCTGTCCTTGCTGCCCTCCCTTGCCGAACTTGCCGATGAGACGTTCCAGAACGGATTCGGCCGGTTGTCTTTTGGGGGACGTGGCGTGCGACTCCGCGCACTCCACGACCGTCTTCTTCAACAACGGCCGGCGGGTGAGTGTCGGTCAGCTTCAGCTGGCGCTCCGCTCGCTGCGGGAGACCGATAGCGGCTGACGCCGAAGGCCACAGTCCTTTTTCACCATCGAGTCGATACGCGCCCGCTTGCTGAGCCTTAATGCAAAAACCGTATGGATTGGCCCGCACCCGGTCACGTGCCGGCCGAGTGCTTCGAGCCCTTTCCAAGTACGTCGTCCCGGCAGGTCACGATGGGGACGCCGCAGTCGGGGACGATGCCGCGGCTTGGAACTCGTAGTACCAGACATCGTCGAGGCTCTCGTCTGCGGCGCATTGAACCCTTTTCGACACGCCGTCTCCGCAGATCGGGACGGGGGCATCCCAGTCCGGGGCGATTCCGTGACCTGCAACGTCGCGGCAGCGGAGACCATCGGGGCTCCCGTCCCCGATGTCTTGGGCCACGTGTTGAAAAAGGTTCATTGGCTTCGTACCGAAAAAGGTTCAGCGCACGTGGTCGCTGCATGAAGGAGCCTTTTGCAACGCGTCGTTCCCGCAGGTCGCAGCCGGAGACGACGCTGCAACCCGCGGGGGCGCGGCACCAGGGCCGCCAAGGCGCCCGGCCCGGTGCCAGGTGCCGCAAAGGGTTCAGGGGACGACGCGCCGGAAGCCGCGGGCGGCCCAGGTGACGGTGAGGGCCGTGAGAAGGGCCAGCACGAGGAACGCCTGCGGAACGTCGGGTGCGGCAAGGTCGCCGCGGGCCAGTGCCCGGACCGCGTCGACCGCATAGCGGAGCGGGTTGGCCGCTCCCGCGGTCTCCATCCAGGCCGGTGCATAGGACAGGGGAACCAGCATCCCCGAAAGCAGGATCAGCGGCAGCGTCACGAAGTTGACCAGGGAGCTGAAGGCCGTCTCGTCCCGGAGGGTGAGGGCCAGCGCGTAGGAGAACGAGGCGACCAGCAGCCCGAGCAAGACCATGACGCCCAGGATGAGGAGGGCGCCGGGAAGGCTCACGCGAAACCCCATCAGCACCGCCACGGCGAAGACCAGCAGTGACTGTGCCAGCAGGCCGACCACGTCGGTGAGCATCCGCCCCAGGGCCGGCGCCGGCCTGGCGGCCGGGGTCACCGCCAGACGTTCCAGGACGCCGGCGCGCAGGGACGGCAGGAAGGTGAAAGCCGACCAGCAGCGTGCTCATGACGGCCGGCATGGTGAGCATGCCCGGCACGAACGTCTTCAGGTCTTCCGCCCGCGGCGAGGCCGCGTCCAGCCGGTTCAGCCCCGGCTCGGGTCCAGGTCGTAGAACTCCTCCGCCACCTCGCGCGGCAGCACGCGGTCATGCGTGACGATCGCCAGGCCGCCCGGGTGGGACCGCAGGTGGGCGGTCAGGAAGTCCAGGCCGTCGGCGTCGAGATGGTTGGTCGGCTCATCCAGCAGCAGGATGTCGTGGCTCGCGCCGAGCACGCACGCGGTAGCGCTCACCGACCGACAGTGTGGCGAGCCGGCGGTCCCGGTCGGTGCATGCGCCGAGCCCTTGGAGGGCGATGTCGACCCGGCGTTCGGCGTCCCAGGCGTCCAGGCGCGTCGCGGCCTCCAGCGCGGCCGTATAGCGGGCGTCCGCGTCGTCCTCGCCCTTTTCCAGACCCTCGATGGCCAGGTCCAGCGCGCGCAGGGCCTGCTGTGCGGGACGGATCGACTCGGCGACCAGGGTCCCGACGGTCTCCCCGGCGCGGGCGCCGAGCGCCTGGTGGACCATGCCCACCGTGCCGGCGCGTCCGACCCGTCCCGCATCGGGTGCCAGGTCACCGGACAGCACGCGCAGCAGCGTCGTCTTGCCCCGGCCGTTCTCACCCACGACGGCCATCCGTGACCGGTGGGAGACCGTCACGTCGATGCCGTCCAGCACTGGGCGTCCGCCGAGGACGGCCCGGATCCCGCGAGCCCGGATGTGGGCGCCGCTCCCGGCGGGAAGCGGCCCGCTCGTGCCGGTGTCCAGAAGGGGTTCGGGTACCGGCCGGCTTTTTGCAGGAAATGGCTCCACCATGTGCTCCGCAGCTCGTTTCGGAGCCGGGCAGCACGACAACGCCGCCCGGCCTGACCACC
The DNA here is from genome assembly GCF_001896795.1 of Thermomonospora sp. CIF 1. Taxonomy (NCBI): domain Bacteria; kingdom Bacillati; phylum Actinomycetota; class Actinomycetes; order Streptosporangiales; family Thermomonosporaceae; genus Thermomonospora; species Thermomonospora sp. CIF 1. The sequence goes on from NZ_MOYN02000021.1 coordinate 48,777, forward strand.
GGGACGGCGGGCACAGGGAAGAGAAGAACTCGGTGCCGCGCCGTCAGGCGCGGCGGCGGAGCTTCAGGGAGCCGACACCTCCATACACGCCGCTCATGCTATACATCCCCGGTTTCGGAGACGGTCCCGTGTCTTCGCGCGCGTTCACGGCCGGGCGGACGCCGAGCTTCCCGGTGAACCTTCTTCAACACGCCGTCTCCGCAGGTCACAGGCGGGAACGGCGCAGTCGGGGGCGATGCCGCGACGTGGCGGATCGCGGCGCTGGACCCCGGCTCCCGTCCCCGGTGTCTGGGACCGCGTGTTGACAAGGTTCAGCGGTCATCATCCGTGCCGGCCGGATGGTTTGGCCCGCATGGTTCTGGGCAGGGGCAGCGCGCGGCGGTGGCGGAAACGGCGCCGCCCGGTTGGATTCGATCATTTTCGTTCGGGGGAAGGAGCGGACGCGCGGCGAGAGTCCCGGCCTGCGGTGTTCCGATCCTCCGGCCCATGACGCAAGGAGGACGATGAGATGGCCAGACCCACCGTAGAGCAGTTGCGCGAGCAGGCGCGCGGCCGGGTGATCACCCCGGGCGACGCCGGCTATGAGGAGGCCCGCAAGGTCTACAACGCCATGATCGACCGCCGGCCGCGCGTCATCGTCCAGTGCGCCGACGCCGGGGATGTCATGGCGGCCGTGGACTTCGCGCGGGAGAACGAGCTCGGTCTTTCCGTGCGCGGCGGCTCCCACAGCGTTCCGGGGTTCGGCACCAACGACGACGGTGTCGTGATCGACCTTTCGGCGCGGATGCGCGGCGTCCGCGTGGAACCGCATACGCAGACCGCCCGGGCCGAGGGAGGGTGCACCTGGGGCGACTTCAACCACGCCACCCATGCGTTCGGCCTGGCCACCACGGGCGGGATCATCTCCACCACGGGCATCGCCGGGCTCACCCTCGGCGGCGGCATCGGCCATCTGAGTCGCGGCCTGGGCCTGTCGGCGGACAATCTGATCTCCGCCGACGTCGTCACCGCCGACGGGCGTTTCCTGGAGGCCGGCGAGAAGGAGCATGAGGACCTGTTCTGGGCGCTGCGCGGCGGGGGCGGGAACTTCGGCGTGGTGACCTCGTTCGAATACCGGCTGCACCCGGTCGTGGACGTCTATGCGGGCATCTTCTTCTTCCCGCTGGAGCGGACGCGCGATGTGCTGGAGTTCTACCGCGACTTCATCGCCACGGCTCCGGAGGAGCTGGGCGTGTTCCCGGCCTTCCAGATCGCCCCGCCGCTGCCGTTCGTTCCCGAATCAGAGCACGGCAAGCCGCTTTGTGCTCTCGTCTCGTGCTGGGCGGGGCCGCTGGAGCAGGGGGAAGGCGCGCTGGCCCCGCTCCGTGACGTGGCGCCCCCGGCCGCCGAGCTGCGCACGCCGATGCCCTATCCGGTGCTCAACAGCGCCTTCGACGATCTCGTCCCGTACGGGCTGCAGCACTACTGGAAGGCCTCGTTCGCTTCGGAGCTGACCGACGGCGCCATCGCCGCGCACCTGCAGCACGGGCCGCGGGTGCCGGTCGTCAACTCCACCGTCCACATCTACCCGATCAACGGGGCCTGCCATCGCGTCCCGCCGGGGGCCACGGCCTTCGGGCACCGGGACGCGACCTTCGCGACCGTGATCGCCGGGATGTGGCCCGATCCGGCCCGTAACGACGCCAACATCCGCTGGGTGCGGGAGTACCACCGGGCGTTGGAGCCGCATTCCGGACCGGGCGGTTACGTCAACTTCATGTCCGGCGACGACGATCACCGCGTCCGCGACAACTACGGGGGCAATTACGACCGGCTCGTCGCGGTCAAGAAGAAGTACGACCCGGACAACCTCTTCCGGATGAACCAGAACATCGCGCCCGCCGCCTGAGCGGCCGGCGCGCGCCGAGGCGGCCCGGCGGGCGGGACGCCCCGGCCGTTCACAGCAGTCCCGGCGGGGTCCGCCACTGCCGGCGCAGGCGGTCCAGTTCCCGCCGTTCGCGCTTGGTGGGACGGCCCGCGCCGCGCTCCCGCTGGGCGACCGGGATCAGCGCCTCCCGGGGCGGCGGCGGAGGGCTCTTGTCGATCAGGCATTCCCGGGCGATGGGGGGACCGACCCGTTTGCGCACGATGCGCTGCACGATGACGATCCGCTCCCGGCCGTCCAGCCGCAGCCGCACCTCGTCGCCGGGCCGCACCGGCGAGGCCGGTTTGACCCGCACGTCGTTGACCCGCACGTGGCCCGCACGGCAGGCGGCGGTCGCCTGAGAGCGGGTCTTCACCAACCGGACCGACCACAGCCACACGTCGACCCGTACCGAGCCCTCCTCATCGGCCATGGCACGACACTAGCGCCGCGGCCGGGGCCGCGGGCGTTCCGGTGCGCGGGGAAGGTTCCGGACAGGGCCTGGAAAAGATACGGACGCTCGGGAGCCACGGAACAGCCGGGACGGCTCGCACAACAGCTCGGTGGTCCCCCGGAGCCGGCCAGGGCCTTGGGCCTTGAACGCCCAAGCGGCCGCCTCCCCGCCTGCGCGGGGCCCGCGGCCCGCCGGAACCGTCTTCGCCGCGACGGGAAGCAGCGGTCCCGGCGGTCCGCTCATCGGGGGTCGTTCTCGCCGCCGCAGAAGGTTCCGGACGTCCGAAACTCCCACTCTCTGATAAGCGGGCAAGGAGTGGCATCGGTCTCGGTTCCCCCAGCTCCGCGAAGTCGCTGGTATTAGTGCTCTCTTAATAAGAGAGTAATGTTCTCAACACTGCAACGAGATAAACTGCGGGCGCATAGAATCCCTACCACTACTCTGCAGTAAGGTTCTGCCCATGGCGCAGAAGACGGATATCTCCACGCACGCCCTGAGCGATGAGCCGGCTTGGAAGCAGCGCGCGGTCGAGCGCTCCACCAAGGCCGCCAAGCTCCGGGCCGAGCAGCGGGTGGAGCGGTTCTTGAACGCCGCCCAGGCGATCATCGCCGAGAAGGGCACCACCGATTTCACCGTGCAGGAGGTCGTGGACCGCTCCCGCCAGTCGCTGCGCAGCTTCTACCAGCACTTCGACGGCAAGCACGAACTGCTGCTGGCCCTGTTCGAGGACGCACTGCGCCGGGTGACCCAGCAGATCCGCGCCGCCGCGGCCGGCCACTCCGACCCGCTGGAGCAGCTCAAGGCCGCCGTCCAGCTGTTGTTCGAGCTGTCGCGCCCCGACCCGGACGCCGAGCGTCCGCTGTTCACCGACTTCTCCCCGCAGCTGCTGATCTCCCACCCGGCCGAGGTGCGGATCGCCCACGCGCCGCTGCTGGCGCTGTTCACCGAGCTGATGGAACGGGCCGCCGAGGCCGGCCGGCTGCGCCCGGCCCTCACCCCCCGCCGCGCCGCCGCCCTGGTGATGCAGACCGTGACCTTCATCGCCCAGACCAGCGGCGCCTCCGGCAACGACGACAGCCGTCCCATCACCGCCGAGGAGATCTGGGAGTTCTGTTCTGCGGGCGTCACCCAGGGCTGAAGGCGACCGGGACGCCCCGCGTCCCGGTGCGGCGCGGCCGGTCCGCCCGCCGTCCCCGGCCTTGCGGGTTTCCGAACGACGGACCCCGCCGGCATGCCGCCGCCGGGCCGTCACGTGCGCCGCTCGCACGGGAGCGCCGCGGCCGTCCGGATCACCGCCCCCCGGACGCGACGTGCGGACGCCGAGTGATCACCGGACCTTTTTCGGCACCCGGCCCACGAGGCGGAAGGCGGGAGCCTCCTCGGTGTCCGGCATCGCGGCGTTCCCGGGCCACGGCATCGCCCCCGGACGCGCCGCCCCCGCATCGACCTGCGGAGACGGCGTGCTGAAAAAGGTTCACCCGCCTCGATGCCCCCTGTCCCTTTCCACGTTGCGAGCGCGTTTTCCCATATTGCAGGGAGAACGCTGCCGAGACGAGTTTCCCACCGGCCGAAAATCGGTAATATCGGCCATATTTGAATAAGAGAACGCTGCTCTCTGTTCGCTGTGCGGATCGGGAGAGGCAGATGCCCGAGCACCGTCCCATGGGCCATGGGCGGCGAAGGGCCGGGCCGCTGATCCGGCTCGCCGACGCCGAACCCTTTTCAGGACATGGCCCCAGGGTCGGGAAGAGGGCCTCGGCGGCGTCCGGCTCCGCTTCACGGCGTGCCCGCTCAAGGCGCCCGCTTCGGCACGCGTCCCAGTGGACCTTCCGGTGCCGCAACGTCCCGGCCACAGCTTCACCCCTGACCGCGAGGCACCCGCATGCGCCCCGCGGAGACCGCGTGCTGGAAGCGGTCCAGGGCTCTGCCCTGCGGGCTCTTCCGCCGCGTCAGGCGAGCACGGCCGGACACCGCGCCGCGCATACCGCTCAGGGCGCCGGCAGGAGGGCCGATGCAGGCGTCGACAATGGGCGGAAAGAGGATGAAACAGCCGATCGCCGGATTCCCGTCCGCCGGGGCGGGCCGGCGTGCGAGCCCGTCCGCTGCGAGGAGCGAGCCGCCCGGCGGTCGGCGGGTTCTGCCGGGAGTTCTTCGTCAGGGGGGCACTGATGAGCGGTCCGGGCCACGGGGAGCCGCACGCGGGCGAACAGGAGCCGGATTACCGGTTCTCGCTGGCCAACGAGCGGACCTTTCTGGCATACATGCGCACGGCGCTGGCGGTGGACGTCGGCGGGCTGGCGGTGGTGCAGCTGCTGCCGGACGTGGCGACCGCCGCCTGGCGCCGCGGCGTCGCGGTGGCGCTGGCGCTCCTGGGGCTGGTGCTCGCCGTCGCCGGCTACCGGCGGTGGTCGCAGAACCAGCGGGCCATGCGTCGGGGGGAGCCGCTGCCGGAGTCGTGGCTGATGCCCATGCTGGCGACCGCGGCGGCCCTGGCCTCGGCGGCGGTCGTGGTGCTGGTCGCCCTATGAGCCCCGCCGAGCCGGTGGACCCGGGCGCCCAGCCGGAACGCACCGTGCTGGCCTGGCGGCGCACGGCGCTGCTGATCGCGGCGAACGGGGTGCTGCTCACCCGGGCCGCGCCCACGCTGGGACCGGTGGCGCTGGTGCTGGGTGGCCTGGTGGCCGCGGCCGCCGTGCCGGTCTGGCTGGCCGCCGCCATCGCCTACCGGAAAGGCCGCCCGGGGTCGGGCACCGACGTTTTGACCGCACGCGCGATGCGGGCGCTCACCGGCCTGCTGGTGGTGATCGCGCTGCTGGACCTGACCGCCGCGCTGCTGCACCGGTGAGCCTTTTTCCAGGCTTTTCCCGGCACGTCGTCCCTGGGCGCCGGGAGGAAAGCCCTCTATGGTGTCCGGTGCCGCGCCGTCCAGCCGGGTCACAAGCGGCACCGTCGATGAGCGCCGGGACGCGGTCGGCAGGGTGATGTCCTATGGCAGACGATGTGCGGGTCGAAAGCGGCCCCATGGGTCCGGTGGTGCACCCGCCGGACCCTGATGAGGCGGTCGTGCTCCACCTCGAGGCGGACCGGCGGCCGAAGGGCGCCCCCGACCCGGCGCTCGACCTGGCCCGGCGGCTGGCCCGGCGGACGAGAGCCACCGTCGTGTGCGCCCGCTGCCGCCCCGTCTTCCCCGCCGCGCTCGAAGACGCCCAGGAGGCCTACGGTTACAGCCGGGCATGGGGGCCGGTGGTGGTGACCGGCAGGCGGACGGGGGCCGGGCTCGCGGCCGCCCTGCTGGTGCGGCTGCGCGACCTGGGCGCCGAGCCGCCGCGGGGCGCGGTGCTGGTCTCGGCGCTGCTCGACCTGACCCTGCAGGCGCCGAGCCTGCTGTTCAACTCCGCCGCCGACCCCGCCTTCGACGTCACCGAACTGCGCCGGCAGGCGGCGCGTTACGCCGCCGGCAGGCCGCTGACCGATCCGCTGCTGAGCCCGCTGTATGCCAACCTGCACGGGCTGCCGCCCATCCAGCTCCTGGTGGCGGGCACCGATCCCCTGCTGGACGACTCGCTGTCGCTGGCCGCCCGCGCGGCCCGTTCCGGCGTCGCGGTGGACCTGCACGTGCGGCCGGACACCGCGGCGTTGAACGCCGAGCTCATCCCGGTCATGGCCGATTTCATCGCCGCGCAGGCCCCCTGACGGCCGGCCCCTTCAGGTGACCGGTCCGGTCTGCTCGGCCCGCCCGGGCCGGCCCGTCCGGGGGCGCCAGAACAGCGCCAGCATGCCCGCGGTCGCCGCCACGGCGACCCCGAGCGCGATCCCTCCGCCGGCCCAGCCGGTCACCGCGATGCCGGCGGCCTCGTCCACCGACAGCCGTCCGGGCCCCAGCATCGCCAGCGCCAGCGTGGTCACCCCGAGCACCAGGACGTACTCATAGCCGTCCCGGAAGACGAAGAACCCGTTGGGCCGGTGCGCCAGGATGCCGGCGATCAGCATCACGGAGATGACCGCCGCGCAGGCCAGCGGCGTGAGCAGCCCGGCCACCAGCAGCGCCCCGGCGCCGATCTCGGTGACCACGCTCATCCACGCCTGCAGCCTGCCGTGCCGCAGGCCCAGCCCGCTGAACCAGCGGGCGGTGCCCTCGATGCGGCCGCCGCCCCGCCAGTGGTTGCAGCCGTGCGCGATCATCGTGATGCCCACGACCACCCGCACCAGCAGCAGCGCGACTTCCTCGGCGTCCGTCATCTTGCGCTCCCGTCGGCTCGCCCACCGGTGCCGGCCGCCCCGTCGGCCCGGTGCGGTCCCCGGGCGTCATGCGTCGGCTGTGACCAGGATTACCCCGCCGGGGGCGGGACCGCCACCGAGGAACCCGGCGAATGCGAACGATCGGGAGCGCCTGCACCCCGAAGGGTGAGCCTTTCTCGACACGCCGTCCCCGCAGTTCGAGGCGGGGATGCGGCGGTCAGGGGCGGTGCCGTGACCCGCGAGGTGGTGACCGGTGAAAACGGCTCAGTGCGAGCCGGCCGATGCGGGGCAGGGCACGGGCGGCGGCTCCGGGCGGGAAGCGGCGGGCCGGTCCGGCAGTTCCCGCCGTCCGGCTGCCCGGTGGGTGCGCCACAGCCGGCGAACGTCCCGTCCGAAGGACCACAGCAGCGCCGCCAGTGCCAGCCCGGCCAGACCGGCGGCGGCCGGGTGGGGCAACACCTGGGCGCTCACCGTCACCAGGACGATCCCCTGCAGCGCGGCCACGGTCTTGCGGGCGAAGCTCGGCGGCAGGGGGGCCCGCAGCCACGGCGCGGCCCAGGAGGCCGCCACGAACAGGTAGCGCATGGCGCCGATGGCGATCACCCATGCCGGCATGCCGGCCGGGCCGACTGCGAAGACGCTGAGCACCAGGACGAGGAAGGCGTCGACCTCCATGTCGAAGCGGGCCCCCAGCGCCGAGGCCGTCCCGGTGCGCCGCGCCACCTGGCCGTCGACCGCGTCCAGGAACAGCGCCACGGCGGCGAGCGCGACCAGGCAGGCCGGCGGCACCCGCTCCCCCGCCCCGGCCGTCACCGCCAGGGCCGTGACGCCGCCGGTCAGCTCGGCGCGGGTCAAGGTCACCCAGTCGGCGGGGCCCAGGCCGGGGGTCCCGGCGCGGAGCATGGCACGGGTGAGGAGCAGGGTGAGGATCACCGCGTAGCAGACTCCGGCCGCCCAGCCCGCCGGGTGCAGTCCCACCCCGGCCTCCAGGAGGGCGAGCAGCACGATCTGCGCGCCCACTCCGGCGACCGGCCCGCTCGCCGACACCCTTGTGGCGGGCGTCTTCCCCGGCCTTTTTTCAGGCTTCCGTTTCCGCGGGCGGCGCCCGGAAGTATGGGGAACCTCCCGAAAACTCGCCCACTCGGCTTCTTCTGAAGATTCCGGAACCTCGGGTTGAAAAAGGTCTTTCGCCTGCCAATCGACTGTGGTCACCGTGCCTCCCCCGCTCGCCAGATCCGGACGCGAGGCGTCCCATATCCTTCGACTGCCCCGATTCGGAGCAGCGATCCACTGTCATCAGCTACGTAAGGAATATCGTTGGAGTTCAAAGAACACGCTTTTTGGCTGCGATCTCCCGGCGAGGGAGAGATCCGGCCCGTCACGGTGCCGCCGCCCGGAGCGGGCGAGGTGCTGGTCCGGACCCTCTACTCGGGGATCAGCCGGGGCACGGAGACGTTGGTCTTCCGCGGCCGGGTCCCCGTCAGCCAGTACCGGGCGATGCGGGCGCCCTTCCAGGAGGGGGAGTTCCCCGGGCCGGTCAAGTACGGCTACCTCAATGTGGGGGTCGTCGAGCAGGGGCCGCCCGACCTGCTGGGACGCACCGTCTTCTGCCTCTACCCGCACCAGACCCGCTATGTGGTGCCGGCCGGCGCGGTGACGCCCGTCCCCGAGGCGGTGCCGCCCGGCCGGGCGGTGCTGGCCGGGACGGTGGAGACCGCGGTGAACGCGCTGTGGGACGCGGCGCCGCTGATCGGGGACCGCATCGCCGTGGTGGGGGCGGGCATGGTCGGCTGCTGCGTGGCCCGGCTGCTGGCTCAGATCCCGGGCGTGCGGGTGCAGCTGGTGGACGTCGATGCCGGGCGGGCGGCCGTCGCCGAGGCGCTGGGGGTCGATTTCGCCGCGCCCGAGCAGGCCGCCGCCGAGTGCGACCTGGTGGTGCACGCCAGCGCCTCCGAGGCGGGGCTGGCGCGGTCGCTGGAGCTGCTGGCCGACGAGGGGACGGTGCTGGAGCTGAGCTGGTACGGCGACCGGCGGGTGAGCGTGCCGCTGGGCGAGGCGTTCCACTCCCGCCGTCTGGTGGTACGCAGCAGCCAGGTGGGGGCGGTCGCCGCGGCCCGGCGGTCCCGGCGCACCTTCGCCGACCGGATGGCGCTGGCCCTGCGGCTGCTGGCCGATGACGCCTTCGATGCGCTGATCACCGGCGAGTGCGCGTTCTGGGAACTGCCCGAGGCGATGCCGAGGATCGCCCGCGGTGAACCATCCGGCTTGTGCCTGCGTGTCGTTTATGACCCCGCTTCGGGGGGCACGCAGGCCGATCTTCCTGGAGGGTGAGCTCGTTTGTTCAGCGTCACGGTGCGCGGCCACTTCATGGTCGCGCACAGTTTCCGCGGTGAGGTCTTCGGGCCGGCGCAACGGCTGCACGGCGCGACGTTCGTGGTGGACGCGACCTTCCGCCGAACCGAATTGGACAAAGACAACGTAGTAGTCGATATCGGGCTTGCCACCCGGGAACTCAACGCCGTACTGGCCGAGCTCAACTACCGCAATCTCGACGACGATCCCGACTTCGCCGGGGTCAACACCACCACCGAATTCCTGGCCAAGGTCATCGCCGACCGGCTGGCCGAGCGGGTGCGCGCCGGGGCGCTGGGCGAGCAGGCCCGCGGCCTGACCGGCATCGCCGTCACCCTGCACGAGTCGCACGTGGCCTGGGCGAGTTACGAGCGGGCGCTGTGAGCACCTCCGGCATCGAGGCCGCCGGGGCGACGCGCACGGTGCACTTCGTCCTGCCCGGTGACGTCGCCGACCCGGCCGTGCCCAGCGGCGGCAACGTCTATGACCGGCGGGTGTGCCAGGGGCTGGCCGAGGCGGGCTGGCGGGTGCACCGGCACGCCGTGCCGGGCGAGTGGCCGCGGCCGCGCCAGGGGGCGCGCGCCGAGCTGGCCCGGACGCTGGCCGCCCTCCCCCACGGCGCCGTGACGCTGCTGGACGGGCTGGTGGCCTGCGGGGTCCCCGAGATCGTGGTCCCGCAGGCCGGGCGGCTGCGCCTGGCGGTCCTGGTGCACCTGCCGCTGGCCGCCGAGACCGGGCTCGCCCCGCAGGAGGCCCGCGACCTGGAGCGGCGGGAACGGGCGATGCTGCAGGCGGCCGCCGTGACGGTGGCGACCAGCCCGTGGGCGGGACGGGAGCTGGCCGAGCGGCACCGCCTGGCCCCCGGCAGGGTGCGCGTCGTCCCGCCCGGCACCGATCCGGCGCCGCTCGCCCCCGGCACCGACGGCGCCTCCCGCCTGGTGTGCGTGGCCGCGGTGACCCCCCGCAAGGGGCACGACCTGCTGGTCAGGGCGCTCGGGCTGATCGGCGGGCTGCGCTGGAGCTGCATCTGCGCCGGGCCGCTGCAGCGCGCCCCCCGCCACGTCGCCCGCGTCCGGGAGCTGATCGGCCGGCTGGGGCTCGGCGAGCGGATAAGCCTGGCCGGCCCGCTCACCGGCGAGCGCCTGGAGGCCTGCTACGCCGCCGCCGACCTGGTCGTCCTGCCCTCGCGCGCAGAGACCTACGGGATGGTCGTCACCGAGGCGCTGGCCCGGGGAATCCCCGTGCTGACCACGACCGCGGACGCGCTGCCCGACACTCTCGGCCGCGCTCCCGACGGAAGGGTGCCCGGGCTGCTGGTGCCGCCGCACGATGTGCCGGCGCTGGCGGACGCGCTGCGCCGGTGGCTGGGCGACCCGGCGCTGCGGGAACGGCTGCGGGAGGCGGCACGGGCCAGGCGGCGGACGCTGCCCGGGTGGGATCTGACCGTCCGGCACCTGGGAAAGGTGCTCCAGGAGCTTCAACGGCAGCCGCTGAAGGCCGCCTGGGACACGAAAGGGCAGATGTGACGGCTCAGCAGAGCGCGCACGCTCCGGAGTTCACGCCGCAGTGGCTGGCGCTGCGCGAAGAAGCCGACGCCGCGGCCCGGTCGGTGGAGCTGCTCGGCCCGCTGCGGGCGCATCTGGCGGCCCGCCCGCCCGCCGGGCCGCTGGTCATCCGCGACCTGGGCTGCGGCACCGGGTCCATGGGACGGTGGCTGGCCGGCCGGCTGCCCGGGCCGCAGCACTGGATCCTGCACGACCGGGACCCGCGGCTGCTGGCCCGTGCCGCCGCCTCCGTCACCGGCCCGGCCGCCGACGGCGGAGAGGTGACGGTGCAGACCGACCTGGGGGACATCACCCGGCTCGACCCGGACCTGCTGGCGGGGACCTCGCTGGTGACCGCCTCGGCGCTGCTGGACCTGCTCACCGCCGCGGAGGTGGACGCGCTGGCGGCGTCCTGCGCCGCGGCCGGCTGCCCGGCGCTGCTGACCATCTCGGTGACCGGCCGCGTCGAGCTCGACCCGCCCGGGGAGCTGGACGCCGAGCTCGGCGCGGCCTTCAACGACCACCAGCGCCGCAAGGCCGGCGGCCGTCGCCTGCTGGGGCCGGACGCGGTGCCCGCGGCGGCGGCGGCCTTCACCGCCCGCGGAGCGCAGGTGCTCGTCCGGCCCAGCCCGTGGCGGCTGGCCGCCGACCAGGGCGCGTTGATCGGCCAGTGGCTGCGCGGCTGGGTGGGGGCGGCCTGCGAGCAGCGCCCCGAGCTGCTTCCCCGCGCCCGCGGCTACCTGGAGCGCAGGCTCGCCGAGTGCGCGGCGGGCGCGCTGACGGTGGTGGTCCACCACGACGACCTGCTCGCCCTGCCGGCCGCGGGAGCGTCCCGGTGAGCCGGCACGCCTGGGCCTGGCTGCGGGCGGCGGCCGCGGCGGCGATCTTGGGGGTGCTCGCCTGGCGGCTGGGCACCGGGGCGTTCACCGCCGGGCTGCGCCTGATCGACGGCCAGGCGGTGCTGGCCGCGCTGGGCATCGGGCTGGTGACCACCGCGCTGAGCGTGGGGCGCTGGTGGCTGGTGGCCCGCCGGCTGGGGCTGCCGCTGCCGCTGGGCACCGCCATGGCCGACTACTACCAGGCGCTGTTCCTCAACGCGGTGCTGCCGGCCGGGGTGCTCGGCGACGCGCACCGGGCGGTGCGGCACGGCCGCCGCGCCGGCGATGTGGGGCGCGGCGTGCGCGCCGTGGTGCTGGAACGGGCCGGCGGGCAGGTGGTCTTCGCCGTCGCCGGGGCGGCGGCGCTGGCGGCCGACCCCTCCCTGGCCCGCGCGGTGGCCCGCGACCTGGCCCATGGCCTGGGGGCGGCGGCCGCCGTGCTGATCCTCGCGGCCGCCGTCGCGTCGGCGGTGGCGGCGTGGGCGTGGCGGGGGGCGATCGCCGTGAAGCTGCGCGGTGCGTTCGCCGTCGCCGTCGCCGACATGCGGACGGGCCTGCTGTCCAAGGACACCTGGCCGGGGGTGCTGCTGCTGTCGGCGGGAGCGCTGGCCGGTTATCTGACGCTGTTCCTGGTCGCCGCGCGCACCGCGGGCGCCACGGCCCCGGTCGGGCGGCTGATACCGCTGATGCTGCTGGCGCTGCTGGGAATGCTGCTGCCGGTGGGCATCGGCGGCTGGGGGCCGCGGGAGGCGCTGGCCGCCGTGGCGTTCGGCACCGCGGGGCTGGGCGCCGAGCTGGGCCTGACGGCGGCGGTGACCTACGGGGTGCTCACCTTCGTGGCCGGCCTGCCGGGCGGCCTGGTGCTGGCCGCCCGCTGCCTGACCCGCCCGGCCGGCCGCCATGACGCGCCTCCCGGCCCGCCCGCCGCCCCGCCGGAACCCCTCGTGCTAGCTCCCCGTCCCCTCCTGGCCGTCCGGGCCGCCGAGCACGGCCAGGCAGTCCGCGAACAGTTCGACTAGATGACCGAGAACCTTCTCGCCCTTGCGCGCCGAGGCCAGCGACGGCCTGCCGACGACCCCCGACCGGGTATGGCCGGCCATGCCCAAGGTGAGCAGGTGCCGGCGGTCGTCGCACAGGTGGTCGCCGGCCTCGTAGCCGGGGCGCACCAGGTGCGGGTGGGCGTGCAGCAGCAGCGAGGTCTCCAGCTCGCCGGCGTGCATGTCGCTCCAGGCCGAGGTCTGCACCCCGGCCGCCGCCATCGCCGACTCCCACTCCTGCGGGCCGGGGAAAAGCGCCATCACCGGCTCACCGGCGGCGGCGTTGGCCTCCTGGACGACGTTGCCCAGCACGTAGTTGCCGCCATGGCCGTTGACGACGACCAGCTTGCCGATCCCCGCCCTGCGCAGGGAGGCGGCCACGTCCCCCACCAGGGCGTGCAGCGTGGCGGCGGAGATGCTGACCGTCCCCGGCCAGCCCTCGTGCTCGTGCGAGCAGGAGATCGTGATCGGCGGCAGGCGCAGCACCCGGTAGGCGGCGGCCAGGGCGCCGGCGATCGTGCACGCCACGACGGTGTCGGTGGCCAGCGGAAGGTAGGGGCCGTGCTGCTCGAAACTGCCGACGGGCAGCAGCGCCACGGCGGCGCGCCGCTCCCCTTCCTCGGCGGAGGTGCTCAGCGGCAGGAAGGCCTCGTGCGCGGAGTCGTTCATGGCATGCCAGCCTCCGCCGCCCGCACCGGATCGGCAACGCCCGCAGGCCGCCGGATTCACCGAGTCAGCGATGAGAACACCAAGGCACGGCATGGTGAAGGAGGAGCGACAGATGCACGACCATGCCCTCGAACAAGAGGACATCGCCGAGGCCGATCTGGTGACCCGCCGGGGCACCTTCCGCACCGTCGCGTTCCGGGACCCCGTGGACGGTCATGAGCACCTGGCCCTGGTGCGCGGTGACGTCCGCGGCCGGGAGGGCGTGCTGGCCCGGGTGCACTCTGAGTGCGTGACCGGCGACATCTTCGCCGCGCTGCGCTGCGAGTGCGGCGACCAGCTCGGCGCGGCGCTGGATGCGATCGTCCGCGAGGGCAGCGGGGTGCTGGTGTACCTGCGCGGGCACGAGGGACGCGGCATCGGCCTGGTCGCCAAGGTGCGCACCCACCTGCTGCAGGACGAGGAGGGGCTGGACACCGTGGACTCGGCGACCGTCCTGGGCTACCCGGTCGACCGCCGCGACTTCGGCCCCGCGGCCCGGATCCTGAAGTACCTGCAGGTCCGTTCGGTCCGGCTGATGTCCAACAACCACGACAAGGTGCACGCGCTGCAGGCGCACGGGATCACGGTGGCGGCCCGGGTCCCGCTGCTGATGAAGGTGCACGACCACAACATCCGGTACCTGACCGCCAAGCGCGACCGGCTCGGGCACGAGCTGCCCCATCTGGGCGCCTTCTCCCCCAACGGCTCCTCGAGCGGACGGAGCGGCGGTGACTGACACGACCACCGATCTCTCCCGGCGCGCATCCGAAGAGGAGACCGCCGAAAAGCCCGGCCGCCCCAGAAGGGCACGGCGGATCGCGGGGCGGGTGGCCACCGCCGCGGCGTGCCTGGTCGTGGTGGCGGGCTTCACCATGCCCAACGACCTGGACGGCCTGACGCCGAGCGCCTTCGTGCGGCTGCCGCTGGAGATCGTCCTCGGCCTCGCCGTGGTGGCCGCCGTGCCCCGGGCGCGGCGTGCGGTGGCGGCGCTCCTGGGCGCGGCGCTCGGCCTGCTGGTCATCGTGAAGGTCATCGACATGGGCTTTCACGCGACGCTGGACCGGCCGTTCCACCCGGTGTTCGACTGGTCCCTGTTCGGGCCCGCGCTGGAGTACCTCGACCAGTCGGCCGGGCGGGCCACCGCGATCGGCGCCGCCGCCGGGGCGGTGGCGCTGGCGGTGGCCGTGCTCGCCGCCACGACCCTGTCGCTGCTGCGGCTGAGCCGGCCGGTGGTGCGGCACCGCGCCGCGGCCGCCCGCGCCGCCGTGGCGCTGGGAGCCGTCTGGGTCGCCTGCGCCGTGCTCGGCGCCCGGCTCCCACCGGGCGTCCCGGTCGCCGCCGTCGCCTTCGACCGTGCCCTGCAGATCCCCGCGGACCTGCGGGAACAGCGCAGGTTCGCCGCGCAGGCCGGCCGGGACGCCTTCGCGCACACCCCCGGCGAGCAGATGCTGACCGCGCTGCGCGGCAAGGACGTCGTCTTCGCGTTCATCGAAAGCTACGGCCGCGACGCGCTGGAGAACCCCACGTTCGCCGCGCGGGTCGGCGCGGTGCTGGAGGACGGGAACCGCCGGCTGCGCAAGGCCGGGTTCGAGGCCCGCAGCGCCTTCCTCACCTCGCCGACGGTGGGCGGCAGCAGCTGGCTGGCCCACGCCACGCTGCTGTCGGGGCTGTGGATCGACAACCAAAAACGCCACCGCGACCTGGTCACCAGCGACCGGCTGACCCTCACCGGGGCCTTCCGGCGCGCGAAATGGCGGACGGTGGCCGTCATGCCCGGCAACACCAAACCCTGGCCGGAGGGGAACTTCTACGGATATGACAAGGTTTATCCCCGCGCGGCCCTGGGTTATAAGGGTCCGCCTTTCAACTGGGACACCCCGCCCGACCAGTACACATTGTCGTTCTTTGAACGCACGGAACGGGCCAGGCGCGACCGTCCGCCGCTGATGGCGGAGATCCCGCTGGTGTCCAGCCATTCGCCGTGGGCGCCCACTCCCCGCCTGGTGGGCTGGGACGAGGTGGGCGACGGTGAGGTCTTCGGCCCGATCGCGGCGGCCGGCCAGCGCTGGCAGGACGCCTGGCGCACTCCCGAGCGGATGCGCGCCGCCTACCGGGGCGCCATCGAGTACACGCTGGCCGCGCTCCTGTCCTACGTGGAGACCTACGGCGATGAGAACCTGGTGGTGATCTTCGTCGGCGATCACCAGCCCGCCCCCGTCATCACCGGCCCCGACGCTAGCCGGGACGTGCCGATCGCGATCGTCGCCCGCGACCGGGCCGTGCTGGAGCGGATCTCCGGGTGGGGCTGGCAGGAGGGCGTGAAGCCGGGGCCGGACGCCCCGGTCTGGCGCATGGACGCCTTCCGTGACCGTTTCCTGACCGCCTTCGGGACACGTCCGCGGCCGGATTCTCCGTCATCGCCGTGACCCTTCTGGCCGCCTCTTCCGTGATGTCGGCGAGGTGACGTCGAGCGCTCCGGATTCGGTGTCTTCTGTCCGGTTTCGGAATCGTCCGCCTGTGAAAAGGGCGGACGATCTCCAGAGCCGCCTCAAAGCGCCGGAACGTTCTTTCCGGACGGCTGGAAACCCCGGTTACCGGGGAACGCGTCCGAGCCCGGCGTCCGCAGATGCGCCTGAAAGCGGAATGTGGCGGTGCTGAAGGAAATGCGATGACGGGAAAAGAGCGGCCGCCTGCCGGAGCGGACCGCTCCGGGGCGGTGACGGGCATGCCGGCCGGGGCGGCGCTGGGCCTGGTCTGCAACCTGCTGGAGTCCCGGGCCAACCCGTGGTGGGCGGGCCCGCAACCAGGTCGAGGCCGAGCGGGTGGCCGCCCGGCGGGCGCAGACCCTGGGGTCGGCGCCCGCCCTGTGGGTGCTCACCGTGCTGATCGCCCTGATCATCCCGCCGGCGGCCGCCTCCTGACAGGGAGCGGCCCTCCCGGTTCCGGCGTCGCCGCCGGAACCGGGAAAGTAGAACGCGTTCTTGCCAAGTGGCGAAAGGGCGGGCAGGCTGAGGGAATGGACCTGATCGCGCTCGAGGAGATCCGCCGGGCCAAATACCGCTACCTGCGCTGCCTGGACCTGAAACGGTGGGAGGAGTTCGCCGACGCCCTCACCGAGGACGCCGTGGCGCGCTATGACACCCCGGTGCTGGGCGAGCCGCTGCAGCTGAGCGGCCGACAGGCCATCGTCGCCTACATGCGCGACAACCTGGGGCCCGGGACGATCACCACGCACCTGGTCAGCCACCCGGAAATCGAGATCGACGGCGACCGGGCCGAGGGAACCTGGTGCCTGGAGGACACCGTGATCCTCCCCCGGTACCGCCTGATGATCCGCGGCGCGGCCTACTACACCGACACCTACCGGCGCTGCCCCGACGGGCGGTGGCGGATCAGCTCCACCGGGCATGAGCGGACTTATGAGTACACCGTGTCGCTGGACGATGTGCCCTCGCTCCGTTTCACCGCCGCCCCCTGGGGAACGCCCGCCGCCCCGTGAGAGCCGCCCGGCCATTGACCATTTTTAGAACACGTTCTACTCTCGTTCGGAAAACACGTCCAAAACGCGCCGGCGGCCGAGGGGGTGCGGTGGTCACACAGTCATTCGCCCGGGCGATCGCCGAGGCCGAGCAGATCATCCGCTCGGCCCCGCATGTGCAGACCGAGCAGGATCTGGCCGAAGGGCTGGACTACCTCGCCGGCAGCATCAAGGCCTGCCTGCACATGGCCTGGGCCTACCAGCGCGACTTCCCGTTCTTCGCGCGTTCCACCGGGCCGTACACCAAGCTGGGCCTGGACAACCCCGACACCCTCTACTTCCACGCCTACCTGCGCGACGACGCCGAGTACGTCGTCACCGGGCGCCGCGGCACCACCGCCGACCTGAGCTTTCAGGTGATGAACGGCGACTACTCCCCGGCCCGCTCCCCCGACAGCCTGACCGCCTTCGACGACCGGGAGATCCAGATCGCCCCGGACGGATCGTTCGAGCTGCGCTTCGGGCCGCCCAAACCGAACCCCGGGCCCAACTACTTCGCGCTCCCGCCGGGCTCGGCGATGCTGATCGTGCGGGAGGTCTTCAGCGACTGGGACACCGAACGCCCCGGCGAGATCCGCATCCACCGCGCCGACACGCTGGGGTCGGCTCCCCCGCCGCCGACCGCCGAGCAGATCGCCAAGCGGTATGAGGTGGCGGGCCGGATGCTGGTGGCGCGGCTGCGGACCTTCCTGGCCTTCCCGCAGTGGCACTACCTGAATCTGCCGGTCAACACGATGACCGAGCCGCGGCCCACCCCCGGCGGGCTGGCCACCCAGTACTCCTCGGTCGGCCACTACGACCTGGACGACGAGGAGGTCATGGTGATCACGGTGCCGGCGGCGGCCAAGTCGGACGCCCCCTACCAGGGCTTCCAGCTGGGCAGCATGTGGTACATCTCGCTGGACTACATCAACCACCAGACCAGCCTCACCGCCGACCAGGCCCGCATCGACCCCGACGGGATGATCCGCTACGTGGTCAGCGAACGCGACCCCGGCCTGGCCAACTGGATCGAACGCACCGGGCACCGCCGCGGGTTCCTGCAGATCCGCTGGCAGCGGCTGAGCCGGGAGCTGAAGGCCGACGACGGCCCCACGGTGGAGATCATGCCATTCGACGAGCTGCCGCGCCGGCTGCCCTACTACGAGCAGCAGCGGGTGACCCCGCAGGAATGGGCGGCGCGGATCGCCGCCCGGCAGAGCGCCGTCGCCCGCCGGATGCTGGGCTGATGCTGCTGCAAGGACGGGTCGTCGTCATCTCCGGCGTCGGCCCCGGGCTGGGACGCGGCCTGGCGCTGCAATGCGCCAAGGCCGGGGCGGACGTGGTGCTGGCGGCGCGGACCGAAAAGCGGCTGGTCCGCGTCGCCGAGGAGGTCGCCGCGCTGGGCCGCCGCGCCCTGCCGGTGCCGACCGACATCACCGACGAGGACTCCTGCCGCAACCTGGCAAAGGTCGCGCTGGAGCGCTACGGCCGGGTGGACGGCCTGGTCAACAACGCCTTCGCCATCCCACCGCTGACCGACCTGACCACCGTGGACCTGGCGGCGGTGCGCGCCGGGTTCGAGACCAACGTGCTGGGCGCGCTGCGGCTGACCCGGCTGCTGGTGCCGGCGCTCAGCGAGACCCGCGGCTCGGTGGTGATGATCAACTCGGCGGTGCTGCGGCACTCGCGGCGCACCTTCGGCGCCTACAAGATGGCCAAGGCGAGCCTGCTGGCCCTGGCCCAGAGCCTGGCGACCGAGCTGGGGCCGCGCGGGGTGCGGGTCAACACCGTCGCCCCCGGCTACATCTGGGCCGACAACCTCAAGTGGTACTTCAACCACCTGGCCGAAAAGCGCGGCGTGAGCCCCCAGCAGATCTACGACGAGACCGCCGCCACCCTCGATCTGCGCAAACTGCCCGAACCCGATGAGATCGCCGATGCGGTGGTGTTCATGCTCTCCCCGCTGGCCCGCGCGGTCACCGGGCAGTGCCTGGACGTCAACGGCGGCGAGTGGCACCACTGAGGCGGAAGGATCAGCCATGCCCACCGAGGGGATCGGCACGGCCGAGGAGCTGCACGAGGCCGCCTGCAAGATCACCGGATTGAGCGACTTCGGCGGGGAGGACCACCTTGATGGCCTGCGGGTGCTGCTGGACTCCTACGCCGAGGAGGCCGCGCTGACCCCGCGGGGCGTCAAGGCGGCACGGGCCATGCTGCGCGCCGCCCTGGCCGCCCGGCTGTTCGCCCAAGACGCCTGGAAACGGCATCCCGAGCACGCCGAGGTGCGCATCGAACGGCCCATCTTCGTCACCGGCCTGCCGCGTACCGGCACCACCGCGCTGCACCGGCTGCTCACCGCCGACCCCGCCCACCAGGGGCTGGAGGTGTGGCTGGCCGAGGTGCCCCAGCCGCGGCCCCCGCGCGAAACCTGGGCGGACAACCCGGTGTTCCAGGCCATCCAGGCCGGCTACCAGCGGCACCATGTGGCGCACCCGGAGTTCATGGGCGTGCACTACATGTCGGCCGACATGGTCGAGGAATGCTGGCAGCTGCTGCGCCAGTCGATGCGGTCGGTGTCCTTCGAATGCCTGGCGCACCTGCCGTCGTACTCGGCCTGGCTGGCGGAGCAGGACTGGCGGCCGGCCTACCGCCGCCACCGCCGCAACCTGCAGCTGATCGGGCTCAACGACCCCGGCCGGCGCTGGGTGCTGAAGAACCCCAGCCACCTGTTCGCCCTCGACGCGCTGCTGGAGGTCTACCCCGATGCGCTCATCGTGCAGACCCACCGCGACCCGCGCACCGCGATGGCGTCGATGTGCAGCCTGGCCGCCCACGCCACCGACGGCTGGTCACAGGTGTTCACCGGCAAGGTGATCGGACGCGACCAGCTGGAGCTGTGGAGCCGCGGCCTGGCGCTTTTCCGGGCCGAACGCGCCAAGCACGACCCGGCCCGCTTCTTCGACGTCCGCTACGAGGACTTCACCGGCGACCCCCTCGGCACGGTCGAGGCCATCTACGCCCACTTCGGCCTGCCCTTCACCGGCCAGGCGCGCGCGGCCATGGCGCGACTGCTGGAAGAGAGCCGCACCGGCGCAGCCCGCCCCGCCCACCGCTACGACCTGGCCGACTTCGGCCTGACCGGCGAAGAGGTCACCGAACGCTTCGCCGGATCGGGCCCCGGCTCGTGACACCGTCCGGCTAACTGATGCGGACCTCGGGGACGTAGGTGATCCATTTGCCGCCGGCCTCGCGGAAGCCGCGTTCCTTGGCCATGATCTCGTCGGCGTGGTTCCAGGCGAACAGCACCGCGTAGTCCGGATAGCAGCTTTGGAACGCCTCGACCGGCCGCACCGGGATGTGCGTGCCCGGAGTGAGCCTGCCCTGCTTGGCGGGCGTGGTGTCGCACACGTACGAGATCAGCCCGGTTCCCAGAGAGCAGTAGTTGGTGACCGTGGCGCTCTTGGCCGTGGCGCCGTAGCCGACCACCGTCTTGCCCTCGTCCCGCAGCCGCGTCAGCAGAGCGACCAGGTCATCGCGGATCCGCTGGACATTGGCCGCGAAGCCCTCCAGCGTGGCCCGCTCGGTCAGCTTCTGGGCGTCCTCGGCGGCGATCAGCTCGGCGACCGCGGGCGAGGGGGTGCGCGCCCCGGGCCGCGTCAGGGTGTAGCGGACCTCCCCGCCGTGCACCGCGAGCCGCTGCACGTCGACCAGTTCCAGCCCGAAGCGGGCGGCCATGCTCTGCACCGAGCGGGCGGTGAAGAAGTAGAAGTGCTCGTCGTAGATCTGGTCGAAGGAGGTCTTGGCCACGATGTCGCCCAGATAGGGGTCTTCGAAGACGAAGACGCCGTCGTCGGCCAGCAGCTCCCGGACGCCGCGCAGCACCGAGCCGATATAGGGGATGTGGCACAGCGTGTTGGCCGCGAAGATCACATTGGCCGGTCCGTCCGTCTCCCGGATCCGCTTGGCCGTCTCCTCCTCGAAGAACTCCACCATGACCCGGACACCGGCCGCCGCAGCGACTCCGGCGACGCCCCCGGAGGGCTCCACGCCCAGATGCCGCACGCCCGCCGCCTTGATCGTCTTCAGCATGACGCCGTCGTTGCAGCCGATCTCCACGATGAAGGGATCCGGGCCGGTCAGCTCGGTCTCCAGAAAGCGCCGCGCGGTCTGCTCAAAGTGCTTGCGCATCACGGCCGAGCCGGACGAGTAGTAGGGGTAGTCCTGGCGGAACATCAGGTCCCGGGGGACTTCCTCCATCAACTGCACCATCGTGCAGTCCTCGCACTGCCCTGCCGCGAGCCGGAAGAAGTACTCCTCAGACTCCGCCCCCGCGGCGGGAAAGGCATCGGATATCGGCTGCCGGCCGAAGTCAACGAACTCCCGTACCGCACCGCCGCACACCCGGCACTCGCTCATTGCAACCTCCTCGGCTCGAAGGTCATGGTGGTGGCGGTTCTTCGGGGCGCGGTCGAGGCTGCCTGGAACGCCCGCCCTCACCGCATGGAGTGCAGGCAGGCCAGCAGGGTGCGCGCCTGCACGTTGAGGTAACGGCCATGGCGGACCAGCTCGGCGAGCTGGCCGACGGTCACCCACGCGTACCCGTGGGGAGGCGAGTCGGGGACCCGCTCGTCCGCCTCGACGATCAGGTAGCGGTTCTCCGCGGCCAGGAACCGTCCGCCTTCTTCGGCGTGGATGGCCTGATAGCGGATCCGCTCGGGCCCGGCGTCGGTCACCTGTTCCAAGAACGGCGGCGGCTGCATCCCCCGGTAGTTGTCCGGCGCGCATTGCACGGTCGGGGCCAGTTCGACGCCGTCGCCGAGCCCCGCCTCGGCCTTGGCATGCACCAGCACGTGCAGCACACCGCCGAAGTCCCGGACCACGAACGCCGCCACGCCCAGGCCGCACGGCTGGATCAGCGGCTGCGTCCACGCCGCGACCTCCCGGCTGCCGGCCCGCACATCGACCGCGACGACGCGGAAGAATCGGCCGTCGTCGCGGGCGATCTCGTCCTCGCCGCGGTACCAGCCCGGCAGGCCCTCCAGCGGGACCCGCCCGGCCCGCAGCTCGCACTCGGCGCGCATGCCGGTGAACCAGCTCAGCACCTCGGCCGTCGTCCACAACGCGCCGGCCTCGGGGTCGCAGGAGGCCGCCAGCGCCTCCCGGAACCGGTCGGCGCGCCGCGGCGCGGCCGCCGCCGGCAGGTGGGCCAGCACCGTGCGGGAATCCATGTTGACCACGTTGTCCCTGGCCAGCAGCTGGTTGAGCTGGCCGAGGGTCAGCCAGCAAAAGTCGTCGGCGAGCGGCACGTCCTCGGTGACCTCGACCACCACGTTGCGGTTGCGCTTGCCGTGGAACCAGGCTCCGTGCTCGGACTGCAGCGCATCGACGATCACCCTGCCGGGGCGCCGCCCGGTGAAGTACTCCAGATATCGCACCGCCGACCCCTTGTGCACCCGCGTGTAGTTGCTGCGGGTCGCCTGCACGGTCGGTGACAGTTGCAGCAGACGCGGATTCCCCGGCTCCATCTTCGCCTGCATCAGAAAGTGCAGCACCCCGTCGAACTCTTTGGCCAGGATGCCGAGGATCCCGATCTCCGGCTGCACGATGATCGGCTGATGCCATTCGGGGAACCGACCGGCCGGCCAGCGCACGTGCAGCCCTTCCACCGAAAAGAACCGCCCGCTGTCGTGGACCAGGTTCCCGGTCCTGGGGGCGAAGCGCCAGCCGCGCAACCGGCGGAACGGGATCCGGCGGACCCGGAACGGATGCGCCGCCGCCCGCTCCGCCAGCCATCCGTCGAAATCCTCAGTCCGCAGACGAAGACCTTGCGTGCAGTCCGCGGACAGGGCGAGCCGACGGGGAAGCTCCCGGTCCTCCCTCGGCCGCAGTCGCATCACCTGGCACCTCCAGGCGGACGGGGAACCCGAGTGCCCGGCGATGGTGCGGCCGGCGGCTCGAATCCCACGGCAGCGCGACTGGAGCCCGCTATCGCCTCACTCGAGCGGGACTCGAGCGGCGCCGTCCACCCTGCCGCCATGGAGGTCGACCACATCGAGATCGTCGGAGCTCGCGAGCACAACCTCAAGGACGTCTCGCTGCGCATACCCAAGAACAAGATCACCGTCTTTACGGGCGTCTCCGGGTCGGGCAAGTCGTCCCTGGTCTTCGACACCCTGGCGGTCGAGGCGCAGCGACAGCTCAACGGCACGTTCAGCTGGTTCGTCCGCAACCAGCTCCCCAAATACCAGCGCCCGCACGTGGACACGATCGAGGGCCTGACCGCCCCGGTGATCGTCGATCAGAAACCGGTCGGCGGGAACGCCCGCTCGACCGTGGGCACGATGACCGACATCTACTCGATGCTCCGGGTGCTGTTCTCTCGCCACGGCAAGCCCGAAAACCCCCCGCACGTGTTCTCCTTCAACAACCCCGAGGGCATGTGCCCGGAGTGCGAAGGGCTCGGCCAGGTCCGCCGTGTGGACGTCGACGCGATGCTGGACAAGTCCAAGTCCCTGGAGGAGGGCGCGATCCGGCTGCCCACGCACAAGGTCGGCAGCATGGATTGGCAGCTATACGCCGCCTCGGGCTACTTCGATGTGTCCAAGAAGCTGCGCGACTACACCGAAGAGGAATGGCACATGCTCTGCCACGGCACCGGCGGCAAGGTGACCGTGCGCACCAAGAACACCACCTATGACATGAAGTACGAGGGGGTCGTCGACCGGTTTGCCCGCAACAACCTCAAACGCGACCTCAGCGGGCTCAGCGAGCGGGGCAGGGCCAACATCGAGCGGTTCATCACGCTCGGCGAGTGCACCTCCTGCCGGGGCCGCCGGCTGAACCCGACGGCGCTGGCCACCGAGATCAACGGGCGCAACATCGCCGACTGGACGGCCATGGAGGTCAGCGACCTGATCGCCGTGCTGGCGGAGATCGACGACCCGGCCGTCGCGTCGATCGTCGAAGGCATCCGCACGTCGCTGGAACGCATCGAGGCGATCGGATTGGGTTACCTGACGCTCGACCGCGCCACATTGTCGCTGTCCGGCGGCGAGGCACAGCGGCTGAAGACCGTCCGTCACCTCAGCAGCAGCCTGGTCGGCATGACCTACGTCTTCGATGAGCCGAGCACCGGGCTGCATCCACGCGACGTGGGGCGGCTCAACGAGCTGCTGCGCGCCCTGCGGGACAAGGGCAACACCGTGCTGGTCGTCGAGCACGACCCGGACGTCATCGCGATCGCCGACCATGTCGTCGATATCGGGCCGAAGGCCGGCGTGCACGGCGGGCGGATCGTCTTCGAGGGCCCGTTCGAGAAACTGCGGGAGGCCGACACGCTCACCGGCGCCGGGCTGCGCAGAACCGGCGTGCTCAAGAGCGACTTTCGCGAGCCGGCCGGGCGGCTGCCGATCATCGAGGCGGACCTGCACAACCTCAAGTCGATCTCGGTCGACTTCCCCACCGGGGTGCTGACCGTGGTCACCGGGGTGGCCGGCTCCGGCAAGAGCTCGCTGGTCTCCCAGGTGTTCATGCAGACCTACCCTGAGGCGATCTTCGTCGACCAGTCGCCGATCAAGGCGTCCGCGCGGTCCACGCCGGTCAGCTTCCTGGAGGCGATGGACCCGATCCGCAAGCTCTTCGCCAAGGCCAACAAGACCGACGCCGCCCTGTTCAGCTTCAACTCCGCTGGGGCCTGCCAAGAGTGCAAGGGCCGCGGCGAGCTCATCACCGAACTGGCCTACATGGACCCGGTCCGGACCCGCTGCGAGTCCTGCGAGGGCCGCCGGTTCAACGCCGAAGTGCTCGCCCACCGGCTGCGCGGCAAGTCCATCGCGGACGTGCTGGAGATGTCCGCCGAGGAGGCGGTGGAGTTCTTCACCGAACGCGAGGTGCGCGACAGGCTGCGCGGCCTGCTCGAGGTGGGCCTGGGCTACCTGAGCATCGGCCAGTCGCTGAGCACCCTGTCCGGCGGTGAGCGCCAGCGCCTCAAGCTCGCCGCCCGGCTCGGCGGCTCCGGCGACATCTACGTGCTGGACGAGCCCACCACCGGGCTGCACATGTCGGACGTGGAGGCCATCGTCGACCTGTTGGACCGGCTGGTGGACGCCGGCAACACGGTCATCGTGATCGAGCACAACCTCGACGTGGTGCGGCGGGCCGACTGGGTCATCGATCTGGGCCCGGAGGGCGGCAAACACGGCGGGCAGGTCGTCTTCACCGGCACTCCCCGGCAACTGCTGGAATGCCCGGACTCGGCGACCGGTGATCACCTGCGCCGGTACCTGGCCGCATGAGCGGCGAACCGCCCGGGCGCCAGCGGTGTTCGACCCTCCCCCGAGCGGAGGCCGCCACCCTGGAAGCCGGATGCGACCGCGAGGGGAGGGTGCCCATGGCCCCTGAGGGCAGCGTGCTGGTACTCGGCGGCCATGGCTTCGTCGGCCGCCACGTCTGCGCGGCGTTCGCCCAGCGCGGCAGGCGGGTCATCGTCGCCGGGCGTCGGCCGTCGCCGCGCCCGTCGCAGTATCCGTTCGTCCGTATGGACCTGGCGATGCTGTCGGCCGCCGAGCTGACCGCCGAGCTGGAACGGCTGCGCCCCGGCATCGTGATCAACACCGTGGGGAGCATCTGGGGCCGATCGGCCGAGGAGATGTGGGCGGCCGCGGCGCTGCCGACCCAGCGACTGATCAGTGCCCTCTCCTCACTGTCCTTCCGGCCACGGCTGGTGCATCTGGGCTCGGTCCTGGAATACGGGCACGTCGCTCCGGGCACCACCGTCGGGCCGCACACCGTCCCGCGTCCCGACACCGCCTACGGCCGGGCCAAGCTCGCCGCCACCGAGACGGCGGTGCGGGCCATGCGGTCGGGCGCCGTCGACGGCATGGTGCTGCGGCTGGCCAACATCGCCGGGCCCGGGGCGCCGGCCATCAGCCTGCTCGGGCAGGTGGCCGAACGGCTGGCCGCCTGCGTCGGGCGGGACGAGGTCGCCGAGGTGCGGCTGAGCCCGCTGAGCGCCTACCGCGACTATGTGGACGTCCGCGACGCGGCGGAAGCGGTGATCGCCGCCGCGTTCGCCACCGAGCACGTCGGAGTGATCGTCGATATCGGACGCGGCGAGGCGATTCCGGTCCGCTCCCTGGTCGACCTGCTCATCAAGCTGAGCGGGGTGCCCGCCCGGGTGGTGGAACAGGGCAGCAAACCGCTGGTACCCGACTGGCTGCAGCTGGACATCCGGCCCGCCATGCGGCTGCTGGGCTGGCGTCCGCGCCGGACCATCGCCGAGTCGGTGCGGGACTACTGGGCCGATGTGCGGCCGTCCGGCGTGCAACAGCAGACCCGGGCGTAGAGCGCTTCACGGCCGCGGCGCCCGGCCCCGATGATCGGGCCGGGCGCCGCGGCCGTGGGGCCGACGATGTTCAGGACGCCAGCCGGGCGGGGCGGCCTCGCCCGGCGCTCTCGGCGGCGATGTCCATCACATACCGCCCATAGGGCGAACTGGCCAGTCGCTCCCCGAGGCGGGCGCACGCCTCGGCGTCGATGTAGCCCATCTTCAGCGCGACCTCCTCGATGCAGGCGATGCGCACCCCCTGCCGTTCCTCCAGGGTCTGCACGTACTGGCCGGCCTTGAGCAGGGACTCGGGGGTTCCGGTGTCCAGCCAGGCGAATCCGCGGCCCAGATCGACCAGCTTGGCCTTGCCGCGTTCGAGGTACCACCGGTTGACATCGGTGATCTCCAGTTCGCCGCGGGCGGACGGGCGCAGGTTCCGGGCCACCTCGACGACGTTGTTGTCGTAGAAGTACAGCCCGGTGATCGCCAGATTGGACTTGGGCCGGGCGGGTTTCTCCTCGATCGAGATCAGCCTGCCGGACTCGTCCGTCTCCCCGACGCCGTACCGCTGTGGGTCGGTCACCGGGTAGCCGAACAAGACACAGCCGTCCACGTCGCGGGCGTTGCGCATCAGCGTCTCGCTGAAGCCGTGGCCATGGAAGATGTTGTCGCCCAGCACCAGTGCGACGCTGTCGCCGCCGATGAAGTCGGCTCCGATGGTGAACGCCTCCGCCAGGCCCCTGGGCTCTTTCTGCTCGGCGTACTCCAAACGGATGCCCAGCTGGGAGCCGTCGCCGAGCAGACGGCGGAACTGCGGCTGGTCGACCGGGGTGGTGATGATGAGGATCTCACTGATGCCGGCCAGCATGAGCACCGACAGCGGGTAGTAGATCATCGGCTTGTCGCAGATGGGCAGCAGCTGCTTGGACACCGCCAACGTGATCGGGTACAGCCGCGAGCCGGTGCCGCCGGCCAGGATGATCCCCTTCATGCGTCCGGCTTGTCCCGGTGGATCACCCGCGACCGGGTCCGGATCCGGCCGTCGGCGTCGCGCACCAGTTCGTCGCGCACGGTGAAGGTCGGTTCGAATTCGACCTTCCCGGCGGCGTCGGTGCGGGTGACCAGAGAGTAGTAGGTGACCTGCCAACCGTCGCCGGACGGTTCGATCACCAGGTGGTCGAACCAGTGCCGAACCACCACCCCCCGGTAACGCGGGAGGGCGGCCCGCATGCTCGCCAGCATCGCCTCCCGGCCGGCGACCCGCTCGCCACGGTGGGCGTGATCGACGACGCCGTCGGGGGTGAAGGTGTCGGCGTACTCCTCCAGCCTCAGTCCGTCCAGCAGGTGCATCTGGCGGGCATAGAAGCTCAGGATGTCCACGTAGTCCTCGGCGGTCACCTTCCGGACCGCCGCAACCGGCGTGCCCATCGCATGCTCCTCCCAGTCGCCTTTCGGGTCGGCCCCAGCGTTTCCCCGCAGGCTCCAGCGGCGCTGGATTTCCGGTCCAGCGCCCCGTCCGGTGCGCCGTTCCCGCAGGCCCGGGCCGTCTCGCCCGCCGCTCCAGCGGTCCTCGTCCCCGGCGGGCCACCATCGCCCCCCACCGGTGCGCAAAGCGGGAAGGAGACGCCGAAGATGACCGCAGCACGGGAGCGTCCGCACATGCTGGAGGTGGCGCCGTCGGTCCACGCCTACATCCAGCCGGACGGCGGATGGTGCCTGAACAACGCCGGGCTGATCGTCGGTGAGGACTGCACGGTGCTGATCGACACCGCGGCGACCGAACGGCGCACCCGGGCGTTGGACGCGGCGGTCAGACGGCTCGCGCCCCAGGGGCCGGACCTGCTGGTCAACACCCACTTCCACGGCGATCACACCTTCGGCAACGCCTATTTCAAGCCGCGGGCGACGATCATCGCGCACGAGAACTGCGCCCGCGACCAGCTGGCGGCCGGGCCTGCGCTGCGGGAGTTGTGGCCGGAGGTGGACTGGGGCCGGACGCCGATCACCGCACCCGATGTGACCTACCGCGGCGAGGCCGTGCTTCACCCCGGCGGTCATCGGGTCGAGCTGTTCCACCCGGGCCCGGCGCACACGGCCGGCGACACGGTGGTCTGGCTGCCCGACAGCGGTGTGCTGTTCACCGGGGATGTGGTGTGGTCGGCGACGACCCCGTTCTGCCTGATGGGCTCGATCACCGGCTCGCTGGAGGTGATCGGACGGCTGCGCGAGCTGCGCCCCCGAGTGGTCGTGCCCGGTCACGGACCGGTGGGCGGGCCGGAGCTGTTCGACCAGACCGAGTCCTACCTGACCTGGCTGCTGGAGGTCGCCGAGGAGGGGGTGCGGGCCGGCCGCCCGGCGCTGGAGACCGCCCGCTGCGCCGATCTCGGCCGGTTCGCCGCCCTGCTCGACTCCGAACGCCTGGTCGGCAATCTGCACCGCGCCTACGCCGAGCTGGCCGGGCTGCCGCCCGGTGCGCCGATCGACGTAGGGTCCGCCTTCGCCGAGATGGTCGAGTTCCACGGCGCCCTGCCCGCCTGCCACGCCTAGCCGTGCCGGTGGACAGGCCTTTTCCAGCGGCACATATGAAGATCACAGAAACCGATTGTGAGGAGTTCACAGCCGACGCGTGAGCGCCGCACTACCGATCACCTGAACCGCCTTCGAAGATTGAATCGCACAATTCCACACGAGATTTTCTCGCTCCGCGCCCCACCGCCCTCCCAGCGGACGGAAGACGCCAGTGAGGAGACGAAATCCCAAGTCACAAAGGTGTCTCCGGTGGGAAGGGAGCGGTGGCCCCGCACCGGTGGAGCGCGACACGACCCCCGAGACTGGAAGCCCGAGAAAGGAGATGGAAAATGAGTGAAGTGCTGAGGGAAATCGACTCGCTGCTGCCGGCGGAGGCCTCCGAGACCGTCGAACTGTCGATCCACCGGCTGGACGGCTCGGTGGACGGCGAGCAGATGGTCATGCCGAGCGCGCGCTGCTGCCGGGCTTTGATCGACGGAGAGTGAGAAACGGAAAGGCGGCGCGGCACATGACCCGGACCACGACGTCGACCGGCCGCAGGGTCGGCTTCAAACGGCACCTTCGGCTCGAGTTCGCCGACGGCGGGATCACCTACCTGATCGAGGAGGGCGCGGTCACCGCACTGGAAGGGTCATGCGCCGCGCCGCTGGCGCGGCTGCTGGACGGCACCCGGGACCTGGCCGGGGTGCTGCGGGATGCACCGGCCACCCTGAGCTCCCAGGAGGTCGCCGCCGGGGTGCGGCGACTGGCGGAGGCCGGACTGCTGACCGTGCACGCCGACCACGACGACGCCGAACCGGTGGTGCTGGCCTACTGGGACGCCGCCGGGATGCACGGCTCCCAGGTACTGGAGGAGCTGCGCGGCAAGCGAGTCGAGCTCCTTTCGCTGTCCCAGATCGACACCGCCCCAGTTGCCGACGCCTTCCAGGCCGCCGCGATCCCCTTGTCGTCCCCGCAGGACTCCCGGTCCGCCCCGGCGGACGAACGCGCCGACCTGACCGTGGTGCTCTGCGACGACTACCTCGACCCCCGGCTCGCCGCGATCAACGACGATCATCGGCGCACGGGGCGGCCGTGGCTCATCGCCAAGCCCACCGGCACCGAGGTGTGGGTCGGGCCGTTCTTCGTCCCCGGCGACGGGCCCTGCTGGCGATGCCTGGCCGACCGGATCGCGGTGCACCGCCGCGCCGAGGCGCACTTGCGGGAGCTGGCCGGCGACCGGGCGGTGCCGCCTCCCCCCAGGGTGAGCCTGCCGGTGACCATCGCCTCAGCGGCCTGCACGATCGCGCTGGAGGCCGTCAAGTGGCTCGGCGGCCACCGCCATCCCGGCCAGCGGCGGGTGTGGACCCAGGACACCCTCACCCTGCGCGTCCGGCACCACGAGGCCGTCCGCCGCCCGCAGTGCCCCTCCTGCGGCGACCCGGACCTGATGCGGCGGCGGGCTCACCGTCCGGTCGAACCCGTCTCCCGGCGCAAGGCGCCCGGCGCCCGCGGCGGCCACCGGTCCGCCGCCCCGGAGAGCGTCCTGGAGCGGTACCGGCACCTGGTCGGGCCCATCACCGGCATCGTCGCCGAGATCACCCCCGACGAGCGCGGCCCGCGATTCTTCAACTCCTACCGTTCCGGTCCCAACCTGGCGCTGCGCGCGCGCACCCTCAAGGGCCTGCGCTCAATGCTGCGCTCGCACAGCGGCGGCAAGGGCGTGACCGCGGTCGAGGCCAAGGCCGGTGCATTGTGCGAGGCGGCCGAGCGGTTCTGCGGCTCCTTCCAGGGCGACGAGTGCCGGATCAGCGGCTCCTTCGAGGCACTGCGGCACCTGGCGATACATCCCAACGCCTGTCAGCTGTTCGACGAACGGCAGTACGCCGCCCGCGCCGAATGGAACTCCGCTCACGGCCCGCTGCTGCACATTCCCGAGCCGTTCGACGAGCGCGCCGTGATCGACTGGACCCCGGTCTGGTCGCTGAGCCGCCGGGAGCACCGGCTGCTGCCGACCTCGATGCTGTACTACGGCGCCCCCGGCCCCGTCCCGGCCGACTCCAACGGCAACGCCGCCGGCAGCTCCCTGGAGGACGCCATCCTGCAGGGGCTGCTGGAGCTGATCGAGCGGGACGCGGTGGCGATCTGGTGGTACAACCGGCTGCGGATGCCGGAGTTCGACCTGGACGACCTCGGCGACCCGTGGATCGACCGGCTCCGGCAGGTCCACGCCGACCTCGGCCGCCAGGTGTGGGTGCTGGACGTCACCTCCGACCTGGGCGTCCCGGCGATGGCCGCGCTGTCCCGCCGGACATCCGGCGGGCCCGAGCGCATCATGTTCGGCTTCGGCGCCCATCTCGACCCGGCGGTGGCGGTCCGCCGCGCGCTCACCGAGCTCAACCAGGCGATGCCCTGGGTCGTCGCGGAGCAGCGCGAATGCGGCGACCCGGATCTGGAGCGCTGGCTGCGTGAGATCACCGTCGAGCAGCAGCCCTATCTGACCCCCGACCCCCACGCCCCCAAACGGCGCCGCAAGGACCACCCGTATGTCTTCGAACCCGACCTGGCCGAGGACATCGCCTCCATCCAGGCCACGCTGGAGGCGGCCGGCCTGGAGGTGCTGGTGCTCGACCAGACCCGCCCGGACGTCGGGCTTCCTGTGGTGAAGGTCATCGTTCCCGGATTGCGCCCGTTTTGGGCCAGGTTCGCCCCCGGACGGCTCTTCGACGTCCCGGTCCGGATGGGGCTGCGGGAGCGGCCGACACGCTACGCGGATCTCAATCCGATCCCGCTGTTCGCCTGACTCGAGCGGCCCTCGAGTCGCGGCGGAAGAATCACCGAAGACCGGCGGCCCAGTTGAATCCCCGCATTAGAAGGCAAAACCGTTGGCTGAGCCTAGATGTCCCACGCTGACCGCCCGTCCGCTCTGGTCGCTGACCGAGGACGTCCTGCTGCTGAACGTCGGCGACGGACTGGTGGCGCGCACCCGATGGGGCGACATCCACATCGACGACGGCAGCGCCGTGGTGCGCGAGTCGCTGCACCGCATGACCCTGGGCCCGGTGACCTTGGGGAACGTCGCGGGTCTGCGAGAGGACTACCTGCGTTGGAGGGCGGGCTCGCAAGAGACCTCACCGGCCTGGCGCCGGGTGCAGCGGGTGATCGAGCAGCTCGGCGGCTGCGTCATCGCCTCACTCGAACTCGGCGACGGCGCCGGCCCGGACATCTCGGTCGTGCCGGTGTCGGCCCACGCCGCCTTCTCCATCCCGCCGGTCACCGAGACCAGTCTGGTGACGCTGGTCCCCGGCTGCCGCCTGGAGTCCCTCGGCGGGTTGCACACGCTGTCCGCCCCGTCGGCGCTCCACCAGGTGGAGCTGCGCCCACCGGCGGTGAACGTGGTCCGCCGGCTGGCCGGCGGGCCTCACCTCCTGAAGGACGTCGCGGCCGCGGTGCGGCTGAACGTGCGGCTGACCGTCGATGTGGTCGCCTATCTGGCCGGCGCCGGCATGGTCACGGTGGCCGAGCGGTCCGGGCCGGCCTCCCCGGCCCTCTAGCGCGATCGGGCCGCCCTCCGGCATCCCCGGAAAGCGGACGCGACCTGCGGCGACGATTCCGTCCCGGCCCACCGGCCGCGGGAACCGCGCTTCACCGCAGTGACCACTTCCCCTTTCAGGCACGCCCCATATGAGCCGGTAGTGGCCATCTCGCATTCTTCTCTTGCCCAAAAGGAGGTCACTCAGTCAGGCTTGGATCGTATTCAGGTGTCACCGAACTTTTTCAGTACCCGTTCTGCCTGATCACCGGCGTGATGGCCCGTTCCACCACGGTCGGGACGAGCCGGTGACCGGCGCCGTGCGGACCGCCTCGGGCGCGGCTCGCCCGCTGCGCGGGCCCGCCGGTCACGTGTCGGAAAAGGTTCACTGTCGTGAGCAGCGGGCAAGGGGCGGATCACATGACACTGACGGCGGCGTCGCCCGATACTTCGAGCATCGGCCGACGGTCGGCGCCACCGCCTCTCGAGCGGCCCACCGCCCTGGCGCCCCGGCTGGCCATGCTGGTCATGGCCTCGGTGTTCGGCGGCTTCTACGCCATGGCCCTGGTTTGGGTCTTCGAAGACGGAGCGACGCCGCAACGGGTGGCACTGGCCATTGTGGCCGGGGTCACATTGCTGGTAATGCAGTTCGGCTTCTTCAGCCGCGTTGGCGCCGACTTGCGCTCCAAACGGGCATATGGAATGCTCGTTCTGCATTTGCTGGTTTCTTATCTTCCGCTTATTCACCTGGGGAACTCCTGGGTGTCGCTGCAGGCTTTCTCGGCCGGGAACGCGCTCTTGGTGCTGCCGGCCGTTCCACGCTGGATCGCCTGGGCGGTGATCGCGCTCAGCGTCGGCGTCATCGGCGCCCCGTACGTCGATCCGCCCTATGGCGTCCCCTACCTGATCCTCATCACGGGGCAGACCGGGCTCATCGTCTACGGGCTCTCCAAGTTGCGCTCGGTGGTCTCCACCCTGCATGACATGCGCAGCGAGCTGGCCCGTGTCTCGGTGGCCGAGGACCGGCTGCGGTTCGCCCGGGACGTGCACGACCTGCTCGGCTCCGGCCTGTCGGCGCTCGTCCTCAAAAGCGAGCTGGCCCACCGGCTGATCGTGCCGAATCCGGCGCGAGCCGCACGGGAGCTCGCCGAGATCCTCGACATCGGACGGCGGGCGCTGGCGGACGCCCGGTCCGTGGCGGCCGGCGGACACCGGCTGCGCCTGGCGGAGGAACTGGAGTCGGCGCGCTCGATCCTGGCGGCCGCCGAGGTCGAGCTGTCGCTGCGCGGGGCGGACACCCGGCTGCCGGAGCCCATCGAGACGGTCTTCGCGACGATCTTGCGGGAGGGCATCACCAATGTGCTCCGCCATGGCGCCGCCCGGCGCTGCTCGGTCACCATCGGCCGGGACGGCGCCACCGCCGTGCTGGAGATCGTCAACGACTGCTCCGCCCCGAGCCGCGGCCTCGACCTGCCTCTCGGCGGCAGCGGGCTGGCCAACCTGACCCGCCGGATCGACAGGATCGGCGGAACCCTGATCGCCCGGCTCCGGCCCGATGGCACGTTCCTTTTGCGCGCCGAGGCGCCCCTGGACACGCCGGAGGGCGGGGACGGCGCCGAGCCGGTGAAGACGGCCCGGCCCGCACCCGCCTCCGGCCGGCGTTTTCGGGACGAGAGGCTCCGCTTCCCCGAGCTGCTGGTGTGGACCACGCTCGGCGGCTACTCCCTGATCGGCGTGCTATGGGTGCTGAGCACCGTCAAGGGGGCCGGTCCGATGGCGTTCGCCTTCGCCTGCATCGGCGGGGTCGCCCTGATCCAGCTGGGGTACTTCGCCAATCCGCGCGTCGGGAAACGCCCGGCGCGCTCCTACGGGGCGCTTCTGGCGCTCGCCGCGCTGACCTTCACCCCGATCGTGGTCATGCAGAACCCCCACCTGGGCACGCCCGGGCTCGTCGCCGGCAGCATCCTGCTCACGCTGCGCCCGGCCGTGGCGGTACCGGGTTTCCTGGCCGTAGCGCTCGGCATCGCCGGCGTGCACGCCGCCCTGGGCAGCGCGCCCCTCTATGTGGCGTACGGGGCCGTCTCCACCGCGATGACCGGTCTGGTGACCTTCGGGATGGTCCGGCTCATCGCACTGGTGGCCAGTACGCATGCGGCCCGCCGGGAACTGGCCGACCTGGCCGTGATGGAGCAGCGGCTGCAGTTCGGCCAGCAGCTACAGGAACTGGTGGGCCGGAGCCTGTCGAACGTCATCGCCCGAGGCGAGCTGGCGATGCGGCTGTGCGCCGATGAACCGGAGCGGGCACGGGCGGAGCTGGGCGAATTGCTGAGGGTGGCCCGGCAGGCGCTCACCGATGTACGCAAGGTCGCCTCGGGTCACCGGGACATCACCCTGGACTCGGAGTCTTCTTCGGTGCGCTCGGTGCTGACCGCCGCGGGGATCGACCCGTGCATCAGCCTGGCGCACGGCCGGCTGCCGCAGCCGGTGCAGAACGTGCTGGCCATGGTGCTCCGCGAGGGGGCGACGAACGTGCTGCGGCACAGTGAGGCGACCCGCTGCGCCATCACCACCCGGCGCACAGCCGAGGGGGTGATCCTGTGCATCGTCAACGACGGGGCGTCCGCGACCGGAGGCACCCTGGCGGAGGGCGGCGGAGTCGACAGTCTCCGTTCCCGGCTGACCGAGCTGGGCGGCTCGTTGGAGGCCGAACACGGCCGCGACGGCCTGTTCATGCTGCGGGCGCATGTGCCTTTGCCGGAGCCCGGCCCGCAGCCCGGCTGAGCCTCCGCGCGCCGGGGCCCGCCGTCCGGGCGGCGCCCTCCCCCGCCGTGCCGCACGATGCGGCGGCGGTCACAGCCAGTCGGAGGCGTGGGCGATCCTGATCGCGTCGATCCGGTTGCGGGCGTTGAGCTTGGAGACCGCCGAGGCGAGGTAGTTGCGCACGGTGCCGGTGGTCAGGAACAAAGTGGCGGCGATCTCCTCCACCCCCGACCCGCTGGCCGCGATCCGCAGTACCTCCAGCTCCCGCTCCGTCAGCGGGCACTCCCCGCTGTCCCAGGCCGCGAGAGCCAACTGGCCGTCGATGTAGCGCCGGCCCGCCGCGACGGTCCGGATCGCCTCGGTCAGCTCCCCCGGCGGCGCGTCCTTCATGATGAAACCGCCCACCTTGGCCGTCAGCGCCTTGCGCAGGGTTCCCGGACGGCCGAGGCTGGTCAGGATAAGAGTGCGGGTCTCGGGCAGTTCCTGATGGATCATGCGGGCCGCGGTGATGCCGTCGACGACCGGCAGGTCGATGTCAATGATCGCCACATCGGGCCGGTAGGCGCGGGCCACGCGCATGATCTCGTCACCCGAAGCCACGTCCGCGACAACCCGGATGTCCTCCTCGAGGTCCAAAAGCGCGACAATGGCCGCGCGGACGATATGCATGTCTTCTGCCAGCATCACCCGGAGCATCGGACCCCACCCTAGCCGGGATATGCAACTTTCGCCAGAAAGTTCACGAAATGCTCTAAATTCCGGGTTCGCCGCCTTCGGATGTCCATCGTGCGGTCCGCCAGCCGCCCGCTTGCAGTGCGCCGCACCAGTCGCCGGGCGCGTGATAACAGGACGACGACAACCAGTTCGCCTCCCGGGCGACCGCGAGCTCTTCCGATTCCTCGGCGATTCGGTCCCGCACAATGCTGAAAACAACGGCCAATGCCGCGATGTCATATTCGTTCGGACGGCCCGCGACAATTCTGAAAAGCGGTTCACCGGGCATGTCACATCGGGGGGTTGCCGTGTTTGCGGGCCGGTGCGGGAGCGTGCTTCATCTCCAGCATATCCAGCGCCCTTATCAGGGTCTGCCGGGTTGTCGCCGGGTCGATGACGTCGTCGACCAAACCGCGTTCGGCCGCGTAATAAGGGTGCATCAGCTCCTCGCGGTAGGCCTCGATGCACTCGGCCCTCGTCCGCTCCGGGTCGGGGGAGCCGGCTATCTCGCGGCGGAAGATGATGTTGGCCGCGCCCTCCGGGCCCATGACCGCGATCTCGTTGGTCGGCCACGCCAAGGACAGGTCGGCCCCGATGGACCGGGAGTCCAGCACGATGTAGGCGCCACCGTAGGCCTTACGCAACACCAGCTGGATGCGGGGGACCGACGCGGCGCAGTAGGCGTACAGCAGCTTGGCGCCATGCCTGATGATCCCGTTGTGCTCCTGCTCGCGTCCGGGCAGGAAGCCGGGCACATCGACCAGCGTGATCAGCGGGATGCTGAAGGCGTCGCACATCTGCACGAACCGAGCACCCTTGGCGGAGGCGTCGATGTCGAGCGCGCCGGCCGCCACCAAGGGCTGGTTGGCGACGATACCGACCAGCCGGCCATCCATCCGCGCCAGCGCACAGATGAGGTTGCGCGCCCAATGCTCGTGCAGCTCCAGGTACTCACCGTGGTCGACGATCTCTTCGATGACCCGGTGCATGTCGTAGGCCGTGGCGGAGCCGACCGGGACGATGTCCAGCAGCGCCTCGTTCCTGCGGTCGGGAGGGTCGCCGGTCCGCACCACGGGGGCCAGGGTGCGGTTGTTGGGCGGCAGCAGTGACAGCAGGTACCTGACCTCTTCGATGCAGGACTCCTCGTCGTCGTGGACGAAGGTGGCCACCCCGGACAGCGAAGCGTGCACATCGGCTCCCCCCAGGCCGTTCATGTCGATGCGCTCGCCGGTGACGGCCTCGACCACGTCCGGACCGGTGATGAACATCTGCGCCACGTCGCGGACCATGAACACGAAGTCGGTCAGCGCCGGCGAGTAGGCGGCGCCCCCGGCGCACGGCCCCAAGATCACGCTGATCTGCGGGATGACCCCCGAGGCCAGGGTGTTGCGGCGGAAGATGCCGCCGTAGCCGGCCAGCGCGGTAACGCCTTCCTGGATCCTGGCCCCGGCCCCGTCGCACAGGCTGACCAGCGGTGCACCGGCCGCCACGGCCATGTCCATCACCTTATGGATCTTCGCCGCGTGCGCCTCGCCGAGCGCCCCGCCGAAGATCCGGAAGTCGTGCGCGTAGACGAACACCTTCCGGCCGAAGACCAGCCCCCAGCCGGCCACCACGCCGTCGGTGTAGGGACGTTTGCGGTCCAGGCCGAAGGAAGTCGCCCGGTGCCTGCGGAACGCCTCGATCTCGACGAAGGTCCCCTCGTCGAACAGCAGGTCGATCCGTTCCCGGACGGTGAGCTTGCCTCTGGCCCGCTGCCGGCGGGTGGCCTCCACGCTCGGCCCCCGCACGATGGCGGCCTTCAGCCGGTTCAGGCTTTCGGCGCGGGTACGCAGGTTGTCCTGTTGGGTGAGCACATCGCCGTTCCCTGCGGCACCGCCCCGGGCCGTCAGCCCCTCGGCCGCGACGCTCTCCACCTCTTTGTCCACTGGCGTCGTCATCACAACTCCTAGCGTGTGAAGATCCCCGCCGGACGGCGGAGGAACGCGGCGCGATGCCGCATGCACCGGTGTGCGAACGGGTGCACGGCCGATGCCGCCGACGGCCGGGAGCGGGCACCGGCCCGGCCTCCCGGCTCTCCCCGAGGATCGGCCACCGGGCTCGCGGCCGGCTCGACCCGCGCGGGAGGATCGGCCGCGATCCGGGCGGATCAGCGGTATTCGCGCACCACGATCGCCGAGTTGAAACCGCCGTGCCCCCTGGCCAGCACCAGCGCCGCCCGCACCGGTTCATAGCGGGGCCGCCCGAGCACCAGGTCCAGTTCGTAGTCGGGGACCGCCTCGCGGACGTTGACGGTGGGCGGGATCGCGCCCCAGTACATCGCCAGCAGCGCCGAGGCGACGTCCAGCGGGCCGCCGCCGGCGAACAGCCGTCCGGTCATGGTCTTGGGCGCGGTGACCGGCACGCCGCGCGGCCCGAACACCGCGGCGATCGCCTCCGCCTCCGCCCGGTCCAGGGCGAGGTCTCCGGCCGCGTCGGCGAAGACCACGTCGATGTCGCGGGGGTCCATCCCGGCGTCGCCGAGGGCGAGCTCGATGACCCGGCGCAGACCCGAGGGCCGGCCCGGGCGACGGGAGTCGAAGGTCGCCGCGTAACCGGCGACCTCTCCGTAGATCCTGGTGCCCGGGCGTTTCTCGGCCAGTTCGGCGGCCTCCAGAACCATGATCGCCCCGCCCTCCCCGGGCACATAGCCGTTGGCCCGCTCATCGAAGGGCAGGTACGCCCGGGCCGGGTCGGGGCAGCGGCTCATCGCGCCGGTGGCCTGATGCGCCACCCACGCCCAGGGGCACAGCGCGCTGTCAACGCCGCCGGTGAGGACGAGCCGGGAGCCGTCCGCCAACTGCCGACGGCCGTGCCCGATGGCGTCCAGCCCGCCGGCCTGCTCGCTGACCACCACCGAGCCGGCGCCGCGCATGCCGTGCCGGATCGAGATCTGGCCGGTGTTGACCGCATAGAACCAGGCGAACGACTGGTAGGCGCTGACGTGGTCGGGTCCCTGGCCGTGCAGCTTGGCCAGTTCCCGCTGGCCGAACTCATACCCGCCGCCCGTCGCCGCGGTGACCACGCTCATCCGGTTGGAGGGCACGTCCCCCTCCTTGAGGCCGGCCTGCCGCAGCGCCCAGTCGGCCGCCACCAGGGCCAGGCGGGTCATGTGATCGGTTTGCGGCAGCAGCCTGCTCTGCAGGTGCCGCTCGGCGTCGAAGTCGGGCACCTCACCGCCGACCTTGCTGCGGTATTTGGAGATGTCGAAACGGGTGACCGTGCGGAGGCCGGACACCCCGTTCATCACGGCGCGCCAGTATGCGGTCGGCCCAAGACCGTTGGGCGCCGCTATGCCGATCCCGGTTACCACTGCCCGCTGGGTCATCGCTTGTCTCCGCCCATCTGCCGCAGGACCATCGCGCTCTGGAAACCGCCGAAGCCGCTGCCGACCGTCAGCGCGGTGTGGACCCGCTTCTCGCGCGCCACCAAGGGCACGTAGTCCAGGTCGCACAGAGGATCGGGTTCGTGCAGATTCGCCGTCGGAGGGATGAGGTCCTGCTGGATCGCCAGCAGGCACCCGGCGATCTCCAAGGAGCCGATCGCCCCGAGCGAATGCCCGATCATCGATTTGAAGGCGCTGATCGGTATCCGGTAGGCCTCCTCGCCGAGGCTGCGTTTGAAGGCGCCGGTCTCGTGCAGGTCGTTCTGCTTGGTGCCCGAGCCGTGCGCGTTGATGTAGTCGATGTGGGCCGGCAGCACCCGCGCCTTGTCCATCGCGGCCTCGATGGCCTCCGCCATTTCCCTGCCCTCGGGTTCGAGGCCGGTCATGTGGTAGGCGTTGCAGCGGGAGGCGTAACCGGCGACCTCGCCCCAGATCCGGGCACCGCGGGCCCTGGCGTGCTCCAGCTCCTCCACGATCAAGATGGCGCTGCCTTCGGCGAGCACCAGGCCGTCCCGCGTCCGGTCGAACGGGCGGCAGGCGGTGGCCGGGTCGTCGTTGCGGGTCGAGCTGGCCCGCAGCACATCGAAGCAGACCACGGTGATCGGGGACAACGGCGCCTCGGTGCCCCCGCTGATCACGACATCGGCGCTGCCCTCCTCGATGAGGCGGGCCGCATAGCCGACGGAGTCGATGCCGGAGGTGCAGCCGGTGGAGACCATGGTGGTGGGGCCCTCCGCACCCACCAGCCAGGCCAGCTCGGCGGCCATCGAGCTGGGGTTCACATAGTCGTACAGGTGCGGGACGGAGTAGTTCTGATCGATCTCCCACTGGCTGCCGTCGGCACTGCCGATCACGAACTCCCGCTCCAGGCTGGTCGTGCAGCCGATCGCGCATCCGAGGGCCACGGCGACCCGGGTGGGGTCCAGCCGGTCGAAGTCCAGGCCCGAGTCGGCGATCGCCTCCCTGCCGGCGACGATCGCGAACTGCGCCGCGCGGTCCAGACGGCGGATCTGCTGCCGGGTCAGCCCTTCCTTGACGGGGTCGAAGTCGCACTCGCCGGCCATGCGGGACCGGAAGGGCGAGGGGTCGAAGTGGGTGATCGTCCGGATGGCCGTTCTCCCCTCCGACAGCAGACTCCAGTACTCCTTCACCCCGACGGCGCCTGGCGCCAGTACACCCATCCCCGTGATCACAGCGCGACGAGACATCGCTGACCTCCCGATTCGATGCGCGCTTGCGGCGCGGACCGGAGCCGGGCCGAAAGCCGGAGGCGTTCGTCCCGCCGGTCCCTTCGAGGGCTCAGCGTGCGCCGCGGTGCTCGAGACGGACTCGACCAGGGCCTAACCGCGCAGGCCCATCCTTGGGTTTCCCGGCGGACGCGCGGCGTCTGCGGCGCCGGATCACACCCGAACGGCTCATTCGAACGGAAGGCAAGCCATGGCAGCATCCGCGACGGATCTCGCCGTCGAGACGACAGGGCTGGTGAAGACCTTCGGCGAGCTCCGGGCCGTCGACGGCATCGATCTGGCCGTGCCCGCGGGGACGGTGTACGGAGTGCTGGGCCCCAACGGCGCGGGCAAAACGACGACGCTGAAGATGCTGGCCACGCTGCTGCGGCCGGATGGCGGCCGGGCCGCGGTGTTCGGCCACGACGTGGTCGCCGAGCCCGACGCGGTGCGCAGCCGCATCGCGCTCACCGGACAGTACGCCTCGGTGGACGAGGATCTGACCGGGGCGGAGAACCTCACCCTGCTGGCCCGGCTGTCCGGGCACGGCAGGGCGGCCGCTCCCGGACGGGCCGAGGAGCTGCTGGCCGCCTTCGGGCTCACCGAAGCGGCCGGCCGGCAGGTCAAGACCTACTCCGGCGGGATGCGGCGGCGCCTGGACATCGCCGCCAGCCTGATCAACACCCCGGACCTGCTGTTTCTGGACGAACCGACCACCGGGCTGGACCCCCGCAGCCGCAACCAGGTGTGGGAGATCGTCCGCACCATCGTCGCCCGCGGCACCACGGTCCTGCTCACCACCCAGTACCTGGAGGAGGCCGACCAGCTGGCCGACCGGATCGCGGTCATCGACCACGGCAGGGTCATCGCCGAGGGCACCCCCGGAGAGCTGAAGTCCGCCGTCGGCGCCGGCTCGATCACCCTGCGGCTGCGCGAGGCCGCACAGCGCGAGCGGGCCCGGGCCGCACTGAGCCGGTCGCTGGCCGCCACCGTCGAGGCCGGCGACGACCCGCTCGCCCTGGCCGCCCGGCTGACCAGCGCCGACGACTCGGCCGCCCAGGCCGCCGCCGCGCTGGGCGAGCTCGCTCGGCTAGGCGTCGCCGTCGATGACTTCGCGCTCGGCCGTCCCAGCCTGGATGAGGTTTTCCTGTCCCTGACCGGCCCGGCCACCTGACCGAAACCGCCCGACCGAACAGGAGTATCGCCATGACCACCACGGCCGAGAGCCCGGCTGCGCCCCAGTCCGAGCAGTTGCGCGCGCTGCTGGCCGAGCGGCGGCGGCCCACACCGCCGGGCGTGTGGGAGTCCGTCCGCGCCACCACCTGGCGCTCACTGCTGAAGATCAAGCACACGCCCGAACAGATGTTCGACGTGACCATGTTCCCGATCATCATGGTGCTGCTGTTCTCCCTGATGTTCGGGGGCGCCATCGCCGGTTCCCGGCAGGAGTACGTGCAGTACCTGGTGCCCGGGATCATGACCATGAGCGTGCTGCTCACCACCATCTACACCGGGATGACCATCCACGTCGACCTGCGCACCGGGGTGTTCGACCGGTTCCGGACGCTGCCGATCTGGCGGCCGGCTCCCCTGGTGGGCTACCTGGTCGCCGACGCGTTCCGCTACGTCGTGGCCTCCATCTGCATCCTGGGCGTCGGGATGCTGCTGGGCTACCGTCCCGGTGGCGGCCCGCTGGGCGTGGTCGCGGGCGTTGCGGTGCTGCTGGCCTTCGCCTTCGCCGTCTCCTGGGCCTGGACGGCCCTGGGCATCGCGGCGCGGAGCGAGAAGACCGTCAGCTCGGTGAGCATGGCCGTGCTTTTCCCGCTGTGCTTCCTGTCCAACATCCTGGTCGACCCCAAGACGCTGCCCGGCTGGCTGGAGGCGGTGGTGAGCGTCTCCCCCATCACCCAGACGGTGACCGCCGTGCGCGCTCTGATGGACGGAGACCCGCAGGCGGCCGCCCTGGCGGGGACCGCCTGCTACGGCGTGCTCTTCCTGGCCGTCTTCGGCGCCCTGTCGCTGCGCGCCTACAACCGGCGCTGACCTTCATCGGTGACCCGCATCCCTTTTCAGGAGACGACCGTGCGATTCCTTTTCATGACCGGGGGTGGTTCGGCCCCGATCCACGCCAGCGTCCCGCTCGCCTGGGCGGCCCGGACGGCCGGGCATGAGGTCATCATGGCCGCCCCGCAGGAGAACCTGGACCTCATCGTCGGGCTCGGCCTGCCCGCCGCCCCGGTGACCCGGCTGGGCATGGGCGATGCGATGCTCAAGGACCGGGAGGGCAACTGGCTGCCGATGCCCACCGGCGAGGACGATGAGATGGACTTCGCCGGCCGCGGCTTCGCCCGGCTGGCGGCCGCCAGCTACGAGGGCGCCGCGAAACTGGTCGAGGCCTGGCGGCCGGACGTGGTGATCGGCGGCGAGTACACCCTGGTCGCCCCCTTGATCGCCCATCGCTTCGGGCTGCCTTTGGTCAGCCACACCTGGGCCATCTACGACCGCACCGACGTGGACTGGCAGGGCGCCACCGACGAACTGCGGCCGGAGTTGTCGCGGTTCGGTCTGGAGCAGGTCCCCGCCTGGGACCTGTTCGTCGACATCACCCCGCCCAGCGTCCGCCCCGCGCACGCGGAGCCGGCCCAGCCGATGCGCTGGACCCCCGGCAACAGCCAGGTCCCGCTGGAGCCGTGGATGTACACCAAGGGCGACCGGCCCCGGGTGGTGCTGACCTCCGGGTCGCGCAGCATGTTCGTGCCGAACCTGGGGGTGGACTTCTTCCGCCCGCTGCTGCAGACCCCGCTGCTGAGCAGCGGTGAGGTGGAGGTGATCGCGGCGACCTCCGAGGCCGTGGCCGCGCATCTGCGCGAGGAATTCCCCGGCCTCAAGGCCGGTTACGTGCCGCTGGACGTGGTGGCGCCGACCGCGGACGCGGTCGTCCACCACGGCGGCGGGGTCACCGTCATGACGCTGCTCAACGCCGGCACCCCGCAGGTGGTGCTGCCCGAGATCAAGTACTCGGCGATCCCACTGCGCCCGGTGGACGAGTTCGGCGCGTCGATCACCCTGCCCTCGCATCGGGAGCCTCCCGAGGAGGTCGCGGCGGCGATCTCCAAGATCCTGGAGAACCCGTCCTATGCCGGGCGGGCGGCCAAGCTGGCCGAGGAGATCGCCGGGATGCCCGCCCCGGCCGAGGTCGTCAAGAAGATCGAGGCTCTCGTCTGAGAACGCACCGCCGCGGCGGAACGCGGGCCGGTCCGCAAGCGGACCGGCCCGCGTCGCGTGTCCGGGGAGGCGGTGTTTCAGAGCGTCCGCAGCACCTCGCGCACCGCCGAGATCACCTTGTCCTGCCGCTCCCTTGACAGGGACGGGTACATCGGCAGCGAGAAGATCTCCTTGGCGAGCCGCTCAGTGACCGGCAGCATCCCCTCCTTGTACCCCAGGTGGCTGAAGCCCGACATGGTGTGCACCGGCCAGGGGTAGCTGATGTTCAGCGAGATGTCATAGCGCTTGAGCGCCTCGATGATGTCGTCGCGGCGGGGGTGGCGGACGACGTAGACGTAGTAGACGTGGGTGTTGCCCGGGTTCACCGTGGGCAGCAGCAGGCCCTGGTCGGCCAGGTCTCCCAGGCCCTCTTCGTAGCGCCGGGCCACGGCGCGGCGGCCGGCGATGTACTGGTCGAGCCTGCGGAGCTTGCGGCGCAGGATCTCGGCCTGCACCTCGTCCAGGCGGCTGTTATGGCCCGGTGAGCGCACCACGTAGTAGACGTCTTCCATGCCGTAGTAACGCAGCCGCCGCAGGTCGGCGTCCACCTCGTCGTCGGAGGTGATGACCGCTCCGCCGTCGCCGTAGGCGCCCAGCACCTTGGTGGGGTAGAAAGAGAACGCGGCGGCGTGCCCCATGGTGCCG
Organism: Thermomonospora sp. CIF 1; assembly: GCF_001896795.1. Classification (NCBI taxonomy): domain Bacteria; kingdom Bacillati; phylum Actinomycetota; class Actinomycetes; order Streptosporangiales; family Thermomonosporaceae; genus Thermomonospora; species Thermomonospora sp. CIF 1. Next base: position 92,810 of record NZ_MOYN02000021.1, read on the forward strand.
GCCAGCCAGCCGTGGTGGCGGGCGCCGTGCGCCTGGGCGCAGTCCTCCAGGATCACCAATCCGTGCCGGTCGGCCAGCTCGCGCAACGGCGCCATGTCCACGCACTGGCCGTACAGGTGCACCGGGACGATCGCCTTGGTCCGGGGAGTGATGGCCTCGGCCACCTGGTCGGTGTCCATGAGGAAGTCCTCTTCCCGGACGTCGACGAACACGGGGGTGGCGCCGGCGCCGACGATGGCCACCACGGTCGGCGCCGCGGTGTTCGACACGGTGATCACCTCGTCACCGGGGCCGACGCCCAGTGCCTCCAGGCCGAGCTTGACGGCGTTGGTGCCGTTGTCGACCCCGGTGCAGTGCGCCACTCCGTGGTAGTCGGCGAACTCCCGCTCGAACCCCCGGACGCTCTCCCCCAGTATCAGCCGGCCGGAGCTGAACACTTTATCGACCGCCTCGAGCAGGTCGTCCCGTTCCTTCTCGTACTCCGGCAGGTAGTCCCATACGTACATGGTCATCGCAGGTCACCCTCCGTTCCCGGGTCCGATGCCCTCAGCTTGAACGGGCCCGATCGGGGCTCGCTCAAGCCCTGCCGGGTCCGGCTCCGGCCGGACTCGAGGAAGGGTTCCCGACCGCCCGCCGGCGGCAGGAGGGCCGCTCCGATGACGGCGGCGGGTTCTTCCTGCAGACGCGCACCAACCCGCCGAAGGCCGGCCACACCGTCCTGCCCGCCGTGCAGGAGGCAACCGACGAACTCGCCCGCGTCTTCGCCCAGTGGGTGAAGGAGGACACCACCGCCTTCACCGCCTGACCGCCCAACGGCTTCGGCCGGGCCCCGCGCGGGGCCCGGCCGAAGCCGTTCACAACGCCGCGGTCATCGCCGTTTCCCTGCGGGCACCACGTACCGGGTGTAGAGCAGATCGCGGATGACGTCGTCGCCGCCCTCCACGATGCCGACGTAGCGCATGTCACGGACCAGCTTGCCGATCGGGTGGTCGTGGGTGTAGCCGAGCCCTCCGAACATCTCCGAGCCGATGGTGGCGACCTGCCAGCCCGCCTGGCCGCAGTACATCTTGGCGGCCAGGGCCGAACGCAGCGTGCCGGCCCGGTACATCACCGCCGCCGGATCGGGGGCGGCCATGAGCCGGTCGAACTCGGCGGCCGCCGCCCGGCATTGGTTGCGCATGACGTCGATGAGCATCTCGATCTGGCCGAGCTTGCCGGCGAACACCGCGTTGTCGGTCAGCGGGACGCCTTTGACCCGCTTGCCCGCCGCGTACTCCATCGACAGGTCCCGGATCCGGCGGGCGATCCCGATGGCCGTGGCGGCGATGAGGATGCGGCTGGCGTTCAGGCCGATCTCCAGATTGCGCAGCCCGTTGCCGCGCAGCCGGTTGCCGGCCGGCACCACGCACCCGCGCAACCGCACCTGGTAGGTGGCCGAGCCCCGGACACCGATCACATCCCAGCGCTTGACGATCTCCACCCCCGGGGTGTCGCGCGGCACCGCGATGACGGCGAAGTCGCCGTCGTCATCCGCCGAACGGGCCAGCACCAGCAGGGCCTCGGCGGCGTCGGAGTTGGTGGAGAAGTACTTGTCGCCGGTGACGACCAGGTCGTCGCCGGAGCGGGCGAAGACGGTGGCGGTGCGGCCCAGTTCGCTCCCGGCCTCCTCTTCGCTGCCCAGGATGCCGAGCACCCCGCCGTCGCGGGCCAGTTTCCGCAGCAGCGGGCCGGCCAGGGACTCCTCCCCGTACAGTTGCAGCATGGTGGTGCCCAGGATCGGCAGGAAGGAGCCGAAGGCGAACCCGGCGTCGCCGTAGGCCAGCTCGGAGACGATGTCCACACCGTCCTCCAGGGACACCCCACGGCCGCCGTACCGGGCCGGGATCCACCAGTTCGCCAGCCCGGCCTCATGCAACCGGACCGATTCGATGGTGGGCTGTTCGGGCAGGGCGTCGAAGTAGGAGGCCTTGTCCATCAGCTCGGTGTGGACGAAGGCCCGCACCCGGTCAAGCAGATCGGTGGTCATGACGGGCTCCCGGTTCATCGGGCCTCGGCTCGCGCCGCGGCCCTGGACTCGACGAACTCCCGGGCCTTGGCCATGGTCGCCCGGCTGTTGGAGCCGAGGGCGTGCCGGACCGCCTCCCGGGCGGCGGCCGGCGACGGCGGCGGGTCGGGCAGCGCGGCGATGCCTTCGGGGTCGAGGATCACCTGGTGCCGCGCGGTCACGGTGACCGTGCCGTCCGGTCCGGGTTCAAACAGCCACTCACCGTTGTGCGCGGCGAGCACGGGCGGCAGTTTGACCTGCTTGTAGGAGATCCGCCGCGGCAGGCAGACCCGTCCGGAGATCGTGGTGTGCACCGAGCCGTCCGGGGAGCGGGTGTCCATCTCCATGTACTGCAGCCCGGGCGTGTCCTCGCGGACCTCGATGCGCTGCACGTGAGGGATGCGCTCGGGCCATTTGGCCACGTCGTAGATGAAGTCGTAGACCTCCTCCAGGGGGCCGGTGACGGTCTCGGTGTCGCTGAAGTCCAACAGCAGTTCGGCCTCGGCGTCGCCGCGCTCGGCGGCGCGCCGCAGGTGCTCCAGTTCGGAGCGGCTGTTGGAGTCCACCGCCCGGGCGATGCGGTCGAGCCCGACCGGGTCATCGTCGACGGCCCGGTAGTGGTGGTCCAGGACGACCGTGCAGCCGCCGTCCGGCCGCGGCCGGATCGTCCAGGCGCCGCCCATCGCGGCGACCGGGTGCTGGGGGCGGGTCTGCTCGAACTCCACCCGGTGCCGATCCGGGTACAGCCGGCGCCGCGACTCCCAGGTGCGCAGTTCGCCGTTGGCCAGCGCCCAGATCCGGATGCGCTCTTCGGCGTCGTCGCCGTCGATCCGCTCCGCCCGCACGGTCGGCGGGAAGTACAGCGGCCAGCGGCTCACGTCGGCGACGATCCGATAAACGGCCTGGGCCGGGGCCGCCACGTCGATCCGGTGGCTCACCTCGGTCATGCCGATCCTGGAGGGGGTGGTGGGGGTCTGCACGGCGGGATCGGGGGTGGTGTCAGCGAAGTACTGCGGCATCGTGGCCGTCCAATCTGGTGATCATGAACTCGACGAGTTTCTGGGGAGTCGGGTGGTCCAGCACGGCTCCGGCGGGCAGCCGGAGCCCGGTCGCCGCGTTGAGCCGATTGCGCAGGTCCACGCTGAGCAGTGAGTCGAAGCCCAGGCTCTTGAAGGAGTCCTGGGGGCCGACCGTGGACGGGTCGCCGTAGCCGAGCACCTCGGCGGCGTGGGTGCGGACCAGCTGCAGCAGATCCTCGGCCGTCGGCCGCCGGGAGGCCGGATCCGCCGGGGCGTCCGCGGCGGGCCGGACGGCAGGGGGAGCCGCCGGGGCCGGACGGCGGGCGGAGGCGTCCTCGCGCAGGCCGTTCAGCAGCGCGGCCGCGCGGCTGCCGGGGTTCAAAAGACCGGTGTCGGCGGGCCGCAGGGGCACCAGCAACGACCGGGCGGAGCCCAGGCTCTGGTCCAGCAGCCGCAGCCCGTGCCGGGTTTCCATCGGGGCCAGCCCGATCCGGCTCAATGCGGCGGTGTCGGTCTGCGACAAGTGCCCGGTCATCCCGGTGGCCTCCCGCCACAGGCCCCAGGCCAGCGAGGTCGCCTCCAAGCCCCGTGCCCTGCGGTACTGGGCCAGAGCGTCCAGGAAGGCGTTGGCCGCGGCGTAGTTGGCCTGGCCCGGCCCGCCGAGCACTCCGATCGCCGAGGAGAACAGCACGAACGCCGACAGGTCCAGGTGCTCGGTGAGGCGGTGCAGGTTCCAGGCTCCGGTGACCTTGGGCCGTAGCACCGCCCGCAGCCTGGCCGGGGTGAGCTGGGAGATCAGCCCGTCGCCGAGCATTCCCGCGGTGTGGAAGACGCTGCCGGGCTCGTGCTCGGCGATGACCTTGGCGAGGGCGTTCTCATCAGTGACGTCGCAGGCGATCACGCTCACCTCGGCGCCGAGGCCGGCCAGTTCGGCGCGCAGCTCCGCCGCGCCCTCGGCGGCGGGGCCGCGCCGGCTCACCAGCACCAGGCGCCGCGCGCCGTGCGCGGCGGCCAGGTGCCGGGCCAGGACGGCGCCCAGGCCGCCGGTGCCGCCGGTGATCAGCACCGGGCGGTCCGGGTCGAAGGACCGCGGCATGGTCAGCACCAGCTTGCCGCGGTGCTTGGCCCTGCTGAGCATCCGCAGCGGCGTCTTGCCCTGGCGGACGTCCCAGGTGCGCAGCGGCAGGTGGGTCAGGACGCCGGCCTCGAACAAGGCGACCAGTTCGGCCAGCACCTCGCCGATCCGGTCCGGGTGCTGGCCGAGGATGTTGTAGGTCCGGTAGGTGATGCCGGGGTACTCGGCCTCGGTGCGGGCGACGTCGCGCAGGTCGGTCTTGCCCATCTCGGCGAACCGGCCGCCCTCGGCCAGCAGTCCCAGTGAGGCGTCAATGGCCTTTCCCGACAGTGAGTTCAGCACCACGTCCACGCCCCGGCCGCCGGTGACCGCTCGGAACCGCTCGGCGAAGTCCAGCGAACGGGAGGAAGCGATGTGGTCGTCGGGCAGCCCCCACTCGCGCAGCATCGCGTGCTTGCCGGGGCCGGCGGTGGCGAACACCTCGGCGCCCAGGTGCCTGGCCAGTTGGATCGCGGCCAGGCCGACGCCGCCGGTGGCGGTGTGGATCAGCACCGACTCGCCGGGCCGGATCCCGGCCACGTCGACCAGGCACTGGTAGGCGGTGATGAACACGATCGGCACGCTCGCCGCCTGCGCATAGCTCCAGCCCTCGGGCAGATGCCTGATCATGCGCTCGTCGGCGACGGCGACCGGTCCCAGGGAGCGTTCGAACATCCCGAACACCCGGTCCCCGACCGCAAAGCCGGTGACCTCGGAACCGACCTCGGTCACCACGCCGGCGCCCTCGCTGCCCATGGTCTTCTCGGTGGGGACCAGCCCCAGCCCGACGGTGACGTCGCGGAAGTTGAGCCCGGCCGCACGAACCTCGATGCGCACCTGCCGGGGCCCGAGCGGGGCCGCGGCCTCCGGGTGCGGGATGAGCGCCAGGTTCTCCAGGGTGCCCTTGCTGGTGACGTCCAGCCGCCAGAAGCGCTCTCCCTCCGGGGGGCGCAGGCCGTCGTCGTGCAGGGGCCGCAGCCGCGGCCGGTACAGCCGTCCCGCCCGGATGGCGACTTCGGGCTCGTCACAGCTCAACGCCCGGGGAAGGGCCTGGAGGGAGGCGGGGTTGTCGTCGATGTCGACCAGTGCGAACGTTCCCGGGTGCTCCGACTGCGCCGACCGCACCAGCCCGGTGACCACCGAGGAGGCCAGCCCGGGCACCGGCTCCCGGTCGGTGATCGACAGCGCCCCGCGCGTCACCAGTGCCAGCCTCGTGTCAGCCGACCGCCGGTCGGCCAGCCAGCCTTGCAGCAGGTCGGTGGCGGCGACGGCCAGCTCTTCGGCGGACTCCGGCAAGTCATGGCCGTCCGCGGCCAGGGCGGCCGCGACGACCGCCGGCGCCGGGTCGGGGAGCGATTCCAGGTCGGGGTAGTCGCGCCGGGCGCCGAGGCCGGGAGAGGCCAGCGTCGCCCATTCGGCGGACGGGCCCTCTTCCTCCTGCGGCATCGGCTCCCAGGCCAGTTCCAGGGTGGTGCCCTCTTCGTCCGGGTCGGCGGGGGGCCGCAGCTCCAGCTCCCCGACCGAGCCGACGACGCGGCCCTCCTCATCGCAGCAGCTCAGGGAGAGCCGGCCGGCCTCGGTGACCGCGCGCACCCGCAGCGTCCGCGCCCGGGTGGGGGCCAAGGCGACATCCCGCCATGCGAAGGGCACCACGAGCCTGGTGCCCGACTGCAGCACGGCGGCGTGCAGGGCGGCGTCCAGCAGCGCCGGGTGCGCGGTGGCGAAGTCCCCCGGGCCGCCGACCTCGTCGGGCAGCGTCACCTCGGAGAAGATCTCGTTGCCGCGCAGCCACATGGCGCGCAGGCCGGTGAACGCCGGACCGTAGCGGTAGCCGCGGCCCGACAGGCGCCGGTAGGCGTCGGTGAGGTCGACTCGGGAGGCGTCGGCGGGGGGCCACTGCTCGATCCCCTGGCCCTGCTCCCCGCCGCGGGCGGCCAGGACCGCCGTCGCATGTTCGATCCAGCCGCCGTCCGGACGGCGGGAGTGCACGGTCAGCGGCACCCGGCCGGCGGCGTCAGCGGCCTTGCAGACGATCCGCAGCTCGGCCGTGCCCTGGTCGGGCAGCGGCAGCGGGGCGCTCAGGGCGAGCTCGGCGACGACCGGGCGGCCGATCCGCTCGCCCGCCTCGGTGAGCAGTGACAGGAACACCGTGGCGGGCACCAGGGCGGTGTCCCGCACGGCGTGGTCGGGCAGCCAGCGGTGGATCTGCGGATCGATCCGCGCGGTCAGCACGGTCTGCCCGGACGGCAGGTCGGTCCGCCCGGTGACGAACGCCCCGCCGGCGGTGCCGGATGCGCCGCCCGTGCCGCCGGACGGCGCGGTCACCCAGTAGCGACTGCGGTCGAACTGGAACGTCGGCAGGTCGATCTGCCGCCCGGGGGGCTGCACCGCGGTCAGGTCGACCGGTCCGGCCGCGCCGGCCGGTGCGGCCGCCGACATCAGGAACTGGCCCAGTCCGCCGCCGTCCCTGCGGAGGGTGCCCACGACGGTGCCGCGGACCCCCATCTCCTCGCAGATCTCCTGCACTCCGTAGGTCAGCACCGGGTGCGGGCTGACCTCGATGAAGACCCGGTGGCCGCGGTCGATCAGCTGCCGGATCACCGGGTCGAACCGTACGGTGCTGCGGAGGTTGTCGTACCAGTAGGCGGCGTCCATGCTCGCGTCGTCGATGACGGTGCCGGTCAGCGTCGAGTGCAGCGGCACCTGCGGCGGACGCGGGGACACCCCGGCCAGTTCCTCCAGGAGCGTGTCCTTGAGCGCCTTCATGGCGTGGGTGTGGGAGGCGTAGTCGACCTCGATCCGGCGGGCCTCCACGCCTTGGCGTTCGCAGACCGCCAGGAGGTCTTCCAAGCCGTCTGTGCTCCCGGCCACCACGGTGGCGGTCGGGGCGTTGATGGCGGCGACGCTCACGCCGTCCACGGTGTTCAGCAGCCGCTGCGTCGCCTCCACGCCCAGCGGGACGGACACCATCCCCCCGGTGCCGGCCAGCGAGCGCAGGGCCCGGCTGCGCAGCGCCACGACCCGGCAGGCGTCGGCCAGGCTCAGCGCGCCGGCCACGTGCGCGGCGGCGATCTCGCCCTGGGAGTGGCCGACCACCGCCGCCGGGCGCACGCCGACCGACTCCCACAGCCGGGCCAGCGACACCATCACCGCGAACAGGGCGGGCTGCACCACGTCGACGCGGTCGAAGGAGTCGCCGCGCAGCTCCTCGGTCAGCCGCCAGCCGCACAATCCGGCCAATTCGCGTTCACAGGCGAGCATGCTCTCGCGGAAGACCCGGGACTCCTCCAGCAGCGCCAGGCCCATCTCCCGCCACTGCGATCCCTGGCCGGGGAAGACGAAGACCGGTCCGGCCTCGTCCGGGCGGGCCTCGCCGCGCAGCACGGTCGGCGACTGGTAGCGGCCGGTGGGGGGCGAGGCGGGGCCGCCGGAGGCCAGGGTCGCCAACCCCGCGGTCAGGTCGTCCCGGGTGTCGGCGATGACGACGCCGCGGTGGGGGAAGCGGGTCTTGGCGCGCAGGGTGCGCGCCACGTCCTCAGGGGCGGCCTGCGGCCTGCTCTCCAGGAAGCCGGCCAGGGCCCTGGCCTGGGTGCGCAGCGACTCGGGGGTGGGGGCCGACAGGCTCCACACCAGTGGGCCGGCGGCGGCGGGTTCGTCGTCCTGCTCCGGAACGGGCGGAGCCTCCTCCAGCACCAGGTGCGCGTTAGTGCCGCTGATCCCGAAGGAGGACACCCCGGCGCGGCGGGGCCGGCCGTCCCGCCGGGGCCATGGGCGGGCCTCGGTCAGCAGCGCCAGCCCGCTGCGCTCCCAGTCCACGTGCCGGGTGGGCCTGGAGACGTGCAGCGTCGCCGGCAGCGTCCCGGCCTTCATCGCCTGCACCATCTTGATGACCCCGCCGACTCCGGCGGCGGCCTGGGAGTGTCCCAGGTTGGATTTCAGCGAGCCCAGCCACAGGGGGTGTTCGGCGTCCCGGTCCTTGCCGTAGACGGCCGCCAGCGCGCGGGCCTCGATCGGGTCGCCCAGTTCGGTGCCGGTGCCGTGCGCCTCCACCGCGTCCACGTCGTGGGGGGCGAGGCCGCAGCTGCGCAGGGCCCGCCGGATGACCTCCTCCTGGGCCGGCCCGCTCGGCGCGGTCAGGCCGTTGCTGGCGCCGTCGGAGTTGGTGGCGCTGCCCCGGATGAGGGCGTGGATGCGGTGTCCCCGGGCGAGCGCGTCCGGCAGCCGCTCCAGCAGCAGCAACCCGGCGCCCTCCGACCAGGCGGTGCCGTTGGCGTCGTCGGAGAAGGCCCGGCAGCGCCCGTCCGGAGACAGCCCGCCCTGCCGGTGGAAGTCGACGAACATGCCCGGCGTGGCCATCACCGCCACCCCGCCGGCCAGCGCCAGGTCGCACTCGCCCTGGCGCAGCGCCTGGACGGCCAGGTGCACGGCGACCAGCGAGGAGGAGCAGGCGGTGTCCACGGTGATCGCCGGACCGCGCAGCCCGAAGTAGTAGGCGATGCGTCCGGAGGCGACGCTGGGCGTGCTGCCGGTGATGCGGTAACCGCCGGCGCCTTGGTTGTCCTCGTGCAGCCGCGGCCCGTACTCCTGAGCCATCGCGCCGACGAACACTCCCGTGTTGCTGCCGGCCAGGCCGTCGCGGTCCATGCCGGCCCGTTCGAAGGTCTCCCAGGCCACTTCCAGCAGCACCCGCTGCTGGGGATCCATGCCTTCGGCCTCGCGCGGCGAGATGCCGAAGAACTTGGCGTCGAACTGGTCGGCGTCGTGCAGGAAGCCGCCCCGGTCGGTGCCGGCCCGGCCGCCGGCGAGATCTTCCGGCCGCCAGCCGCGGTTGTCGGGAAAGCCCGAGGTGGCGTCCACGCCCTCGGCGACGAGCCGCCACAGGTCCTCCGGCGAGCGGACGCCGCCGGGATATCGGCACCCCATGGACACGATCGCGATGGCCTCCTGCTCACCGCGTGGGGCTCTGGTTCCAGCAGTCATCGTCAACGTGGCCTTTCGTCGGGTTGCAGCGAACGTGCAGCGGATGCGCCGTGCCGGGCGGCGGGCGGTCAGCCGGATGCTTCCGTCCGGAGCGCTTCGATCAGCGCCGCCGGGGTGGGATGGTCGAACAGCAGGGTGGCGGGCAGGTCGCGGCCGGTGCGCCCGGCGATCGCGGTGCGCAGCGCCACCGCCATCCGCGAGTCCAGCCCCAGGTCAGTGAACGTGCGGTCCAGGTCCAGCTCACTGCCCGGGTCGGCGCCCAGCAGCCGGTTGGTGCACTCAACGACCAGGGCCGCCGGATCGCCGTCCCAGTCCGGGACCGGCGCGGCCGGCCCGGCGGTCAGTTCCGGCAGGGCGGTGTCCAGCCAGTACGGCTTGCGCTGGAAGGGGTACAGCGGCAGGTCGACCGGGCGCGCCCCCGGCCCGTACAGGGCGGACCAGTCGACCGGGGCGCCGCAGACGAAGGCCGCGGCGGCGGCCGCGGCGACCCCGGCGGTCTCGTCGCCGCCGGCCAGCGGTGCGGCGTACCGGGCGGCGTCCGGCCCGAGCGTCTCGGCCGCCAGGGCCGACAGCTGCGCGCCGGGACCGGCCTCGATGAAGAGCCGGGCGCCCAGCTCATGGGCGGTCCGCACGGCCAGGTCGAAGCGAGTGGCGGCGCCCGGGTGCCGCAGCCAGTGGTCCGGGTGCGCGCTCTCCTGCGGGGCCGCCGCCCGGCCGGTCACCGCCGACACGATCACCGGGCCGACGGGCCGGTTCCAGGTCAGCGTGTCGGCGACGGCCCGCAGCTCGTCCATGGAACCTCCCGCCGCGCCGTCCATCAGCCGGGCGCGGTGCGCGACCAGCGTCGCCGCGTCCTCCAACGACAGCACGCCCGCGACGTGGGCCGCCACGAACTCGCCCTGGGAGCGGCCGGCCAGCACGCCGGGGGTCATTCCCCACGACTCCAGCAGCCGGTACAGGGCGATCTGCAGCGCGAACAGCGCCGGCTGGGCGTGGACGGCACGCACGTCCAGGTCGTCGCGTTCCCACAAGGTGTCCTGGAGGGCGGTGCCCAGGTGCGGTTCGACCGCGGCGCAGGCCTCATCGAACGCCCGTGCGAAGACTTCGAACTCCTTGTGGAGCCGTCGTCCCAGGCCCGTCCGCCAAGCGCCGGGGCCGGGAAACAGGTAGGCGATGCGGCACTCGCCCGGCGCGACGGCGCCGGTGATCGGGGCGGTCTCCGCGCCGGTGATCGGGCCCGGCTCCTGCGGTTCCGTCCCGTCGGCCAGGGCCCGCAGCCGGGAGGCCAGGCCGGCGGCGTCGGCGGCGACCACGGCGGCGCGGCAGCGCAGCGGCGCCCGGGTCGTGGCCGCGGAGAAGGCCAGGTCCAGCAGGGCGGGGCGGCGGGAACGCGTCATCCGGTCGGCAAGCCCGGCCGCCAGCCGGCGCAGCGCCGTCTCGTCGTGCGCGGACAGCGGCACCGGGACCGCCCGGTCCCCGGTCTGCGGCGGCGGCCCGGCCTGCGGGCGGGGGGCCTCGCCGAGCACCACATGGCAGTTGGTGCCGCCGAGGCCGAAGGAGGATACCCCGGCCACCAGCGGCCGATCGGCGGCCGGCCAGTCCTGCCATTCGTCGCACACCCGCAGTCCCAGCCCCTCCAGGTCGATCGCCGGGTTGGGCCGCCGGTAGTTCAGGCTGGGCGGCAGCCGGCGGTGGAACAGGCTCGCCGCCGTCTTGATGACCCCGGCGATGCCCGCCGCCCCCTCCAGATGGCCGATGTTGGTCTTGACCGAGCCCACCAGCAGCGGCGCGCCCGGCGGGCGTCCCCGGCCCAGCACCTCGCCCAGGGCGGCCGCCTCCACCGGGTCGCCCACGGGGGTGCCGGTGCCGTGCAGTTCCACGTAGGCCACCTCGGATGGCGCCACCCCGGCTTCCCGGTAGGCCCTGGTCAGCACTTCCCGCTGGGCGTCCCGGCTGGGCGCGGTGAGGCCGGGACCGCCGCCGTCGTTGTTGACCGCGCTGGCCAGTACGGTGCAGTACACCCGGTCACCGGCGGCCAGGGCGGCGTCGAGCGGTTTGAGGATCAGCACACCGGCGCCCTCGCCGCGCACGATCCCGTCGGCCCGGGAGTCGAAGGTGTGGCAGCGGCCGGTGGGCGACATCGCGCCCAGCTCGGCCAGGATCCGGTCTCCGATGGCCTCCAGGTTCAGTTGGACGCCTGCGACCACGGCCATGGCGCACTCCCCGCGCCGCAGGGCGCCCACCGCCTGGTGCAATGCCACCAGCGAGGAGGACTGGCCGGTGTCGATGACCATGCTGGGCCCGGTGAACCCGAAGGCGTGCGAGAGCCGGTTGGCCAGGAAGGCCCGGCCGATCCCGGTCATGGTGTAGGGGCCGACCGTCCCGGAGGCGCGGCTGGCCAGCGCATAGTCGTCGGAGCAGGAGCCGACGAAGACGCCGGTCGGACCGGGTGGCGCGCTCGGCGGGATGCGCGCGTCCTCCAGGGCGTGCCAGCACAGTTCCAGCAGGATCCGCTGCTGAGGGTCCATCGCGGCGGCCTCGCGGGCGGAGATGCCGAAGAAGGCGGCGTCGAAACGCTCGACCTCGGCGAGGTAGCCGCCCGGGCGGCGGCCCTTGCGGCGACCGGTGCCCGATCCGATGGCCTCGCCGCCCGACAGCAGCATCCGCCAGAACCCGGCCAGGTCGTCGGCTCCGGGGAAACGGCAGGCCATGCCGACCACGGCCACCGGTTCCGCGAGTGCGGCCTGCGCGGCGGTGCGGTCAGCCATGGCGTCCTCCCGCCTCCATCGCGGCGGGTCGCCGGGCCCGAGCAGCCGGCGGGGCGGTGAGCCGGCGGCGCGCTTCGTCGACGGCCCTGCGGTCCGCCTCGTCGCCCCGCGGACGGTCCGGCAGCAGCGGCAGGACACGGCTGTGTCCTTGGACGACCCGGCGCTGCCGGCGGGCCAGCTGGGTCAGGCTGTTGCCCGGCCCGGCCTCCACCAGCACGCAGTCGTGGTCGTCCAGCAGCTTGGTCAGCGCGCCGTGAAAGTAGACGGTCTGGGCGGCCTGCCACGCCCAGAACTCCGGATCGGTCGCCTGCCGGTCGGTCAGCACGGCCTGGGTGTAGGCGGAGTAGACGGTCAGCCGCGGCGGGCGCAGCCGCACCTGACGGAATCCCGGCAGGGTGGCCAGCACCGCCTTCTCGACCACCGGGCTGTGGAACGCCTGGCGGGCCAGCACGTCCCGGCAGATCAGGCCCCGGCCGTCCAGGATCCGTGCCGCCTCCTCCAGCGGCTCACGCTCCCCGGCCAGCAGCACCTGGCGGGGCCCGTTGACCGCTGCCAGGTGCACCCTGCCGCCCAGCAGATCGGCGACGTCCTCCACCGAGGCCGCCACGGCGAGCATGCCGCCGGGCGGGGTGTCGGCGAAGCAGGCGATCCGCTCGCGCATCAGCCGCATGCCGTCGCCGAAGTCGATGACCCCGGCCAGGGTGGCGGCGGCGACCTCGCCGACGCTGTGCCCCAGCAGGGCCACCGGGCGGACGCCCCAGCCGAGCACCATCTGTCCCAGCGCGTGGTTCACCGCGTACAGCAGCGGCTGCGCCACGGTCACGTCGTCGAACATCGGCGACGGCGACGATGCGAGCCATTCGGCTCGCAGCCGCGGGCCGTCGTCGCCCATCAGGCCGAAGGCCTCATCCATCCAGGCCGTGAACGTCTCCTCGTGCCCGTACAGGCCGGCCGCCATCCTCGGGTGTTGGGCACCCTGCCCGGGAAGGACGAGGGCGACCGGCCCGACGGTCTGCTGCCCTGTGAGCGACATCCGGTCACCTTCCTCTCCTCGCCCCGACGGTGCGGCGAGGGCTTCAAGACTCGCCTGAGGATCGATCGAGGCCCCAGGGCTCCGTCTGTGCTTGAGCCGCCTGCGAGCACCGCCGCACAGGGTCTGTCGAACGGTGGACCCATGTCGCGGAAGGAGGAGCGGTGGGGGGCGCGGAGATCTTCGTATCCGGTGTCGGCCTGTACCTGGCGCCGGCCATGCCCGCCGAGGAGGCGGTCGAACGCGGGCTCACCGATCTCTGGACCGTCCGGCGCACCCGGATGCGTTCGGTGTGCGTCGGCGAGGAGTCGGGCCCCGAAATGGCGGTCAAGGCCGCCCGGGACGCGCTGCGCCACGCCGGTGCCGCCCCGGACGACATCGACTTGGTGCTGCACGCCAGCACCTACTTTCAGGGTCACGACCTGTGGGCGCCGGCCTCCTACGTGCAGCGGGAGTCGATCGGCGACCGGCCCCGGGGCGCCTGCCCCGCCATGGACGTCGGGCAGTTGTCCAACGGCGGCCTGGCCGCCATGGAACTGGCCGCGGCCTACCTGCGGGCCGACCCTCGCCGGCACAGCGCGCTGATCACCACCGGTGACCGGTTCTGCCCGCCGGGCTTTGACCGTTGGGCGACCGACCCGGGCACGGTGTGCGGGGACGGCGGCACCGCGCTCGTGCTGTCGCGGGTCGGCGGTTTCGCCCGGCTGCGCAGCCTGGTGACCGTCTCCGACCCGGCGCTGGAGAAGATGGGCCGGGGCGCCGACCCGTTCGGGGCCGGGCCGCTGACGGCCCGCGTCCCGATCAGCCTGGAGCAGCATCGCGCTCTGCTGATGAAGGAACTGGGCGCATCGGAGCTGATCGACCGGCTGCGCGCCGGGCAGCGGGCGGCCTACGAGCGGGCCCTGGCCGAGGCCGGCCTCCAGGCCAAGGAGATCGCCTGGTTCGTGGTGCCCAACCTGGGTCACCCGAAGATGGAGTTCCAGTTCTTCACCGCTTTGGACATCGACCCCGGCCGCACGACCTGGCCGTGGGGTTCGGGGGTCGGTCATCTGGGCGCCGGTGACCAGATCGCTGGGCTGGCTCATCTGGTGCGCATCGGCGCGCTGGCGCCCGGCCAATCATGCGCGCTGATCGGTGCCGGCGGCGGGTTCGCCTGGACGGTGGCCGTGCTGGACGTGTTGCGCATCCCCTGAACGCCCGCACCGGGCGTCCAGCCCTCTTCCACGCGGATTCGAGAGCAGTGCGGAAGCCTCGCCAGCAAATCCCAACAAAACGCACCAAGTGCCGCAAAAGAACAGAGAGCGGGCCAGAAGATCATGACAGTAGCCGAAGCGAAAGACGCCCTGCAGGCGTTCCGCGACCAGCAGGTGCGCTGGACCGACGCCGGCCAGGGCCTGGAACAGGCCACCATCGAAGTCCCCCTCGACTACTCCAACCCCACCGGACGCTGGCTGACCATCGCGATCAGCCGCCGGCGGGCGCTGGACCCGCAGCGGCGCCGGGGCATCCTGCTGGCGGTCAACGGCGGGCCCGGCGGATACTTCGGGTTCGGCCGGCGCTTCCCCGACATCCTGGCCGACAGCCCGCTCGCCCACTGCTACGACCTGATCGGCTTCGACCCCCGGGGCACCGGCGACTCCACCCCGCTGACCTCCGAGGTCACCCCGGTGCGGGCTCCGCTCGACTCCCGGCCCGACGACGCGGCCTTCGCGCTGATCGCCGAGGACATGCGCGTCCGCGAAGAGGGCAACCAGCGGGCCGGCGGCGACCTGCGTCCCCACTTCAGCACCCGCAACATCGCCCGCGACATGGACCTGATCCGGGCCGTGCTGGGCGAACCGGTGATCAACTTCCTGGGCTACACCTTCGGGACCTACCTGGGCGCCGTCTACGGCAGCATGTTCCCCGCCCACCTGGACCGCAGCGTGCTCGACTCGTGCGTGCACCCGGACTGGTCCTGGCGCGAGCAACTGATGGCGCAGGGCCCGGCCAACCGGGAGAACGTGGAGAAGTGGGCCGCCTGGGTGGCCGAGCGCAACCGGCACTTCGGGCTGGGCACCTCCGCCGAGCAGGTCCTGGAGGCCGTCGAAGAGGCCGCCGCCGCCCTGGCTGCGGACGGGCGGGCAGAGAGCATCCGGCTGCGCACGCTGTTCGACGGCGCGCTCGGCTCGCGATCGGCGAACCGGGCGCGCTGGGAAGAGCTCGGCCGGATGGTCGCCGACCTGCGCGGCGGCGACCTGGAAGCGGCCCGGACCTGGCTGGCCGACGAGCGGATCTGGCCGCCGACCGAGACCGGCGGCACCACCCGCTGCGGCGTCCTGGACGCCGTCACGCTGGAGAAGGACTGGCCCACCGACCTGGAGACCTACTACGCCGACATGCGCCGCTACCGCGAGCGCTACCCCTACGGGTACGGCGTGATGCGGGCCCAGCCGTGGGTCGGGGCCTTCCGCTCCTTCCGCCCGCCGGAGCCGCCGACCGTCCTGCGCCGGGACGGCTACCCGGCCGGGATCGTGGTGCGCGCCGACGGAGACCCGATCGACCACGCCGCCGGCGGCGCGGCCATGGCGGCCCGGCTCGGGCACCGGCTGATCACCGTCGCCGACTCCGGCCAGCACGAGATCTACCTGCTGTGCCGCAACCCCGAAGTGGACGCCCTGGTCACCGGCTACCTCGTCGACGGCGTCCTGCCGCCGCACGACGTCGTCTGCGCCAGCACCGTCCCCCGTCCGGACATCCCGGCCGACCCGGCCGAGTGACGTCCGTCCGCGAACCGATCACATCCGCACAGGCGCTCAGAGAGGAAGGCAGCATGGCACGCGCACTGGTCATCGGGGGTGGCATCGCCGGCCCGGTCGCCGCGATGGCGTTGCAGAAGGTCGGTTTCGAGCCGACGATCTACGAGGCCTTCGACCGCGCCGCAGACGGCGTCGGCGCTTTCGTGAACCTCGCCCCCAACGGCCTGAACGCCCTGGAGAACCTAGGCCTGGCCGAGCTGGTCACCCGCAAGGGCTTCGACACCCCCGAGATCGCCTTCTACAAGCACACCGGCAAGCCGCTCACCGGTCCGATCAGCATCGGCCGCCATTCCGGCGACGGTGCCGTGATCCGCACCTTGCGCCGCCCGGAGCTGTACGCCGAGCTGCGCAACGAGGCCATCCGCCGCGGCATCCGCATCGAGTACGGCAAGCGCCTGGTGGACGCCGTCCCCACCGCCGACGGGGTGCGCGCGGTGTTCGCCGACGAGCAGACCGCCGAGGGCGACATCCTGATCGGCGCCGACGGCCTGCACTCGCAGGTGCGGAGCGTCATCGACCCGGCCTCGCCCGCCCCCCGTTTCCTGGGCGTGCTCAACGTCTTCGGCTCCGCCGAGGGCCTGCGGGTCGAGGGCAAGCCCGGCCCGCTGCACATGTTCTTCGGGCGCAAGGGCTTCTTCATGTACATCAAGACCCCCAGCGGTGACGTGTGGTGGTTCGCCAACCCGGCGGTGCCCGACGAGGCGCGCGCCGAGCGGCTGCGCCGCCTGCCGGCCGAGAGCCGGCGGGAGTGGCTGCTGGAGGTGTTCGGGGGCGACAAAATGCCCGCCGCCCGGATCGTCGCCGCCTCGACGGACCTGCCCGCCCCCACCCTCGCCTACGACGTGCCGAAGGTGCCGCGCTGGCACCGCGACCGCATGATCATCATCGGGGACGCCGCGCACGCGGTGTCCCAGACCGCAGGCCAGGGCGCCGCCGTCGCCATGGAGGACGCGATCGTGCTGGCCAAGTGCCTGCGGGACGCGCCGACGGTCGAGGCCGCCTTCGACGCCTACGAGTCGCTCCGCCGGGAGCGGGCGGAGGCCATCGTGGCGCTGGGCAAGCACAACAAGGAGGGCAACACCGCCGGCCCGCTGGGACGGGTGATCCGGGACTTCTTCATCAAGCGCGCCTTCCGGGAGGGGTCCAAGAACAACCCCGTCTGGCCGCACACCCACCGTATTCACTGGGACACGCCGGTGGTCATCGGCGACGCCCGGTCCGGCGTGCGCACGGCCTCGTGACCGTGGTGCACCGACGCGTCCCGCAGCACAGTTCGAGGAGCAACCGACGATGACCGCGACCACCCACGAGTCCTGTCCGGTCCACCGGTCCGAGCAGCCGTTCCCCCACCCCCGGCAGGGTCCGTTCACCGTGCCCGCGACGTACGCGGAGATGGTGGAAAAGGGCGTCGTCCAAGTGACGCTCGCCAACACCGGGCTCCGCGTCTGGGCGGTCACCGGCTATGACCGGATCCGCAGGCTGCTGGCCGATTCGAGGATCAGCGCCTCCCGCAAGCACGACAACTTCCCGTTCTTCTTCGTCCCCCCGCCGCAGGCGCGCACCGAGACCTCCTTCATCGGCTACGACCCCCCCGAGCACACCGCCGCGCGGCGCAAGGTGGCCGCGGCGTTCACCCGCCAGCGGGTCAGGCTGCTGCGGCCGATGATCCAGCGGGTCATCGACGAGCACATCGACCGGCTGCTGGAGTGCGAGCCACCGGTCGACTTCCACTGGAACTTCTCGCTGTCGGTGCCGACCACCGTGATCTGCGAGTACCTGGGCGTCCCTCAGAACGACCACGCCTTCATCATCAAGCACAGCAACAATCTGTTCGGCGCCGACAGCACCCCCAAGGAGCGGCTGGCCGCGATCGTGGAGGTCAACGACTACATCGCCGACCTGGTCGAGCACAAGGAGAAGGAGCCCGGCGACGACCTGACCAGTGCGGTGATCGCCGAGTACCGCGCCTGCGGTGAGGAGTACTCCCGGCGGGAGCTGGTCAACATGATCAGAATGCTGCTGAACGGGGGGCATGAGACCACCGCCAGCATGATCTCGCTGGGCACCGCCTGCCTGCTGGAGCATCCCGACCAGCTGGCCGAGCTGCTGGCCGACCCCGAAGGCCTGATCGAGCCGGCCGTCGAGGAGCTGGTGCGGCTGGCGAGCATCGGCGACCTGGCGGTGCCCCGGGTGGCGCTGGAGGACATCGACATCGACGGCACCGTGATCCCCGCCGGGGACGGGATCCTGTGCCTGCTGCTGACCGCCAACCACGACCCGCGGGTCTTCCCCGACCCCGAACGGCTCGAGCTGCGCCGGGGCAGCCGCAAGCAGCTCGGTTTCGGGTACGGGGCGCACCACTGCATCGGCGCCGAGCTGGCCCGGCTGGAACTGCAGCTGGTGTGGACGACCCTGTTCCGCCGCATCCCATCGCTGCGGCTGGTCAAACCGCTGGCCGAGGTGCCCCGCAAGGAGGGCGCCATCGTCTACGGCCTGTGGTCCCTGCCCGTCACCTGGGAGACGTGAGGCCCATGTACGAGGCAGACCTCGCCGAGATCTACGACATGGTGTACCGGGGCCGGGGCAAGGACTACGCCGCCGAGGCCGCCGAGGTGAGCGAACTGGTGCTGGCCCGCAGGCCGGACGCGGTGTCGCTGCTGGACGTGGCCTGCGGGACCGGTGCGCACCTGGCCTTCACCCGGGAGCGCTTTGAGACCGTCGAAGGGCTGGAGCTGTCCGAGCACATGATCGCCAAGGCGCGGGAGGCGCTGCCCGGCGTCCCGGTGCACCGGGGCGACATGCGCGACTTCGACCTGGGCCGCACCTACGACGCAGCCATGTGCATGTTCAGCTCCATCGGCTACCTGGGGTCGACGGGAGAGCTGGAGGCCACGCTGAGCCGCCTGGCCCGGCACTTGAGCCCCGGCGGCGTCCTGGTGATCGAGCCCTGGTACTTTCCCGAGCGTTTCATCGACGGCTACATCGCCCGTGACCTGGTCTCCTGTGGTGACCGGGTGGTGGCCCGGGTCTCGCACTCCACCAGGAACGGCCGGCAGGTGCCGATCACGGTGCACTACATCGTCGCCGACAAGTCGGCCGGCATCCGGCACTTCACGGACCTGCATTTGATGAGGCTGTTCACCCGGGAGGAGTACGAGAGGGCCTTCGAGCGGGCCGGTTTCGCCGTCGAGTACCTGACGGACGGGCGCTTTGACTGCGGGTTGTTCGTCGGGGTGCTCAAATGAGGCGCGCCGTCTGACGATCGCCGACGGACGAAGGGTCCGGGCCGGCCGGCCCGGACCCTTCACCGTGTCCTGCGCTCCTCACCGCCCGGTCGCCGGGACCGCGGCCTGTTCCCACATGGCCCGCAGCGAGTCCGCCAGGTCGATGCGGGCCCGCCAGCCGAGCAGCTCGGCGGCGGGCCGGGGATCGACTCGCATCCATGCTCCGCCCAGGCCGGCGGCCCGCCGGTCCTCGGCGGCGACGATGCGCACCGGATGGCCGGTCACCGCGGCGAACGTCTCCACCAGGGTCCGCGCGGCGACGGCCCGTCCGCTGCCGATGGCGATCGCCCGGCCCGGGCAGTCCGCCTCGGCCGCCAGGGCGACGGCTCGGGCGACGTCGCGGACGTCCACGTAGTCACGCCGGGTGTCGGTGACGGTGACCGACATGACACCGCCCTCGGCCAGCGCCGCGCGCAGCATCGCCACCAGCTTGCCGGGGAAGCTCTCCGGGGACGGGTGGGGACCGCTGATGTTGGCCGACCGCAGCACCAGGGCGTCGACCTCGCCGGTCCGGGCGGCCCGCAGCACCGCCTGCGAGCCGGCGAGCTTCGTCCTGGCGTAGGGCGTGCGCGGGTTCGGCCGGGTGTGCTCGCCGACCGACGTGCCGACGGGGACGTCCCCGTACTCGTGCACGGTGCCGATGTGCACCAGGCGGGGACGCCACGGCAGGGAGCCGATTCCGGCCAGCAGCCGCCGCACCAGGTCCAGATTCATCCGGACCATCTCCTCCTCCGTCCGGTCCCAGCCGTCGGTGGCGTTCGCCGCATCCGTGGCGTTGACGATCAGGTGCGCCCGCTCCCGCGCCAGCAGCGCGCCGATCCGCTCGGCGGTGGCGGTCTCCAGGTCCAGCGAGACGAACCGGTGGCCCGCCGCATGGGGCGCCGGGTGGCGGGCCACCGCGATGAGCCCATAGCCGCGGCGGGCCAGCTCGGCACAGACGTGCCGGCCGAGCCAGCCGGTGCCGCCCAGCACGACCGCCCGCCGCCCGTGCGGTGCCGCTCCGGGCGTCGGGCGTCTCATCGAGCGTCCGCCACCAGGCGTTCGATGACCGGCACCATCGCGGCGGGCGACGGCAGACCGGCGATCTCCTCCCGCGCCGCGACGGCCTGCTTGGCGTAGCCGGGCTCCTCCAGCAGGGCCCGGCAGGACTCCAGCAGCCGCTCAGGAGTCAGCTCGGCGGGCGGCAGGTGGTGCACCGCGCCGAACTCGGCCAGCCGGCGCACCGCATCGATCGGCTTGCCGCGGCCGGGGATGACCACCTGGGGCAGGCCCTGGCAGAGGCTGGCCAGCATGGTGCCCGGACCGCCGTGGTGCACCACGGCGTCACAGCCGGGCAGCGCGGAGGTCAGCGACACCCAGCCGGCGGCGATGACGTTGTCCGGCAACGGACCCAGGCCCTCCACCAGGTGGTCGGCCACCGCCACGACCAGCTCGGCGTCCAGGGACGACAGGGCCCCCAGCATCTGGGCCAGCATCGGCAGCCCGCCGATCTGCGGCTGCACCGAGCCGAGGGTGACCAGCACCCGCGGGCGGGTCCGCTCCTGCAGCGCCCAGTCGGGGATCGCACCGGGCTCCCCGTAGGGCACGTACCGCACCTGCTGCGCACCCTCGGTGATCTCGCCCAGCAGCGGCGGGCAGTTGTCGATGATCAGGTCCGGTTCCGGCAGCCCGTCCAGGCCCAGCCGCTCCAGCTCAGGAGCCAGCTCCCGGGTCGCGGAGGTGACGATCGGCAGGTCACCGGGGCCGACGGTGTGCTTGATCCACGGCACGCCGTGCAGCCGCGCGGCCGCGGCGACGGCGGCGAAGGAGTAGGACTCGGTGACGATGGCGTCCGGCCGCCACCGGGCGACCAGGTCGCGCAGGCCGTCGACGGTACGGGCGGCCAGCCTGCCGAAGCCCCGCCCGATCTCGACCGTCATGCCCTCGTAGGAGTCGGGCGGGCGGACGATGTTGCCCTCCCGGTCCCTGGCCATGACATCGCCCATGTCCAGCGAGCCGCACACTGGAGTCATGGCCAGTCCGGACTGTCGTACGGTCTCCTCGAAACTCTCCGCGGTCGCGACCAGCACCTCATGACCGGCCGCGCGCAGCGCCCACGCCAGGGGAACGATCGGGAAGAACAGCGGGTGCGCCGGGCCGGTGTTCATCAAGATCTTCATGCCCGGAAGTTAGGAAATCACTCTGGAGACCGGCTTGACCACGACTCGACAGGCACCCAAATTTTGGACATAGCCACACTTTGCGACTATACCGCCGCATTTCCATATGCACCGAAAATATCGGCTTCGATGCGCAGGCAGTCGGCGTATTCCGGCAGCTCGCCGGCGGCCATGACCTGTTCCAGGGTCGGTGCCTTCCGGTCCCGTTCGGACAGGATCGGTTCGATATCAGAGGGAATGGGCAGGCGCAGCCGCGGATCGAACACCGACAGTTCCCGCTCATTCTCGGGGGTGAAGCACTCAGAGAGCAGATAGGACATCACCGAGCCGTCCCGCAGGGCGACAAAGGCGTGCCCCACCCCCACCGGCAGGTACACGGCCCGGCAGTCGTCCGGGCCGAGCGGCACGGCGTCATAGCGGCCGAACGTCGGCGACCCGAGCCTGAGGTCCACCACGATGTCGAGCACCCTGCCATGGGGGCAGAAGACGTACTTGGCCGTCCGGCCCGGCGGGGTGACGGTGAAGTGCACGCCGCGCACCACGCCGCGCCGGGACACGCTGTGAATCGTCTGCGCCACCGGGAACGCCCGGTGCCCGCCCACCCGGGAGAACCCCTCTCCGTGGAAGGGCGTCACCACCTGCCCGCGGGCGTCCCGGAAGATCGGGGGGACGAACTCGAACGCACCGGCCACCGCGAGTTCACGTACTCGCATTCCTCGCTCCGCTCCAGTGAACCTTTTTCAACACGCCGTTCTGCCTGCTCGTCATCGTGACGGCCGGCTTTCCCCCACGATCCCGGCGGGCACGGCCGCACGGGCTCACAGGCCGCGTGCGGAAAAGAGTTCAGCGGGATTCCAGCGATGCTCGAGCCGGTGCCGGGGAAATCGGTGTCACCCGCTGGCAGCATCGATAACATCCCTTGAACGCCGCTGGAGACCCGGTCGACGTTTGAAAGGACGTGATGGAGACCCTGAGCCGCCGGGCGCTCAACCGGGCGACGCTGGAGCGCCAGCTACTGCTGCGCCGGGTCGACTGGCCGCCCGCCAAGGTGATCGAGCATCTGGTCGGCCTGCAGGGCCAGGACCCGGACCCGCCCTACTTCGGCCTGTGGTCGCGGATCGAGGGCTTCCAAATCGAGGACCTGGTCCGGCTGCTGCACGATCGCCAAGTGGTGCGGGCGATGCTCTTCCGCGGCACCCAGCACCTGCTCACCGCCGACGATTACGTGCGATTCCGGCCGCTGTTCGACAAGCTGCTGGCCACCTTGCAGAACGGGACCTTCCGCCGCCAGACCGAAGGCATCGACCTGGCCGAACTGGCCCGGGCCGCTCGCGAGATCATCGGATCCGGCACGGTGACCCGCCCCGAGCTGGGCAGGGCACTGGCCGAGCGGTGGCCCGGACGGGATCAGGTGGCGCTGGCGCGGTCGGCCCAGCACCTGCTGCCGGTCCTGCATCCGCCGCCCGACGGCCTGTGGCGGCGGCGTGGTGCCACGCCGTTCGCGCTCGCCGAGCACTGGCTGGGCCGGCCGCTGTCGAAAGAACCGTCGGTGCAGGACCTCATCCGGCGCTACCTGGCGGCCTTCGGCCCGGCCACGGTCAGCGACGTGCGGGCCTGGAGCGGGCTGACCGGGCTGAAGGAGGCCTTCGAGCCGCTGCGGCCGAAACTGCGCACCTTCCGGGACGAAAACGGGCGGGAACTGTTCGACCTGCCCGACGCACCGCGCCCCGACCCGGACGTGCCCGCCCCGGTGCGCTTTCTGGCCGCGCTCGACAACGTGGTGCTCAGCTACCACGACCGCTCCCGCATCGTGACCGAGGAGCAGCGCAAGTACGCCTGGATCGACGCGACGATGACGGTGGACGGCTTCGTGCGCGGGCTGTGGGCCATCAAGCGGGCCAAGAAGACCGCCACACTGGACATCCGGCTGTTCGAGCCACTGTCCAAACGACAGGAGGCGGAGGTCCTCGCCGAGGGCGAGCGGCTGCTGCGCTTCGGTGCCGCCGACTGCGAGGTCCACGACATCCGGTTCCGCCCGGTCGGGGAGTGAACGCCCCGCCGTACCGTCCCGGACACCGGCGGGACGAAGGCCCCGGCAGGTCCCAGGCCCGGCTTCCCGGACGCCGGGCCTGGGCGGATCCCGCCACGGGGACGGGGAGCCCTCATCCGCGGGGGCCGAAGGCGGAAAGGGCTCAGTAGTTGCCGAGTCCGCCGCAGACGTTGAGCGCCTGCGCGGTGATGGAGGCGGCGGTATCGGTCACCAGGTACGCGACCAGGCCGGCCACCTCTTCCGGAGTGGAGTAACGGCCCAGCGGAATCTTGGCGTTGAACCTTTCGAGCACCTCCTGCTCGGTGATGCCCCAGTACTCGGCATAGCCGGCCCGGACTCGCTCGGCCATCGGCGTCTCGACGTACCCGGGGCACACCGCGTTGACGGTGATACCGGTCTTGGCCAGCTCCAGGCCCACGGCCTTGGTGAAACCCACCACCCCGTGCTTGGAGGCCGAGTACGGCGAGGCGTAGATCACGCCCTGCTTGCCTCCGGTGGAGGCGATGTTGATGATCCGCCCGTAGCCGTCCTTGCCCATCCCACCGTTGGCCAGTACCTCCCGGGTGACGCGGAAGACACCGTTGAGGTTGGTGTCGATCACGTCGAGCCAGAGCTGCTCATCGAGCGCGGCGATCTCTCCGCCCCCGCTGCGGCCGGCGTTGTTGACCAGGATGTCGATGCGCCCGTACCGAGCGACGGCGTCCGCCACGGCGGCCCGCACCTCCTCCCCGGAGGTCACGTCGCAAGGGCCACCCGACACCTCCAGGCCCTCGGCGGTGAGCCGGCTGACGGTCGCCGCCATTTTCTCGGCGTTCCGCGCGCATCCGTACACCGCGATCCCCTGCCGGGCCAGGGTGCGGGTCACCGCCAGGCCGATGCCGCTGCTGGCGCCGGTGACGAAGGCGACTCGCCTGTCGGTCATCTGCCCGTCTCCTTGCCGCCGCTCACGCGGCCAAGCCGGTGTTGACGAGGTCCAGCAGAGCGGCCGGGGTCTCGATGTCGGCGATGGCGTCGGTGACGTCCACGCCGTACTCCCGCTTGATCAAGGCCGCGGTCTCCAGCAGGGCCAGGGAGTCATAGCCCAGCTCGCTGAAGCTGGTGTCGGCGATGTCGTCGCCGAGCGGGATCGACTCGTCCTCCCCCGCGCTGACGCGCAGCATCTCCTTGAGCCGCTCAAGGGTCAGTTCCGCCATTTCACGCTCCTGTGGTCGGATTCGCCCATGGATTTCCTCTGAGGATCAGCGGAATCACTCGGGCCGTGCTGGTGAACACCTGGAACCGCCCCCCGCCGTCCCCTCCAGCGAATTTCGAGCGATTCTCCGATTCATTCCTGATATCTGTCGCTGACCGATTCGTCACGGGGAGGGAAAGTGATCCGCACAGCATGGCGCGTCGCGGCCGGAACGGCCGCCGTGGTGGCCGGGATCTGCATAGCGACGCCGGCGGAGGCGGCCGCCCGTCGCACGGGGCACCCGGTCGGCACCTGGACCGGAGTGGTCTCCTGGGACGGCGGACGGCAGGAGGTGGCGATGTCCTTCTTCGCCGACGGCACGCTGTGCCTGGTGCCCGAGGACGACCCGGCCGGCGGCGCCGAAGGCTCGGGGGTATGGCGGCACACGGGCGGCAATCGTTTCTCGTTCACCGCCACCGAGCGGTTCTACGGCCCCGACGGGGAGACGCTCGGGTGGCTGACGACCTCCCAGAAGGCCGTGCAGACCGGGCCGCGGTTCCGCAGCAAGGGCGAGTCCGCCCAGTACGACGCCGAGTGGAACCTCTACTACACCGTCACCTCGCGGCTGGACATGCGCCGCACCGGCACCAGCCCGACGCCCTGCTGAAGCCGCGGCGGGCGGCCGGGAGCACTGGAAAGCCCTCCCGGCCGCCTTCCCTCACGAGACCGGCCGACCCGCCACGGCGGCGGGGACCTCGGCCGAAGAGGAACCCGGGCGATGCGCCGGGCGGCTCCACCGGCGCATCGCCGGCCGCTCCACCAGCGTGTAGA
The DNA here is from genome assembly GCF_001896795.1 of Thermomonospora sp. CIF 1. Taxonomy (NCBI): domain Bacteria; kingdom Bacillati; phylum Actinomycetota; class Actinomycetes; order Streptosporangiales; family Thermomonosporaceae; genus Thermomonospora; species Thermomonospora sp. CIF 1. Next base: position 118,058 of record NZ_MOYN02000021.1, read on the forward strand.
GCAGCCAGGCGAGGACGAGACTGACCACGATGGTCACCGAAGCCTGCAGCAGGGCCTCCGGCACCGTCGCAGTCGTCCCCCAGCTCTGCCCCCACTGGGGGTCTGAGCGGCCGATCGGGCCGTAGGCGATCACCAGCCAGTGCACCAGGTACAGGGCGTAGGAGATCTCGCCGAGCCGGACCATCGTCCGGCCGCCGAAAACGGTGCCGTGCCGCCCGATATCGGCGGTCGCGGCGGCGGCGATCACGAAGGCCAGCGGCATGACGGTCACCGCCACCTCCCCGAACCGGTCGGGCAGCCAGGCGCTCAGCAGACAGCCGCCGATGGCCAGCGGAACCGCGACGGTCAGCGGAACCCGGATCCAGCGTCCGCTGATGACGATCCGCGCCAGCAGGATGCCCAGCACGAACTCCAGCGCCCGCACCGGGGGGAAGAAGGTCATGAACCACCCGCCCAGCCACGGCTCGCCGCTCCCGTAGATCCGCTCGCCGGCCGGCAGCAGGCCGGCCACCGCCGGCACCGCGAAGATCGCGGCCGTCACGGCCGCAAAGCACGCCCACAGCCGCTCCGGCCGGATCCGCCGGATCAACGCCAGCAGCCAGGGGAACGACAGGTAAAAGAACAGCTCGCAGGCCAGCGACCAGGACGGGGTGTTGATGAAGAAGTTCAGCAGCACCCCCTGGTCGGGGATCCAGGCGTGCGCCAGCAGCGCCACCGGGACGGTGTTGCCGAAGGTCACCGCGGCCCCGGTGAGCAGCATCAACGCCACGGCGGCGGCGAAGGTCACCAGGTGGTTGGGGAAGATCTTCACGACCCGGCGGCGCCAGAACAGCAGTTTGGTGTCGGAGTCGGTGGCGACCCAGGTCAGCACGAAACCGCTGAGGATGAAAAAGAACGACACCCCGACGGCGCCGGCGGCGTAAAAGAGTGCGATCTCAAATTCCCGCTCGGGGGCCACTCGCGGCAGCAAGGTGATCCCGCAGTGGCACAGCAGCACCAGCGACGCCGCGACGAAGCGCAGCCCGGTCAACGAAGGCAGCCGCGACGACCGCCCCAGAGGATCGACCATGTCCCTTTTCCTTTTCCTGCATATCGAATGGCCGAGCCCTTCCCGGCGGGCTGTTCCCACAAGCCGACGAGAAGGGGAAGAGGGCTCGGCCAGGGCTGTTGCGGCCCCGGAAACGGGGCCGCAACGGGGCGGTATTACGGATCGGGTCCCGTCACGCCCGCCCTGTGGACCTTTTCCGGCACACCGCCCCTGCAGGTCGAGATGGAAACGTCGCGGTAACGGACGCACCGAGGCCCCGCTTCGGCACCTTGGGCCACGTGTTGAAAAGGTCCTGTGCGCTCACCGATCCGCCGGCCCGTTCCCGCACCGGCCGGCGGGGCGGTGACCGGCCCGTGCGGGTCGCGCGGCGGGAAGGGGTCGCTCAGCCGGCGAGCTGCGCGGCGACCTTGCGGGCGCGCTCCTCGATGGCGGCCTCGGCCTCGCGCCGCGACTTGCGCGCCAGTTCCGCCAGCTCCGGCGGCTCGTTGACGAGCGTCAGCTGCGCTGTGATGACCGACAGTTCCATCTGCAGGGCACCTGCGAAGACCGTCCGCAGATACGGCTCGACGTGGTCCCAGCCGGCCAGCGGGGCGTCGGGGGTGTAGCCGCCGCCGTAGGCGAGTACCACGGTCGCCGGCCGGCCGGCCAGCGGGTGCGTCTCCCCCGGCTGGACCAGGGTCACGCCATCGATCAGCACCTGGTCCAGCCACGCCTTGAGGTGCGCGGGAATGGTCCAGTTGTGCATCGGCGCGCTCACCAGCACGGCGTCGGCCGACAGCAGCTCCTCGGCCAGCGCGGTGCGGTACCGTGCCGCCTCGGCCTGCGCCTGCGTACGGGCCTCCTCCGGCATGTAGAACGTCATGATGGCGTCCCGGTCCAGCAGCGGGAGCGGGTCGGCGCACACGTCCCGGTAGACGACGGTGCCGGTGGGAAGCTCCTCCTCCCAGCGGGCGCGGAAGGCCGCCGCCAGCCCGCGGGAGACAGACATGTCGCCCATGGGCGAAGAGTCGATGTGCAGCAGTCGGGCCATGTTTCCCTCCGGATCGGCGTGTGGAGCGGTCTGCGACCACGGTCGGCCCACCCCCTGCAGGACGGGTCGACACTCGGTCGAGCCGTCACCGCCGGACGCCGACGAACAGCCCGCGCCCGCACTGGATGCCGTCGATGTACTCGACGTCCAGGCCGGCCGCGGTGAACGCCTCCTCGTACTGCCGCCGCTCGAACAGCATCGCCCGGTGAACCTCTGCGAAGTGCCGGATGCCGGTGTCGGCGCCGACGACGGTGTAGTGGACCTCCATGCGCGAGGCGTCCCCGTCGCGGACGGTGTGGGCCACGCGGGCGATGAGCATGCCGTCCGCCTCGACCACGTCGCCCGAGCAGTAGCGATCGATGAACTTCTCCGGCAGCCACCAGGGTTCGACCGCCACCACCCCGCCGGGCACGACATGGCGGGCGAAGCAGCGCAGCGCGGCGTGCAGCTCCGCCTCGCTGGTGACATAGGCGATCGAGGCGAACAGGCAGGTGACGGCGTCGAAGGTGCGGCCAAGGTCGAAGTCGCGCATGTCGCCGTGGTGCAGCTTCACCCCCGGCAGCGCGGCCCGGGCGATGTCGAGCATGGGCTCCGACAGCTCCAGGCCCTCGGCGTCGTCGAACATGTCCAGGAACGGCTCCAGGTGCCCGCCGGTGCCGCAGGCCACGTCCAGCACGGAACGCGCCTCCGGCATCCGGCGCCTGATCTGGGCGGCGACCTCGGTCGCCTCGCCCCGGTAGTCCTTGCCGCGCGCCCGGTGCTGGGCGTCGTAGATCTTGGCGGCCTCCGCCCCGTACATACCGGCCTCCCCGGTCTTGTGTGCGATCTCGTGCGGTTCAGGTGCCCAGCGCGTGAACGGCGGATTCACGGACGGTTCCGGCGCTCTCCCTGAGCGGCTTCCACCAGTCGGGATGATCCCGGTACCAGGCGACAGTGGCGGCCAGTCCCTCTTCGAACGGCACCTGGGGCGCGTAGCCCAGTTCGGCGCGGATCTTGGAGTCGTCCAGGGCGTAGCGCCGGTCGTGCCCCTTGCGGTCCGGAACCCGCCGGATCATCTCCGGGCCGGCGCCGCACAGCCGTACCAGTTCCTCGGCGATCTGCCGGTTGGTCCGCTCGGTCCCCCCGCCGATGTTGTAGACCTCCCCGGCCCGGCCCGAGGTGAGCACCAGCTGCACGGCGCGGCAGTGGTCGGACACGTGCAGCCACTCGCGTACGTGGGAGCCGTCACCATACAGCGGGGCCGGCTCGCCGCTCAGCAGGTTGGTGACGAACAGCGGGATGAGCTTCTCCACATGCTGGTAGGGCCCGTAGTTGTTGGAGCAGCGGGTGACCGACACGTCCAGCCCGTGGGTGCGCGCGTAGGACAGCGCGATCAGGTCGCTGGCGGCCTTGGAGGCGGCATAAGGGGAATTCGGGCTGAGCGGCCACTCCTCCGTCCAGGCCCCCTGCTCGATGGAGCCGTACACCTCATCGGTGGACACATGCACCACCCGTGCGACCCCGGTGGTGAGGCAGGCGTGCATGAGATTCTGGGTGCCCAGCACGTTGGTGCTGACGAAGTCGCCGGCGTTCACCAGCGAGCGGTCCACGTGCGACTCGGCGGCGAAGTGCACCACGGCGTCGTGCCCGTCCACCAGCTCCAGCAGCAGGGACTGCTGGCAGATATCGGCCTGGACGAACTCCAGCCGCGGGTGCGAGGCCGGCAGATTGGCCCGGTTCCCGGCATAGGTGAGCTTGTCGACGACGGTGATCTTGGCGTCGGTGAAGCCGGGATACTCGCCGTCGAGCATTGCGCGTACGTAGTACGAGCCGATGAAACCGGCGGCTCCGGTGACCAGGATGCGCATACCGGAACCATCACGGCGGTGCCTTGAGACCCTCTACATCACCGGTCGAGACGCCCGCCCTTCCCTGTCCATCTCGGCTCCATCGGCTTTCGAGAGCCGGCTCCGAACCTGTCGGGTGAATTCCCGATGGTCCAGGAGGGTCTTCATGGCCGAGCCGAAGCGAGTTCCCGACGTCCGCAAGGAGGTCACGGTGGAGGCGCCCATCGAGCGCGCCTTCGCCATCTTCGCCGAGCATCCGATCGAGTGGTGGCCTGAACATCACGTGTTCGTCGAGAACCGCCAATCCATCACCATCGAGCCCAAGGTGGGCGGCCGCTACTACGAGCGGGGCGCCGACGGGACCGAGATCGCCTGGGGCACCGTGGTGGAGTGGGACCCGCCCCGCCGGATCGTGCTGACCTGGCGTGTCGGGCCGAACTGGCAGCCGATCCACGACGATGAGAAGGCCAGCTTCATCGAGGTCGACTTCCGGCCCGACGGCCCGGACCGGACGGTCGTTTCGCTCACCCACAGCGGGCTGGACCGGCACGGGGAGATCGCGGAGTTCATCCACTCCGCGCTCGACGGTCCCAGCCCGGGCGAGACCCTGGCGCAGTACCGGGACGTGGTGGCGCGGCACATGAAGGCCCGCGCCGCCGAGCTGGCCGACGGCCCGGTCACCCTGATCAACCGGTTCACGGTGACCGGCTCGGCGGAGGAGTTCGAGCGTGCGTTCGCCACCACCGCGGCCTATTTCGCCGAGCAGCCGGGGTTCATCGACCACAACTTGCTGCGCCAGACCGACGAGCCCCGCTCGTACGTGAACGTCGCCCGCTGGACCGACGGGGCCTCGCTGCGGGCGGCGGTGACGCGGCCGGAGTTCAAGCGGCACGCGCTGGCGCTGCGAGCGGTCAGCACCTCGGACCCGAAGGTCTTCTCCGTCCGGCTCACCACGACCGCCGTGGACGCCGGCTGAACCTCCCGTCCAGGGCCGGCCCGCCGCGCGGGTCGGTCCGTCTCCCCATTCCGCACCGGCCGCCTGGAAGCGGGGAGCGGCTCTGCCCCAAAAGCCGCCCTGGAGCAGATCATGGGGCAGATCCGCTCCCGCGGTGGCCCGTGCATCGCCGGACGATCAGGCGGGGATGGCGGCGAAGGCCCCGGTCTCCGGTAGGTCCAGCGCCGGGTCCGCCGAGAGGATCGAGCGCTGCAGCCGCTGCAGCCGGGCCGAGGGCTCCACGCCGAGCTCATTGGCGAGCGCCATGCGCAGCTGCCGGAAGACCTCCAGGGCGCGCCACTGCTGCCCGGAGCGGTACAAGGCGATCATGAACTTCGCGCATAGATTCTCGTGCATCGGGTTGCGTGCGACCAGCATGGCCAGCTCGCCCAGCAGCGCGTGGTGCCGGCCCAGCCGCAGCTCGGCGTCGATGCGCGTCTCCAGCACCCCGATCCTGCTCTGCTCCAGGCGTGTCGCCTCGACGCTCAGCGGCATGCCCCGCTGCACATCGACCAGCGCTTCCCCCGACCACATATCGAGCGCCTTGCGCAGCAGCTCGGCCGCCGCCACGTAGTCTCCGCGCTCCCAGGCACGGTTGCCCTGCTCGGCCAGTTTCTCGTACTCTTGGGCATCCACCGTCACGGCATCGGCCGGGAACAAGTAGCCGTTATAGCGGGTGACCAGGATGTCTTTGGCCGATCCGGAGTCGGAGGAACGGCCGATGAGCCGGCGCAGCTGCAAAATGTAGGTCTGCATGGTCGTCAGCGCACTGCGCGGCGGATCCTCCCCCCAGATCTCCTCCACCAGGGTGGGCACCGGGACCACCTCGCCGGCGCGCAGCGCCAGCAACGCCAGGATCTGCCGCGGCTTGGCCGCCGTCGGCGCCACCGATTGACCGTTCCTGGTCGCTTCAAGGGGCCCCAGCACCTTGATGCGCATCATCGAAGCTCTCCCCTCGCCGAAGCATCCGTCACAGGAATGTCTCTTCAACAAGTGCAAAGCAAAACCCGTGAGGGGGACAGTGCCGCCGCCATCAATACGGCGTGAAAAACTCACAGCACATAAGTGAGAAATTCATAAGTCCGACGTCGGGGCAGGTCACCGGGCGTCCTGTGGTGCGTCCCAGCGGCGGCGGACCGCTCCCGGGCAGGCTCTGAGGGGCGTGCCGGCGGTCGGGGGCATCCCGTTCCCCCATGGCTCACGACAGGTCTGCTTCATAGCCTGGAAGCGGACCGCGGCGCTCACCGCGGTCGTGCGGCGACGGTGAGGTGGGCACGGACATGAGCGTGGACGGTGAAGCCCTCCGGTTCGGAGTGGAAGAGGAGTTCCTGGTCATCGACCGCCGGACCCGGGCCACCGTGGCGGGGGCGCCCGCGGTGATCGAGCGTGCCGCGGCCCGGCTCGGCGACCGGGTCTGCGGGGAGATCACGCTGGTGCAAGTGGAGAGCCGCACCAGGCCCTGCACCACGGCCGCCGAGCTGGCCGGTCAGATCGCCGCCAACCGCGCCCACCTGGCCGCCGCGGCCGACGGGGGCGGGCTGGGCGTCATCGCCAGCGGCACTCCGGTGCTGGGCGGCGCGGTCCCCTCCCCGATCACCGAGGGACCCCGTCAGAACCGGGGCAACGCCACCTTCCGCGGGCTGCACCACGAGGCGGCCTTCTGCGCGCTGCACGTCCATGTGGAGATGGCCGACCGGGAGCGGGCCGTGCGGATGAGCAACCATCTGCGCCCCCACCTGCCGGTGCTGATCGCGCTGGGCGCCAACTCCCCTTACTGGTGCGAGCGCGACACCGGGTACGCCAGCTGGCGGACCCTGCTGTGGAGCCGCTGGCCGGTGGCCGGCCCGCCGCCCTACCTGGAGTCCGCCGAGCACTACGACACGCTGGTGGCCACCATGCAGGAGGCCGGGGCGCTGGTCGATGTCGGCAACGTCTTCTGGGACATCCGGCCCTCGGCGCACCTGCCGACCCTGGAGGTGCGGGTGAGCGACGTGCCGATCACCGCCGAGGAGTCCGCCGCGCTGGCCGCGCTGGTACGCGCCCTGATCACCAGCCTGCTGCCGGCGGTCGACCGCGGCGAAGACGGCCCGCACCTGCGGCCGGAGCTGCTGCGCCTGGCCTACTGGCGGGCCGCCCGCGACGGGCTGAGCGGATCGGGGGTGGACGTGCACACCGGCAAACTGCTGCCGGCCGTCGAGCTGGCCGAGCGGCTGCTGGAGACGGCCCGGCCGGGCCTGGAGCGGCACGGGGACCTGGGGCGGGTCACCGGCTGGCTGCGCCGGCTGATCGAGCACGGGGACGGGGCCTCCCGGCAGCGCCGGGCCGCCCGCGGCGGCGGGCTGACCGGTGTGGTGGACCATCTCCTCCAGCAGACCGCGCCCATGCCCCGGGCCGTGTGACCGCCGCGGTCCGCCGGGCACGGTGACATCCGCGGCGTGCGGAGCAGCCGGAGAAGGTCAAGGACGCCTGCGATCGGCGCGCAGCGGAGTGAGGGCGCCGGCCGGTCTCCTCTGACGCCGCCCGAGCGTCGGGATGTGCCGGGACGGGCGCGGCCCCGGCCGGCAACACCGCCGAGGCCGCGGCGAGCCGAGGGTCGCCCTTCCCCGAGCGGGTGCGTCAGCGCCGCTGCTCCTCCAGCTCCGACACCCGGATGGCGTGCTCGACCAGGGCGACCAGGACCTCCTTGACCGACTCCCGCCGCCGGGCGTCGCACAGCATCACCGGGACGCCCGGGTCGACGTCCAGTGCCTCGCGGATGGTCTCCACGCTGTAGCGGCGGGCGCCGTCGAAGCAGTTGACCGCGACGACGAAGGGCATCCCGCGCCGCTCGAAGTAGTCGATGGAGGCGAAGCTGGAGGTCAGCCGGCGGGTGTCGGCCAGGACGATGGCGCCCACCGCACCGTAGGCGATCTCGTCCCACATGAACCAGAACCGCTCCTGGCCCGGGGTGCCGAACAGGTAGAGGCGGACGCCGTCGGGGAAGGTCAGCCGGCCGAAGTCCATGGCCACCGTGGTGGTGCTCTTGCCCTCCACGCCCCTGATGTCGTCGACGCCGACGCTGACGTCGGTCAGCGTCTCCTCGGTGCGCAGCGGGCGGATCTCGCTGACCGAGCCGACCAGCGTGGTCTTGCCGACCCCGAACCCTCCCGCCACCAGGATCTTCAGGGCCACCCGCGGGACGTCGTCCAGGTCGTCGGAGAAGGCGGGCTGGTCAGAGGCGGCGGAGATCATCGAGCACCCTCATCAGTAGCCGGGTATCGGGTCGTTCGGGCATGGCGGTGCCGCCGGCATGGACGGCGCTCGGCTGCCGCTGCTCCTCGATCAGGCCGTGGTGGTAGAGGTCGCCGAGCAGCACCTGCACGACCCGCAGCGGCAGGTCCAGGTCCGAGGCCAGGTCGGCGGTGGTGGAGGGCCGGCGGCACAGCTCCAGCAGGCGGCGATGCTCGCGGGTCAGGCGCAGGTGGTCGCCGGGGCGGCGGCCGGTGGCGACCAGGATGGTGACCAGGTCGAACCGGATGCCGCGCGGCCTGGTCCGGCCTCGGGTGACGGCATAAGGGCGCACCAGCGGCCCGGCCTCCCGGCCGACCCAGCGCTCTTTGGGAGTTTCCATGGGCGTTTCAGCGTGGTCCGGGGGCGGGGTGGGCTCGGGTCACCGGCTCGGCGGCCTGCTGCTCGGCCTCGGCGCGGGGGGCGGCGGTCATGTGCCGGCGGACCCGCTTGATCAGCATCGCCGTCTCGTAGGCCACCATGCCGGCATTGCCGGCCTCGCTCAGCACGGCCAGGCAGCTGCCGTTGCCGGCGGGCACGATGAAGAACAGCAGCCCGTCCATCTCCACGACGGTCTGCCGCACCCGCTTGGCGGCGAAGTGCTCGCGGGCGCCGTTGGCCAGGCTGTGGAAGCCCGACGACAGGGCGGCCAGGAACTCGGCGTCCCGGCGGGTGACGCCGCTGGATGCGCCCATGACGAGACCGTCGCGCGACAGCAGCACGGCCTGGCGCACCTCATCGACCCGCTGCACCAGGTCGTCGAGCAGCCAGCCGAGATCGCCGGCCTGTTGCGGCTGGTTCATGCCTTACCCCCGCTCATTCCATTGATCGAGATCCGGTGTTTCCTCATCGTCGTCGCGGCCGCGCATCCAGCCGGCCTGCAGCGACGACATCAGGTCACGGCTGTACTCCGGGCTGGGCTCGTCGAAGTCCTCCTCGTCCATCGCGGCGGACATCTGCGGGGAGGGGTCCCTGCGCAGCTGCGGCACCAGGTTTTCCTGCCGGCGGCGGCGCGGCAATGGACCTTCGCCCTCTGTGGGGGTCACATCGAGCGGGCCGGTGCCCTGCTCGACCGGGCCGGTGGCCGGGACGATGCCGATCGGCCCGGTGGCCTCGCCGATGGGGCCGGTATCGCCGCTGATGTGCCCGCCGTTGCCGCCCCTCCCGGCGGCGTGGCGGCCGCCGGAGGCCAGCGGGCCGGTGCCGGGCAGGTCGCGCACCGGGCGGCCCAGCCGGCCGGAGGGGGCGTGCCGCGGCTGGGGGTGGTGGGTCTGGCGGGCGCCCTCCGGCCCGGCCGGCACCGCCACCGGTTCCTGCCGGGCCTGCTGCCGTTCGGAGACCACCAGCGAGCCGGGGATCAGCACGACCGCGGTGGTGCCGCCGTAGGGCGACGGCTGCAGGGAGACCTTGATGCCGTGCCGGACGGCCAGGCGGGCGACCACGAACAGGCCCAGCTGCTCGGTGTCGGCCAGGTCGAACTCCGGCGGGTCGGCCAGGCGCTGGTTGAGCTCGGCCAGCTGCTCGGGGTGCATGCCGATGCCGCGGTCGATGATCTCCACGGCCAGTCCGTTGGCCACGGCGTCGGCCCGCACCACCACCTCGGTGGTGGGCGGGGAGAAGATGGTGGCGTTCTCGATCAGCTCGGCCAGCAGGTGGATCACGTCGGCGACCACGGCACCGGCGATCATGTCGGTCGAGGAGACGACGGCGTCCACCCGGGTGTAGTCCTCCACCTCGGCGATGGCGGCGCGGACGACGTCCTCGGCCGGCACCGGGTGGTCCCAGGCCCGCACGGTCGGCGAGCCGGCCAGGATCACCAGGCCCTCGGCGTGCCGCCGCATGCGGGTGGTCAGGTGGTCCAGCTTGAACAGGTCGTCCAGCTCCTCGGGGCTGGAGGCGCGGCGCTCCATGGTGTCCAGCAGCTTCAGCTGCCGCTGCAGCAGGGACTGGCTGCGCCAGGACAGGTTGATGAAGACCCGGTTGATGTTCTTGCGCAGCTCGGCCTCGCCGACGGCGGTCTGGATGGCGGTGCGCTGGACGACGGCGAAGGCGTCGGCGACCTCGGCGATCTCCCTGGTGCGGCCGGCCTCCAGGCGGGGCGCCTCGGCCGCCACGTCCACCTCTTCACCGCGGCGCAGCCGCGCCACCACGCGCGGCAGCCGTTCGTGGGCCAGGCTGTAGGCGGCCTGCTGCAGCCGGCGCAGCTCCCCGGAGACGCTGCGGGTGAACAGCACCGACAGCGTCACCGCGGCGATGACGGCCAGCAGGCCGACCCCGCCGGCCAGGTAGAAGCGCAGCTGGATCTGGTCGCCGATCTCGTGGGTGCGCTTGTTGAGCGCCTCACCGGTCTGGTGGATGGTGTTCCACCACATCGGCGCCAGCGCCGCGGTGCTGGCCTTCCAGTCGGCCAGCCGGACCCCGCCGCTGGTATTCACCCCGTGGGAGACCACGCCGGCCTCCAGCGACTGGTAGCGCTCGAACTCCGGGGAGCCGATCAGCCGCTGCACGGGCTTTTGCAGCTCGCCCTGGAAGACGACGGTCGACATGGCCATGAACTGGGCGCGGCTGCCGGCCCACCGGGCGAAGGCGGTGCGCTGGGCGCCGGTCAGCCGGCCGTCGGCGGGGACCGCCGCCAGCAGGGCGTCCTGGCGCAGCATCATGTCGCGGGCCATGGACGCCTGCATCACCGCGGCGGTGTTCCGCTGGATCTCCACCTCGTTGAGGTCGGAGATGGTGAGCAGCAGCTGGTAGGCCGCGTCGCTGATCCGGCTGTAGCCGTCCACGGCCGCCACCGGGTCGATGGCGTTCGCCCTGACCTGTGAGCGCAGCGTGCCGAGGGTGTCGAGCGCCTCGTTGAGCGCGGCCAGGCCCCGCCGGCCGTCCTCGTCGACCGCGTCCCGGGCCTCTTTGGAGAAGGCCAGGTTGCGGAAGCGGGCGACGATCGCGTCCAGCTTGGCCGACTCCTCCTGGAACTTGCGGGTGTTCTCGGTGCTCGGGTCCCCCATCAGGGCGGCCGCCGCGGCGCGCTCCCCTTCGAGCACCTGGGCGACGGCGGCGCTCGGGGTGCCGACGCGGTCGTAGAGGGTGTTGAAGTTCCGTTTGGCCAGCACGCCCGACAGGGTGAGGCTCGCGGCGAACCCCCACAGCGTGATCAGCGAGAGCAGCGGGATGACGAGCAGCAACGCGATCCGGCTCCGCATGGCCCGGGTGCGGGGACGTTGATGGGATCCCGGAGTCTGGTCACGCTTCGACAAGATCGTCACTCCATGATCGGTCCCGCCGCCGCCACGGCGGCGAAGAGCGCCTGCTCGCCCCGGAGGTCGTCGGAGGAAACAGCGACACACCCACCCCCAGGGGCACGGTCCGGCCAACTCCACGGAAGCTTAGGGGATAGCCCATTCATGGGCATCTGCGACACAGTAACAACAAATCCGTGGTCAGGGCATATACTCCCCCGCCGATGCCCTCTTCGGCCGGCCTGTGAAAGCACGGTTTCTACGACGCGGTAACACGGTGCCGAAGTGGCGCCGTTCACTCTCCCGGCCGCACCCGGCCCGTCCGATCCCGTCCGGGCGGTGTTCCAGGACGGCCGGCCGGTCTTCGAACGGTGACCTCACCGTTTCCCGGACATCGGCAAATGTCACCCTACGACCGGATGTGTCGCCGGTACTCTGTCGCCCTGACCGCCACAGCGCCGGGCGCGTGGCCCGGCATGTCGGGAAGGGGGCGTGGCCGTGCCGCCGAAGCAGGCCGCCGCCGAGCGGGCGCGCATCATGGAGGCCGCCTACCGTTGCCTGGCCGACAGCGATGGCGCGACCGCGTCGATCACGGACATCCTCAGCACCGCGGGACTGTCGACCCGTGCCTTCTACCGGCACTTCGACTCCAAGGACGGGCTGCTGCTGGCCATGTTCCGCCGGGACGCCGACCGCCTGCTGGCAGAGCTGCGGGAGGCGACGTCCGCGGCGGCCACTCCGGCCGAAGCACTGCGCGTGATGGCCCATGTGATGCTGCGCCTGACGGCCGACCCGCGCCGCCGGCGGCGGGTGCTGGTGCTGACCTCCGCAGAAGCCCGGCGGGCCCGCGGTTACGCCGCCGAGCACCAGCGCTTCGTGGCCGCCCAGGAGGCGGCCATCGCCGAGATCCTGCGGGCCGGCCGGGCGGACGGCTCCTTCCCCTGGGCCGATCCGGAAGGCGACGCCCGTTTCATCCAGGCGGCGCTGGGTCAGGCGTTCATGGAGCAGATGACACAGACCGCCCGCCTCGGCCCCGCCGAGGCCGCCGACCAGGTGGTCGGCTTCGCCCTGCGCGCCCTCGGCGCGCCCGCCGGGCGGCGGGACTGACCCTCGGCCTGCCGAGCCTTTTCACCACGCCGTCCCCGCAGATCGCAGGCGGAGGCCTCGCAGTCGGGGACAATGCCGCGGCCTGCGATGTCATACCGCGGGGCTCCCCTCCCAGGTCTCCTGAGACCGCGTGGCGATAAAGGCTCACTGCAGCGGCGCGAAGACCGGCGGGCGCTTTTCGCGGCGGGCCGCGAGCGCCTCGGCCAGGTCCGGGCCGTCGAAGGAGGCGTCCATCAGTTTCAGCGTCTCGGCCAGCGCCTCATCGTGTCCGCGTTCCAGGTCGGCCCACACCTGGGCCTTGATCGTCGCCAGCGAGTGCGGCGAGCAGCCGGAGGCCAGGTCGGCGGCGTAGTCCACGGCCTCAGCCAGCAGCCGCTCCGGCTCGACCACCCGGTGCACCAGCCCGATCCGCTCGGCCTCCTCGGCGTCCAGCGTCCGGCCCGACAGCAACAGCTCCATCGCCCGCGAGGCGCCGATCAGCCGGGGCAGCAGCCACGACAGCCCGTACTCGGCGACCAGTCCCAGCCGGGAGAAGCTGGTGGTCATCTTCACTCCCCGGGCCGCAAAGCGCACGTCGCTGCCGAGCATGTAGGCGAAACCGATGCCGGCCACCGGGCCGTTGACGGCCGCGATCACCGGGGTGCGCAGCCGCAGCGCCAGGTGGGGCAGGTCTTCTGCCGGCGGCAGGAACGTCCGGATGGCCTGCGGGCCCTGGTTGAGGATCGCCAGGTCGGCGCCGGCGCAAAAGCCCCGGCCGGCCCCGGTCACCACGATGGCCCGCACCTGCGGGTCGGCGTCGGCCTCCCGCAGCGCGTGCGCGTACTCCATCGCCATCTGCTTGGTCATGGCGTTGAGCACCTGCGGCCGGTTGAGCGTGACCACCGCCACCGAACGCTCCTGGCGCACCAGCACGGTCTCTTCGGTGTTCTCCATCGACCCCTCCCATCGGCATCGGGTGCCCGCCGGCGGCGCGGCGGGGCGAGGCCGACCGTATCGAAGCCGCTTCACGCGGCCCTACCGGCCCCGGCGCCTTGGGCGTCCGCCGTGCGGCCTGGAGGCGGGAGGCACGGCCGAAGACATCCGAATCTCGCCGTCCCCGCTCTTTTAGAGAGGTTCCGGCGAAGAGCCGGCCGGTGGAAATTCCGCCGGGGACCAAAGTCCCGCTCCTTCGGGCCCGTCGGACCTTCAATGAAACGGCTTCGGTGAGTGAACTGAAAACGCAGAAGATCTTCCGTAAGGAGGCTGCCATGAGCACTCAGGTACGTCGCCGCTCAAGCGGACTGCTGCCCGCTTTCGCCGACTTCCCCGACCTGTTCCCGGAATTCTTCGACAGGGTCGAGTCGCCGCTGGCGCTGCTGCGCGGTTTCACCGGCCAGCTCATCCGGGTGGAGGACTACGTCGAGGGCGATGACTACATCGTGCGGGCCGAGCTGCCCGGCGTCGACCCCGACAAGGACATCGAGATCACCGTCTCCGACGACGCCCTGCACATCCGCGCCGAGCGGCAGGAGGAGTACCGGGAGGGACGGCGCTCTGAGTTCCGCTACGGGTCGTTCTCGCGGACGCTGCCGCTGCCCAAGGGCGTCAACGCCGACAGCGTGAAGGCCTCCTACGACAAGGGCGTCCTCACCGTCACGGTGCCGCTGCCCAAGGAGCCCAAGGCCGAGGCCAAGCGCGTGGCCATCAAGAAGAAGTGACGCCCCGCCGGGCCGCCCGGCACCGCCGGAGTGCCGGGCGGGTATCGGCGTGTTTCCCCTTGCATGAAATCCCATCCCGCTGAAAAAGGTTCGAAGAATTCACAACCTGCCCGGCCGACGAATCACTCTGCGGCATAAATCCCTTCCGGCCCATCGGATCAAGGACCTTCGCCCCTCGTCCGCTGAAAAGCGCCGCCGGCCCTGAGGGGATCCGGCCGGGCTGCGGGCCCCGGGTCAGGACGGGGTGATCACGGCGCGTCCGCTGAGCTCCCCGGCCTGCAGCCGCCGGTAGGCCTCCACCGCCCGCTCCAGCGGGTAGGTGACGATCGTCGGGCTGACCAGCCCGCGGGCGGCCAGGTCGAGGACCTCGATCAGTTCCGGGCGGCTGCCCCAGTAGGTGCTCTGCACCGAGACCTCATACGGCGGGGAGAAGAACGACACCGGCAGCGTGCCGCCGGCGATGCCGACGATGGTGATATCGCCGACCATCCGGGCCGCGGCCCCGGCCATGGCCAAGGTGGCGTCGGAGCCCACGAAATCCAAGATCACATCGGCGCCGCGGCCCCCGGTGGCCGAGCGGATCTCCGCCGCGGTGTCCTTCCCGGAGAGCAAGGCCTGATCGGCGCCGGAGGCCAGGGCGAGTTTGAGCGCCGCCTCGCGGGTGTCGACCGCGATGATGCGGGCGGCGGTCGTCGCCTTGAGGATCTGCACCCCCATGTGGCCGAGCCCGCCGACCCCGATGACCACGGCGGTGCTGCCCGGCGGGAGCTTGCCCCAGGAGCGGCGGATCGCGTGGTAGGGGGTGAGCCCGGCGTCGGTGATCGGCGCGGCCGACACCGGGTCCAGCCCGTCCGGCAGCGGAACCAGGAACCGGGGATGCGGGATGAGCATGAACTCGGACATGCCGCCGTCGGCTCCGAGCCCGCCACCGCCGCCGGGGGCCGGCGAGGCCGAGGTGTTCTCGCAGTAGGTCTCCACGCCGACCCGGCAGCGCTCACAGAAACCGCACCCCCAGGGGCCGTAGACGGCGACCGGCTGCCCGATCTCCAGCCCGGTGACCCCCTCGCCGAGCGCATGGACCCAGCCGGCGTTCTCGTGGCCGAGGGTGAACGGCGGGTCCCAGGGCATCTGACCGGGCTGGAAGTCGTGCATCAGGTGCAGGTCGGAATGGCAGGCGCCGGCGCCGCCGACCCGGATCACCACCTGGCCCGGGCCGGGCTCGGGCTCGGGAAGCTCCACCAGCTCCGGTTCGGAGTTCCACCGCATCAACCGCAATGCGCGCATCGCGGCCCCCCTTTCTCCCGTGGTCTGCGGATCGGCTGCGGAGGCCGCAGGATGCATGCCCGCATTCGGCGGGAAATACCTCAACGCACCCAAGCTCTTCCCCGTCCGCCCGATGAAGCGCGGAAAGGGCGCCTCGCCGGGCGGACGTCCCGTCGCGGCCGGAGCATCGGCGCCTCCGGCGGGGACCTTCGGCTCTGTTCGATCCCGGTGCGGCGGCATACGGTCGAAGCATCCGAGCAGGAGGACGTCCATGGACACCACCACGGACCACGCCGCCGACCGCGACCGGGCCGCCGCGGTCAGCGAGACCCACACCGGGATCGTCTTCTTCGCCGGCGAGCGGGCCTACAAGGTCAAAAAGCCGGTCGATCTGGGTTTCGTCGACCTGACCACCCGGCGGGAGCGCCGGCGGGTGTGCCACCGGGAGGTGGAGCTGAACCGGCGTTTCGCCGGCGACGTGTACCTGGGGGTCGCCGAGCTGTCCGGGCCGGGCGACGAACCGCCCGAGCCGATCGTGGTGATGCGCCGCATGCCGGCCGGGCGCCGGCTGGCGACGCTGGTGGCCGCGCGCCGGCCGGTGGAGGAGCCGCTGCGGGCGGTCGCCCGCACGCTGGCGGCCTGGCACGCCCAGGCGCCGCGCGGCCCGCACATCAGCGAGCAGGGGTCGCGGGACGCGCTGCGGCAGCGCTGGCGGGACAGCTTCGAGCAGGTCCGGCCCTTCCACGGCCGCTCGATCGGCGCGGCCGAGGCCGCCGAGATCGAAGAGCGCGTCCTGCGCTTCCTGGCCGGGCGCGAGCCGCTGTTCCGGTCGCGGATCCAGGCCGGACGCATCGTCGACGGCCACGGGGACCTGATGGCCACCGACATCTTCTGCCTGGACGACGGGCCGCGCATCCTGGACTGCCTGGAGTTCGACGACCGGCTGCGCTGGCTGGACGGCCTCGACGACGCCTCCTTCCTGGCCATGGACCTGGAACGGCTGGGCGCCCCCGGCCTGGCCGAGCGTTTCCTGTACTGGTACGCCGAGTACGCCGCCGACCCGGCGCCGGCCTCGCTGCGGCACCACTATGTGGCCTACCGGGCCTTCGTCCGCGCCAAGGTCGCCTGCCTGCGCCACGCCCAGGGCGATGCGGCCGCCGCCGCGCAGATCGACCCGCTCACCGAGCTGACGCTGCGGCACCTGCGGGCCGGGGCGGTGGGGCTGATCCTGGTCGGCGGGCTGCCCGGCACCGGCAAGTCCACGCTGGCCCGTTCGCTGGGCGACCGGCTCGGCTGCGCCGTGCTCAACAGCGACGTGGTCCGCAAGGAGCTGGCCGGCATCCCGCCGGACCAGTCGGCCGCCGCCCCCTACGGCACGGGCATCTACAGCCCCGCCCACACCGAACGCACGTACGCGACCTTGCTGGGCCGGGCCGAGACGCTGCTGGAGCAGGGCGAGAGCGTGGTGCTCGACGCCTCCTGGACGGTGGCCGAGCACCGCACCCTGGCCCGCCTGCTGGCCCGCCGCACCCACGCCGACCTGTTCGCCCTGCGCTGTGAGGCCCCGCCGGCGCTGGCCGAGCAGCGCATGCGGGCCAGGACGGGCGGCCCCTCCGACGCCGACCCCGAGATCGCGGCGGCCATGGCCGCCCGCAGCGCCCCCTGGCCCGAGGCCGACGTCATCGACACCTCCGGCCCCGCCGACAAGGCCGTCGAGCAGGCGCTGTCGATCGTGCGCCCGCACGGCGCCGAGCACGTGTGGCCCCGCCGCCCGCAACTGCCGCCGGGCTGAGGCGAGCGCGCTGCGGCCGCGGGCCCTCATCCGGCCGGATGGGAACGAAGGCTCATCCAGGGGCGCGCAGCGCCCGGTAAGGAAGATCTCGCCGGCCGGGTCCGCCCGCGGGTAGGGCTGGGAACATGACCGGGCGACCGCCGGCACCGCCGACCGAAAGGACCCTGCCATGCTCGTCCGAGAGGCCATGACCTCCCCCGTGGTGACGGTGTCGCCGGACGCGACCGTCCGCCAGGCGATCCGGGTGCTGTATGAGCACAACATCACCGCGGCGCCCGTGGTGGACGACAGCGGCGCCATGGTCGGCATCGTCAGCGAGATGGACCTGCTGCGCGGGGAGTTCGCCGCCGATCCGCGCGCCTTCGCCCGGCCGGTGGCCGGGCCGCACGAGCCGCCGCCGCGCCTGGTGCGGGACGTCATGATCACCGATGTGCGCACCGCGCAGCCCACCACCGACGTGGCCGAGCTGGCCGAGATGATGATGCGGACCGCCATCAAGAGCGTGCCCGTGCTGGACGGCGACACCCTGGTCGGCATGGTCAGCCGCCGGGACCTGATGGCGGTGCTGGCCCGCGGCGACGCCCGCATCCGCGACGACGTGCTGTCGGCGCTGGCCGAGCTGATGCCCGGCGGCCACGACTGGACCGCCGAGGTCACCGACGGGGTGGTGCGGCTGAGCGGCCCGGCCGGCGATGAGAACGCCCGGCACATCGCCGAGACCATCGCCCGGACCGTGCCCGGGGTCACCCGCGTCCTGCTGGAGGAGCCGGCCTGACCCCGGGCGCCGCGTCACCGATCACCACACATACGGCCAGCCCGCGGCGTCGAAGCCCAGGTAGTTGATGCCGAGCTTGTGACGGCCGCCGTCGGTGCGGTCGTAGTAGTGGTAGACCAGCAGGTCCTGGTTGCCGTCGCGCAGGACGCTCTGGCCGCCGGGACCGATCACCCGGTTGCCGTGGGAGGCCAGGACCTGGGTGCCGCCGCCACTGAGCAGCGGCCGCCCGGAACGGTCGACGTAGGGGCCGGTGATGGAGCGGGAACGGCCGACCATGATGCGGTAGGTGCTGGAGGTGCCCCGGCAGCACAGGTCCCAGGAGGTGAACAGGTAGTAGTAGCCGTTGCGGTAGATGATGTGCGGGGCCTCGATGCCCAGGTCGTCCCTGCTGCGGCGGGCCAGGGAGTAGATGGTGCGGTCGCTGTGCCGGTTGCCGGTGGCCGGGTCGATGCGGATCAGCTTGATGCCCGTCCACCAGGAGCCGAACGCCAGCCACCAGCGGCCCTGGGCGTCCACCGTCAGCTGCGGGTCGATGGCGTTGTAGTCGTCGCGGGACGAGGAGGTGATCACCCGTCCCCGGTCGCGCCAGGTGCCCGGGCGGCCGCTGTCGCTGACCGCCAGCCCGATCGCCGAATTGTTGGAGCCGAAGGTGGAGGCCGAGTAGTACATCAGGTACCGGCCGCCCTGGTAGGACACGTCCGGCGCCCACAGTTCACGGGGATCGCCGCTGTAGGCGGTCGCCCATGACGCCCCGGCGGGCAGCGCCGAGCCGGCGTGAGAGAAATCGATCCGGTTGGTGGACGAACGCGCCTCCAGCCCGTTGTGGGTCGAGTACACGTAGTAGGTGCCGTCCGCGGCGCGGATCATCGTGGGGTCGTGCACGAAGACGTCGCCCCGCACCAGTCCCGGCTCCGGATAGGCCGCACGGGCCGGGCCCGCCATCGCCAACGCGGTGGCGGCGGCCAGCCCCACCGCCAGGACGCCGCGGCGGATCCGCCTGGAACAAACGCCGATCATGGGCTCCTCCTCGGTTCTGCCGGCGCAGTCCAGCACGCCCGGGGCCGCCGTCCAAGGGGCTTTCACAACTGTGGTCGCCCGCGACAACCGCCCGGCCGGGCCGGTGTGAGTCCCCACCTTCCCGGCTCGCTTTGCGCGCCGGGACGCATCGTCGCCGGGGTGTGTACGGCTCGCGCCAACCGGGCATATGCCGCTGACGGAGGTACGGCGGAGGTATTTGCGCTGATGGCAGGGCATATGAGGGCGGCGGGTCATGGGTGGCGGTGCCGGGTCTTCCGGTGAGTTCGACCCCGAGGCGATCGAGGCGCTGCTGGTCCGGACGGTGCGGCGGGTGGGTGCCGGTTCCTGCATGCTGTACCTGCTGCTGCCGGAAGAGCAGGTGCTGCGGCTGGCCGTGCTCAGCGGGATCACCCCGGAGATCGTCCAGTCGTGGAAACGCGTCCCGCTGAGCTGGTCGCTGCCGATCACCCAGGCGATCCAGGAGCACCGCCCGGTCTGGCTGACCAGCCAGGGCGACCTGTCCCGCGACTACCCGCAGCTGGCGTTCGTGCTGCCCTACCTGTTCACGATGGTCGCCCTCCCGATCACCGCAGAAGGCACCGACCTGGGGGTGCTGGTGCTGCAGTGGCCGGCCTCCCACCCGCCCGGCCCTTCCCCGGCCGAGCAGGAGCGGCTCGACAAGACCTGCCACCGCCTGGCGGACCTGCTGCAGCAGGCCTTCGCGTCCGGCTGGCCGGAGCCGTCCGCCCTCGAACCGCGCGTGGTCGCCTCCCACCCGTCCCACCTGGCCTCCCCCGCCGAGGCCGCGGCCGCGGTCGAGCTCGTCGAGCGCCTTCCCGAGGGATTTTGCTCGCTGGACCTGGAGGGGCGGCTCACCTTCCTCAACAGCACCGCCGCCAACCTGCTGGGAAAGCCCAGGACGCAACTGCTGGGCAGGCCGCCGTGGAAGGAGCTGCCCTGGCTGCAGGACCCGGTCTATGAGGACCGCTACCAGGCGGCCCTGGTCAGCCGGCAGGTCACGTCCTTCAGCGCCCGTCCCCCCGGCGGCCGGTGGCTGTCCTTTGAGCTGTACCCCGACTCCCAGGGGGTCAGCGTGCGCATCACCCCCACCACCACACCGGAGGGGGCAGAGGAACCGCCCAGGCCCGCCGCGGCGGCCCCCCGGCGGCGGCTGCGCCCCGGCGCGCTCTACCAGCTGGTGCAGCTGGCCGCCATGTTCACCGAGGCGGTGGGGGTCCAGGACGTGGTCGACCTGGTCGCCGACCAGATCATGCCTGCCTTCGACGCCCAGGGGCTGGTGCTGTTCGAACTGGAGAACAACCGGCTGCGCGCCATCGGCTTTCGCGGGTACTCCCCGGAGGCGGTGGACCAGCTCAACGTGATCTCCCTGAAGACCCCGCTCACCCCGGTGGAGCGGATGGCGGCACGGGGCTCGCCGGTCTTCATCGAGTCCCCGGAAGAGGTGGAGGAGAACTACCCCGGCATCCCGCGGCTGACGGGCAAGGCGGCCTGGGCCGTCCTGCCGCTGGTCGTCTCAGGCCGGATGACCGGGTGCTGCCTGCTGTCCTACGACCGGCCGCACGAGTTCTCCCCCGAAGAGCGCACCATCTTGACCTCGCTGGCCGGGCTCATCGCCCAGGCGCTGGCCCGCGCCCGGCTGTATGACACCAAGCACGACCTCGCCCACAGCCTGCAGTCCACCCTGCTGCCCACCGTCCTGCCCACCGTGCCGGGGCTGGATGTGGCCGCCCGCTACCTGCCGGCCACCCGCGGCATGGACATCGGCGGCGACTTCTATGACCTGATCCACCTGGACGACGAAACCGCCGCCGCCGTGATCGGGGACGTGCAGGGCCACAACGTCACCGCCGCCGCCCTCATGGGCCAGGTCCGCACCGCCGTGCACGCCCACGCGGCGGCGGGGGCCGGCCCCGGGGACGTGCTCTCCCACACCAACCGGCTGCTGACCGACCTGAGCCCGGGGCTGTTCACCAGCTGCCTGTACGCCCACATCGATCTGAAGAACGAGCGGATGCACCTGGCCTCGGCCGGGCATCTGCCGCCGCTGCTGCGGCACCCCGACGGGAGCACCGAGGTGCTGTGGGTCGATCCCGGGCTGCTGCTCGGCATCGAGCAGGACGTCGAGTACCCCACCACCGAGGTGCCGCTGCCGGCCCGTTCGGTCCTGGTCCTGTACACCGACGGCCTGGTGGAATCGCCGGACGTCGACATGGACACGGCGATGGAGGGGCTGGCCGACGTGCTCTCGCAGGCCGGGCAGGCCCCGGCGGATTACCTGGCCACCGCCCTGGTGGAGTACCGCCGGCGGCTCAACGCGCTCGACGACGACATCGCCCTGCTGTTGCTGAACGCCCAGCCGTAGCCGTTCACATGCGGTCCACCGACAGCACCCGGATGACGGCGGTGCCGGCCTCGTCGGAGGCGGCCAGGTCCACCTCGGCCGAGATGCCCCAGTCGTGGTCGCCGGCCGGGTCGTCGAAGATCTGCCGGACCCGCCACAGCGCTTCTGCGGGGGCCTCCTCGATCAGCAGCAGCTTGGGGCCGCGGGCATCGGGGCCGGTCAGCAGCTCCTCGTGCTCGGCGTAGTAGGCCTCCATGGCCTGCTCCCAGCCGTCGGCGCCGAAGTCCGGGTCCAGCTCCCCCAGCTCCTGGTAGCGCTCCAGGGCGGCCAGCTCGACCCGGCGGAACATGGCGTTGCGCACCAGCACCCGGAACGCCCGCGGGTTGGCGGTGACCTTGGCGGCCGGGGCGTCGGCCACCGTGTCCTCCTCTTCCTTGGGCTCGGTGGGGTTGGCCAGCTGCTCCCACTCGTCCAGCAGGCTGGAGTCGACCTGGCGGACCATCTCGCCCAGCCACTCGATCAGGTCGATCAGCTCCTCGGTCTTGATCGACTCCGGCACGGTCTGCTGCAGGGCCTTATAGGCGCTGGACAGGTAGCGCAGCAGCAGCCCTTCGGCGCGGGCCAGCTCGTAGTGGCCGATGTACTCCACGAACGTCATCGCCCGCTCGTACATGTCGCGGACGATGGACTTGGGCGAGAGCGGATGGTCGCTCACCCACGGGTGGCCGCGGCGGTAGATGTCGTAGGCGGCCTGCAGCTCCTCTTCCAGCGGCTTGGGGTAGGTGACGTCCTGGAGCCGCTCCATGCGCTCTTCGTACTCCAGCCCGTCGGCCTTCATCTGGGCGATGGCCTCGGCGCGGGCCTTGTTCTCCTGGGCGGCCAGGATCTGGCGGGGATCGTCCAGCGTCGCCTCGATCACCGACAGCACATCCAGCGCGTAGGTCGGGGAGGCGCGGTCCAGCAGCTCGAAGGCGGCCAGCGCGAACGTCGACAGCGGCTGGTTGAGGGCGAAGTCCTCCTGCAGGTCCACCGTCAGCCGGACGTAGCGGCCCTCTTCGTCGGGCTCCTCCAGCTGCTCGACCACTCCCCCGTCCCGCAGCGACCGGTAGATGGCGATGGCGTGGCTGATGTGCTTGCGCTGCCGCTCCCGGGGCTCGTGGTTGTCGGTCAGCAGCTTCTTCATCGCCTGGAAGGGGTTGCCGGGCCGGGAGATCACCGACAGCAGCATGGCGTGGGTGACCTTGAAGCGGGACTGCAGCGGCTCCGGCGGGGCGCTTTGCAGCTTGCGGAAGGTGTCCTCGTTCCAGGACACGAAGCCCTCGGGGGGCTTTTTGCGCACCACCTTGCGGCGCTTTTTGGGGTCGTCGCCGGCCTTGGCCAGCGCCCGCTCGTTCTCGATGACGTGCTCGGGGGCCTGGGCGACCACGTACCCGATGGTGTCGAACCCGGCGCGGCCGGCCCGCCCGGCGATCTGGTGGAACTCGCGGGCCCGCAGCCGCCGCACCCGCTGGCCGTCGAACTTGCTCAGCGCGGTGAACACCACGGTGCGGATGGGGACGTTGACGCCGACGCCGAGGGTGTCGGTGCCGCAGATCACCTTCAGCAGCCCGGCCTGGGCCAGCCGCTCCACCAGCCGCCGGTACTTGGGGAGCATCCCGGCGTGGTGCACCCCGATGCCGTGCCGCACAAAACGCGACAGGTTGCGGCCGAAGCGGGTGGTGAACCGGAAGTTGCCGATCATCTCGGCGATCTCGGCCTTCTCCTCCTTGGTGCAGACGTTGACGCTCATCAGCGCCTGCGCCCGGTCCATCGCCGCCGCCTGGGTGAAGTGCACCACGTAGATGGGGGCCTTGTCGGCCTTGAGGAGGTCTTCGATGGTCTCGTGCAGCGGGGTGGTGCGGTACTCGTACTCCAGCGGGACGGGACGTTCGGCGGAGGTGACCACCGCGGTGGGACGGCCGGTGCGCCGGGTCAGGTCCTTTTCGAAGTGGCTGACATCGCCCAGCGTCGCCGACATCAGCAGGAACTGCGCCTGGGGCAGCTCCAGCAGCGGCACCTGCCAGGCCCAGCCGCGGTCCGGCTCGGCGTAGAAGTGGAACTCGTCCATGATGACCGTGCCGATGTCGGCGTCGGCGCCCTCGCGCAGCGCGATGGAGGCCAGCACCTCGGCGGTGCAGCAGATGATGGGGGCGTCGGCGTTGACGCTGGCGTCCCCGGTCATCATGCCGACGTTCTCGCTGCCGAACATCTCGCACAGGTCGAAGAACTTCTCCGACACCAGCGCCTTGATCGGAGCGGTGTAGAAGCTGACCTGGTCGCGGCCGAGCGCGGCGAAGTGCGCCCCGGCGGCCACCAGGCTCTTGCCCGACCCGGTCGGCGTGGCGAGGATCACGTTGGATCCGGACACCACCTCGATCAGCGCCTCCTCCTGGGCCGGGTACAGCGTGATGCCACGCTCGGACACCCAGGCTTGGAACCTGTCGAAGAGGGTGTCGGGGTCGGCTTTGTCGGGGGGCGGCAACCGATCGATGAGGTTCACGCATCCATCCTGCCCGGTATGACCGAGTGGGCGTGCACGTTCCCGGCCCGCGTCCCGGTTCAGACGGCGATCTCGGCGCGGTCGCCCGCCCACCGGGTGTGATAGGAGCCCTCGCGGTCGACGCGGCGGTAGGTGTGGGCGCCGAAGAAGTCCCGCTGGGCCTGGGTGAGGGCGGCCGGCAGGCGCTCGGCGCGCAGCGCGTCGTAGTAGGACAGCGCGGTGGCGAAGCCCGGGGCGGGAATGCCCAGGTGGGCGGCGGTGGCGACGACCTTGCGCCAGGCGTCCTGGGCGTCGCCGAGCGCCTGGGCGAAGTACTCGTCGGCCAGCAGGGTGGGGGTGGCCGGGTCGGCGGCGTAGGCGGCGCGGATGCGGTCCAGGAAGCGGGCGCGGATGATGCAGCCGCCCCGCCAGATCGTCGCCATCGCCCCCGGGTCGATGTTCCAGCCGTACTCGGCGCTGCCGGCCTGGATCTGGTGGAAGCCCTGGGCATAGGCGACGATCTTGGAGGCGTACAGCGCCTTTTCCACCTCGTCGGCGAAGGAGCCGGCGTCGGCCGGGCGGGACGGGCGCGGCCCGGGCAGGGCGCGAGCGGCCCGCCGCAGCGCCGCGTGCCCGGAGAGCGCCCGGGCGAACACCGCCTCGGCGATGCCGCTCACCGGCACGCCCAGCTCCAGGGCGGTCTGCACGGTCCAGCGGCCGGTGCCCTTCTGCTCGGCCCGGTCCAGTACCACATCGACGAAGGGACGGCCGGTGGCGGGGTCGGTGTGGGCCAGCACCTGGGCGGTGATCTCGATCAGGTACGACTCCAGCCGCCCGCGGTTCCAGGCGGCGAAGACCTCGGCGATCTCGGATGGGGCCAGGCCCGCGCCGTGCCGCAGCAGGTCGTAGGCCTCGCCGATGAGCTGCATGTCGGCGTACTCGATGCCGTTGTGGACCATCTTGACGAAGTGCCCGGCCCCGTCCGGGCCGACGTGGGTGCAGCAGGGCACGCCGTCGACCTTGGCGGCGATGTCCTCCAGCAGCGGCCCGAGCTCCCGGTAGGACTCGGCCGACCCGCCCGGCATGATGCTGGGGCCGTGCAGCGCGCCCTCCTCGCCGCCGGAGATGCCGGTGCCCACGAAGTGGATGCCGTGTTCGCGCAGCCATCGTTCGCGGCGCCGGGTGTCGGAAAAGTGGGCGTTGCCGCCGTCGACGATCATGTCGCCGGGCTCCAGCAGCGGGGCGAACTCGGCGATCACCGCGTCGGTGGGGGCGCCGGCCTTGACCATGACGATCAGCCGGCGGGGGCGGCGCAGGGCGGCCACCAGCTCCCTGGGGGTCTTGGCCGGGATGAAGGTCCCCTCGTGCCCGAACTCGGCCACCAGCTCCTCGGTGCGGGCCGCGGTGCGGTTGTGCACGGCGACCGGGTGGCCGTGCCGGGCCAGATTGCGGGCCAGGTTGCGGCCCATCACCGCCAGGCCGGTGACCCCGATGCTCGCCTCTTGCATCGCCTCGTCCCCTCTTCGTCGAGTCGGCTTACCCCTTGTACGTGATGCCCGCCCGCTTTGTTCGCTCTCTTCGCCTCCGGGTAGCAGTGAGGGGAGACGAAGAATGTGACCACGGCTTCCGGGAGAGCGATGCCGCCTTGTGAGCCTGCCCGTTCGCCGGTGACGGCGGCTTCAGGACACGGCGGCGGCACGGCGAATCTTTTTCGGCACTGTTCCGCCCGTTCACCGAGCGGTGGCCGGCTCCCGCCCCGCAAGGCCCGCACGGCGGGACGCAGTGGATGGTGGGACACAGTGGATGGTGGGACACAGTGGATAAGGCGCAATGGCCGGTGATCCCGGTGAGCCTCTGGAGGCCAGATGAGCACGCCTGAAATCCCCCAACCCATCTACGAGGTGGACCCCTGGTGCATCTATGAGAAGGAACTGCACCTGGACCGCCTCGCCCAGAGCGAATCGGTGTTCGCACTGTCCAACGGGCACATCGGATTGCGCGGCAACCTGGAGGAGGGGGAGCCCTACGGCCTGCCCGGCAGTTACCTCAACTCCTTCTTCGAGTTGCGCCCCCTGCCCTATGCCGAGGCCGGCTACGGCTACCCCGAGTCCGGGCAGACGGTCATCAACGTCACCAACGGCAAGGTGTTCCGGCTGCTGGTCGATGACGAGCCGTTCGACGTCCGCTACGGCAAGCTGCACCGG
Organism: Thermomonospora sp. CIF 1; assembly: GCF_001896795.1. Classification (NCBI taxonomy): domain Bacteria; kingdom Bacillati; phylum Actinomycetota; class Actinomycetes; order Streptosporangiales; family Thermomonosporaceae; genus Thermomonospora; species Thermomonospora sp. CIF 1. The sequence continues at coordinate 144,194 of NZ_MOYN02000021.1, forward strand.
CACGAGCGCAAGCTGGACATGCGCGCCGGGACGCTGACCCGCGAGGTGGAGTGGAGCTCCCCGGCCGACGACAGGGTGCGCATCACCACCACGCGGCTGGTCTCGCTGACCCAGCGGGCCATCGCGGCGTTCTGCTATGAGGTGGAGCCGGTCGAGGGCCCGGTGCGGATCGTGGTGCAGTCGGAGCTGGTGGCCAACGAGTCGCTGCCGCACCTGGGCGACGACCCGCGGACGGCGGCGGTGCTGGAGCACCCGCTGGTCAGCGAGGAGCACGTGTCCAACGGGCGGCGGGTGGTGCTGGTGCACCGCACCCGGCGCAGCGGGCTGCGCCTGGCGGCCGGGATGACCCATGAGATCAGCGGCCCGGAGCGGCTGGCGGTGGAGGCCGAGAGCTTCCCCGACGTCGGCCGCGTCACCGTGGCCGCCCGGCTGGAGCCGGGGCAGCGGCTGCGGATCATCAAGTACCTGGCCTATGGGTGGTCCAGCCGGCGGTCCCGGCCGGCGTTGCACGACCAGGTGGTGGCGGCGCTGGCGGACGCCCGGCTGACCGGCTGGCAGGGCCTGCTGGACCAGCAGCGGCGGTTTTTGGACGAGTTCTGGAGCGGCGCCGACGTGGAGGTGGACGGGGACCCGGAGGTGCAGCAGGCGGTGCGCTTCGGGCTGTTCCACATCCTGCAGGCCGGGGTGCGGGCCGAGCGGCGGATGATCCCGTCCAAGGGGCTGACCGGTCCCGGCTATGACGGGCACAGTTTCTGGGACACCGAGACGTTCGTGCTGCCGGTGCTGACCTACACCTATCCGGCGGCGGCGGCCGACGCGCTGGCCTGGCGGCACATGACGCTGCCGCTGGCCGAGGAACGGGCCCGCCAGCTCGGCCTCAAAGGGGCGGCGTTCCCGTGGCGGACCATCCGCGGCCAGGAGTGCTCGGGGTACTGGCCGGCCGGCACCGCCGCCTTCCACATCAACGCCGACATCGCCGACGCGGTGATCCGCTACCTGGACGCCACCGAGGACACCGAGTTCGAACGGGAGATCGGCGTGGAGCTGCTGGTGGCCACCGCCCGGCTGTGGCGCAGCCTGGGCCACCACGATGTGCACGGCGGGTTCCGGATCGACGGGGTGACCGGGCCGGACGAGTACAGCGCCCTGGTGGACAACAACGTCTACACCAATTTGATGGCGCAGCGGAATCTGCGCGCGGCGGCCGACATCGCGATGCGCAACCCGGATGTGGCCGAGCGGCTGGGGGTGACCACCGAGGAGGCCGCCTCTTGGCGGGACGCCGCGAACGCGATGGTGATCCCCTACGACGAGCGGCTGGGCGTGCACCCGCAGAGCGAGAACTTCACCAACCACGCGCGCTGGGACTTCTCCGAGACCAAGCCCGACCAGTACCCGCTGCTGCTGAACTTCCCCTACTTCGACCTGTACCGCAAGCAGGTGGTCAAACAGGCCGACCTGGTGCTGGCCATGCACCTGTGCGGGGAGGCCTTCACCCCCGAGCAAAAGGAGCGCAACTTCGCCTACTACGAGGCGATCACCGTGCGGGACTCCTCGCTGTCGGCGCAGACCCAGGCGGTGATCGCCGCTGAGGTGGGGCAGCTGGACCTGGCGCACGACTACCTGGGCGAGACCGCCCTGATGGACCTGCATGACCTGGCCCGCAACACCCGGGACGGGCTGCACCTGGCCTCGCTGGCCGGGGCGTGGAGCGCGCTGGTGGCCGGGTTCGGGGGGATGCGGGCGCTGAACGGGCGGCTGCGCTTCGCCCCCCGCCTGCCGGGCGGGATCAGCCGGCTGGCGTTCCGGATGCGTTACCGGGGACGGCGGCTGTGCGTCACGGTGACCTCCGAGCAGGCCCGCTATGAGCTGCACGAGGGTGACCCGATCACACTGACCCACCACGGCCGGGAGTTCGAGCTGGGCGGGGAACCGGTCGAGCTGCCGATCCCGCCGATGCCGACGCCGCCGCGGCCGCGTCCGCCGCAGCCGCCGGGCCGCGAGCCGGCTCCGCGCCGCACCGACCCGTCGGGGCGGCCGCTGCGCTCCCCGCGCGTGGGCGACCTGCAGCTGTCGCAGACGCCGCCGGGTTAACGGGCGGGCGGCGCGCAGGGGTCGCAGCCGGCGTCGTCGATGCGGGGACGCGGCGGGGCCGGGGCCAGCAGCCGGCGCGGGCCCGGGCCCTGCTCGCCCAGCTCGTCGCGGGGGTTGGCCAGGGCGCAGCGGCTCAGCGACAGGCAGCCGCAGCCGATGCAGTCGGTGAGGTTGTCGCGCAGCCGCTGCAGCTGGGCGATGCGCTCGTCCAGTTTCTGCCGCCAGGACTCCGACAGCGCCGCCCAGTCCGCCACCGTGGGGGTGCGTTCCTGGGGCAGTTTGGCCAGCGCCTCGCGGATCTCCGCCAGCGGGATGCCCACTCGCTGCGACACCCGGATGAAGGCCACCCGGCGCAGCGTGTCGCGGGTGAAGCGGCGCTGGTTGCCGGCGGTGCGGCGGCTGCGGATCAGCCCTTTGGACTCGTAGAAGTGCAGGGCCGACACCGCGACGCCGCTGCGTTCGGCCAGCTGGCCCACGGTGAGCTCGGGCGCGTTGTGGGCGGGTCGCGTCATGATCACAGCATAACCCGACCTCAAGCGAACTTCAGGTTCTCTTCCGGGGCGGGCCGGCCTCGCCGGCCGGGCGCGTCCTCATGCGGCACGGGCGCCGGGTCCTCGGCGCTGAGGACGCGGCGCCCGTGTGGCGAGGCCGTCGCGGGACGGCCCGTCAGCCCAGGCGGTTCACCAGGGCGCGGTGCTCCTCCCACAGCTCCTTGGGCAGGTGGTCGCCGAAGGTCTTGAAGTGCTCGGCGATGAGGCCGGCCTCCTCCCGCCACACCTCGGGGTCGACCGACAGCAGGACCTCCAGGTCGGCCTCGGGGATGTCCAGGCCCTCGGTGTCCAGCGACTCCTTGGTCGGCACGTGGCCGATCGGGGTCTTGACCGCGTCCGCCTGGCCGTTGAGGCGCTCGACGATCCACTTGAGGACCCGGCTGTTCTCACCGAAGCCCGGCCACAGGAAGCGGCCGCTGTCGTCCTTGCGGAACCAGTTGACGTAGTAGATCCGCGGCAGCTTCTCCGGGTCGGCCTGCTTGCCGATCTTGATCCAGTGGCCGAAGTAGTCGCCCATGTTGTAGCCGCAGAACGGCAGCATGGCGAACGGGTCGCGGCGCAGCTCGCCGACCTTGCCCTCGGCCGCGGCGGTCTTCTCGGAGGCCACGTTGGCGCCCAGGAACACCCCGTGCTGCCAGTCGAAGGACTCGGTCACCAGCGGCACGGCGGTGGCGCGGCGGCCGCCGAACAGGATCGCCGAGATCGGCACGCCCTTGGGGTCCTCCCACTCGGGCGCGATGGTCGGGCACTGGCTGGCCGGGACGGTGAAGCGGGCGTTGGGGTGGGCGGCCGGGGTGCCGGACTGCGGCGTCCAGTCGTTGCCCCGCCAGTCGGTCAGGTGGGCGGGCGGCTCGTCGGTCAGGCCCTCCCACCACACGTCGCCGTCGTCGGTGAGGGCGACGTTGGTGAAGATGCTGTTGCCCCACAGGGTCTTGATGGCGTTGGCGTTGGTGGACTCGCCGGTGCCGGGGGCGACGCCGAAGAAGCCGGCCTCGGGGTTGATGGCGTACAGCCGGCCGTCCTCGCCGAAGCGCATCCAGGCGATGTCGTCGCCGATGGTCTCCACCTTCCAGCCGGGGATGGTCGGCTGCAGCATGGCCAGGTTGGTCTTGCCGCAGGCCGAGGGGAAGGCGGCGGCCACGTAGCGGGGCTCACCGGAGGGCGGGGTGAGCTTGAGGATCAGCATGTGCTCGGCCAGCCAGCCCTCGTCACGGGCCATGGTCGAGGCGATCCGCAGCGCGTAGCACTTCTTGCCCAGCAGCGCGTTGCCGCCGTAGCCGGACCCGTAGGACCAGATCTCCCGGGTCTCGGGGAAGTGCGAGATGTACTTGGTGGAGTTGCACGGCCAGGGCACGTCCTTTTGGCCCGGCTCCAGCGGGGCGCCGACGGAGTGGACGCACTTGACGAACGAGCCGCGCTCTTCGATCAGCCGCAGCGCGGGCGTGCCCATGCGGGTCATGATCCGCATCGACACCGCCACGTAGGCCGAGTCGGTGATCTCCACTCCCAGCTGGGAGATGTTGCCGCCCAGTGGGCCCATGCAGAACGGCACCACGTACATGGTGCGCCCCTTCATGCACCCGTCGAACAGCTTGTTGAAGGTGGCCCGCATCTCCGCCGGGGCGATCCAGTTGTTGGTCGGGCCGGCGTCCTCTTCCTTCTCGGAACAGATGAACGTGCGGTCCTCGACGCGGGCGACGTCACTGGGATCGGAGGCCGCGTAGAAGCTGTTGGGTCGTTTGGCGGGATCGAGTCGCTTGAAGGTGCCCTGCTCGACGAGAAGGTCGGTGAGCCGCTGCCATTCCTCCTCCGAGCCGTCACACCACTCGACCCGATCGGGCTTGGTGAGCTCGGCGATCTGACGCACCCAGTCGACCAGCTCGGTGTGGCTGGTGGGGGCCTGGTCGAGGCCGGGGACCTGTAGGGACACGGGCAACTCCTTATGCTGTTCGCAGGATCTTTGCATCATGAACAAAACCGCACATGTTTTCCATTTGGTCTGGACCAATCCGGCCGTCTTTTACGGTCTCATGGCGGTTTTGTGACAGATATCACTTATTGGAACGTGCCCTTCGTGGCACGAAGTATTCCCCCATATGGGGAGATTTCAGGCACAGTAGACGTGGAGCGCACCGGCCGGCAGCGTCGCCCAGACCTCCTCGCCCTCGGTCAAAGCCGCCTCGGCCACGGCCTCCGGGGGGATGTCGGCGGCGACTTGCACGGGCCCCTCCAGCTCGACGCGGACGCGGTCGCCCTGCCACTCGACCGCCTCGACGCGGGCCGGCCACCGGTTGCCGGCGCCCTGCGGCAGAGCGCGGTGCACCCGCACGGCCGAGGGCGGGAAGGCCACGAACACCTCGCCCCGCGCCGGCTCGGCGAGGTGAAGCCGCAGCGGCTCGGCGCCGCGGGAGGCGTCCAAGACGACCGTGCGGCCGTCGGCCCGGCCCCGGTGCAGGTTCAGCCCCACCAGGCGGGCGATGTAGCCGGTGCGGGGACGCCGGGCGATCTCGGCGGGCGCGCCCTCCTGCACCGGATTCCCCTCTTCCACCACCACCAGCCGGTCGGCGAGCGCCATGGCCTCCAGCGGATCATGGGTGACCAGCACCGTCACCCCGGGGAAATCGGCCAGATGCCGGCGCAGCAGAGCGCGGATCTCGGGCCGGGTGCGCACGTCCAAAGCGGCCATCGGCTCATCCAGCAGCAGCAGCCGGGGCTCGACGGCCAGCGCCCGGGCGAGCGCGACCCGCTGGGCCTGCCCGCCCGACAGCGCCCGGGGTTTTGCGGCCAGGTGATCTCCCAGCCCCACCCGCTCCAGCCATGCGGCGGCGTGCTCGCGCGCCGCCCGGCGCGGCATCCCCCGGCAGCGGGGCCCGAACGCCACGTTCTCCAACGCCGACAGGTGAGGGAACAGCAGGTGGTCCTGGAAGACCACGCCGACCGGCCGCCGCTCGGGCGGCAGGAGGTGGACCGGCTCGCCGTCCAGATGGATGTGCCCCTCCTCCAGCGGCAGCAGCCCGGCCAGGGCGCGCAGCGCGGTGGTCTTGCCCGCCCCGTTGGGGCCCAGCAGCGCCACGACCTCCCCCGCCCCGGCGCGCAGCGGCAGGTCGAGCGTGAAGTTCCCGCGCCGCACGGTCAGGCGGGCCTCCAGGGCGCTCACGGCGGGCTCACCCACCGGTCCCGCAGCGCGGCGAGGATGACCACGCAGACCGCCAGCAGCACCAGGCTCAGCACGATGGCGGCCTCCGGCTCGGTCTCCAACGCCAGGTAGACCGCCAGCGGCATGGTCTGGGTACGGCCCGGGTAGCTGCCGGCGAAGGTGATGGTGGCGCCGAACTCCCCCAGCGCCCTGGCCCAGCACAAGATCGCGCCGGCCGCGACGCCGGGGGCGACCATCGGCAGCGTGATCCGGCGGAACACCGTCCACCGGGAGGCCCCGAGCGTGGCGGCGGCCTCCTCATAGCGGCGGTCGACGCCGCGCAGCGCCCCCTCCACGCTGATCACCAGGAACGGCATCGCCACGAACGCCTCGGCCAGCACCACGGCGGCGGTGGTGAACGGCAGCGTGACGCCGAAGGCCGCCTCCAGCCACCGCCCCACGATCCCGCGCCGCCCCAGCGCCAACAGCAGCGCCACGCCGCCCACCACGGGGGGCAGCACCAGCGGCACGGTGACCAGCGCCCGCACCAGGCCGCGTCCGGGCAGCGCGGTCCGGGCCAGCACCCAGGCCAGCGGCACCCCCAGCACCAGGCACAGGGCCGTGGCCAGCGTCGAGGTCACCAGCGACAGCCGCAGCGCCTCCAGCACCTGCGGCTCGGTCAGGCGGGCGCCCAGCGTGGACCAGGGGGCGCGGATCAGCAGCCCGGTCAGCGGCAGCACCAGGAAGGCCAGCCCGAGCAGCGCCGGAACCAGCAGCACCCACGGCACCCGGGCGTGTGCGTTCATGCGGACTCGAATCCCGCCTCTGTCAGCGTCTTCCGGCCCTGCGGGGAGAGCACCAGGTCGATGAATTCCCGGGCGAGCTTCGGCCGGGGCGCCTCGGCCAGCGCCGCGATCGGGTAGTCATTGATCGCCTCGGCCGCCTCGGGGAACTCGATGCCCTCGACCCGGCCGCCGGCCGAGCGCACGTCCGTCCGATAGACCAGCCCGGCGTCCGCCTCGCCCAGCCGCACCTTGGTGAGGACGGCCTTGACGTCCTGTTCCTGCGAGGCAGGGGTGATCTCGGTATCGGCCGCCCGCAGCGCCCTTTGCGCCGCGTCGCCGCACGGCACCTGCGGCGCGCACACCACGACCTTCAGTTTCCGCCCGGCCAGGTCGCGCAGGGCGTGCACCCTACCGGGGTTGCCCGGCGGGACCGCGATGACCAGCCGGTTGCGGGCGAAGACGCGCGGCTCGCCGGCGGTGAGCCGCGCCTCGGTGACGGGCTTCATGGTCGCCGGGCCGGCGGCGGCGAAGACGTCGGCCGGGGCGCCCTGGAGGATCTGCTGGGCCAGCGTCGAGCTGCCGCCGAAGCTCAGCCGGACCTTCACCCCCGGGTGGGTGCTTTCGAAGGTTTCGGCCAGCGCGGTGAACGTCTCGGTCAGCGACGCCGCCGCCAGGACCGTCAGCGTCCGCCCCTCAGCGCTTTCGGAGGCGCCGCCGCAGCCGGCGGCGGTCAGCGCCATGACGGCCGTGACGAGGGCGGCGGCAACACTCCTGATCAAGGCGTTCCCCCGGTCATCCGCGCCCGGGCACTTCGACGACGACGGTGGTGGATTTGATGACGGCCTCGGCGACCACGCCGACCTTGAGGCCGAGCTCGTCGGCGGCCTCCCGGCTCAGCAGCGACACCACCCGGAACGGGCCCGCCTGGATCTCCACCTGGGCCATCACGGTGTCGCGGACGACGTCGGTGACGATGCCGCGCAGCCGGTTGCGGGCCGAGGAGAACCGGGCCCCCGGTTCGGGGTCGGCCCGCCGTTCCCGCACGAAGGCGGCCAGGTCGGCGCCGGCGATCAGGCGGTGGCCGTGCTCGTCGCGGGCCGCGCCGAGCCGGCCGGAGTCCACCCAGCGGCGCACCGTGTCGGCGCTGACCCCCAGCAGCGCGGCGGCCTCACTGATCCGGAACGTCGCCACGCAAGAAAGCTAACACCTCGCATATACCAGCATCAATGGGATTTTTCCCTCGAAGAAACAAGGGCATCCAACGAATGACCCTGGCAAATGCGATGTCATGAGCCGGCCGGGTCACCGCCGGACGGCGGCGAGCACCTCGGCGATCATGCCGAAAGTGGCCCAGTCCACCAGGCGGCCCCGGCCGATCTCGGCGAACGTGGCCGCCTCCACGAAGGTGCGCTCCCCTTCCTCGGCCCGGCCGTGCGGGCCGGTGCCGCGGATGCGGGCCAGCTCCTCCTCGGTGATCTCGGCGGAGAACAGGTGGACGCGGTGCGCCGACATCGCGGCGTCGGCCTGCCGGGAGCCGTGCGGGCGCAGCCGCGCCGCATCCACCGCCAGCCCGGTCTCCTCGGCGACCTCCCGCGCCGCCACATGCCGCGGATCGCCCGGCCCCGACCCGCCCGGCAGCGCGCGGGCGAACCCGTCCTCGGTGGCGGCCGGGCCGCGGAACTCCCGGACCAGCACCACCGCCGTCTCCTCCGGCGTGGCGCCCGGCCGGTACAGCACGACGGCGCTGACGTCGGGACGGAAGAAGACGATCTCCTCCTTGACCCGTCCCTCGGCGGCCACCTCGACCGCCGCGCGCAGCCCCCAGTACGGCCCGGCGCGCCACTGCAGCCGGGCGCCGCGCAGCGCGTTGCCGGCGCCGCGCTGGGCGGCGTACCAGCGCTGGAAGCTCTCTTGCCGCCACAGCAGCAGCGGTATCTCCCGCTCGCCGCCGCTGCGCCGGGCGCCCTCGCCGATGCGCTCCAAGGCCGCGGCGATCACATCGTCCAGCGTGGCGGCGACCGGCACGCCGTGCTTGACGGCGTAGTGGCGCAGGTACTTGTTGCGGGGAGCCTGCGGAGGGGCGCCGAAGACCACCTTGCCGGAGTCGTGCCACATGCCCCACTCCACGTTGGTGGTCAGCGCCGGCATGGTCCGCATGTCGCGCGGCACCCAGAAGACGATCTCGTCGGCCAGGTGCAGGCAGCGCTCCTCCCACTCCACCTGGCCGGTGTAGTCGTCGTAGACGCCGTGGCGGTGCTCGGGGACGAAGACGACCAGGCGTCCGGGCGCCTTCCAGCGGTCGCGCAATACCTCGACGGCCCGCGGGCGCCAGGAGGGCACCGCCTCGTCGCGGGGCGATGGACCGGCCAGGAAGATCGCCGCGTCCCAGTGGCCGGGCGGTTCCTCACGCGCGCAGACGTCCAGGACCTCAGGCTCCATGGGGGCATTGTCCCCCGGGCCGGTTACAACCCCTTATTGCGCATTTTGCGCACGCCCATAGGGGTTTCCGGGCCGTGGTCCCTGCCGTCCAGCTCCACCGGGTCGCTGTCGCCGAACAGCGCGCCCAGGCCCACCAGCAGCCCCAGCCCCCACAGCCACGGCTTGTCCCAGGCGAAACCACAGCCCACCAGGGCGATCGCTACGGCGCCCAGCAGCAGGGTTCTCACGCGGCTCTCCCCCTGACGGCAAAGTAGAACGCGTTCTCGCTTTGCGCCCACGATAGGAGAACCGCCCGGCGCCGGGAAGCCCTGCGCCGGGCGCCGTTCACTTCCGCCGGGACGAGCGCCGCTCCCGGATCCGCATGGTGATGTCGATGGGGGTGCCGGCGAAGCCGAACTCCTCGCGCAGCCGCCGTTCGATGAACCGCCGGTAGCTCTCCTCCAGGAACCCGGTGGTGAACAGCACGAACCGGGGCGGGCGGACATCGGCCTGGGTGGCGAAGAGGATCTTGGGTTGCTTGCCGCCGCGGACCGGGTGCGGGTGGGCGGCCACCAGGGCGGAGAAGAACTGGTTCAGCTTGGCGGTGGGCACCCGCGAGCCCCACCCGGCCAGCGCGGTGTCCAGCGCCGGCACCAGCTTGTCCACATGCCGGCCGGTCAGCGCGGAGATGTTCACCCGCGGCGCCCAGCGGGCGTTGTGCAGCTGCCGGTCGATCTCCCGTTCCAGGTAGTGGCGGCGCTCCTCATCCAGCAGGTCCCACTTGTTGTAGGCGAGCACCAGCGCCCGGCCGGCCTCGATCACCATGGAGATGATCCGCAGGTCCTGTTCGGCCAGCGGCTGGGAGGCGTCGATGAGCACCACCGCCACCTCGGCGCGCTCCAGCGCCGACTGGGTGCGCAGCGTGGCGTAGAAGTCGGCGCCCTGGCTCTCCCGGTAGCGGCGCCGGATCCCGGCGGTGTCGATGAACCGCCAGGTCCGCCCGCCCAGCTCGATCAGCTCGTCCACCGGGTCGCGCGTGGTGCCGGCGACGTCGTCGACCACCACGCGGTTCTCCCCGGCCAGCTTGTTGAGCAGGCTGGACTTGCCCACGTTGGGACGGCCCAGCAGGGCCACCCGGCGCGGGCCGCCGCCGGCGGCGTCCTCGGTGGGCGGGGGCGGCTCGGGCAGCGCGGCCAGCACCGCGTCCAGCAGGTCGCCGCTGCCGCGGCCGTGCAGGGCGCTGACCGGGTGCGGCTCCCCGATGCCCAGCGACCACAGCGCCGCCGCGTCCAGCTCGGTGGCCGCGTCGTCGACCTTGTTGGCCACCAGCAGCACCGGCTTGCCGGAGCGGCGCAGGATGTCCACCACGGCCTCGTCCACGTCGGTGGCGCCGACCGTGGCGTCCACCACGAACAGCACCACATCGGCCAGCTCCACCGCCAGCCGGGCCTGCTCGGCGACGGCCGCGGCCAGCCCGGTGGCGTCCGGCAGCCAGCCGCCGGTGTCCACGATCGTCAGCCGCCGCCCGCTCCAGTCGGCCTCATAGGAGACCCGGTCCCGGGTCACCCCCGGGACGTCCTCCACGACCGCTTCCCGGCGTCCCAGGATCCGGTTCACCAGGGTGGACTTGCCCACGTTGGGACGCCCGACCACGGCCACCACCGGCGGCACCCGATCCTGGCGCACGCCGTCGCCGGCGGCCTCCGCTACGGACTGGTAAACGTCGTGCTCACTCACTGCTACTCCGCTTCGTGGCCGTCCTGCCGTACCACGTGCTCCGCGGACGGCCTGCTCGGAGCCTGCGGCCCGCCCGGCCGGCGTGCCGGGCCTTCCCGCCGTCCCGCCCGGGACGGCGTCGCCATCGGTCACCCCGTGGCGGCGTGCTCCTTGGCCAGACGCACCACCGTCTCGATGACCTCCTCCAACGTCAGGTCGGTGGAGTCGATCTCGCAGGCGTCGTCGGCCTTGGTCAGCGGGGATGTCTTGCGGGTGGAGTCCAGCCGGTCCCGGCGGGCCTGCTCGGCCTGGGTCAGCTCCACGGTCACCGCGGGGTCGGCGGCCAGGTCCCTGGCCCGCCGCTGCGCCCGGGCCTCCTCGCTGGCGGTCAGGAAGACCTTGACGGGGGCGTCGGGCGCCACCACGGTGCCGATGTCCCGGCCCTCGACCACGATCCCCCCATCGCCGATGATCTCCCGCTGCAGCGCCACCAGCCGCTCGCGCACCGCCGGCACCGCGCTGACCGCGCTGACGGCGTTGGTGACCTCGCGGGTGCGGATCGGGCCCGACACGTCGGTGCCGTTCACCGAGATCGTCGGGGCGTCGGGGTCGGTGCCGCACTCCAGCACCGGCTCGCCGGCCCGCGCGGCGACGGCCTCGGCGTCCTCCACGGGCACCCCCTGGGAGAGCATCCACCACGTCATGGCCCGGTACATGGCGCCGGTGTCCAGGTAGCGCAGCCCCAGCGCGCGGGCGACGCCCTTGGCGGCGCTGGACTTGCCCGATCCCGACGGTCCGTCGATGGCGATGACGAGCGACACGGTGCTTCCTTCCCAAGGTGCAAGAGGCGGCCGGGGCCGAGGTGAAGGATCGCGGGGCGCCGGTGATAAGGCGCGGGCCCCGGCCCAGGCTACCGGCATGCCGGATCTTCCGCAGACACCGCAGGGCGCGGCCGGCGGGTGCGCTCAGCCGGGGACCGACCAGCCGCGGGCGCGCAGCTCGGCGGCCAGCCGCTGGGCCGCCTCCGGCTCCACCGACAGCTCCACCACGCCGACCGCCAGGCCCGGGGAGTGCTCGATGGACACGTCCTCGATGTTGACCCCGGCCACCCCGGCGGCCTGGAACAGCAGGGCCAGCTCGCCGGGCCGGTCGGGGATGAGGACCGGGACGACCGCGTAGCGGGACTGCCGCCCCCCGTGCTTGCCGGGGATGCGCGCCCGTCCGGCGTTGCCGCGCACCAGCAGGTCCGTCACCCGCTCCAGGGCGTGCTCGCCGCCTTCGCGCAGGTGCGCGGCGGCGGCCTTCAGGTCGGCGGCGACCTCCTCCAGCACGTCGGCGACGGGCCCGGCGTTGGCCGACAGAATCCCCAGCCACAGCCGCGGATCGCCGGCGGCGATCCGGGTGACGTCGCGCACTCCCTGCCCGGCCAGGCTGAGCGCGACGTCGTCGGCGCCGCGCAGCCGGGCGGCCATCGCGGCCGAGACCACGTGCGGGCCGTGGGAGACCAGCGCCACCGCCCGGTCGTGCTCGGCGGCCGGCACGGTCAGCGTCCGGGCGCCGCAGGCCGTGGCCAGCTGCCGGACCCGCTCCAAGGCTCGGGAATCGGTCTCCTCCACCGGGCACAGCGCCCAGGTGCGGCCCAGGAACAGGTCGGCGCGGGCGGCCGCGGGGCCGGAGCGCTCGCTGCCGGCCAGCGGATGCCCGGCCACATAGCTGGTCAGGTCGCAGCCCAGCTCGGCGGCCTCCTGCAGCGGCATCGCCTTGACGCTGGCCACGTCGGTGTAGACGTGGGCCAGGCCGCGTTTTTGCGCATCCAGCAGCACCGGCGCCACGGCCGCCGGCGGCACGGCCACCACGGCCAGGTCGGCCGGCTCGTCCGGCCCGTCCTCCGGCAGCGGCGTCCCGGCGCCGAGCTGAACGGCCAGCTCCAGGCTCGCGGCGTCCCGGTCGGCCAGCAGCACCTCGGTGCCGCGTTCGCGCATCGCCAGCGCCACGGAGGTGCCGATCAGCCCCGTTCCGATGATGATGATGCGCCGCATCGCCTGGTCGCTCTCCACGCCCTCAGCGTAGCGGCCCCGGCCGTGCCGAAAATCCGCCGACCTGCTTTTGACCTGCCGGAAAACGGCGGGTCAAGCGGCCTACTGGGCGATGTCGAGCCGCAGCGCGACAGCCCCGCGCAGGTAGACGTGCTGGATCTGGGAGCGGGGCCGGTCGGTCTCCACATGGGCCATCAGCCGGATCACCCGGGGCAGCGCGTGCGGCACGTCCAGCTCGGTGGCGCACAGAAGCGGCACCTCGTGGAAGCCGAGCTTGCGGGCGGCCAATGCGGGGAACTCCGCGGTGAGGTCGGGGGTGGCCGTGAAGATCACACTGATCACATCGTCGGTGGACAGCCCGTTGCGCCGCATCACCTCGGTGACCAGCTCCGTGGTCGCCTCCAGGATCTGCTCCCGGTCGTCGGCCTCCACCTGGGTCGCCCCGCGGATCGCGCGTACCGCCACTGTCGTCATTCCTCCCTGCCGAAGGTCGCGGCGGCGGGGGGTGCCGCCGCGGGCCGGCGACGCCGCGCCGGGACCTTACAACCCGACCGCCCGGTACAGCTCGCCGACCTCCTTGATGGTCAACGCGCGCAGGCTACCCGGCTTCAAGCGGCCGAGCTTGATCGGGCCGAACCTGATGCGGGCCAGTTTCTGCACCGGGTGCCCGGCCTCCTTGAGCATCCGCCGCACGATGTGCTTGCGCCCCTCGTGCAGGGTGATCTCCACCAGGGCCCGCTTGCCGACCTGCTCGACCAGGCGGAAACGGTCGGCCTTGGCCAGGCCGTCCTCCAGCTCGATGCCGGCGCGCAGCCGCCGCCCCAGGTCGCGCCGGATGGGCCCGACGATCTCGGCCAGGTAGACCTTCTCCACGCCGAAACTGGGATGGGTGAGGCGGTGAGCCAGATCACCGTCGTTGGTGAGCAGGATCAGCCCTTCGGTGTCGGTGTCCAGCCGGCCCACGTGGAACAGCCGCTCGGGCACGTCCACATAGTCGGCCAGCGACTTGCGGCCGCGCTCGTCGGCCATGGTGCTGACCACCCCGCGCGGCTTGTTGAGGGCGTAGTAGCGCATCTCCGGGCGGGTCTCCACGCGCAGGCCGTCCACATGGATGACGGCCTTGGCCGGGTCGACCCTGGCGCCGAGCCAGGAGACCACCTCGCCGTCGACCTTGACCCGGCCTTCGACGATGAGCCGCTCGCACTGGCGCCGGCTGCCCAGCCCGGCCTCGGCCAGGACCTTCTGCAGCCGCACGCCCTCTTTGTGCTCTGCGGTGCCGGTGTCGGTGTTCATGCGCGTCCGTCCTCGATGATGTCCTCAGGAAGGTCTTCGGGCAGGTAGGGGGCCAGCTCCGGCAGCTCGTCCAGGCTGCGCAGCCCCAGCCGCTCCAGGAAGTAGCCGGTGGTGCGGTACAGGTGGGCCTGGGTCTCCGGGTCCCGTCCCGCCTCCTCGATCAGCCCGCGCAACGTGAGGGTGCGCATCACCCCGTCGCTGTTGACGCCCCGGATCGCCGAGACCTTGGCCCGGCTCACCGGCTGGCGGTAGGCGACCACGGCCAGCGTCTCCAGCGCGGCCGTGGTCAGGCGGGCCTGCTGGCCGTCGGTGACGTAACGTTCCACCACCGGCGCGCAGGTGTCGCGGGTGTAGAAACGCCACCCGCCGGCGACCTGGCGCAGATCGAACCCGCGCCCCTGGGCGGTGTACTCATCCGACAGCTCCCGCAGGGCGGCGGCGACCTCCGGCACGGGCCGCTCCAGCAGCTGCGCCAGCGCGACCTCGGTCACCGGCTCGTCGGCCACCAGCAGGATCGCCTCGAGGGCGGCCCGCAGCCCCACCTGCGGCTCGGCCTCCGGCTCCGGCCGGTCAGTCGTCACGGTCATCTTCCGTCCCCGTTCTCACCCCGGCCGTCCTGGCGGTCCGGGGTCCCCTCGTAGTCGTCGCCGACCGCTATCTCGCCCTCGTCGCTGCCGGTCCACTCCACGTGCAGCTCCCCGAACGGCTCGGCCTGCTCGAAGACGACCGCCTGCTCCCGGTACAGCTCCAGCAGCGCCAGGAAGCGGGCGACGACCTCGAACGTCCCCCGGCAGTCGGCGGTCAGCACCGCGAAGGTGGCCCGCCGCATCCGGCGCAGTTTGGCCACCACGATGGCGGCCTGCTCGGCGACGCTGGCCTTCGGCTGGTAGATGTGCTCGACCGGGACGCCGGGCGGGGGTTCCTTGGGCGCCAGCGCCTTGGCGGCCAGCCGGGCGAACTCCACCGGTCCCAGCCCCAGCAGCACCTCCGGCAGGAGGTTGGCGAAACGGGGCTCCAGCGGCACGTTGCGGGGATAGCGGCGGCTCTGCTCGGCCATTCGCTCGGCGAGGACCTTGGCGACCTCCTTGTAGGCGCGGTACTGCAGCAGCCGCGCGAACAGCAGGTCGCGGGCCTCCAGCAGGGCCAGGTCCTCCTCGTCGTCCACCTCCCCCGACGGCAGCAGCCGGGCCGCCTTCAAATCCAGCAGCGTCGCCGCCACCAGCAGAAAGTGGCTGGCCTGGTCCAGGTCCCAGTCGGGGCCGCGGGAGCGGATGTAGGCGATGAACTCGTCGGTGACCTTGTGCAGCGCCACCTCGGTGATGTCGAGCTTGTGCTTGGAGATGAGCGCCAGCAGCAGATCGAAGGGCCCCTCGAAGTTGTCCAGGTGGACCTGGAAGCCGGCGGCGCGCTGCTCGTCCTGCGGCCCGTCCGCCTGCTCGGCGGCCCGCGGCGGGCCGGTTTCGGGGGCGGCGGCGTGCTTCACACCCTGCACCGTAATGGAAGACCGGCACTGACCCGGCATCGGCGGCCCACCGGCCTGCGCGCCGGCGGGCCGGCGGGGATCAACCGGTCTCGGCCCACCTCGCCAGGACCTCCTTGGCCAGTTCCCGGTAGGCGTTGGCGCCCATGGACGTGGGATCGAAGTAGGTGATCGGCTCCCCGGCCACCGTGGCGTCGGGGAAGCGCACCGTCCGGTTGATCACGGTGTGGAACACCCGGTCGCCGAAGGCCTGCACGATCCGCTCCAGCACCTCGCGGGTGTGCAGGGTGCGCGAGTCGTACATGGTGCCGAGCACACCGTCGATCTTCAGCTCCGGGTTGATCCGGGCCTGCACCTTCTCGATCGTCTCCATCAGCAGCGCCACGCCCCGCATGGCGAAGTACTCGCACTCCAGCGGGATCAGCACGCCATGGCTGGCGGCCAGCGCGTTGACCGTCAGCAGCCCCAGCGACGGCTGGCAGTCGATGAGGATGTAGTCGTACTCGGGGACGGCCGGCTTGAGCGCCCCGGACAGGATGTACTCGCGGCCGACCTCGTGGACGAGCTGGACCTCGGCCCCCGACAGGTCGATGTTGCTGGGCAGCAGGTCCATGTTCTCAAAGCCGGTGTCGAGGACGACCTCCTCCCAGCTGACGTTGTCCTCCAGCAGCAGGTTGTGGACCGTCAGCTCCAGCTGGCGGGGGTCGCCCTTGCCGAGGCCGACCGACAGCGCGCCCTGGGGGTCGAAGTCGACCAGCAGCACCCGGCGGCCCACCTCGGCCAGCGCGGCGCCCAGATTGATGGTGGTGGTGGTCTTGCCGACCCCGCCCTTTTGGTTGCAGATCGACACGATGCGCGCCGGCCCGTGCTCGGTCAGCGGCTCGGGCTCGGGGAACACGGGCAGGGGCCGCCCTGTCGGCCCGAGGGCCTGACGAGGATCGGTCAGGGCGACCGGGAGCTCGGTCCCGGCTGCCTCCGGCGTACTGGTCACGGCTTTAACCTTCCCGGCGGCCTGGTTACCGTCCAAAACGGGGACTTTAGGGGTACGGCGCGCGGCGGCTCAAGCCGACGCGCGCCGGGGGAATCGATTGAAGCGCAGATTGCGCGCGCTTTCACACCTCGGCGCGCGCCCGGGGATGGGCCATGGCGTGCACCTCGGTGAGCAGCCCTTGAGTGACCAGAGCGTACATTCGCCCGCCCCGGCCCTGCTCGGCGGAGACATTGCCGAGCAGCTGGTGGACCACCCCGGCGTCGGCACCGCCGTCCAGCAGGTGGGTGGCGAAGGAGTGCCGCAGGGTGTGCGGGGACACCCCCACCAGTCTGGCCCGCTGCGCGGCGGCGCGCAGCACCATCCAGGCGCCCTGCCGCGACAGCCGCCCGCCGCGGGCGTTCAGGAACAACGCAGGCCCTGCGGTCCCGTCCTTGGCCAGGTGCGGACGGGCCTGCCGCAGGTACGCCTCCACGGCCCGCCTGGCGTGCTCGCCGACCGGCACCCGGCGGACGCGGCCGCCTTTTCCGGTCAGGCGGATCAGACCGGCCTTCAGGTCCAGGTCGTCCACATCCAGCGCGACCGCTTCGGAGATGCGCGCCCCCGACCCGTACAGCAGCTCCAGCAGGGCCCGGTCGCGCAGCCCGCGCGGGGTGCCCTCGGAGGCGGCGGCCGCCAGCAGCCGTTCCACCTCGGCGACGGAGATCGCCTTGGGCCGGCGCTTGGGAGAGGCCGGCGGCCGGACGCCGGCGGCCGGGTCGGCGGCGGCCAGTCCCTCCCGCACGGCGAAGCGGTGCAGGCCGCGCACGGCCGCCACCGCCCGCGCGGCCGAGCGGTCCGACAGCGGCCGGTGGGCGGCGTCGCCCTCGCGCAGGCCCGCCAGGTAGCCCAGCACGTCGGCCTCGGTCACCTCGCCGATGGCGCACCGGCCCCGCTCGCGCAGCGCCTGCGCATACCGGCGCAGGTCGCGCCGGTAGGAGCTGAGGGTGTTGGCGGCCAGGCCGCGGTCTGCGGCCAGGTGCGCCAGGTAGCGGCTCACGGCCGTCTCCAACGCGGACTCAGCCGCCACGCACAGCACTCCCGTCCACCCGCCGATAGTCCGACCCGCCCCATGATGCCGGTTCCGGGACGGTTGTGCGCGCAGGCCGCGCCGATCGGCGCGTTTCACCGCGCCGTCCCGCAGGTCGAGCCGATGCCGTGCCCCGGAGCGATGCGGTGCCGGACGCGTTTTGCGCCCCGCCTGCGGCCCCGGGCCGGCTGGTGGAAAAGACTCACTCCTCGGGGGCGTCGGCGGGACGCAGGCAGCGGTAGCCGGCGGCGCGGGCGGCGCGGGCGGCCAAGATCCCGATCACCGCGAGCTGGTTGTGGATGTGCCCCTCCAGCACCTTGGCCACCGCCTCCTCCAGCGGCACCCACGCCACCGGCATGTCGGCCTCCTCGTGCACCCGCTGGAAGCCGATCTGCTCGGCGGGCACCTCGCTGACGTCGCGGGCCAGGAAGATCCGGGACCGCTCGGTGGAGATGCCGGGCGAGACGAGCACGTCGGCCAGGGTGTGCCAGCGTTCGGCGCGGTGCCCGGCCTCCTCCAGCAGCTCCCGGGCGGCCAGGTCGCGCAGCGGCTCGCCGGGCACGTCCCGCAGCCCGGCGGGCAGCTCCCACAGCAGGCGCCCGGCGGGGTGGCGGTACTGGCGGATCAGCAGCACCCGCTCGGCCTCATCGAGGGCGACCACGGCCACCGAGCCGGGGTGGACCACCACTTCCCTGGTGACGACCTCCACGCCCGAGGCGCCCGGCATCTTCACCTGGTCGCTGCGCACATGCACCAGCCGTCCGGCATAGGAGGTGGCGCTGGCGACCACCTCCCAGCGTTCGGGCCGGTCGCGGACCTCCTCGGCGCCGCTCATGAGGTGGTGACGGCGCCGGAACGGCGGGCCGCGCCGTACTTGATGGCCGCCGCGATCAGCCCGGAGAACAGCGGGTGCGGCCGGGTGGGACGGGAGCGGAACTCCGGGTGCGCCTGGGTGCCCACGAAGAACGGGTGCACTTCGCGGGGCAGCTCGACGTACTCCACCAGGCGGCCGTCGGGGGACAGGCCGCTGAAGCGCAGCCCGGCCTTCTCCAGCTGCTCGCGGTAGCGGTTGTTGACCTCGTAGCGGTGGCGGTGCCGCTCGGAGGCGCGGGGCGCCCCGTACAGCTCCCGGACCAGGGAGCCCTCGGCCAGGTCGGCCGGGTACAGGCCCAGCCGCATGGTGCCGCCCATGTCCCGGTCGCCGGAGACCACATCGACCTGGTCGGCCATGGTGGCGATCACCGGGTGCGGGGTGTCGTCGCTGAACTCGCTGCTGCCGGCGTCGGTGAGGCCGGCCAGCGAGCGGGCCGCCTCGATCACCATGCACTGCAGGCCCAGGCAGATGCCCAGCAGCGGGATGCCGTTCTCGCGGGCGTGGCGGACCGCGCCGATCTTGCCTTCGATGCCGCGCACCCCGAACCCGCCGGGGATCAGCACCCCGTCCACGCCCTCCAGCATCCGCTGCGCGCCCTCAGGGGTGGCGCACTCGTCGCTTTTGACCCAGCGGATGTTGACCCGGGCGTCGTTGTCGAACCCGCCGTGCCGCAGCGCCTCGGTGACCGAAAGGTAGGCGTCGGGCAGGTCGATGTACTTGCCGACCAGGGCGATGGTGACCTCGTGGACCGGCAGGTGGACCCGGCGCAGCAGCTCGTCCCAGGCGCTCCAGTCCACGTCGCGGAACGGCAGGCCCAGCCGGCGCACCACGTAGGCGTCCAGGCCCTCGGCGTGCAGCACCTTGGGGATGTCGTAGATGCTGGCGGCGTCCACCGCCGAGACCACCGCCTCGCGGTCCACGTCGCACATCATGCTGATCTTCTGCTTGAGGCCGTCGCTGATCGGCCGGTCCGAGCGGCACACGATCGCGTCCGGCTGGATGCCGATGCTGCGCAGCGCGGCCACCGAGTGCTGGGTGGGCTTGGTCTTCAGCTCCCCGGACGGGCCGATGTAGGGCAGCAGCGACACGTGCAGAAAGAAGCAGTTGTCGCGGCCGATCTCGTGGCGGATCTGCCGGACGGCCTCCAGGAACGGCAGTGACTCGATGTCGCCGACGGTGCCGCCGACCTCGGTGATGACCACGTCCACGCCGGGCTCGGCCATGCCGCGGATGCGGTCTTTGATCTCGTTGGTGATGTGCGGGATGACCTGGACGGTGTCGCCGAGGTACTCCCCGCGCCGCTCCTTGGCGATGACGTTGGAGTACACCTGGCCGGTGGTCACGTTGGCCGACCCGTGCAGGTCGGTGTCCAGGAACCGCTCGTAGTGCCCGATGTCCAGGTCGGTCTCGGCGCCGTCGTCGGTGACGAAGACCTCCCCGTGCTGGAAGGGGTTCATCGTCCCCGGGTCGACGTTGAGATAGGGGTCCAGCTTCTGCATGGTGACCTTCAGGCCACGCAGGGTCAAAAGCCGCCCGAGGCTGGATGCCGTCAGTCCCTTGCCGAGGCTGGAGGCGACACCGCCGGTGACGAAGAGATGTTTGGTAGGACGCTGGCTACCCGTGGCTGCCGATGGCAAGTAGGACGCTCCCGTGGTCGTCGCGAGGCGGGGCTTGGCCGCTTTATCCACGGGCCACCAGGATAACAGCCGGAGAACACCGAGCAGGGCGGGACGCACACGGCAAAGGCGTCCAGGCCGCGCAAACGACGGTATCGCCCCTGGTCGGACGCCGATTCGACGGTGCAAGGGGCGTGGATCACCGTGCTCGGCACCCGGGATCGGAAGGCGGGGCGCCGGCCGCCCGGCGCGGGCGGATCAGACCCGCGGAGCCGCGCTGGGCATGATGGTGCGCAGCTGCCGGGTCAGCTCGTCGACCAGGGTGCGGGCCTGGTCGGCGGCGGTGCGGGCGGCGTCCCGCTCCTGGGACATCTCCGCCAGGGCGGTGCGCTGCTCGGTGACGGCCTGGGCGAGCTGGTCGACCCACTGGTCGCGCTCGGCGAGCTTTTCGGCGATGGCGTCGCGTTCGGCGGCCAGCTGCCGCATCGCGGCCACCGCGTTGTCGCGTTCGCGCCCGGCCTGCTCGGCGCGGCCGCGGGCCAGCGTGGCCTCCGAGTCGGCGCGGGCCTGGGCCTGCAGCGCCGCGTCGCGCTGCTGCTCGGCCGCGCGGACGGCCTCCAGCGCCTGCTGGCGTTCTTTCTCCAGCTCGGCGGCGCGCCGCCGCTCGGACTCGGCCTCCTTGGCCGCCGCCGCGGCGGCGTGCTGGAAGTTGGCGGCGGCCATCTCCGCCTCGCTGAGCTTGGCGCGCAGGCCGGCCAGCTCCGAGTGGGCGCTCTCCAGCGCCCGCGACAGCTCGGCGGCCTGCTCAGAGAGGCGGTCCCGTTCGGCCTCCACGGAACGGCGGGCGGCGACGGCCTCCTCCATGGCGCGGTGGGCCTCGTCGCGGGCCTCCCGCATCGAGTCGCGCTGGGCCATCATCTGGCGGGCGGTGTTCTCCGCCTCGGCCATCCGCTGCTCGGCCTGGGCACGGGCCTGTTCGGCCTGCATGCGGGCCTGTTCGGCCTGGGCGGCCTGGGCGCGGGCCTGTTCGGCCTGGGCCAGCGCCTGCTCGGCCTGGGCGCGGGACTGCTCGGCGCGGCGTTCGGCCTCGGCGGCCAGCCGTTCGGACTGTTCGGCCTGGGCCAGCGCCTGCTCGGCCTGGGCGCGGGACTGCTGCGCCTGGTTCCAGGCGGCGGCCGCATCGCGCTGGGCGGACTCCCGCTCGGCCTGCAACGCGGCGATCTGCGCGGCGGCCTCATTGGCGGCCTCGGCCATCCGCCGCTCCAGCTCGGCGACCCGCCGCTCGGCCTCACCGGCACGATGCTCGGCCTCGGCGGCGCGCCGTTCGGCCTCACCGGCCCGGCGGTCGGCCTGCTCGGCCTGGCCGCGGGCGCGCTGCACCTCCCCCCAGGCGGCCGCGGCGTCCCGCTGGGCGGCCTCCTTCTCCTGCTGGAGGGCGGCGGCCTCCTTGGCGGCCTCCATGACCTTGCGCTCACCGGCGGCCAGCGCGTCGCCGATGAGATCGGCCATCTGGCGCAGCCGCTCGACGATGTCCCAGGGCTGGGCGTCCCGCTGCTCGCCGGGCCGGCCGGCGGCAGCGGCCGCGGCCTGCGCCGGCACGGCGGGCTGCGGTCCTGAGTCGGGGCCGAGCACCGGCCACGGCGAGCCCAGTTCCTGCACCGGCCGCTGGCCTCCCGATCCGTTGAGGTCGCTCACACCCTGCACTCTAGTGCCGTCGGGCTCAGCGTTTGCCCTGTTTGGGTTCGAGAACCCAGATCTCAACGCGTTGTTAACAGACCATCGACGCGCCGACGCGGGCCGCAAGCGGTGAGACAATCGCTGCCCATGGAGCTACGCACCCTCTACCCGCCGATCGAACCGCACGAATCCGGGATGCTGGACGTCGGCGATGGAAATCAGATCTATTGGGAGGTCTGCGGCAATCCCGACGGGAAACCGGCGGTGATGGTGCACGGCGGGCCCGGCGGAGGGTGCACCGCCGATCATCGCCGCCAGTTCGACCCTCAGGCCTACCGGATCGTGCTGTTCGACCAGCGCAACTGCGGCCGCAGCCGGCCGCACGCATCCGACCCGGCGGTCTCCCTGGAGCACAACACCACCTGGCATCTGGTCGCCGACATGGAGCGGCTGCGCGAGCACCTGGGCATCGACCGGTGGCTGGTGTTCGGCGGGTCGTGGGGCAGCGCGCTGTCCCTGGCGTACGCGCAGACGCACCCGGAGCGGGTGAGCGAGCTGGTGCTGCGCGGGGTGTTCATGCTGCGCCCCTTCGAGCTGTACTGGTTCTACCAAGAGGGCGCTTCGCTGCTGTTCCCGGACGCCTGGGAGAAGTATGTGGAGCCGATTCCCGAAGAAGAGCGGGACGATCTGATCGCCGCGTTCGGGGCGCGCCTGGAGTCGCCGGACCGCCAGGTCCGGGTGGCGGCGGCCCGTGCCTGGGCGCAGTGGGAGGCCAGGACGCTGACGCTGCGTCCCAATCCCTCGCTGGTCGAGCACTTCGGTGATCCGGACTACGCGGTGGCCTTCGCCCGCATCGAAAACCACTACTTCCGCCACGGCGGCTTCTTTGAGGAAAACCAGCTGCTGCGCGACGTGGAGCGGATCCGGCACATCCCGGCGGTGATCGTGCAGGGCCGTTACGACGTGTGCACGCCGCCGGCCACCGCCTGGGACCTGCACCGGGCCTGGCCGGAGGCGGAGTTCCACCTGGTGGACGACGCCGGGCACTCCTACGACGAGCCGGGCATCCTGCACCGCCTCATCGAGGCCACCGACCGTTTCGCCCGCAGCTGACCGGCGGGCCGCGGGCGTCCCCGCCCGGCCGCAAGCGATGAGGTTCACCGCCGCCGCAAGGTGGGCGAGATCACCGAAGGCGCCCGGTGGCCGGCCCATCCGGGCGCTCCCGGATCCACCGAAGATCACGGCCGCGCCGGGCGCCGTCCCGTCCCATGCCGCGGGACGAAGCCGTTCCCGGTTCACCGGATCCGCTCCCGCCCCGCCCGCGCACGCCATATACCGAACACGATTCGGTACCGTGGGCTGCCGAGAACACACCCCGGTAGGAGGAGTGATGAGGATCCATGGGTGAGGGGGCGGCGATCGCCGGGCTCGGCATGACCGAGCTCGGCAAGGTGTACGGGCGCAGCCCGCGCCGGCTGGCCGATGAGGCCGTGCGCCGGGCGGTCGCCGACGCCGGGCTGACCCTGGCGGACCTGGACGGGCTGGTGGTCAGCCACGGCCTCGGCGGCTCCCCCGGCATCGAGCTGGCCGGCACGCTGGGGCTGCGCGACCTGCGGGTGCTGACCGTGATGCAGTCCTTCGGCGCCACCGCCGGCGCCATGGTGGCGTACGCGGCGATGTCGGTGATCAGCGGCGCCGCGTCCACCGTCGCCTGCGTGTTCGCCGACGCGCCGCTGCGGCCCAAGCAGTCCGCGGGCGCCGCCTACAAGCGCAGCGCCAAGGAGTGGTACGGCTTCGGCGGCATGACCTCCGCGCTCGGCTTCCGCGACGTCAACACCCTGTATGCGCTGGCCGCCCGGCGCCACATGGCCCGCTACGGCACCACCAGCGAGCAGCTCGGCGCGATCGCGGTCGCCACCCGGCAGTGGGCCACCATGAACCCGCTGGCGCAGATGCGCGAGCCCATCACGCTGGAAGATCACCAGAACTCCCGCTGGGTGGCCGAGCCGCTGCACCTGCTGGACTGCTGCCTGGTCTCCAACGGCGCCATCGCCGTCGTGGTGACCGGCGCCGACCGAGCCGCCGACCTGGCGCGTCCCCCCGTGCACATCTGGGGCTGGGGCCAGGGCCACCCGGTGCACCGCATGGAACGCGACAGTGATTTCGGCCTCACCACCGGCGCGGCGATCTCCGGGCCCATCGCCATGAAGATGGCCGGGGTCACCCCCCAGGACATCGACATCTGCCAGCTGTACGACTGCTACACCTACACCGTCCTGGTCTCCTTGGAGGACTACGGCTTCTGCGCCAAGGGCGAGGGCGGCGCGTTCGTGGAGTCGGGGGTGCTGGGTCCCGGCGGCGCGCTGCCCACCAACACCGGCGGCGGGCAGCTGTCGGCCTACTACATGTGGGGCATGACCCCGCTGTCGGAGGCGATCATCCAGGCCCGCGGGGACGGCGGCGAGCGCCAGGTCGCCAAGAACGATGTGATCTTGGTCAGCGGCAACGGCGGCATCCTGGAGCACCACTCCACGCTGATCGTCAGCCCGCACCGGAAGGGAGCCTGACCATGGACGTGGGAATCCTGCGCAAGGACGGCCGCACCGACCCGTTCTTCGACGCCGCCGCCGAGGACAGGCTGCTGATCAAGCGGTGCGAGCCGTGCGACCGCTGGCTGACCCCCGACCAGACCGGCTGCGCCGAGTGCGGCGGCAACGAGCTGAGCTGGGCCGAGGCCAGTGGCGAGGCGACCTTGGTGAGCTGGACGACGCTGCACGGCCGCCCCGCCGAGGACGGCACCACGCCGCCGCCGGTGCATCTGGCGCTGGTGGAGCTGGCCGAGGGCCCCTGGCTGCACGGCCGGCTGACCGAGGTGGACCCCGCCGCCCTGCGCGAAGGGCTCCCCCTGCGGGCCGTCTTCGTGCACCCCGAAGAGGGCGAGTCCTACCTGCTGTTCCGTCCCGCCTGAGCGGAAGGGGCGCCCCGTCCCGCGACCGCACGGCCCGTGCCCGGCCCGGCACGGGCCGTTCCCATGTCCGGGCCCGGCCGCCCGGGAGTGTGCGGGCTCACGACCTGCGCCGACTGGACCGAATGACATTCGGTCCAGTAGCGTCAAGCCATGCGTACCGAGGTCTGCGAGATGTTCGGCATCGAGTTCCCGCTGCTGGCCTTCAGTCACTGCCGCGACGTGGTCGCGGCGGTCACCAACGCCGGCGGGATGGGAGTGCTCGGCGCCGTCGCCTATTCCCCCGAGCGGCTCGAAGAGGAGCTGCGCTGGATCGACCGGCAGGTCGGCGGCCGGCCCTACGGGGTGGACGTGCTGGTGCCGGCCAAGCTCGACCTCAAAAACGGCGACAAGTCCGGCGAGTCCGGCGGCGGGCTGGCCGCCATGCTCGCCGCGGTGCCCGAGGAGCACTGGAACTTCCTGCGCGACCTGTTCGCCCGCTACCAGGTCCCGCTGCCGGACTTCGAGGCCGCCCGCCGCTCCAAGGCCAAGGGCGTCGGCGAGCAGGTCACCGAGAAGGGCGCCACCGACCTCATCGAGGTCGCCCTCTCCCACCCCATCCGGCTGATCGCCAGCGCGCTGGGCACCCCGCCGCCGCGCATGGTGGAGGCGGCCAAGTCCGCCGGCGTCCCGGTCGCCGCCCTGGTCGGCACCGTCGAGCACGCCCGCCGCCAGGTGGCCGCCGGAGTGGACCTCATCGTCGCCCAGGGCACCGAGGCCGGCGGGCACACCGGCGAGATCTCCACCATGGTGCTGGTCCCCGAGGTGGTGGACGCCGTCGCCCCGGTGCCGGTGCTGGCCGCCGGCGGCATCGCCACCGGACGCCAGATGGCCGCCGCGATGGCGCTGGGCGCCTCCGGGGTGTGGTGCGGCTCGGTGTGGCTGACCACCGAGGAGGCCGAGACCCCGCCGCACGTCAAGGAGAAGATGCTGGCCGCCACCTCCCGCGACACCATCCGCTCCCGCTCGCGCACCGGCAAGCCCGCCCGGCAGCTCCGCTCGGCCTGGACCGACGCCTGGGAGGGCCCCGACAGCCCCGGCCCGCTGGGCATGCCGACGCAGATGGTGCTGGCCGAAGGCGCCATGCGGCAGATCAACAAGGTCGCCGAGAGCGGCCACCCCGGGGCCCGGGAACTGGCCAACTACTTCGTCGGGCAGTGCGTGGGGCTGATGAACACCGTCCGCCCCGCCCGCCAGGTCGTCTACGACATGATGCAGGAGTTCGCCGAGGCCCTCGAACGCCTCAACGCCCTGTCGAGCGAGTGACGGCCCCGCCCCGGCCGTCCCGTCTCACCGGTACTGGTGGAGGGGACGGCCGGGGCCGGCCTTGATCTGCTGGCTGACCAGGGCGGCCAGGGCCCGGTAGCCGCCCGCGGTGGGATGGAAGCTGGCGGGCTCGGCCGCCAGCGCCGCCAGATCGACCTTCAGCCCGTTGACATAGGGGTCGGGGGTGCCGACCTCATGCCCGGCGAAAGCGCTGTAGGCGTCGATGAACTCCACGCTGCCGGCTCCCCCGCTCGCGGCGATCTGGTGGTCGCGGTCGGCCGCCACCTGCCGGATGACCTCGTTGAGGGCCCGGGCCTGGGAGTTGAGCCACTGCTGGTCGCCGATGCTCAAATTGTCGCCGGCGGCCCCCTCGGTCTCGGCGAACAGACGCGGATAGCCCAGCACGATCACCCGGGCGCGCGGGGCGCGCTCGGTGATCGCGTCCAGCACCTCGGCCAGGGAAAGGCGCAGCGCCGCCAGCCGGTCGGCGATCTCACCGCCCTGGTCCCGGCAGGCCCGGCTCCACGGCACCCGGATCACGCAGCCCGCCAGCACCCGGGAGAACCCCGCGTCGTTGCCGCCCACGCTGATGGTCACCAGGCTGGTGCCGGCGTTGACCCGCTCGATCTGCGGCGGCTCCCCCGCCTTGCCCTTGAGCACGTGCTGGGTGGTGGCGCCGCTGCACGCCCACAGCGCGCTCCCGCCGGCGAAGCGGAACTCCTTGGCGATCGTGTGGTAGTAGGCCTGCGAGGTGCGGCGGCACCGATTGGTCGGCGCCCGGTCGGCCGCCGTGGCGTAGGCGCCCTCCCCCGCCGAGTAGGAGTCGCCGAGCGCCACATAGGAACCCCAGGTGGCGGCCTCCACGGGAGTGAGCGGGCGGGGCGTGGCGGTGCGGGCGGGCTCGGCCGCCGACGGCTGCGGCGCCGGGCGGCGGCAGCCGAGGCCGAAGACCTCGCAGCGCACCGCCGGCAGCGCCACCAGCGGGCCGATGGCCAGCAAGACCGGGCCGGTCATGCCCCTCCTCTTCTCACCGTTCGCATGAGGAGAGACGCCTGTTCAACATCACCGGTTCCCGGCTTTACGTTGTAGATCACAAGTGGTGATCCGGGCGGAAGCCGTCCGCGCTCACGTCATACGCCCCCGAGAGTCGCACGAGGACGCCCGGAGGGCCGCACAGGTCGCGCCTCCCTGCCCCCCTTTTGCCAGGGGCGGTGTGCACCTCCGGCAGAGTGGGGCCCCAGGCGCCAAGGAGGCGGGAGCCTGAGGAGCCGCCCAACTCCGTAGCACCTCCGTCCCCCGGCGCCGCGCATCCGTCCCGGCCTGCGGGCGCGGCATTCTGAAAAAGATTCAGTTCCAGCGGCCACGAACTGACCTTCTGACCGATCTGACTGAAATCGTCAGATCGGCGTCTCACCTTGGTTCAAGAGCGTCCCTTGCGACACGCTTCCACCGGGAGCGAGAGCACGCGGGCACCGCCGGGGGACGTTGCCGCGATCTAGGACGATGCCCGGCATCGCCGGGCTTTCTGTCCCCGGCGCCGAGGCCACGTACGGAAAAGCACAGCCGCCAAGGACGGCCCGAGACGTTCCACCTGGGCCTCCACGGCGTTCCCCGGCCGTCATATCCCGCGCACGGGCACGAAAAAGCCCTCGGCGAGCCCGGCGCCGGGCTCGCCGAGGGCGAAGGGCGATCAGGTGGGGGCGAGCTTGCGGATGCGGAACGAGCCCGCCATGCCGGTGATCTCCATGATGCGCAGCACGTTCGGCGGCACCGCGGCCAATGTCAGCGTGACCCCTTCGAGTTCGGAGGCCAGTTGCGCCTGGGCCAGCACTCGCAGTCCGTCGGAGCCGAAGAAGCCGATCTCGCGCAGGTCCACGACCACCTGACGCACCCGCTGTTCGCCGATCAGGGACAGCAGGGCCTGTCGCAGATGGTCCTCGGTGCTCAGGTCGACATCTCCTGAGACATAGACCACTGCGCGATCTCCGTGCCGCAGCACGGTGGTCGCGAAGTCGTCCTCCCGATGCACCGTCATGCTCGTCATACGACCCACCGTCCGCATCGCTGTTTCGAACTGCTTAGTCGATCCTCAAGCAGTGACCCGCTCGACACACCACTTGATATGTATCAATTCCCCCCAATGCCCTTGACCTCAACGCCCCCAACCCCAAGCTCACGCCATATATCTCTTAAAAAGGTAAAGTCGGATATGCTTGCCGCCGGCCCTCGTCCCTAGCGTTTTCCGGACTTCCGGAAAAAGATCTTCTCTTCGCGACGGAGGAGTGATCTTTTACTCGGTGACCGGCGCCGCCAAGCGACGGCAACGGCAGGGAATTCGCGTGCCGGGCTCCGGCGAAGCGGCCGCCACCCGAAAACCGGCAGGCCGTCAGCGGCCGCCCCGCCGCCACATGACCGTCCGGGGTCCCAGGGCGTGCAACCCGGCGTCGATCTCGGCCTGCCAGTGCGCCCGCAGCCGGGGTCCCCATCGGTCGCCGGGCAGCTCGGTGAAACCGTGCCGGGCATACCACGGCCCGTTCCACGGCACCGTGCGGAAGGTGATCAGCGTCAGCGGGCCGGCGGCCTGCGCGATGACCCGTTCCAGCAGCAGCCCGCCGATCCCGCGGCCGGTGAACTCGGCGGCCACGGCGATCTGCTCCAGATGGGGGTGCCCGTCCAGTTCGATGACCGCGGCGAAGGCGATGGGCGGCTCCCCGGCGACCAGCACCCGGGCGTCCGCTCCGATCTCCTCGATCACCGTGGGCCCGGGCGGGAAGACGATGCCCAGGCGCTGAAAGAGCGTATCGGCGCTGCGTTCGATCTCCGGAAGCAGCGCCAGCTCCTCTTCGCGGGCCGTCCGCACCGTCATCTCCGCCTGCACGTCCCGAGGGCGCGCCCGCGGCGCTCCGTCAAGGGCCGGCGGGCTTTTCTCCGCCCGCCGCTCCCGCAGATCGCCCACGGGGGCGCCGCAGTCGGGCACGGTGCCGTGACCTGCAGCCTCATGCCCCCGGGCACCGCCCGGGTCGCCGTCCCGGCCCGGTGAGACCTCCTGCTGGGAAAGGCTCAGTGGACGCCGGCCTCCTTCATGTCGCGCAGCTCGCGCTTGAGCTCTTTGATCTCATCGCGCAGCCGGGCGGCCAGCTCGAACTGCAGATCCGCGGCGGCCTGGTGCATCTGCTCGGTCATCTGCTCGATGAGCGACTCCAGCTCCTCCCGGGGACGCTCGCCGACCAGGTCGGCGGCGTGACGGCCGGCCTGGCGGGTGCGGGGGGCCAGGCCGGGCACGGGGGCCTTGCCGCGGCTGAGCCGGCGTCCGTCCCCCAGCAGGGTCTGGGTGTCGGCGTCCTCGCGGACCAGGGAGTCGAGGATGTCGGCGATGCGCTTGCGCAGCGCCTTGGGCTCGATGCCGTGCTCGGCGTTGTAGGCCTGCTGCTTGGCGCGGCGCCGGTTGGTCTCCTCGATGGCGCGGGCCATGGACGGGGTGATCTGGTCGGCGTACATGTGGACCTGGCCGGAGACGTGGCGGGCGGCCCGGCCGATGGTCTGGATCAGGGAGGTCTCCGAGCGCAGGAAGCCCTCCTTGTCGGCGTCCAGGATGGCCACCAGCGACACCTCCGGCAGGTCCAGGCCCTCGCGCAGCAGGTTGATGCCGACCAGCACGTCGAACTCGCCGCTGCGCAGCTCCCGCAGCAGCTCGATGCGCCGCAGCGTGTCGACCTCGCTGTGCAGGTAACGGACCCGGATGCCCAGCTCCAGCAGGTAGTCGGTGAGGTCCTCGGCCATCTTCTTGGTGAGCGTGGTGACCAGCACCCGCTCGTCCCGCTCGGCGCGCAGCCGGATCTCGTGGACCAGGTCGTCGATCTGCCCCTTGGTGGGCTTGACCACGATCTCCGGATCCACCAGCCCGGTGGGCCGGATGACCTGCTCGACCACGTCCCCGCCGACCCGGCTCAGCTCATACGGCCCCGGGGTGGCCGACAGGTAGACGGTCTGGCCGATGCGCTCGCAGAACTCCTCCCACTTCAGCGGGCGGTTGTCCAGCGCCGACGGCAGCCGGAAACCGTGCTCGACCAGCATCCGCTTGCGGGAGGCGTCCCCTTCGTACATGGCGCCGATCTGCGGGACGGTCTGGTGCGACTCGTCGATGACCAGCAGGAAGTCCTCGGGGAAGTAGTCCAGCAGGGTGTGCGGCGGGCTGCCGGGCTCGCGGCCGTCGATGTGGCGGGAGTAGTTCTCGATGCCGGAGCAGGTGCCGACCTGCCGCATCATCTCGATGTCGTGGGTGGTGCGCATGCGCAGCCGCTGCGCCTCCAGCAGCTTGCCCTGGGCCTCCAGCTCGGCCAGCCGCTCGGCCAGCTCGGCCTCGATCCCGGCGATCGCGCGTTCCATCCGCTCCGGGCCGGCCACGTAGTGGGAGGCGGGGAAGATGTGCACCTCGTCGCTGTCGCCGAGCACCTCCCCGTTGAGCGGGTGCAGCGTGGCCAGCCGCTCGATCTCGTCGCCGAACATCTCGATCCGGACGGCGAGCTCCTCGTACTGCGGGATGATCTCCACGGTGTCGCCGCGGACCCGGAAGGTGCCCCGGGTGAAGGCCACGTCGTTGCGGGTGTAGTGCATGTCGACCAGCTTGCGCAGCAGCGCGTCCCGGTCGATCTCCATGCCGACCCGCAGCGTCACCATGCGGTCGACGTACTCCTGCGGGGTGCCCAGGCCGTAGATGCAGGAGACCGAGGCGACCACCACGGTGTCGCGGCGGGTCAGCAGCGAGTTGGTGGCCGAGTGCCGCAGCCGCTCGACCTCCTCGTTGATGGAGGAGTCCTTTTCGATGTAGGTGTCGGTCTGGGGGACGTAGGCCTCGGGCTGGTAGTAGTCGTAGTACGACACGAAGTACTCGACGGCGTTGTGCGGCAGCATCTGGCGCAGCTCGTTGGCGAACTGGGCGGCCAGCGTCTTGTTCGGCTGCATCACCAGCGTCGGCCGCTGCAGCCGCTCGATCAGCCAGGCCACCGTGGCGGTCTTGCCGGTGCCGGTGGCGCCCAGCAGCACCACGTCGCGGTCGCCGCGCCGGATCCGCGCCTCCAGTTCGGCGATGGCCTGCGGCTGGTCGCCCGAGGGCGTCATGTCCGTGACGACCTTGAAGGGCGCGTCCTTGCGCTGCAGATCGGTGACAGGCCGCACGTCGTTCCTCCCTGGTCCCGTTCCTGCGGGGACGGCCCCCGGCCCCCGTGCGCGAGCCGAACGGGCGGGGGACGGCTCGCGCCCACGTGCCCCACTGTACGCAGCCGGTGTGACGTTTCCGTCCACTTCCGCCCATGGGGGGCGGCCGGCGGGACGGCGGCCTTCAGGAGACGGCGGGCAGCGGGATGCGGGCGTGGACGGCGAACCCCCCTCCCGGCCGCGGCCCGGCCTCCAGGGAGCCGCCCAGCGCGGTGACCCGCTCCCGCAGCCCCACCAGGCCGTTGCCGCCGCCGGGCAGGGCGTGGCCGGGCTCGTCGCCCGGCTCGTTCTCCACCGCCATCTCGATGACGTCCGGCATCTGCCGGATCCGCACGCAGGTGTCGGCGCCGCCGGCGTGCTTGTGGACGTTGGTGAGCGCCTCCTGGAGCACCCGGTAGGCGGTGCGGGCCACCTCCGGCGGCAGCGTCCCGTCCTCGATCTCCGTGGTCAGGCTGACCTTCAGCCCGGCCGCCCCGGACTGGTCCACCAGCCGGCGGAAGTCCTCCAGGGTGGGCGTGGGCTGCGGGCCGCTGGTCTCTCCCAGCCGCAGCACCCCGATCACCTGGCGCAGCTCCTCCAGCGCCTGCCGGCCCATGTCGGCGATGACGGCGGCGGTCTCGGCGGCGCGCTCGGGGTCGCGGGCGGCGATCGCCTTCAGCGCCGAGGCGTGCACCACCATGACGCTGACCCGGTTGGCCACCACATCGTGCATCTCCCGGGCGATGCGGGCGCGTTCCTCCACCCGGGCGCGCTCGGCCAGCAGGGTCCGTTCGCGTTCCAGCCGCCGGGTGCGTTCCTGCAGCGAGGCGATGAGCTGCTTGCGGGTGCCCATGTACAGGCCCAGCAGCACCGGCGGCGCGACGAAGACGGCGGCGACGGCCAGGCGCAGCCACAGCGGCTCCTCATGCCGCAGCCCCGGCTCCGGCTGCAGGGTGAACGCCGCGATCGCCGCCGCCGCAAGGCAGATCACGGCCCGCCGGGAGGAGGCGTAGGCGCCCAGCGAGTACAGCGCGATGAGGCCGGAGACGGCGCCCGCCCCGGTGAGCGCCCCGGCGGCGACCACGACGCCGGCCAGGGCGACCGGGCGGTGGCGGCGCACCACCAGGGCCAGGCCGAGCAGGACGGCCGCGGCGAGCGCCGCCCAGCGGGGAGTCCAGGAGGTGTTCAGCCCGGCGGCCTGCATCAGCGCCGCATCGATGACCGCGGAACCGATCGCCAGTGAGACGTCCAGCATCCGTGATCTTCTCTTCGGCTCCATCGCCGTCCCCGGACCCCTGAACATGAAGCGACCCTAAGCGAACCAAGACCCGATATATCTCATTCCGGGGCCTCCCGGCACCTGTTTTTCGGCGGCCGGTTCAGGACGCCGCGGCCCGCTCGGTCAGCTCCGCCCACAGCGCCTCGACCCGCTCCTCCAGCTCCTGCAGCGTCCCGGAGTTGTCGATGACGTGGTCGGCGACCGCCAGCCGCTGCTCCCGGGAGGCCTGCGCCGCGATCCGCGCCCGGGCGTCGGACTCGCTCATGCCGCGCCGGGTGGTGAGCCGCTCGATCTGGGTCTGCACCGGCACGTCCACCACCACGACCACGTCGTACATCTCCGCCAGGCCGTTTTCCACCAGCAGCGGGACGTCATAGACCACGATGGCGTCCCGGGGGGCGGCCGCCACGAGCTCCTCCATGCGCTGCCCCACCAGGGGGTGGACGATCGCGTTGAGGGCGGCGCGGCGCTCGGCGTCGGCGAACACGATCGAACCGACCTTCTCCCGGTCCATGGAGCCGTCCGGCAGCAGCACTTCCTCGCCGAACTCGGCCACCACGGCGGCCAGGCCCGGGGTGCCCGGCGCCACCACCTCACGGGCGATCTTGTCGGCGTCGATGATGAGCGCGCCACGGGCCGCCAGCCGCGCCGACACCTCGCTTTTGCCGGAACCGATTCCACCGGTCAATCCCACTCGCAACACGGCCCGAGCCTAGCCGGTGCCCTCCCCTTCGCCCCGGATCGGGGTGCATCGGGCTCAAGCGGGCGGTGGGAGCGGTTTGCGCAGGTGAACGAACGTCAGGTGGGCGGCGACCCGTTCCCGGCGCCCCTCGCGGTAGCCCAGCCTCCGCCCCAGCCGCAGGTTGCCCTCGCTGAGATGCCCGGTGACCAGCACGCACTCGTCGGCCCGGCCGGCGGCCCGCTCCTCCACCGCGCCGATGAGCCGGCGGCCGATGCCGCGGCCCTGCACGTCCGGGGCCACCGCCAGCCGGCCGATCAGGCAGGTGCGGCCGCTGAAACGGGCGCGCACCGCCCCCACCAGGCGAGTCCCCAGCATCGCCTTCAGCGCCAGCCCGTCGCCGCGCAGCGCCTCGCGCACCTGCCGGCAGGTCTCCACCAGCGGCGGCAGGAACGGGTCGCCGTACAGCTGCGCCTCCGCCAGGTAGGCGGCCCGCTGCACGGTGAGGATCTCCCCGGCGTCCTGCTCGGTGGCCGGCAGGATGCGCACCTGCCGGGCGTCCATCGCCGCGTCCCCTCCCGCCGGCCGTCCCGTGCTCACCGGCGGCCGGTCACTGCCCGATCCGGACGGTCACCGCCACCGGATAGTGGTCGGAGGTCTTGGACGGGTGCACTCCGTGGTCGGAGAAGACCAGGTCGTCGGTGCCGAGAATCCAGTCGACCTTCTTGCCGGCGGGGGTGGTGGGCGCGTAGTCGCCCAGCGCCGAGGCGCGCAGCCCGGTGCCGTCCAGGAAACGGCTCATCTCCGCGCTGCCGGGCTCGCTGTTCATGTCGCCGCCGATGATCGTGCGGGGGGCGCCGCCCCAGGCGCGCAGCAGCGCCGCGATCTCCCGCTGCCGGGCCGCGGCCCGATCGGCACCGCCGTCCAGGTGCGTGGACCACACGTAGACGGGCCGGCCGCCGACGTCCAGGCGGGCCCACACATAGCCGCGGATCTGGGACCAGTCGCCCTTGGGCATGCGGGCGCTGCCCGACGACAGCACCCGGCGGGAGGTCAAGATGGCGTTGCCGAACTGCCCGTCGGCGGCCGGACCCCAGATCAGGTGCATGCCGAGCCGGCGCGACAGCCACACGCCCACATCGGTGGTGCCCGACACCAGGGAGCCGCGCCCGACCTCCTGCAGCAGCACCACATCGGCGCGCTGCCGCTCGATGACGGCGGCCAGCGCGTCCAAGTCCAGCTTCCCCGCGGCGTTGACGCCGTGGTGGATGTTGTAGGTCAGCACCCGCAGCCTGGCGGGGTCGGCGGCCCGCGGCTCGGCCTTGGGGTTGGTGACGGTGAACAGCAGCGTGCCCGCCAGCAGCACCAACGCCGCGGCCCCGCCGACCAGCGCCCGCAGCGGCGCCCGCGCCGGCAGCGGCCCGCCGCGGGCGGCGGCGATGGCGGCCAGCGCGCCCAGCCCGATGCCGGCCAGGCCGGGCAGCACGTTGTTGGGGAACGGCAGCGCCCCGACCGCGCTGAGCTGGTAGGGCAGCAGCACCGCCGCGATGAGGAACCCGCCGAGCGCCGCGCCGACGTCGATCCGCCACACCGGGCCGCCCTGCCCGGCGCGGCGCAGCGGGGCGCGGCAGGCCACCGCCAGCAGCCAGGCCGCCAGCACCTGGCCGCAGATCACGATGCCGACGACGACCGTCCCGGAGATCGCATAGGCCCCGGCGACGGCGCCGACGCCCACGCCCAGCACCGTCCCGCCCAGCACGCACACCCCGCCGGGCACCGCCCGCACCGCCAGCCCGGAGGCCAGGAACGCCAGCGCCAGGCCCTGGCCGGTGGCCACGGCCAGGTGCGCGACGGTCAGCGACTGCCAGCCGGAGGAGGCCACGAACGCCGGGCTGGACAGCACCAGGATCTGCAGCGCCAAAAACGGCCCGAAGGCCGCCGCGCCCAGGGCGTCCCGCCAGGAGATGCCGGGCGCGGCCACCGGGCCCGAGCGCAGCTCGCGGGCCAGGGCGGCGCCGCCCAGGCCGACCACCAGCAGGCACAGCGCCCACTCGGCGAGGCCGGAGCGCCACACCGGGTCCCAGGTGCCGAACGCCATGCGCAGCGTGGTGTCGGCGCCGAGCCCGGCCACCGTGGCGGTGGCGAACCCCACCCCCGACAGGCCCCGCGCCGCCTCATACAGCGCCACCACGGCGATCATGCCGATGGCGGTGCCGAGCAGCGCCAGCCACAGCTGCGGGGACAGCAGCTGCGCCAGCAGCCGCACCGCCAGCAGCCCGCCGACGCCGGTCAGCAGCAGCCCGGCCGGGCCGGTCGCGGCGCGCAGCGCCGGGGCGGCCATGCCGGCCAGGAAGACCGCCGAGATCACGGCGACGGCGGCCGCGTTGCCGAGCGAGCCGGCCAGATGGTCGAACTGCGGTGCCGACAGGCGCAGGACCTGGGCGAGCACCGCGACCGTGATCGCGATCAGCGTCAGCCGCGCCGGTCCTTGGGGGACGATCGCCGGCGCGTCCTGGTGCCTGGTTCCAGGATGGGTGGTGGTCACGTGACGTCGCTTCCTGACTGCGGGAGGTTCGGCGGGGTCGTGCCTGCTCCGGCCACGAAAGCCGCAGGAAAAAACGACCACGGCCGGAGAGCGGCCCCAGCGTGAGGACCGTCGTCCGGCCATGGTCATTATGTCATCGCACACCGACCGGCGATCGACCGACACGGCCCCTCGCCCGGCGGGGTTTTCCAGAAATGTGCATTCGGTGCGGCCGTCAAAAGACGCCGTCTTCGCACCGGCTCCGCTCAGCCGGCGAGCACCGGTCCGGGACGTTCTCTCGGGCCGCGGCACCCCCGTGGCGGCGCCGCCCTCGGCTCCCGGCGGGCCGGCGGCACCGCCGGGGCGGTGGTCACCGCCTCCCGCACCGGCCGCACGACCGCGATGCCGCCCGGTCCGCGCCTCCCGGGGCGGCGGAGCAACGCCGATGCCTGGGGGCGGTGGGCGGCGACGTCCACCACGGGGGCGAGAACGCGGTGTCCCCGGCCTTGGGGCCGGGGACACAGGCGTCGTGGTTCACGCCGCGGCGGTCAAAGCGCCGCGGCGGCGGAGGTCACTGACCGCCCGACAGCTTCTCGCGGAGCGCGGCCAGGGCCTCGTCGGAGGCCAGGGCGCCGCCGGAGTCGGCCTCGCCGCCGGAGTAGGAGGTGTCGCCCTCCAGGGCGCCGGCGGCCTCGGCCTCGGCCCGGCGGGCCTCCTCGATCTGGCGGCGGTGGGCCTCGTAGCGCTGGCGGGCCTCGGCGTACTGCCGCTCCCAGGCCTCGCGCTGCTCCTCGTAACCGGGCAGCCACTCGCCGGTCTCCGGGTCGAAGCCCTCGGGGTACTTGTAGTTGCCGTGCTCGTCGTACTCGGCCGGCATGCCGTAGAGGGTCGGGTCGAAGTTCTCCTCGTCGACACCGAGGGCGGTCTCGTTGGCCTGCTTGAGCGACAGGCTGATGCGGCGCCGGTCCAGGTCGATGTCGATGATCTTGACGAAGATCTCGTCGCCGACCTGCACGACCTGCTCGGGGATCTCCACGTGGCGCTCGGCCAGCTCGGAGATGTGCACCAGGCCCTCGATGCCCTCCTCGACGCGGACGAACGCGCCGAACGGCACCAGCTTGGTGACCCGGCCCGGCACGACCTGGCCGATCTGGTGGGTGCGGGCGAACTGCTGCCAGGGGTCCTCCTGGGTCGCCTTCAGCGACAGCGACACCCGCTCGCGCTCCATGTCGACGTCGAGGACCTCGACGGTGACCTCCTGGCCCACCTCGACGACCTCGGAGGGGTGGTCGATGTGCTTCCAGGACAGCTCGGAGACGTGCACCAGGCCGTCCACGCCGCCCAGGTCGACGAACGCACCGAAGTTGACGATGGAGGAGACCACGCCCTTGCGGACCTGGCCCTTCTGCAGGGTGTTGAGGAAGGTCTGGCGGACCTCGCTTTGGGTCTGCTCCAGCCAGGCGCGCCGAGACAGCACCACGTTGTTGCGGTTCTTGTCCAGCTCGATGATCTTGGCTTCGAGCTCGCGGCCGACGTACGGCTGCAGGTCGCGCACGCGGCGCATCTCCACCAGCGAGGCGGGCAGGAAGCCGCGCAGGCCGATGTCGAGGATCAGGCCGCCCTTGACGACTTCGATGACCGTCCCGGTGACGATCCCGTCCTCTTCCTTGATTTTCTCGATCGTGCCCCAGGCGCGCTCGTACTGGGCGCGCTTCTTGGACAGGATCAGCCGGCCCTCCTTGTCCTCCTTCTGCAGGACAAGGGCCTCGACGTGGTCGCCGACCTTGACGACCTCATGGGGGTCGACGTCGTGCTTGATCGACAGCTCCCGGGAGGGGATGACCCCCTCGGTCTTGTAGCCGATGTCGAGCAAGACCTCGTCTCGGTCGACCTTGACGACAGTGCCCTCGACAATGTCGCCGTCGTTGAAGTACTTGATCGTTTCGTCGATCGCGGCGAGGAACTCCTCTGCCGAGCCAATGTCGTTGACCGCTACCTGAGGAGTGGTGGTCGAGGTGTCGGTGCTGCTCGTCATGTGTGGGCTGGCTCCGGATACGGACATGAATCGTTCGTCTGTGCAGCGCAGAGGGCCCTTTTTCGTCCCTGCCAAAACCGGAGACGGCGGAGGTCCGCCTGAAATACCGATGTCGACCTGACCGAGCGCGAGCCTGCTCTGTCTGAAGCACGCGCAGGCCCACAGCGCAGCGATCAGCATATGGGACGCAGCCACGACGGTCAATCGTGGGATACGGCCCTGCGCGCGGGCGACAGACCCCCCCTCTAGCAAGATTTGTAGGCCAGTCTAGTAGGACCGGCCGTATCTACGATACCGGGCTGCCAAATCCGGGGTTTTACCTTCCGGGAAGGTCACCGTGCCCGGGTCACCGTCGGAGACGTACCGCTCGTCGGGGTTGTCGGCCAGCCAGTCCAGCCAGGCCTGCGAGCAGTAGCGACGGCAATCGTTTTCCGCGATTTTACCTTCGGAGCGGATCCGCATGATCGCGTCGGGGTCGAAGTCGGCATGGAAGGGCGATAGTGACGGCCGCCACCCCGCCAGGAAGATTCCCCGGAAAGAGTAGCTTCCCGGCTTGGAACGCGCCCATGACGTCTTGCGGGGCCGGGCGCCGAACGGGTAGGCCAGCGTGGCGGAGGGAGCGCCGGTGAGCGCCGTGATCTTCGCCTCGACCTCGCCGATCTCCCGCTGGACCCCCTCCTTCGGCAGCCGCGACAGATCGGCGTGGCTGAGGGTGTGGTTGCCGATCTCGAACCCGTGCTCCACCAGCCAGCGCATCCCTTCGGGCGCCCGCTCCCCCAGCCCGAACGGGTCGTCGTTGACGTAGAAGGTGGCCACCGGCCGAAAGTGCGGGTACCGCCGGGCCACCTCCAGCAGGACGCCGACCGCGGTGTCCGGCTTGGGGACGCCCTGCTCGTCCAAGGCGAAGTGGGTGGGGGATCCGTCGTCGAAGGTCAGCACCACCGGGTGCCGCCCGGCCGGCACGTCGATCCACCCCCGGGCGAACTCGGCGGCGGTGATGGGCACATACCCCTCCTCCGCCAGCCGGGTCAGCTCCTTGCGGAACTCACCGAGAGTGCGGTCCAGCGAGGTGGTCTCCTTGGCGACGATCCGGTGATACATGATCACCGGGATCTGTCCCAGCTCGTTGGCGCGCACCTGCCGCGCGGTGGCCGAGGCCGGCCCGATGGTGGGCTCGGGGGTGGGCTCGGAGGCGGCGGGCTCCGGTGTGGCGGCGGTCCGCGCCGCCTGCCGCGGCCGCCCGCTCCCCGCCGGGGAGACAGCCGGCGCCGAAGGGCCGGGCGCACCCGCCGTCCTCCCTTCGGCGGCGCCCTGTCCTCCGGCGTCCGGGGCGACCAGCCCCACGATCACCGCCAAGACGATCACTACACCGGCGAGCTTGTGCAGGGGTGGCACGGCCCTCCCGTCGATCACCGAAGGGGTCGGCCCCAGCGTAGGGCCCGTCCCGGCCCCGCCGGTAGCGCACACCCGAGCACAATCGGCTAACACCCCGGTAAACCCCCGCCCGGCCCGCGGATGCGTCCCGCCCCGTCACGGAACCGTTGCCGGCACGCGGCCCCACACCCCGCCGGGGCACCGCACCCGCCTCGGCGGCCAGGGCACTCGCCCCGGCCGCAGGCGGCGCGTCGCAAAGGCGCACCGCGCCGGGCGGCCACGGCACCGGCCGGGCGGCGGGCACGGCGGGGTCAGTGGCCGGCCTGCTGCCAGGTGCGGCCGGTGCCCATGGCGACCTCCAGCGGGGCGCGCAGCTCATAGGCGCCCGTCATCTGCTCCCTGACCAGTTCCTTGAGCTCCTCCAGCTCCCCGGGGGCGACCTCGAAGACCAGCTCGTCGTGGACCTGCAGCAGCATCCGGGAGGCCAGGCCGCGTTCCCGCAGGGCCCGGTCGACCCGCAGCGAGGCGACCTTGATGATGTCGGCGGCCGACCCCTGGATGGGGGCGTTGAGCGCCATCCGCTCGGCCATCTCCCGGCGCTGCCGGTTGTCGGAGGTCAGGTCGGGCAGGTAGCGGCGGCGGCCCAAGATGGTCTCGGTGTAACCGTCCTGCCGGGCCCGGCGGACCACCCCCTGCAGGTAGTCGCGCACCCCGCCGAACTGCTGGAAGTACTCCTCCATCAGCACCCGCGCCTCGTCGGGGGTGATGCCCAGCTGGGAGGCCAGCCCGAACGGCGACAGGCCGTAGGCCAGCCCGTAGTTCATCGCCTTGATCCGGGCCCGCAGCTCCCCGTCGATCTGCTCGGGCGGCAGCCCGAACACCCGCGAGGCGGTGATGGTGTGGAAGTCCGCGCCCGAGGTGAACGCCTCGATCAGCGCCTCATCGCCGGACAGGTGCGCCATGATGCGCAGCTCGATCTGGCTGTAGTCGGCCGTCAGCAGGCACTCATACCCCTCCCCGACCACGAACCCCTCCCGGATCTGCCGGCCCTCGGCGGTGCGGATCGGGATGTTCTGCAGGTTCGGGTCGGTGGACGACAGCCGGCCGGTGGCGGCGACCATCTGGTTGAAGGTGGTGTGGATGCGGCCGTCCTCGGCGGCCATCGGGATCAGGGAGTCGACGATGCTCTTCAGCTTGGCGACCTCCCGCCACCGCAGGATGTGCTCCAGCACCGGGTGGTCGCTTTTGGCCCGCAGGCTGTTGAGCGCCTCCGAATCGGTGGTGTACCCGGTCTTGGTGCGCTTGGTCTTGGGCAGCCCCAGCTCCTCGAACAGCACCTGCTGCACCTGCTTGGGCGAGCCCAGGTTGAACTCGTGCCCCACGGCGGCGTGCGCCTGCTGCTCGGTGTCCTTGGCCTGGCCGCCCAGCGAGGCCGACAGCTGGATGAAATGGTCGACGTCCACCGCGATGCCGGCCCGTTCCATGGCGGCCAGCACCCCGGTCAGCGGCAGCTCCACCTCGTGCAGCAGCCGGGCGGCGCCGCGCCGCTCCAGATCGCGGTCCAGCGCCTCGGCCAGCTCCAGCACGGCGCGGGCCCGCACCGCCAGCTCCCGGGCGGCGTCGTCGTCGGCGATGCCGTCGATGGTCAGCTGCCCGCCGGGCTCGGCGTGCTCGCGCAGCTCCTTGTGCAGGTAGCGCAGCACCAGGTCGCCCAGGTCGAAGGTGCGCTGGCCGGGCAGCGCCAGGTAGGCGGCCAACGCGGTGTCGCTGGTCACCCCGGCCAGCGTCATGCCGCGGGCGGCCAGCGCCAGCATCGGGCCCTTGGCGTCGTGGATCGCCTTGGGCCGGTGCGGGTCGGCCAGCCACTCGGCCAGCGCCCGCTCGTCGGCCTCTCCCAGCTCGGCCGGCTCCACGTAGACGGCCGCCCCGGAGGCGGTGGCCACGGCCAGGGCGTCCACCTCGCCGGTGCCGCGGCCCCAGCGGCCGGTGACGGCCAGCCCGACCCGCTCCCCCGCCCGGCCGGCGTGCTCGGCCAGCCAGGCCGCCAGCGCGCCCGGCTCCAGGCGGGTCAGCTCGACCGCGAAACCCTCCTCGGCCTCCGGCTCCACCGCCGACAGCGTCGCATACAGCCGTTCCCGCAGCACCCGGAACTGCAGGGTGTCGAACAGGGTGTGGATCTCCTCCCGGTCCCACTGCCCCAGCCGCAGCTGCGCCGGCCCCACCTCCAGCGGGACCGCGCAGTCCAGCTTGTTGATCTGGTGGTTGCGCAGCACCTGCGGCAGATGCTCGCGCAGCGCCGCGCCCGCCTTGCCCTTGAGCTTGTCGGCGTTGCGCACCAGGCCGTCCAGGTCGCCGTACTGCGTCAGCCACTTGGCGGCGGTCTTGGGCCCCACCCCCGGCACCCCGGGCAGGTTGTCGCTGGTCTCCCCCACCAGCGCGGCCAGCTCCCGGTAGCGCTCGGGCGGCACCCCGTACTTCTCGGCGACCTTCGCCGGGTCATAGCGCACCAGCTCGGAGACCCCCCGCACCGGGTACAGCACCGTGACGTGCTCGTTCACCAGCTGGAAGGCGTCCCGGTCACCGGTGACCACCAGCGTCTGCATGCCCTGGGCGGACGCCTGGGAGGCCAGCGTGGCGATGATGTCGTCGGCCTCATAGCCGGGCACCGACAGGCGGGGAATGCGCAGCGCGTCCAGCACCTCGAAGATCAAGCTGACCTGGCTGCGGAACTCATCGGGCGCCTTGGCCCGGCCCGCCTTGTAGTCGGCGTACTGCTCGTGCCGGAAGGTCGGCTCCGAACGATCGAAGGCCACCGCCACGTGCGTGGGCTGCTCATCGCGCAGCACGTTGATGAGCATCGACGTGAAGCCGTAGACCGCGTTGGTGGGCTGGCCGTCGGTGGTCGAGAAGTTCTCCACCGGCAGCGCGAAGAACGCCCGGTAGGCCAGGGAATGCCCGTCCAGCAGCAGGAGCCGGCCGCCCTCGCCGGCGCCGCGATCGGCGTTGTCAGGGGTCGGTGCTGTCGTCTCCACGGATTGAGCCTAGCCTTCCGTTACGACACTTTGAGGGAGGCATGCGTGATCGACCAGGGCAGTGCGACCCCCGGCGGCATCAGCGGGGAGGACCGCAACCGGCTCATCGAGACGTTCGGCGGCATACCCAGAGGCGACCTGGGCACCACCATGGGCATCGAACTGCTGGAGGCCAGCGCCGAACGCGTGGTGGGACGGATGCCCGTCAAAGGCAACACCCAGCCCTACGGACTGCTGCACGGCGGAGCGTCCTGCGTGCTGGCCGAATCCCTGGGCTCCACCGGGGCGGCCCTGCACGCCGGGCCGGGACGGATCGCGGTCGGCGTGGAGATCAACGCCACCCACCACCGGTCGGTCACCGAAGGCCACGTCACCGGTGTCGCCACCCGGGTGCACGGCGGCCGGACGCTGGCCACCTACGACATCGTCATCACCGAC
This sequence comes from Thermomonospora sp. CIF 1, assembly GCF_001896795.1. Classification (NCBI taxonomy): domain Bacteria; kingdom Bacillati; phylum Actinomycetota; class Actinomycetes; order Streptosporangiales; family Thermomonosporaceae; genus Thermomonospora; species Thermomonospora sp. CIF 1. The sequence continues at coordinate 186,751 of NZ_MOYN02000021.1, forward strand.
GATCAGGACCGGCGGGTCTGCACCGCCCGCCTGACCTGCATGCTGCGCGACGCACCCGCCCAGTGAAAACCCGGCGGAAGAACGGCCCGCACGGCACCGACCCGCCGAGCCGTGCGGGCCGGGCGGGGCCGTAAAAGGCCCGCCGCGCCGGGCGGATACCGCCGCATCCCGCTCACCGCGAACAAAACATCCTTTGCAAGCAGGCCCCATGCGTCGCTAGCGTTGCCCCACAGGGGCCGGGGCCGCTGAGTAGACAACGTACGTCCGGGGAAGGGGTGTACGGCCCCAAAGGCGGCCCCGGTACCCGCCCGGTTGCGGTTGGGTTGCGATTAACGGCGACCCGCCCCACCACCCCCACGGCGCCGCCTACCGTCACGCCATGCGCCCACTCGCGCCGGCGGCCGGCCTGCTGCTCGCCGCGTCCCTGCTTCCGGCATGCTCGGCGAGCCCCGCCGGGCCGCAGCCCGCCGCCCCCACCTACCGCCTCCCGCCGCGCACCGTCCGGCCCGGCGAACAGGCCGTCCAGCCCGCCTACGCCGCCTCCGGCGACGTCTCCTTCACCGTGATCGGGCTGACCACCGGCATGCCGGAACTGGTCGGCAGCCACGCCGACATCCCCGCCAAAGGACGCTTCGTGCGCATCCGCGTCATCGTCGCCAACACCGGCCGCAACACCGTCAGCATCCGCACCGCCCGGCAACGCCTCATCGACGACCACGGCCGCGTCTACGCCCCCGACCACAACGCCATGCTCATCAAACGGCAACCGGACGAACTGCGCCTCGGCTCGGCCATGCGCATCGAATTCGACCTGTGGTACGACATCCCCGCCACCGCCCGCCCCCGCGCCCTGCGCGTCAGCGGCGCCGCCGCCCTCACCGGCCGGCCGCCCGACGCCGACCTGCCCCTGCCCTCCTGAAAGCCGCACACACCAGTGGCCGCGGCCGAGGAGACCCCCGGCCGCGGCCACCGCGCATCCGCTCAGCCCTCCGACGCAGTCGGCGCCCCGGTGTCCAGATCACCGCCCAGATAAGCGGCCCGGACCTCCGGGTCGTCCAGCAGCTGCGCCGCCGGCGCGCTCTTGACCACCCGCCCCGTCTCCAGGACGTAGGCGCGGTCCGCCAGCTGCAGCGCCTGCTGGGCGTTCTGCTCCACCACCAGCACCGTCGTGCCCCGCCGGTTGATCTCCTTGATGATCTCGAAGATCTGCCGGATCAGCATCGGCGCCAGCCCCATCGACGGCTCATCCAGCAGCAGCACCTTCGGCCGGGCCATCAACGCCCGCCCGATCGCCAGCATCTGCTGCTCGCCGCCCGACATCGTCCCCCCGGGCTGCTTCTTGCGCTCGGCCAGCCGGGGGAACAGCTCATACACCTCGGCCAGGTCCTTGGACAGATCCCCCTTGCGGGCATAGGCGCCCATCAGGAGGTTCTCCTCGACCGTCATGCCCGGGAACACCCCGCGGCCCTCCGGGGCCTGCCCGATCCCGGCCAGCACCCGCTTGTGCCCCGGCATCCGGCTGATGTCCCGGCCCTCGAACAGCACCCGGCCCCGCGACAGCGGACGCAACCCCGAGATCGTCTTGAGCGTGGTGGTCTTGCCCGCCCCGTTCGCCCCGATCAAGGTGACGATCTCGCCCTGCTCCACCTGCAGGGACACGCCCTTGAGCGCAGCGATCTTGCCGTAGTGGACGTGAATGTCACAGACCTCAAGAAGCATCGGCCGGAGCCCCCAGGTACGCCTCGATGACCTTGGGATCGCGCTGCACGTCCTGCGGCAGGCCCTCGGCGATCTTCTGCCCGAAGTCCAGCACCGCGACCCGATCGCTGATCCCCATGACCAGGCTCATGTCGTGCTCGATGAGCAGCACCGTCCGTCCCGAATCCCGGATCCGGCCGATCAGCTCCTGCAGCCGCACCTTCTCCGCCGGGTTCATGCCCGCCGCCGGCTCGTCCAGCAACAGCAGCCGCGGATCGGTCGCCAGCGCCCGCGCGATCTCCAGCCGCCGCTGATCACCGTAGGGCAGGTTCTTGGCCGGCTCGTCCATCCGGTGCGCCACGCCCACGAACTCCAGCAGCTCGCGAGCCTTGGCCCGGCCCTCGCGCTCCTCACGCCGATGCCACGGCAGCCCCAGCGCCGCCCCCATGAAGCCCGTCTTGTGGTGGGCGTCCGCCCCCACCAGCACGTTCTCCAGGACGGTCATGTTGTGGAACAGCCGGATGTTCTGGAACGTCCGGGCCACGCCCCGCTTGGTGATCGCGAACCGCTTCCTGCCGTTGATCCGCTCACCGCGCAGCAGCACCTGGCCCTCCGTGGGCCGGTACACCCCCGTGATCACATTGAACACGGTGGTCTTCCCCGCCCCGTTCGGGCCGATCAACGCGAAGATCTCACCCTCGCGGACGGTCAGATCCAGCCCGTTGATCGCCACCACGCCGCCGAACCGCATGGTGACCGACTGCATCTGCAGAACCGGCTGCGCTTCCCGCCCGGCAGGCGCGGAGACCCCGGCCGCCCCGGCGGCCTTCTCCTCGCTCACTTGCTCACCTCGACCTGGTCCGTGTCCGCGGCACCGGCCCCGGAAGCGGTGGGCACCTCCGCGCCCATGCTCCCCATGCCGCCGGTGCCCTCGGCCAGCTCCGCCTTACGCTGCCTGGACGGCAAGATCCCCTCCGGCCGCAGCGCCATCATCGCCACCAGCGCCGCACCGAAGATCAGCACCCGGTAGTCCTCCAGGCCCCGGAACCGCTCCGGCAGCCACGCCACCAGGAACGCCCCCAGCATCACGCCCGGGATGTTGCCCGAACCGCCCAGCACCACCGCCGCCAGGATCGTCGCCGACAGGATGAACGGGAAGTTGTTGGGAATGATGGAGATCACCTTGGAGGCCCACACCACTCCCGTCGCACCGCCGATCGCCGCGCCGATCGCGAACGCCGCCAGCTTGAACCGGAACGTGGGCACGCCCATCAGCTCCGCGGCGTCCTCATCCTCCCGGATCGCCGCCCACGCCCGGCCCACCCGGCTCTTCTCCAGCCGCTTGGCGAAGATGATCGTCAGCACGATCAGCGCCACCAGCAGGTAGTAGTACGGCCGCGGGTCCAGCACCCCGTACTTCAGCGGCTGAACCCCGAAGATCTCCACCTCCGACAGCGACGGCGGGTGCGGAATCCCCGCGATCCCCCGCGGGCCGTTGACGTACTCGCTGTTGTTGGCGGTGATCCGGACGATCTCACCGAACCCCAGCGTCACGATCGCCAGATAGTCCCCGCGCAGCCGCAGCGTCGGAGCCCCCAGGATCAACCCCGAGATCGCCGACAGCACCACGCCGACGATGAGGATCTCCCAGAAGTTCCAGCCGTACTTCGTCCCGAAGATCGCCATCGTGTAGCCGCCGACCGCGAAGAAGGCCACATAGCCCAGGTCCAGCAGCCCGGCCTGGCCCACCACGATGTTCAGCCCGATCGCCAGCAGGATGAACACCCCGATCGGGTAGAACAGCACCGTCGCCCAGTCCGAGTGCGGACTCATCACCCGGCCGATCGGCTCCATCGGCAGGATCAGCGCACCCGCGATCAGCAGCAGATACACCGTCCACCGGGCATACCCCGGCGCCGTGGCCCACCACTCACGCGGCCACTCCACAAGCCGCCCAACGGCCGCCTTGCCGTTGCCGATGCCGTTGCTCACGCTCTTGCTGATGCCGTTGCTGCTCATGCGCGCGCCTGCTGAAGAGATTCACCGAGAATGCCGGTGGGACGGAACATCAGGACCAGGATCAAGATCACGAACGCGACCACGTCCTTCCAGGCGGAACCGAACACCATCGAGCCGTACATCTCCAGCAGCCCCAGCACGAAGCCGCCGGTCAACGCGCCCCGGATGTTGCCGATACCGCCCAGCACCGCCGCCGTGAACGCCTTGATGCCCAACAGGAAACCCACCATGAAGAAGGTCTCCTCGAACCGCAGCACATACAGCGCCGCCGCCACGCCGGCCATCGCACCGCCGATCGCGAACGTCGCCGTCACGATCCGGTCGATGTTCACGCCCATCAGCACGGCCGTCTCCGGATCCTGCGCCGTCGACCGGATCCCCCGGCCCAGCTTCGTCCGGTTCACGAACTGATCCAGCACCACCATCATCAAGATGGCCGCGATGAACACGATCAGCTTGTCGTTGGCCACGCCGACCCCGCCGATCGAAAAGACGTCATGCCGGTCCACGAAGTGCTGCTCCGGCTGCACCGGCAGACGGCCGCCCTCCTTCGGCTTGTCGAAAAGCCAGGGAATCACGAACAGCGCGAAGAACTGCTGCAGAAACAAAGAGGCGCCGATCGCAGAGATCAGCGCCGCCAGCCGCGAGGCACCGTGCTTGCGCAACGGACGGTAGGCCACGAACTCCAACGCCATCGCACCGGCGCCGGAGGCCACCATCGCCACCGCGGCCATCAGCAGCACGATCCCCAGCAGCGCGACCCCGCTCAACGGAGCCGACGGCGCCACCGCGTTCACCACCACCAGGCTGGCGCACGTGCCGATCAGGAAGATCTCCGAATGGGCGAAATTGATCAGCCGCAGCACCCCGTACACCATCGTGTACCCCAGTGCCACCAGCGCGTAAATCGCCCCGAGCGACAGCCCGTCGACCGTGTTGATCAGAAGATTATCGAGCACTTTTGGTCGCCTTCGTCAAGGAGCGGGAGCGCTGTGGCGCTCCCGCTCCTGCGCACTCACCAAGAACGTCGTACTACGCCGACGCCCTACTGGAGCTTGGCCTCCGAAGCCTTGCCCAGCAGCGGCAGCTCCTTGCCCTCGACGCGGTAGATGTAGACGTCACCGCCGGCCGGCTCGCCCTTGTCGTCGAACTTGATCTGCTTGGACACACCCGGCACGTCGATCGTCTTCAGGAACTCGTTGATCGCCTCCGTGGTGGTGTTACCGGCCTTGATCGCCTCGATGAACGCCGTGGCCGCGTCGTAACCCTCCGCCGCGTAAATCGCCGGCTCGGAGTTGTACTTGGCCTTGTACGCCTCGGCGAACTTCTTGCTCGCCGGGCTCGACTCACCCGTCGGGTCGATCAGGCACGGGCAGCTCACCACGGTGTTCACCGCGTTCTTCTCACCCGCACCCTCGATCAGGCCCTTGTCCAGCGAGCCGTCACCGGAGGCGAACAGCGCGTCCACGCCGTTCTCCCGCAGCTGCTTCAGCAGCCGGCCGCCCTGCGCGTAGTAGCCGCCGTAGAAGATCGCGTCCGGCTTGAAGGCCTTGGCCTTGTTCACCGTGGAGGAGTAGTCAGAGGCCCGCGGGTCGACCACGTCCTGCTCGACGGTGACGCCCTTCTCCTTCAGGCCCTTGGTCACGTAGTCGGCCAGGCCCTTGCTGTAGTCCTCGTTGTCGTGCGCCACGAAGACCTTCTTGGCCTTGGCCTCCCGGACCAGGAACTCGGCCACGCCCGTGCCCTGCATCGAGTCGTTGCCGACCACCCGGTGCCAGTACTTCCAGCCCTTCTCGCCCAGCGTCACGTTCGTCGCCGACGCCGAGATGTTGGGGATCTTCCCCTCCTCCAGCACCGGCACCGCCTGCTGCGACTCGCCCGAGAAGGCCGGGCCGATCAGACCCACGATGTTGTCGCTCTTGATCGCCGACTGCACCAGGCTGGTGGCCTGATCCGGCTGCCCCTGGCTGTCGTAGGTCTTCAGAACGATCTTGACCTTCGGATTCGTGGCGTTGTACTCGTCGATCGCCAGCTGCGCACCCTGCTTGGGCGGAATGACGATGCCCGAGTTCTCACCGGTCAGGTCACCCAGAAAACCGATGGTGACGCTGTTGCCGTCACCGCCCGACCCGCCGTCGTCACCGCCACAGGCGGCCGCGCTCAACGCGAGCACCGCGCTCAGCGCCATGGCGCCGGTAACCCTCATCATGTTGCGCCGCAAGGTGCCAACCTTTCAATCGGACCCCGTCAGGGATCGGCTGCAAGTGAACCCCGTGACACCCTCACCTCACCTGCCACAACCGGCAGAACAGGTGAAGGCCAGGAACGTAGTACACCGGCGACCCCACAAAGATCAGCACCCCCTCGCGGAAGGGTTACTGGTTCGTTACACCTCCGTGCTCAGGCACTACCCGTCGGTAAATAAGACCGTTACGTTCCGTTAGCGGACCTTGTCACGACGACCCGCCCGACCCGCGCTCCTTGCCCCGATCGCGCTCCACCTGCAGATCACGGCCCAGCGCCCCCGACAGCACCGCATCCGCCACCGCACGCATCGTCAAACGCCGGTCCATCGACGTCTTTTGAATCCACCGGAACGCCTGCGGCTCCGTCCAGCCGTTGAGCTCCTGCAGCAGCCCTTTGGCGCGGTCCACCACCTTGCGCGTCTCCAGCCGCTCGGTCAGCGTGCTGACCTCCGCCTCCAGCGCCCGGATCTGCTCATACCGGCTCACCGCCATCTCGATCGCCGGCGTCAGGTCCGACTTGGTGAACGGCTTGACCAGGTAAGCCATGGCCCCCGCCTCCGTGGCCCGCCGCACCAGCTCGCGCTGGGAGAAAGCAGTCAAGATCACCACAGGGGCCAGCCGCGCCGCGCTGATCCGCTCGGCCGCCGAGATGCCGTCCAGCACCGGCATCTTCACGTCCAGGATCACCAGATCGGGCTTGAGCTCGGTGGCCAGCCGCACCGCCGCCTCGCCGTCCCCCGCCTCGCCGACGACCTCATAGCCGTCTTCCTGCAGCATCTCCTTGAGGTCCAGCCTGATCAGGGCCTCGTCTTCTGCGATCACAACTCGTCGGGCGCTCTCGGTCACGCGCATGAGACTACCTGGACGCGCTATCCTGGCGTGAGGTTGGGTCCGCTCAACCGTCCGGTAGGATCGGCCTCATAAGCTTAAAGCCCCGATAGGCCAATCGGTAGAGCCGGCGGCCTCAAAAGCCGTTCAGTGTGGGTTCGAATCCCACTCGGGGCACATTGATGTAACCACCGCCGATATCGGCGGTGGTTTTTGTTTTTCCCTGAGACAATCTCGGCATGTACGACGTCGCAACGCGCAGGAGCGCACTCAAGCTCCTCCAGGACGGATTCACCGTCTCTGAAGTGAGCCGTCGTATCGGAGTTTCACGCGCAGCGGTGAAGGAATGGCGTGACGACCCCGCAAAGGCGTTGACCGCGCAGGCCGGCTCGCGCTGCCCCCGCTGCGCGGAAACCCCTTCCCTGCCCGAGCCCGGTCCTGACTACGCATACCTTCTCGGGCTGTATCTGGGCGACGGCTGCATCACCCCCGTCGGAGATCCCGCCAAGTCCGTCTGGGCTCTGCGCATCATGTGCGCGGACACCTGGCCCGGCCTGATCACCGAGTGCGAGAACGCGGTCCGTTCGATCCGGCCGGGCAACAAGGTCCGGCGCATCCCCTGCACCGGCTGCACCGAGGTCAAGAGCATGTCCCGGCATTGGCCCTGTCTCTTCCCGCAGCACGGCCCGGGCAAGAAGCACCTGCGCCGGATCCGGCTCACCGCCTGGCAGCAGCAGATCGTGGACGAGCACACGGAGCGATTCATCCGAGGTCTGCTGCATTCGGACGGTTGCCGTCTGACCAATAAAATCCGCAGGAGGCTTCCGTCCGGAGAACGCCGGTACGAATACCCCCGCTACCTGTTCACCAACGAATCGCAGGACATCCTGCAGATCTTGGGCGCCGCTCTGGACCGGCTCGGGATCGCATGGCGCTACAGCAAGCGCAACACCATCTCGATCGCCAAGAAGGACGCCGTGGCGCGGCTGGATGAGTTCGTGGGTCCGAAGTACTGAGTTTTTCCGGGGGGCAAGAGCACATCCCCCAAGAGCCGTCGTCAACAGCCCTTGAAAATCTCGGGCCGGGCGGGCCCGGTGGCCAGTGCCCGTGTCCGACGACGTTCACCCGGGCCGGCGCCGGCTTGCGTCTTTGTGAGCGTCACCACGCATCGGCGAGCCTTGCACGGCCGCTTCGGTGGAACGTCTCATGCGGCATCACGCGCCGGGAAAACCGTGGTGGGCCTTCTCCCCTCCTTCAGAGCGGTGATCGCGCCGTCCGCCGGCTCCCGGAGCCGGACCTGCGGCATCGCCTCAGGCCCTGTGGCGGGCCATGCCCGGTGACGAGGTGCGTTGCGGTTCAGGCGCGTGCGCGGTGGCGGGGCGCTCCACCGCGTACGCGCCTGTTTCGGCTCCGGCCGGTGGGAGGCCGGGCACGCTCGGGAAACGCCGGTTCCGGGCGTGCGGGGTCAGTGGCGCATGCCGATGGCGTCGCCGATGCGGTGGACGCGCAGGGCGTTGGTGGAGCCGGGGGTGCCGGGGGGCGAGCCGGCGACGATGACGACGCGGTCGCCCTTTTGGCAGCGGCCGATTTCGAGCAGGGCCTGGTCGACCTGGCGGACCATGTCGTCGGTGTGGTCGACATGGGGGACGATGAAGGTCTCCACGCCCCAGACCAGGGAGAGCTGGCTGCGGGTGGCCTGAACGGTGGTGAAGGCCAGCAACGGGATGGGTGAGCGGTAGCGGGCCAGGCGGCGGGCGGTCTCCCCGGACATGGTGAAGGCGACCAGGGCCTTGGCTCCGACGATGGCGCCGACTTCGGCGGCGGCGCGGGCGATGGCGCCGCCGACGGTTTCGGGCTTGCGGTCCAGGGAGTGGACGGCGCGCAGGGTGTCGCGTTCGGTGGCGATGGCGATGCGGCTCATGGTCTGGACCGCTTCGACGGGGTATTGGCCGACGCTGGTCTCGCCGGAGAGCATGACGGCGTCGGCGCCCTCGTAGATGGCGTTGGCGACGTCGGAGGCCTCGGCGCGGGTGGGGCGGGGGGAGGAGATCATGGATTCGAGCATCTGGGTGGCCACGATGACGGGGCGGGCCTTTTCGCGGCACAGCTCGATGGCTCGTTTCTGGACGATGGGGACTTGTTCGAGGGGCAGTTCGACGCCGAGGTCCCCGCGGGCGACCATGATGCCGTCGAAGGCGGCGACGATTTCGGGGAGCGCCTCGACGGCCTGGGGTTTTTCGATTTTGGCGATGAGGGGGACGCGGACGCCCTCCTCTTCCATGATGCGGTAGCAGACTTCGGCGTCGGCGGGGCTGCGGACGAAGGACAGGGCGATCATGTCGATGCCCAGGCGCAGCGCCCAGCGCAGGTCTGCTTCGTCTTTTTCGGTGAGGGCGGGGACGCTGACGGGGACGCCGGGAAGGTTGAGTCCTTTGTTGTCGGACAGGACGCCGCCGACCATGACGCGGGTGTGGACGCGGGGGCCGTCGACGTCGGTGACGGCGAGGGCGATGCGGCCGTCGTCGATGAGGATGGTGTCGCCGACGGTGACGTCGCCGGGGAGTCCCTTGTAGGAGGTGGAGACCTGCTTGTGGTTGCCGGGGACGTCCTCGGTGGTGATGGTGAACTCGTCGTCGAAGGAGAGGCGGACGGGGCCCTCGGCGAAGCGGCCGATGCGGATCTTGGGTCCTTGCAGGTCGGCGAGGATGCCCACGCCGTGTCCGGTGGCGTCGGAGGCGGCGCGGATGCGGTGGTAGACGGCCTCGTGGGTGGCGTGGTCGCCGTGGCTCATGTTGAGGCGGGCGACGTCGATGCCGGCTTTGACGAGGGCGTAGATCTGTTCCTCGCTGGAGCAGGCCGGTCCGATGGTACTGACTATCTTCGCTCGACGGTTCACGGACACAACCCTAGGTTGTTACTGGTTGGTAAGGGGCGTTCATGCAGGACACCGTCTTCGAAGATTCACCGATTGGTCTAGCCCTGGGGTCTAGACCAATCGGTGGGCGGGCGCGGGGGCGCGCAGGGTCTCCACGAGGGCCCGGCAGAAGGCTTTCAGGTCGCCTGGGCCGCGGCTGGTGATGAGGGTGTTGGGGCCGTTGCGGCAGCTGACGACCTGCCGGTCGGTCCAGGTGGCGCCGGCGTTGCGCAGGTCGGTGCGGAGGCTGGGCCAGGAGGTGAGGGTGCGGCCGCGCACGACGCCGGCTTCGATGAGGGTCCAGGGGCCGTGGCAGATGGCGGCGACGGGTTTGCCGGCGTCGAAGAAGGCTTTGGTGAAGGCGACCGCGGCGGGGACGGTGCGCAGGTAGTCGGGGCCGGCGACGCCGCCGGGGAGGACGAGGGCGTCGAATTCGCCGGCTTTCGAGACGGTGACGGTGGTGTCGACGGCGAAGGTGCCGTCTCTGTCGAGGTGGTTGAAGGCCTGGATGCGCCCGGATTGGGTGGACACCAGGAGGGCCGTGCCGCCGGCGTCTTCGATGGCCCGCCGCGGTTCGGTGAGTTCGATTTGCTCGGTGCCCTCGGGGGCGACGAGGAGGGCGACGGTCTTGCCGTGCAGTTCGGCGGTCATCTGGGGCCTCCTTGATGGTGGGTGTCGTCGGTCTCTGTGCGCAGTGCCCGTAGCGGGTGGCGGTATGCATGGGGGCGGCGACGGGTTCGGGCCCTGCCGGGGACCGGTGTGCTCGCGGACGTGTGATCGTGCCGTTGAGGTGGCCGGCCGTCGGGCCGGGATGGTGCCCGGTGTTCCGTCGATGCGGGAAGAGACAGGCGAGCGCCGCGGGGCGCCGGACGGCCGGTTCGGTGGATGCACCGCATCATGAAGGCGACCGCGTGAGGGGGCGCGTCGCACTGTCCACGGGAGCCAGGCACCCGGTTCGGATGCGGACGGGGCGGCCGTTGGGATTCGTCCGCGCCTTGTGCCGGGGTCTTTGAAAGACGCGTCCAGGCCGGCCGGTGGGTGGGGGCGGCCGGGCCTGTGAGGGGCGAGGTCAGCGCAGGGGCGTCAGGGGGATGACGTCGGCCTCGGCGGGCGGGGCCGGTGGTTCGTCGTGGTCGTGGGGCGGTGAGCGGGCGAGCCAGGCGTGCAGGGCCATTTCCAGTTCGAGGCGGCGTTCGGGGTCGTGGAGGATGTCGCCGAACAGGTCGTGGAGCTGGTGGAGGCGGTAGCGGACGGTTTGGGGGTGCACTTGGAGGCGGGCGGCGACTTCGGTGGCGTTGAAGCCGCAGCGCAGGCACTCCAGGAGGGTGCGGGCCAGGCGGACGCGCTGGGAGGGGCGGACGGACTGCAGGGGTTTGAGGCGGTGGGCGGCGACCAGCAGGACCAGTTCCCGGCTGCGCATGATGGTCAGGACGGGCATGTGGTCGGCGGCGATGACGAGGTCGTCGGCGGGGAGCAGGCCGCGGCGGGCGAGGGCGAGCGCTTCGCGGGCCCAGTGCAGGGAGCGGGCGGTGTGGGAGGGGTCGGCCATGGGGTCGACGGTGGGGCCGACGGCGGCGACCCAGTCGCGCAGCGCGGTGGCGAGCATGGCGCGGCGGCCGGGTCCATCGGGGTCGGGGACGATGGCGCACGGGTCGCTGCGGTCGATGTCGACCAGGACGTCGGGGGGCAGGGCGGGTGGGCGGAAGGGGCTTTGGCCGCGTTCGTGGAAGGCGACGACGCACAGGGTGCGGGGGACGGGCCAGTGGGCCAGGCGGGCCAGGTCGGTGACGGCCTGGGGGGATGCGGTGCCGGTGAGCAGTAGTTCGATGAGGCGGCGGCGGCGTTTGTGGAGTTCCCCGGCGGCGCGGGCGGTGGCCTCGGTGTGGCCGCGCACGGCGGCGGCCGAGAGGATCTCCAGGTAGGCGAAGACGGCTTCGGCGAGGTGGCCGAGGGTCTGGCGGGAGATGTCGAGGCGGTCGGCGTGTTCGCCGAAGGTGCGGATGGCCATGCGGGCGCCCAGGCGCAGGGCGGTGTCCCAGGGGTCGAGGGTGCGGCCTTCTTTGGCTTCGCCGTAGCCGATTTCCCGGAAGAATTCGAGGGCCTCGTCCCAGGGGGTGTCGGGGTCGGCGATGAGGTCGATGAAGTGGCCGATGGCCTTTTCGACGGCGTCGCGGAGGACCTCGGCGTATTTGGGGTCGGCGGGGCGGGCGTATTCGGGGATCTGCCGGCGGATGGCGGCGACGGCCTCTGCTGCGACCGTGGGCACGAGCGGGCGGAATTCTTCGGCGATTCGGCGCGGCACGTTGCGCCATGGCTGCCTGTCGTCGGCAAGGTGCAGGGAGGCCATGTTGCTCACCCCCGAGTTCGGTGGGCCGGGTCAGGCACCGAACCGTACTCGGCCGTCGCCGGGAAGTGCCGTTCATGATCCCAAAGGTTTGGCGGTGGCGTTGTCAGTGCGGTGACAGATACGGCGGGCCGGCTTTTCCCTGGACATGGAACGGGCCGGACGGTCGCTGCGACCGTCCGGCCCGCGAATGCCGGCTGGGCGTGGGGTCAGGAAATGGGACGGGCGGTGGGCGGGATCGGGCGGGGCAGGGTGGTGCTGCCGGTGAGGTAGGCGTCGATCCCGCTGGCGGCGGAGCGTCCCTCGGCGATGGCCCACACGATGAGGGACTGGCCGCGGCCCATGTCGCCGGCGACGAAGACGCCTTCGACGTTGGTGGCGTAGTTGTCGTCGCGGGCGACGTTGCCGCGCTGGTCGAATTCCACGCCGAGCTGCTGAAGGAGGCCTTCGCGCTGGGGGCCGAGGAAGCCCATGGCGAGGGTGACCAGCTGGGCGGGGATTTCGCGTTCGGTGCCGGGGATGGGCTTGAAGCCGGTTTCGGGGCCTTCGACGCCGACGACCTTCAGCGCGCGGACGTGGCCGTGCTCGTCGCCGAGGAATTCGACGGTGGACAGGGCGTAGAGGCGCTGCCCGCCCATGTCGGCCAGTTCCTCGTGGGCGCTTTCGGTCTTGTAGAGGATCGGGTAGGTGGGCCAGGGCTGGTGCGGGGGCCGCTGCTCCGGCGGCTTGGGCATGATCTCCAGCTGGGTGACCGAGCGGGCGCCCTGGCGGATGGCGGTGCCGATGCAGTCGGCCCCGGTGTCGCCGCCGCCGATGACGACGACGTCCTTGCCGGCGGCGTTGATGAGCGGTTCGGTGCGGTCGCCCTCCTGGACGCGGTTGGCCTCCGGCAGGTACTCCATGGCCTGGTAGATGCCGGCCAGGTCGCGTCCGGGCACCGGCAGGTCGCGGCGGACGGTGGCGCCGCCGGCCAGCAGGATGGCGTCGTAGCGGGCGCGCAGTTCCTCGGCGGTGATGTCGACGCCGACTTCGACGGAGGTGACGAATTCGGTGCCTTCGGCGCGCATCTGGGCCAGCCGCCGGTCCAGGTGGCGCTTTTCCATCTTGAATTCGGGGATGCCGTAGCGCAGCAGCCCGCCGATGCGGTCGGCGCGCTCATAGACGGTGACGTCGTGGCCGGCGCGGGTGAGCTGCTGGGCGGCGGCCAGGCCGGCGGGGCCGGAGCCGACGATGGCGACCTTCTTGCCGGTCTTGACGGCGGGGGGCTTGGGGGTGACCCAGCCTTCTTCCCAGGCCCGGTCGATGATCTCGGCTTCGACGCGCTTGATGGTGACCGGGTCGGAGTTGATGCCGAGCACGCAGGCGGCCTCGCAGGGGGCGGGGCACAGCTTGCCGGTGAACTCGGGGAAGTTGTTGGTGGCGTGGAGCCGTTCGATGGCGTCCCGCCAGTCGCTGCGGTAGACCAGGTCGTTCCACTCGGGGATGAGGTTGCCCAGCGGGCAGCCCTGGTGGCAGAACGGGATGCCGCAGTCCATGCAGCGGCTGGCCTGCCGCTCCAGGCGGGCGCGGTCGAAGTCTTCGTAGACTTCGCGCCAGTTCTTGATGCGGACGTCCACGGGGCGGCGCTTGGGAAGCTCCCGCGGGACGGTCAGGAAACCCTTCGGGTCGGCCATGGGGGAGCCTCCTTTCAGCCTCGGCTGGCGGCCATGATGGCCTCGTTGACGTCGCGGCCCTCGGCCTCGGCGCGGGCCTTGGCCTCCAGAACGCGCTTGTAGTCGCGCGGCATGATCTTGGAGAAGCGGTTCAGGGAGCCCTCCCAGTCGGCCAGCAGCTTGCCCGCCACGGTGGAGCCGGTCTCGGCCTGGTGGCGTTCGATGATGTCGCGCAGGAAGGTGCGGTCGGCCTCGTCGAGGGGTTCGATCTCCACCATTTCGGTGTTGACGCGGGCCGGCACCAGGTCCAGCACGTAGGCGATGCCGCCGGACATGCCGGCCGCCAGGTTGCGGCCGGTGGCGCCGAGGATGACGGCGCGTCCGCCGGTCATGTATTCCAGGGCGTGGTCGCCGACGCCTTCGACGACGGCGGTGGCTCCGGAGTTGCGGACGCAGAAGCGTTCCCCGACGATGCCGCGGGCGAACAGTTCTCCGGAGGTGGCGCCGTAGAGGATGACGTTGCCGGCGATGATCTGGTGTTCGGCCTCGAACGGGGCGTCCGGGTGGGGCCGCAGGGTGATGCGGCCGCCCGACAGGCCCTTGCCGACGTAGTCGTTGGCGTCGCCGATGAGCCGCAGCGTGACGCCGCGGGGGACGAAGGCGCCGAAGGAGTTGCCGGCCGAGCCGGTGAAGGTGATGTCGATGGTGTCGTCCGGCAGCCCGGCGCCGCCGTGCCGCAGCGTGATCTCGTGGCCGAGCATGGTGCCGACGGTGCGGTTGACGTTGCGGATCGGCAGGTCCAGCTTGACCTTCTCGCCGCGGGTGATGGCGCTTTCGGCGAGCTGGATGAGGGTGTTGTCCAGGGCCTTCTCCAGCCCGTGGTCCTGGCGGTTCACGCAGCGCGGCGCGTTGCCGTAGGGGTTGGCCGGCTGGTGGAGGATGGGGCTGAGGTCCAGCCCGGAGGCCTTCCAGTGGTCGACGGCCTCGCGGGTGTCGAGCATGTCGATGCGGCCGATGGCCTCATCCAGGCTGCGGAAGCCGAGGGCGGCCAGGTACTCGCGGACCTCCTGGGCGATGAACTCAAAGAAGTTCACCACGAACTCGGGCTTGCCGCTGAAGCGCTTGCGCAGCTCGGGGTTTTGGGTGGCGACGCCGACCGGGCAGGTGTCCAGGTGGCACACCCGCATCATGACGCAGCCGGAGACCACCAGCGGCGCGGTGGCGAAGCCGTACTCCTCGGCGCCCAGCAGCGCGGCGATGATCACGTCGCGGCCGGTCTTCATCTGCCCGTCGACCTGCACGACGATGCGGTCGCGCAGCCCGTTGAGCATGAGGGTCTGCTGGGTTTCGGCCAGCCCGAGCTCCCAGGGGGCGCCGGCGTGCTTGATGGAGGTCAGCGGGGAGGCGCCGGTGCCGCCGTCGTGGCCGCTGATGAGGACCACGTCGGCGTGGGCCTTGGAGACCCCGGCGGCGACGGTGCCGACGCCGACCTCGGCGACCAGCTTGACGTGGATGCGGGCCGCGGGGTTGGCGTTCTTGAGGTCGTGGATGAGCTGGGCCAGGTCCTCGATGGAGTAGATGTCGTGGTGCGGCGGCGGGGAGATGAGGCCGACGCCGGGGGTGGAGTGGCGGGTCTTGGCCACCCACGGGTAGACCTTGTGGCCGGGCAGCTGGCCGCCCTCGCCGGGCTTGGCGCCCTGGGCCATCTTGATCTGGATGTCGTCGGCGTTGGTGAGGTACTCGGCGGTCACCCCGAACCGGCCGGAGGCCACCTGCTTGATGGCGCTGCGGCGCAGGTCGCCGTTGGGGTCGGGGGTGTAGCGCTCGGGGTCCTCGCCGCCTTCGCCGGTGTTGGACTTGCCGCCCAGGCGGTTCATGGCGATGGCGAGGGTCTCGTGCGCCTCGGCGGAGATGGACCCATACGACATGGCGCCGGTGGAGAACCGCTTGACGATCTCGCTGACCGGTTCGACCTCCTCGATCGGCACCGGCGGGCGCACGCCCTCCTTGAGGCGGAACAGGCCGCGCAGCGTCATCAGCCGGGCGGACTGGTCGTCGACCAGGCGGGTGTACTCCTTGAAGATCTCGTAGCGGCGGGTGCGGGTGGCGTGCTGCAGCTTGAAGACCGTCTCGGGGTTGAACAGGTGCGGTTCGCCCTCGCGCCGCCACTGGTACTCGCCGCCGACCTCCAGGGTGCGGTGGGCGGGGGCGTTGCCGCGCGGGTAGGCGCGGCGGTGCCGTTCGGCGACCTCGCGGGCGATGACGTCGAAGCCGACGCCGCCCAGGCGGGAGGTGGTGCCGGTGAAGCAGCGCTCGATGACCTCTTCGCCGAGGCCGATGGCCTCGAAGATCTGGGCGCCGGTGTAGGAGGCGACGGTGGACACCCCCATCTTGGACATGATCTTCAGGACGCCCTTGCCGTAAGCCTTGACCATGTTGCGCACGGCCTTGGCGGGCTCCACGCCGGTGATCTTGCCGGCGGCGATCAGGTCCTCGACGGTCTCCAGCGCCAGGTAGGGGTTGACGGCGGAGGCGCCGTAGCCGATGAGCAGCGCCATGTGGTGGCATTCGCGGGCCTCGCCGGTCTCCACCACCAGCCCGACGCGGGTGCGGGACTTCTCCCGGATGAGGTGGTGGTGGACGGCGCCGGTCAGCAGCAGCGCGGGGATGGCGGCGCGGGTGGCGTCGGCGCCGCGGTCCGACAGCACGATGATGCGGGCGCCGTCGTCGATGGCCCGGGAGACCTCGGCGCAGATCTGCTCCAGCCGTTCCTGCAGGGCCTGCCCGCCGCCGTCGACCTCGTACAGGCCGTGGACGACGTGGGCCTGCAGGTGCGGCAGGTCGCCCTCGTCGTTGATGTGGACGATCTTGGCGAGCTCGTCGTTGTCGATGATCGGGGTGGGCAGCACCAGCCGCCGGCAGGAGTGGGGGCCGGGCTCCAGCAGGTTGCCCTCGGGGCCGAGGGTGGACTGCAGGGAGGTGACCAGCTCCTCGCGGATGGCGTCCAGCGGCGGGTTGGTGACCTGCGCGAACAGCTGCTTGAAGTAGTCGTACAGCAGGCGGGGGCGCTGGGAGAGCACCGCCAGCGGGGTGTCGGTGCCCATGGAGCCGACCGGCTCGGCGCCGGTGCGGGCCATGGGCGTCAAGATGACCCGCTGCTCCTCCAAGGTGTAGCCGAAGGCCTGCTGCCGCTTGAGCAGCGGCTCTTGGGCCTCCTCGGTGCGGCGCGGGCGGGGCGGCAGCTCCTCGAAGCGGACCAGGCCCTCCTCCAGCCACTGCCGGTAGGGGTGCTCGGCGGCCAGCTGCGCCTTGATCTCGTCGTCTTCGATGATGCGGCCGGCGGCGGTGTCGACCAGGAAGATCCGGCCGGGCTGCAGGCGGCCCTTGCGGACGACCTTGCCCGGGGGAATGTCGTCCAGGACGCCGGCCTCGCTGGCCAGCACCACCAGGCCGTCGTCGGTGACCCAGAAGCGGCCCGGGCGCAGGCCGTTGCGGTCCAGCACGGCGCCGACGACGGTGCCGTCGGTGAAGGTGACGCTGGCCGGGCCGTCCCAGGCCTCCATGAGGGTGGAGTGGAACTCATAGAAGGCCCGGCGGGCCGGGTCCATCTCGGTGTGGTTCTCCCACGCCTCGGGGATCATCATCAGCACCGCGTGCGGCAGGGACCGGCCGCCCAGGTGCAGCAGTTCCAGGCACTCGTCGAAGGAGGCGGTGTCGCTGGCCTCGATGTCGATGACCGGGTAGATCCGCGACAGGTCGCCGGGGATCAGGTCCGACTTCAGCAGCGCCTCGCGGGCCCGCATCCAGTTCCGGTTGCCCTTGACGGTGTTGATCTCGCCGTTGTGGGCGATGAACCGGAAGGGGTGGGCCAGTTCCCAGGCGGGGAAGGTGTTGGTGGAAAAGCGCGAGTGGACCAGCGCGATGGCGGTCTCGTAGCGGCGGTCGGACAGGTCGGGGAAGAACGGCTCCAGCTGCGGGGTGGTGAGCATCCCCTTGTAGACGATGGTCCGCGACGACAGGCTGGGGAAGTAGACCGCCACGTCCTGCT
The DNA here is from genome assembly GCF_001896795.1 of Thermomonospora sp. CIF 1. NCBI lineage: Bacteria > Bacillati > Actinomycetota > Actinomycetes > Streptosporangiales > Thermomonosporaceae > Thermomonospora > Thermomonospora sp. CIF 1. The sequence goes on from NZ_MOYN02000021.1 coordinate 204,500, forward strand.
CGGCGCGTTCGCGCATGCAGAACACCACGCGGTCCAGTTCCAGCCCGGTCTTGCCGGCGTGCGGGCCGTCGTCGGCGGCCTTGACGAACAGCTGGGCGAAGTGCGGCATGGTGCGCCGCGCGGCCGGGCCGCAGAAGGAGGGGTCGTGGGGCAGTTCCCGCCAGCCCAGCACGGTCAGGCCCTCTTCGGCGCACAGCGCCTCGATGTGGGCGACGGCGGCGGCGCGCTGCTCGCCGTCGGTGGGCAGGAAGGCGGTGCCGACCGCGTAGTGGCCGGCGGGGGGCAGCTCGAAGCCGACGACTTCGCGGAAGAGGGCGTCGGGGATCTGGGTGAGGATGCCGGCGCCGTCGCCGTCGTCGGGCTCGGCGCCCACCGCGCCGCGGTGGTCGAGGTTGCGCAGGACGGTCAGGGCCTTTTCGACGATGTCGTGGCTCTTGCGCCCATGCAGGTCCGCCACCATGCCGACGCCGCAGGCGTCGTGCTCGTGGGCCGGGTCGTACAGGCCCTGACGCTCGGGCGTACCAGGTGTGAGGGCAGCAGCCGTCATCAACCCTCCCGTCGTAGTGTCACTGCTTACGTGTCAGTGCAGTCCGGGACGGCGCTGGCCCTGCTGCATTTTTTCAGTATGTGAAAACTGTCCCACTGCCTGGGATCGTCGCCGTCCGGCGCACCACCCCCGTCCGCGGCCGGTCGACGAGATCCCTGGTGTCGCCCGGTATACCCGGTTGTCCGGAAGCCACGCCAGATCGCGTGATGGGCTTCGTCGCCCGTCGCATCCCGGCGACACCGGCAAGTGGTTTAGACCAGGATAACCCGGACGGAACAGTTGCAAATCACCCCCTCCGGTGATCGTTCTCACCGGAGGGCCGGGGCGATCGCGGCGCAAGCCCGCCCGACGTGGGGTTTCGGCCGGCTGAGCGGTCCGCGCCCTCCCCCAGGATACGGTCTGAAAATATTCCTATTCGATGCCGCTACTTGACGCCGGCGGCGCGGCCCAGCACGGCCGGCGCCTTGCCGCCCTCGATCAGCAGCGCCAGCAGCGCCCCGTCGGTCTCCTCACCGGTGCCGTCCAGCCGCTGCGCCCAGGCGATCACCGCGTAGTGCCCCATCGCCAGCCCACGGGCCATGCTGAACCCCCGCCCGAAATCCGCCAGAGAGTACACCCCGGCGGTGGCGGACCCCGAGGGCCGCAAGGTGACCGTGGGGGTGGCGACGACCCCGCCGGGGGTGTCGGTCAGCGGCCGGACGAAGCCGCCGCGGCCCCGGCCGAGCGCCTCCACCAGCCGGTCGGCGTCGGCGGAGGTGGCCAGGTTGAAGATCGTGACGCTGAGCGCATAACCCCGCCGGGTGTCGGCGTACATGCCGCGGACGGCCTGAGTGCAGCCGCCCCGGCGCAGCTCCTCGCCGAGCGCCGCGCCCCAGACCGCCTCGGCGCAGTCGCCGTCCACCCGGGCGCCGACCAGGCGCAGCCGGCTGCGGGCGGCGGCGACGGTCAGGCTGCGGGCCGCGGCGGGGAACGCCTCCTGCTCGGTGAGCGGCTCGCTGTCTTCTTCCCGCCGGTCGATGCCCTCGTACACGGAGCTGGAGGGAGAGCTGGAGTAGGAGGAGGGCGCCGAGCCGCTGCCGGCCGGGCGGCCCACCGACGACCGCGGCCCCGCGGGACCGGAGGCGTTCTCATCCCCTCCCACGAGGATCGTCACCACGACCACGGCGGCGACGACGGCCAGGGCTCCGGCCGCCGCCAGCAGGACCTTGGAGCGGGGCAACGCCACGCCCGCCGGGCGGGCGGCCGTCTTATGACCGGATCGTTTCTGGGAGGCGCCCTTCAGCAGGCCCCCGGCGGCCTTGCCGGGGCCGCGCCGGGCGGCGGGAACAGAGGCCTGCCGGGGTGCCGGGCGTTCGGCGGGCTCGGGCCGGTCGGCGCGGCCGGGACGGCCGCGGCCGGAGGGGCGGCGCGGACCGGGCCGGCCGACGGGGCGCCCGCCGCTCCCCCACCCCGGGGGCGGGCCGGAACCGGCCTCCTGCCCGGGATCGGCGGCGGGTCCCGGACGTCGCATCCGTCCGGAGGCATCCGGAACGCGCCGGGAACCCGACGCGGGCGGTCCGGCGGGGCGGGCGGTGGGCCGGCGGCCCCGCCGGGCGCCGGGTTCGTCGTCTCTCACGTGGGGGGAGGATACTCGCAGAGCAGCGCCGCCGTGACCGTCAGTTCGTCCTCCTGGCGTCCGGCAGCAGCTGCATCCGCGCCCACACGAAGTCGCCGGGCTTCTCCACCGCCAAACTGACGTCGATCATCTCGTTGAGGTTGGCCGGCTGCTCGCCCCCGGCCCGCTGCACCCAGGCGATCACCACATAGTGGCCGTAGATCTGGGCGTAGGCGGCGCTGAAGCCCTTGCCGAAGTCGCTCACCCCCGGCGCCTGCAGCGGCACCACGAACCCGGCCTCGGCCTGGGGGTTGAGGTCGCGGACGATCTGCTCGGCGCCCGCCTGGTCGGCCAGGTTGATGGCGATGAACTGGCCCACGTGCTTTTTGTCGCCGCTGACGTAGGCGCCGCGCACGATCTGGTTGCAGCCGTACTTGGCCAGGTCGGCCTGGAGACGCTCCCCCCAGGTGACGGCCTTGCAGTCGGCTGAGACGTCCGAGCCGGCCAGGGTGAAGGCGTACTTGCGGTAGGTGACGGTCTTGACCGCGGGGGTGAACACCTCGCCTTCGTTCAGCGGCCGGGGATCGGCGGTGCGGCTGCCGAGCCTGGCGGTGTCCCGGTTGGCCATGGAGGGGGTGAACACGGTCGGCAGGACGGTGGCCTGCGCGCCGCCGCCTTTTTCGTCGCCGCCGCCCATCATCAGCACCGCCGCCACCGCGACCGCGATGACGGCCACCGCGGCCACGGCGCCGATCAGCAGCGGTTTCTTAGAGCGGCCCGGCTCGGGGCGCCGGGACCGGTCGGTCGGCCGGAAGTCCTCTTCGGCCTGGTGCGTGGTCATGGGTGAGCCCGATCCGCTCACTTCGCCTCCGGTTCACCAACGTGGATCAGCAGCGGTGAGCCTATCGGCCGGCGGCCTTCGGCGTACCGAAAAGGCCATTACATCCCTTTGCCGGACTGATCACAGCGCGGCGACGCCGATGAGCGAGCCGACCAGGTAGGTGACCGCGGCGGCGGCCGCGCCGAAGGCCAGCTGGCGCAGCCCGGAGAACCACCAGGGACGGGCCGTCACCTGCGCCACCAGCGCCCCGGCCCCGAACAGGCCGGCGGCCGCCACCAGGGCCGCCGGCCACAGGGCGCTCGCCCCCAGCAGGTAGGGAATCACCGGCAGCACCGCGCCCACCGAGAACGCCAGGAAGGAGGAGACACCCGCCAGCAGCGGGGACGGCAGGCGGCCGGGCTCCACGCCCAGCTCGTCGCGGGCGTGGACGCGCAGGGCCTGGCGGGGGTCGCGGGAGATCTGCCGGGCGGCCTCGGCGGCCACCTCCCGCTCCACCCCCAGCGCCACCAGCCGATCGGTCAGCTCGGCCAGCTCGGCCTGGGGATGGCGGTCCAGCTCCCGCCGCTCCACCTCGATCTCGGCCCGGGCCAGATCCGCCTGAGAGGCCACCGAGACGTACTCTCCCACTCCCATGGAGAAGGCCCCGGAGGCCAGTCCCGCCAACCCGGCCAGCACCACCACCGACGGCTTCACCCCGCCCCCGGCGACCCCGGCGATCAGGGCGAAGTTGGACACCAGCCCGTCCATCGCGCCGAATACCGCCGGCCGCAGCCACCCGCCGGTGACGTCGCGATGCTCATGTCCGGAAGTGTGGGCGGTGGTGCTCACGCTCTCATCCTTCGGTCCGGCTCCTCAGCGGGCGTCCTCGGCGGGCTCGGCCGTACGGCCGGCCCGTTGCGCTCCCTTCCCCTCGCCGGGCGTCCCACCCCCGCCCGCGGCCCGGGCGTCGGAAGTCTCCTCCGGCGGGCCACCGGCCGCAGCGGTTCCGGGAGCGGGTCCGTCCCCGGTCGACGACTCATTCTGCCCGGCCGGCTCGGAGGCGGCTCGCTCGCCGGCGGTGTCTTCCGCCTCGTCCGGCTCGCCCGGCGGCGCGGAGGCGGGCTCAGGCCGCTCCCCGGTCTCGGTGGCGGCCTGCGTCCCGGCCGCGGACGGCTCCTTCTCCGTTCCGGACGCAAGCCCCGGCCCGGAGCCGGTCACGGCCGGTTCGTCCTCCGCCTCGGGCACTGAGCCGGCCCCGGCCGCAGTCGCTCCGTCTCCCGCCTCCAAGGCAGGCTCGGCCCGCTCGCCGGAGGCCGGAGCGGATCCGGTCGGCTCGGACGCGGGTTCGGGCCGCTCGGCCGCCGGGGACGGCGAAGCCGGCCCGGGCGTCGTCTCGGGTTCGGAGCGCTCGGCGGGGTCTGAAGCCGATCCGGCCGCGATGGCTTCGCCCTGCGTCCCGGGCGCCGGGGCCGTGCCGGCCGCGGACTCCCGGGGTGCGGCGGGCCGGTCCCGCCCGGTCTCCGCGGGCGGGGCGGCGGGGTCCTTGACGGTGACGGCCTCAGGCGAGGTCCGGTTGCGGGCCAGCCACAGGTAGGCGACCGCGCCGGCGAAGACGACCAGGCACGTCCAGTCGTTGAGACGCAGGCCCGCGATCACGTGGGCCTCGTCGATGCGCAGCCACTCGATCCAGAAGCGGCCCACGGTGTAGCCGGCGACATAGAGGGCGAAGGTGCGGCCGTGGGTGAGGGTGAAGCGGCGGCCCGCCCAGATCACCACCAGCGCCAATCCCGCGCACCACAGCGACTCGTACAGGAACGTCGGGTGGTAGGTGGCCACGTCGGCGTAGCGGGGGTCGATGGCGCTGGTGCCGGGGATCCTGGGACGGTGCTCGGGGTCGATCTCCAAGGCCCACCAGGTGTTCAGGGGCCGGCCGTACAGTTCCTGGTTCCACCAGTTGCCCCAGCGTCCGATGGCCTGGGCCAGCGCCAGGCCGGGGGCGATGGCGTCGCCGAGGGCCAGCACCGACACGCCGCGGCGGCGGCAGCCGATCCAGGCGCCCAGGGCGCCCAGGGCGATGGCGCCCCAGATGCCCAGCCCGCCTTCCCAGACCCGCACGGCGCGGCCCGGGTCGCCGCCGTCGCCGAAGTAACGCTGCCAGTCGGTGATCACGTGGTAGAGCCGTCCGCCGAGCAGGCCGAACGGCACCGCCCACACGGCCACGTCGATGACCACGCCGGGGGTGCCGCCCTTGGCGGCCCAGCGCCGTTCGCCCAGCCAGACCGCGACCACGATGCCCGCGATGATCATCAGGGCGTAGGCGCGGATGGGGATGGGCCCGAGGTGCCAGACCCCCTCGGCGGGGCTTGGAATCGTCGCAAGCGGCTGCATGAGCGTTGACGTTACCGCTTTCCGCCCGGTGGTCAGGGCCGGTCGCCCAGCTTGATCACCCGGTCTTGCCGGAGGGCGGTCCCGGCCGGGGCCGCGTCCGCCGGTGGCGGGAGGCGGGGTGCGCCTTCAGCGGCGCGGCCGTCCGGCGTCATGGACGGGGCCTGATGGCGGGCCATGCCCGTCATCAGGCCCCGTCGGGTTCGTCTGCGGGTCAGCCGGAGGAGGGCGCCGGGGAGGCCGGCGCGTTCCGGACGGCCTCGCGCATGCCCTCGGGGGTGAAGACGGCCACGTCGCCGAGCTTGTTGCCGTTGAGGGCGACCCAGGGGGTGCTCTGCACACCGGCCTTGTCGGCGATGTCGTTGGCCTGGTCAACCAGCGACTGCCGCTCGGTGTTCTTGACGCACTTTTCGAACGCCTCGCCGGTGATGCCGACGTCCGCGGCCCAGTCGATCAGGTCGTCGTTCTTGAAGCCGGTCCGGCTCTCGGGGCCCTGCTCTTCGAACAGCTTGTCGTGGTAGGCCAGCCACTTGTCGGCCGGGGCGCACAGCGAGGCGTTCAACGCCCGCAGCGAGTTGCCCCGGGTCGGCTCGGGGGAGGCCCGGAACAGTGAGAACGGCCGGTAGATGACCTTGACCTCGCCGTCGGCGGCCAGCTGCTTGATGGTCTTGCCGGTGGCCTCTTCGAACTTCTGGCACGCCGGGCACTGGAAGTCCTCGTAAATCTCCAGCACCGGGCCGGTGACCCCCGGCTGGGCCATCACGATCGACCCGTCGGACTGCCGCGACACCGGCGCGGTCGCCACCGCCTCGCCGTCGTCGCCGCCGGCCCGCACCAGCACCACCGCGACCACCACGACGGCGATCAGCGCGATCGCGCCGCCGCTGACCAGCAGGGCGCGCAGCCGCTTGCGGCGCTGTTCCTCACGGCGGCGCTGCTCGGCCAGCCGCTCGCGGGCGTTGCGATAGCGCTCGGCCTTGCTCATCGACCTATCTCTCCTTTTGCACGTTCACAGCCGCGGCCGGGCGCGCGAAGAGGCGCCGGCCGCCCTCCGCGGGCCCCGCGGCCTTTTCAGTCCTGGTACAGACCGATCTTGCGGTCCAGCGCGAACCTGCCGGGGGGCCATGCGGCCACCCACGCCGCCAGCGCCAAAAAGCCCAGGTCGCGCATGATCTCACCGAGGTAGGGCGGGTCGTCGATCTGGCCGCCGCCGCCGAAGCAGCCGCAGTCGATCTTCAGTCCGCGCGCCCAGGCGGAGGCGATCCCGACGATGAACACCACCATCAGCAGGCCCGACAGCGCCCCGCTGAACCGGGTGGCGAACCCGGCCAGCAGCAGCGCCGCCAGCACGATCTCCAGGATCGGCAGCCCGACGCCGACCGGGGTGATCAGCCCCTCCGGCAGCAGCTGGTAGGACTCGACCGCCAGTTCCTGCAGCGCCGGGGGCTCGGTGGCCTTGGCCAGGCCGGCCCAGCCCAGCACCACCGCCAGCCCGGCGCGGGCGGCGGCGGTGGTCATCTGGTCGGCGGCGCGTCCGGTGGCGGCGGCCCAGCCGAGCAGGGCGATGAGCGCCGCTCCCCCGGCGATCCCCGCCCACTGCTGGGCGACCTTGGCCCAGGCCGCCCAGGCCAGCAGCACCGTCAGGGCGAACGTCACCGCGGGCAGCGTCCAGGGCGGCGGGCCGCCGGACGGCGAGGGTGCGGCGTCGGGGATGCCCGTCGCATCGCGCGCCTTGTCTCGCGCCTTGTCTGTGACCACCGTCGCGTCGCCTTCCCCATTGATGGACGCGGATGTATCCGACCGTACGCTAACCGGCTCCGCATAAGCGGGGCGTCAGCGCCGGGGCCATCCTCCCACGGGCACCCGCCGGTCCCCGGCCGTACCCGCCCTGGCGTGTCCGCGGCCGTATGCGCGCGGCGGCGGGCCGAAAGGCCCGCCGCCGCGATCGTGGGTTCCGCCCGGCCCGCTCAGGCGCCCCGGCGCACGCCTTCGGCCAGTTCGGCGGCGAACTCGCCGACGGCGCGGACGGCGGAGGCCTCATCGGGGGCGTCCAGCAGCCGCCGCACGAACGCCGACCCGACGATCACCCCGTCGGCGAAGGAGGCGACCTCGGCGGCCTGCTCCCCGTTGCTCACCCCGAGGCCCAGCCCGATCGGCAGCGCGGGCGCCTCGGGCGGGCGCCGGTCGAGCACCTTGCGGGTCCGCTCCACCAGGCCCGGGGCGCCGGTGTTCACGGCGCTGCGGGTGCCGGTGACGCCCATCAGGGACGCGGCGTAGACGAAGCCCCGGCACACGTTGGTGATCTTGGTCAGGCGCTCCTCGGTGGAGGTGAGCGCGACCAGGAAGACGCGATCCAGGTCGTGGGCGTCGGAGGCGGCCAGCCAGGGCTCGGCCTCCTCCGGGGTGAGGTCGGGGGTGATCAGCCCCGCCCCGCCGGCCGACTTCAGGTCGCGGGCGAAGGCGTCCACACCGTAGCGGTCGATGGGGTTCCAGTAGGTCATGACCAGCGTGGGCGCGCCGGTGGCGGCGATCGCCTCGACGGTGCGCAGCACGTCGGCGACGCGGGTGCCGCCGGTCAGCGCCCGGTGGACGGCGTCCTGGATGGTGGGGCCGTCCATGAGCGGGTCGCTGTAGGGCAGGCCGACCTCGATGATGTCGCAGCCGGCCTCGACCATGGCGGTGGCGGCGGCGATGGCGCCCTGGTGGGAGGGGAACCCGGCGGGCAGGTAGCCGACGAGGGCGGCGCGGCCCTCGGCCTTGGCCTTCTCGAACGCGACGGTCGCACTCACTGGGCGTTCTCCTCTCCCGTCACGTCCTCCCCGGTGACGAAGCCGAACCAGCGGGCGGCGGTGTGCATGTCCTTGTCGCCGCGGCCCGACAGGCACACCACGATGACCGGTTCCTCATCGAGCTCGGCGGCCAGCTGCGGGCCGATCCGCAGCGCCCCGGCCAGGGCGTGGGCGGACTCGATGGCCGGGATGATGCCCTCGGTGCGGCACAGCAGGGCGAAGGCGTCCATCGCCTCGGCGTCGCTGACCGCCTGGTAGACGGCGCGTCCGGTGTCGTGCAGCCAGGCGTGCTCGGGGCCGACGCCCGGGTAGTCCAGCCCGGCCGACACCGAGTGGGTCTCCAGGGTCTGGCCCTCCTCGTCCTGCAGCAGGAAGGTGCGCATGCCGTGGATGACGCCCAGGGAGCCGCCGGTCAGGGTGGCGGCGTGCCGGCCGGTCTGCACGCCGTCGCCGCCGGCCTCAAAGCCGTACAGCCGCACCTGGGCGTCGGGGATGAAGGCGTGGAAGATGCCGATGGCGTTGGAGCCGCCGCCCACGCAGGCGGCGACCGCGTCCGGCAGCCTGCCGGTCAGCTCCAGCACCTGGTTGCGGGCCTCGGTGCCGATGACGCGGTGGAAGTCGCGGACCATCATCGGGAACGGGTGGGGGCCCATGACCGAGCCGATGCAGTAGTGGGTGTCGTCCACGGTGGCGACCCAGTCGCGGAAGGCCTCGTTGACGGCGTCCTTGAGGGTGCGGCTGCCGGTGGTGACCGGGACGACCTCGGCGCCGAGCATCCGCATGCGGGCGACGTTGAGGGCCTGGCGCCGGGTGTCGACCTCGCCCATGTAGACGGTGCATTCCAGCCCCAGCAGGGCGGCGGCGGTGGCGGTGGCCACGCCGTGCTGGCCGGCGCCGGTCTCGGCGATGATCCGCTTTTTGCCCATGCGGCGGGTCAGCAGCGCCTGCCCCAGCACGTTGTTGATCTTGTGGGAGCCGGTGTGGTTGAGGTCCTCGCGCTTGAGCAGGATGCGGGCGCCGCCGGCGTGCTCGGAGAAGCGGCGGGCCTCGGTGAGCAGGCTGGGCCGGCCGGCGTAGTCGGCCAGCAGCCGGTCCAGCTCGCCGGTGAAGGCGGGGTCGGCCATGGCGGCCTGGAACTGCTCGGTCAGCTCATCGAGCGCGGCCATCAGCGCTTCGGGGGCGAATCTGCCGCCGAAGCGGCCGTAGCGGCCGGCGGAATCGGGAAGGCTCACAGGCGCGCTGGCGGCGCCGCGCGCGACGTCGATGGTCATGGTCGGTCCTGTCGTGGAAGTAAGGCTTACCCGGGTCAAAGATGGATCGGATAAGCGCACCATCGCTCGCGCAGCGGCTCGGCGGGCATGACCGCGGCCCTACTTCCCCTGGCGCAGCGCCGGGTGCGCGCCGGCCGCGACCAGGTCGGCGACGGCCGTGCGCGGGTCGCGCCCGGTCACCAGGCTCTCCCCCACCAGCACCGCATCCGCGCCGGCGGAGGCGTAGGCCAGCAGGTCGTGCGGGCCGCGCACCCCGGACTCGGCGACCTTGACCACGTCCCGAGGGATCAGCGGGGCGAGCCGGGCGAACACTCCGCGGTCCACCTGGAGGGTCTTCAGGTCCCGGGCGTTGACGCCGATGACCTTGGCGCCGGCCTCCAGGGCCCGGGCGAGCTCCTCTTCGGTGTGCACCTCCACCAGCGGGACCAGCCCGATCGACTCGGCCCGTTCCACCAGCGACACCAGCGCGTCCTGCTCCAGGGCGGCCACGATCAGCAGTGCCAGGTCGGCGCCGTAGGCGCGGGCCTCCCACAGCTGGTAGGAGGTGACGATGAAGTCCTTGCGCAGCAGCGGCACGTCGACGTTGGCGCGCACCTCGGCCAGGTCGGCCAGGCTGCCGCCGAAGCGGCGGCGCTCGGTGAGCACGCTGATGACCTTGGCGCCGCCGGCCTCGTAGTCGCGGGCCAGCGCGGCCGGGTCGGCGATGGCGGCCAGCGCGCCCTTGGACGGGCTGGAGCGCTTGACCTCGGCGATCACCGACACCCCGTCGGAGCGCAGCGCGGCGATGGCGTCGCGCGGCGGCGGTGCGGCGGCGGCCTTCTCCTTGAGCGCGTCGAGCGGTACCGCCGCCTGCCGTTCGGCGAGATCGGCTCGGACCCCTTCCAGGATCTCCTCGAGCACACTCACAGGTAGGGCCCCCTTGTTCGCGGATGGTGCGTTCACTGATCGTAGCCCGAGACGCCGCCCGTCCCGCCACCCGACCCGGATACAGGGCGGTTCATGGCGCCAGCGCCGATGCGAAGGGCAGGTTTCGGACCACCCAGTACACCACCACGACCCCGACAAGAACGTAAGCGACCCCCGGGCGCAGCAGCAGGGAGGCCATCGGCCGGCCGCGCGCCGACAGCACCGCCCACCGGACCCACAGGTAGCCCAGGAACGGCAGCAGCACGAACAGCAGGGGGTTGCGCCCGAAGGCCGCCGCGAGGTCCCCGTGGGCCAGGGAGTGGATCATGCGCAGCGCGCCGCAGCCCGGGCAGTACAGCCCGGTCGCGGCCAGCAGCGGGCAGGGCGGGTAGTGGCCGCTTTCGTGCGGGTCCACGGTGGCGACCAGCAGCACCGCCGCGCCCGCCGCGGCCAGGACCGCCAGCGGCCCTCTCAGCCTGCGCGCCGGGCTTCCCGAGGGGCCCGCACCGACCTGCGCCATGTCTTCAGCCTATGCCGCCGCGGACGGGCCGCCGGGACGGCGCGTCAGGGGTCGACGGCGTAGCCGACGCCGCGGACGGTGCGGATCGGGCTGGCCTCGCCGAGCTTGGCGCGCAGCTGGGCGATGTGGACGTCGACGGTGCGGTTGCCGGCGCTGACGCCCGGCTCCCAGGCGGCCTCCAGGAGCTGTTCGCGGGTGAACACCCGGCCGGGCCGCCCCATCAGAAAGCACAGCAGGTCGAACTCGGTGGCGGTGAGCGTGACGGCGCGGTCCCCGGCGGTGACGGTGCGGGCCCTGGGGTCCAGGCTGACCGCCCCGACCTGCAGCACGTGGGAGTCGTCGTCCCCGCCGCGTCCGCGCAGCGCCAGGGAGACCGCCTCCACCAGCACCCGCGGCCCGAAGGGGCGCACCAGCGTGGGCAGGTGCGGGTCGCCCAGGTCGGTGGGCTGGTCGCCGCCGACCACGCACACCACCGGCGCGCCCGCCGCGGCGTCGGCGACCTTGCGGTACAGCTCTTCCGGCGGCCGGGCCGCCGACAGGTCCAGCACGACCGCGTCCGGCCGCAGCCGGGCGACGGTGCCGGGCGCCCGGCCGGGGTCGTGTTCCAGTTCGGCCTCGAAACCGGCCCGCACCAGGTAGCGGCGGCCGAGTTCGGCCACCCCCGGCTCGTGCTCGGCCAGCAGGACCAGCCCGCCGCGCTCTTTCATGGCCGGTCAGTTCCCGAAGGGGGCCGCCGCCGCGGCGGCGTGCTCAGCGGACATCGGGTTCCTCATGGTCGCGGCCTGCCTTCCGTCCTCACCCGTCGTCTGCCGTGGGGTCCTCACCGCGGTCCAGTGACTTCCACAGCCCGACCGGATCGTCGGCGGCGGGCGCCGGGCGCGCCGGGCGGGCGGACGCCGGGACGGCGCCGGGCCGCTCGTAGCGGGCCGACAGGCCGGGCCAGCGGTGCCCGCGGGCCACGGCGAGCGCCCCGGTGACGGCCAGCAGCGCCCCGCCGGCCGCCGCCACCGCCCACCACCGGGAGACGTCGACCGCCGCCTCGCCGCTCAGGCGCAGCAGCGCGCTGCGCTCCTCGGCGACGGCCAGGACGTGGGCGTGGCGGACCGCGCCGGCCGCGCTCCAGGCCGCCGCGGCGCCCAGCAGCACCAGCAGCGCCCCGACGGCGCGGCGGGCCCAGCCCCCGGTGGCGAGCAGCGCCGCCAGCGCGGCCAGTCCCGCCCATCCCAGCGCGGTGACCGCGCCGGCCAGCTCGCCGCCGGTCAGCGTCTGTTCCACGGGGGTGAGAGCGCCGTGCGCACGGACGGCGGCCCATTGCCGGCCCCCGGCCAGCAGCACCAGGGCGGCGCCGGCCGCACCGGCCAGCGCCGCGCCGGCCCGTTCACGGCGCGGTCGCACGGTCAGCTTTCGGGACGCTCGCCGACCACGGCCTCCAGCACATCGGAGTCCCAGCAGGTGCGGTCACCGGTGTGGCAGGCGGGGCCGACCTGGTCGACTTTCAGCAAGATGGCGTCGCCGTCGCAGTCCAGCGCCACCGACTTCACCCACTGCTGATGCCCGGAGGTCTCCCCCTTGACCCAGTACTCCTGGCGGCTGCGCGACCAGTAGGTGGCGCGCCCGGTGGTCAGGGTGCGGTGCAGGGCCTCATCGTCCATCCACGCCAGCATGAGCACCTCGCCGGTGTCGTACTGCTGGGCGATGGCGGGCACCAGCCCGTTGGGGTCGCGCTTGAGGCGCGCGGCGATTTTGGGATCCAGGCCGGATGGTCGCTCGGACATGTCCTCCATTGTGCCCCCGGTGCGGGCGTGCTCGGATCGGCGGCGCGCCTGAGACGCGCATCGGGCCCCGCACCCGGTGGGTGCGGGGCCCGGCGGAAGATCGTCGGGTGTTACAGGGGACGGACCTGGTCGGCCTGCGGCCCCCGGCTGCCCTGGGTCACCTCGAACTCGACGCGCTGGTTCTCGTCGAGGGTGCGGTAACCGGACGACTGGATCGCCGAGTAGTGCACGAACACGTCCGGCCCGTCACCGTCGACGGCGATGAAGCCGTAGCCCTTCTCGGCGTTGAACCACTTCACGGTGCCCTGCTGGGGCATGTCTTTCTCCTTGCAGCAAAACTTCCGGTCCGCACCTCGCGGGCCCGGTGCGGTCGCTGCGGAACGTTCTCGCCCCCGGCACCGTCCCGGAAAGCCAAAACGCCCGCTGCCATCAGTCCGCGGGCGTTCTTGCAAACGATCGGGAACTTACGACTGCAACCGACGACTCCACCGTATCACCGCTTGGGGGCGAAGCGGAGAAGACGGCGCATCGGATTTCGGCGGAACCGGCGAAGCCGGGGCGCCGGGCGGCCGCGCGCCGGGTGCACGGCGTTTTCCGGAGGCGACGAAGGCTCTCCTGACCGTGACTTTACCCAGGGAAAATACGTACTGTTTTCACCTGTTTGCCAGTAAAAGACCATCATGTCCATCGCTCCGGCCCGGCCGCGTGAACGGTGATCCCGGGAAGGGCGCCGTGCGGATCCGGTGGCGAGAGCACCCCCGGGGCGCCGATTCCGGCGTCTTGCGCCCCCGGCGGGCGCCGCGGCGGGCCGCCCGGGCCCCGGCGGCGGCCGCCGCAGCGGCGGCGGGGAATAATCCGTCGGCCCGGGATGGTAGGCATGAGCGGGTCGAAGGGTCCCATTCACCCCACGCTCGGGCCGTGCAGGCCCCGCCATCGGACGGGAGGATGCTGTGCCAGCAGGGCCGAAGGTCGAGCCGAGGATCCTGCGCGAGGGCCTGCGGGTCCTGTGGGTCGCCATCAGGGCCGAGCCGCGCGTGTTCGCCCTCGCCGTGACGGCCAGCGCGCTGTATGCGGCGATGACCGTGGCCAGCGCCTGGGTGCTGGGCTGGGCCACCGAGCAGGTGGTGCTGCCGGCGCTGCGGCAGGGCCGGGCGGGCGCCGGCGCGCTGGCGGCGGCCGCGCTGGCGATCGTCGGCGTGGCGGTGCTCAAGGCGCTGGGCGTGGCCGGGCGGCGGTTCTACGCCGGGCTGATGCAGTACCGGATGCAGGCGCGCTACCGCCGGGCGGTGACCCGCCAGTACCTGCGGCTGCCGCTGGCCTGGCACCACCGGCACCCCACCGGCCAGCTGCTGTCGAACGCCAACGCCGACGTGGAGGCCGCCTGGGCGCCGCTGGCGCCGCTGCCGATGGCGGTGGGCGTGGCGTTCATGCTGCTGGTGGCGGCGGTCTCCATCCTGGCGGTGGACGTGCCGGTGGCGCTGGTGGGCTTTTGCGTGTTCCCGGCGATCGCGCTGCTCAACGTGGTCTACCAGCGCCGCCTGTCGCCGCTGGCGGCGCGCGCCCAGCAGCTGCGGGCCGAGGTCAGCGAGGTGGCGCACGAAAGCTTCGAAGGCGCCCTGGTGGTCAAGACGCTGGGCCGCGAACGCGCCGAGACCGAGCGGTTCACCGATCGGGCCCGGCGGTTGCGCGACGCCAACGTGGCGGTCGGCCGCGTCCGGGGGATGTTCGACCCGCTGCTGGAGGCGCTGCCGACGCTGGGCGTGCTGGCGGTGCTGCTGGTCGGCTCGGTGCGCCTGGAGTCCGGCGCGCTCAACGCCGGCGATCTGGTGGGCGTGTCGTACCTGTTCACCCTGCTGGCCTGGCCGATCCGGGCGCTGGGCTGGGTGCTGGCGGAGATCCCGCGCAGCGTGGTCGGCTGGCAGCGGGTGCGGGAGGTGCTGGACGCCTCCGGGTCGCTGCCCTATGGGGAGCACCCCCTGGACGGGGAGGGCCCGGCCGGCCTGCAGGTCGAGCGGGTGCGCTTCGCCTACGCCGGTGCGGAAGACGGGGCGCGCGTGCTGCACGATGTGTCGCTGAGCGTCGAGCCGGGCCGCACCATCGCGGTGGTGGGGCCGACCGGCTCGGGCAAGTCGACGCTGACCAGCCTGCTGGTGCGGCTGGTGGACCCGGACGAGGGCACGGTGCTGCTGGATGGGATCGACGCCCGGCGGGCCGCGCGCGGCGCGGTGGCCGCCACCGCGGCGCTGGTGCCCCAGCAGACGTTCCTGTTCGACGACACCGTGCGCGGCAACGTGACGCTGGGCGCCGACATCCCCGATGAGCGCATCTGGCAGGCGCTGCGGCTGGCGCAGGCCGACGGGTTCGTGGCGGCGCTGCCGGAGGGGCTGGACACCCGGGTCGGCGAGCGCGGCGCCACCTTGTCGGGCGGGCAGCGCCAGCGCCTGGCGCTGGCCCGGGCGCTGGTGCGCCGTCCCCGCCTGCTGGTGCTCGACGACGCCACCTCCAGCGTCGACCCGCAGGTGGAGGCCCGGATCCTGCAGGGCCTGCGGGCCGCCCAGGACGCCGGCGCCGGGGCCACGGTGATCGTGGTGGCCTACCGCAAGGCGACGATCGCGCTGGCCGACGAGGTCGTCTACCTCGAACGCGGCCGGGTGGTGGACCGCGGCGCCCATGCCGAGCTGCTGGAACGCTGCGCGGGCTACCGCGAGCTGGTCAACGCCTACGAACGGGCCGAGGCCGAGCGCCGGGCCGCGCACGGCGAGGAGGTGACCGCGTGATCAGCGGGCGCGGGGTCGCACCCGAGGGGAAAGGGGCAGGCCGGTGAGCGGTGCGCAGACGGCGGAGGCGGGGCTGAACGAGGGCGCCGCCGGCGAAGGCGCGCTCAGCACGCTGCGGCGGGGGCTGCGGCTGAGCCCGGAGTTCCGGGTGGGGCTGCCGGTCACGCTGCTGCTGGCGCTGGTGGCCACCGCCGGGCGGGTGGTGGTGCCGATCGCGATCCAGCAGACCATCGACCGGGGGCTGGCCGCCCCCGGCGGCCCGGATGTGGCCTTCATCCGGCGGGCGGTGCTGGTGTCGGCCGTCGTCGTGGTGGTGACGGCGCTGTCGGCGTACCTGATGAACGTCCGGCTGTACAAGACCACCGAGGGCGGGCTGGCCACCTTGCGCATCAAGGCGTTCCGGCACGTGCACGACCTGTCCATGCTGACCCAAAGCAGCCAGCGGCGCGGCTCGCTGGTGTCGCGGGTGACCGGCGATGTCGACCAGATCAGCCAGTTCATGCAGTGGGGCGGGCTGATGATCATCGTGTCGGTGGGTCAGCTGGTGGTGGCCAGCGCGCTGATGGCGATCTACTCCTGGCCGCTGGCGCTGCTGGTGTGGGCGTCGTTCCTGCCGCTGGCGCTGGCGCTGCGGCACTTCCAGCGGCTGCTGTCGAACGCCTACCTGCGGGTGCGGGAACGCGCCGGGGACATGCTGGCGGCGATCGGCGAGTCGGTGGTGGGGGCGCCGGTCATCCGGGCGTACGCCGCCGAGGAGCGCACCGCCCGGCGCGTCGACGAGTCGGTGGAGGCCTACCGCAAGGCGCAGACCCACGCCCAGGGGCTGGTGGCGCTGACGTTTCCCTCCAGCGAGCTGGTGGCGGCGGTGGCCACCGCCGCCGTGGTGGTGGCGGGCACGCTGCTGGGCGTGGGCGGGCATCTGACCGCCGGGGAGCTGGTGGCGTTCATGTTCCTGGTGACGCTGTTCGTGGGGCCGATGCAGGTCGCCACCGAGGTGCTCAACGAGGCGCAGAACGCCATCGCCGGCTGGCGGCGGGTGCTGAACGTGCTGGACACCGAGCCGGACGTGGCCGACCCGGGGTCCGGCGGGCGGGAGCTGCCGCGCGGGCCCGTCGCGGTGCGCTTTGAGAACGTCTCCTTCGCCTACCCGGGCGGGCCGATGGTGCTGAAGGACGTGTCGGTGGACATCGCCCCCCGCTCCCGGGTGGCGGTGGTGGGCGAGACCGGATCGGGCAAGACCACCTTCGCCAAACTGCTGACCCGGCTGATGGACCCGGTGCGGGGCCGGGTGCTGGTGGACGGGGTGCCGCTGGACCGGGTGCGTTTCTCCTCGCTGCGGGAGCGGATCGTGATGGTGCCCCAGGACGGGTTCCTGTTCGACGCTTCGCTGGGCGACAACATCCGCTACGGCCGTCCCGGCGCCAGTGACGAGGAGCTGCGGCGGGCGCTGGCGGAGCTGGGGCTGGCCGACTGGCTGGAGGGCCTGCCGCGCGGGCTGGACACCCCGGTGGGCCAGCGCGGCGAGTCGCTGTCGGCCGGCGAGCGGCAGCTGGTGGCGCTGGCCCGCGCCTACCTGGCCGACCCGGACCTGCTGGTGCTGGACGAGGCGACCTCGGCGGTGGACCCGGCCACCGAGATGCGCATCGCGCAGGCGCTGGAGAGCGTCACCCGCGGCCGCACCTCCGTCACCATCGCCCACCGGCTCTCGACCGCCGAGAACGCCGATGAGGTGCTGGTGTTCGACCGGGGGCGGCTGGTGCAGCGCGGCCCGCACGCCGAGCTGGTCGCCCAGGAGGGCGTCTACGCCGATCTGTACGCCTCCTGGATCGCCCAGCGGAAGATCTGACCGCAAGGGCCGCCGGCGGCGAATAGCACTTGCCCGGTCTGCGGTCGTCTGCGCATATTGGCGCAGTGAACAGGGTCGTCATCGAATCAGCGGACACGTTGCACGGGCAGCTGCAGCGCGGCCTGGGCAGGGGTGCGCGCCGGGCGGCGGACCACAAGGGCGCGGGCGATCTGGTCTTCGACTGCATACGGCGCGATCCGCGCTGGGATCGCCAGGTGGAGGCGCGCGGCCTGTACTACGCCCGCCTGGTGGTCGATCTGGAGCTGCCGGCCGCGCCGATCGGCGAGTTCCTGCTGGAGCCCTCCGGCGGCGACGAGTGGCGGGGACGGCTGGCCCTGGAGGTGCTGACCGAGCTGGTCCGGCTGAGCCGGCGGGAGGCGGCCGCGGCGCTGCGGACCTGCGCCGAAGAGGGCGAGCTGTGGTTTGAGGCGGTGGACGCGCTGATCGGGCTGGGCGATCCGGCGCTCGCCGAGGGGCTGGATGAGCTGGTGGTCTCCCGCTGTGACGAACCCGACCTGGACTGGCTGATCACCGACCCGGACAACCCGGTGCTGCAGCAGTGGGCCCGCCGGCGGCCGCAGATCGCCGCCGCCCTGCGCCGGCGGCGCGAAGGGACGGCGGGGGCGGGCAAGGCCCGTCCGGCCTGGGAAGAGGACGGCGGGGACCGCACCGCCAGATCCGACTCCGAGCTGCTGGACCTGGCCCGGCGACGCGACGACGACGGGGCGGTGGCGGCGATCTTCGAACTGGGCCGGCGGCGCACCCCGGCGCTGCTGGACCTGGCCGAGGAACTGCTGCCGCAACGTCACGGGCGGTGGGAGGGCGCGCTATGCCGGGCGCTGCGGGAATACGGCTCACAGGCGCTGCCCAGAGCCCGCGCATGGGCGCGCGCCCACACCGGCTGCGCGGAAATCGCGCTGTGCATCCTGGCCCAGCACGGCACCCGGCAGGACATCCCCATCCTCATGGCCGAGCTGGAGGCCGCGGTGGCGCGCCGGTCCTGGGGCGCCGCCGCCGGCCCCGTGGAGGGCCTGGGCCGGCTCCGCGCCGGTGAGGCCGTGCCGCTGCTGAAACGCATCTGGACCGAATCGGCCTACTCCTATCTGCGGCCCCGCGTGCTGGTCGCGTTGACCCGCACCGCACCCCACACCGCCGAGTCCTACGCCGTCGAAGCGCTGTGGGACTGTGAGGACGACACCCGGCGGGTGGCCGCCTCGGCCGCCCCGTTCACCGACGAGACCCGGTTGCGGCTGCACCGTCTGCGTTCGGATCCGGCCGAAGACCGGCAGGTCCGCGCCGCCGCCGCCGAGCGGTTGATGCTCTGAGATGTCGTGAATTCAAGGCCCGCGCCTTCGCGTTGAACTTCCGGCGTCTGCGGCCGCGTATGTCCCGGCGATGGTGTTCCACCTTCGCGGAAGGACGGCCGATGAGACGCCCGCACCTGTTCTTCCCCCGCCCCCGGACCGGGCCGGCGCCGTTTGCCGCCCTGGGCGCGGCCTGCGCCGCGGCGCTGCTGCTGGGCGGCTGCTCGGACGGCGGCGGGCGGGCCGCCGGCGCCGCGGGCCGCGGCGACCCGCCGGCCGTGCTGGTGGCCGGGCTGGAGGACCTGGCCGCCAAGTCCGGCTGCAAGCTGCAGAACCGGACCGAGGCCGAGGAGCTGCAGCAGGGCGCCTGCAAGTCCGGGCAGAACCGCTACACCCTGCTGACCTTCGCCACCGACGAGGGGCAGGCCGAGTGGCTCAAGGAGGCCAAGCCCTGGGGCGGCACCTACCTGGTGGGGTTGCGCTGGGTGGTGGTGGGCACCGAGCCGACGCTGCAGACGCTGCGTCAGGAACTGGGCGGCCAGATCCAAAAGGGTGAGGACCACGGACACGGCTCCGGTGGTCATGCGGGTCATACCCCGGGGTGAGCGGCGGCGGGCGGTGTTCCTTCCGCGGGAGGGGGCCGGCGGCTCAAGGGACCGTAAACTCGGCGGCATGATCCTTCCTGTTCGACGGACGCTCGCCGCGGTCTCCCTCGCTCTGCTGCCCTTCGCTGCCGTCGCCGCCTGCAGCGGTGAGGGCGCCACCACCGAGTGCACGATCGATTCCTGCACCGTGACCTTCGACCGGGGGGTGGAGGCCAGCGCCTCCATCCTGGGCATCAAGGCCGAACTGGTGGGCGTGGACGGCGACAGCGTCACGCTGCGCATCGCCGGCCAGCAGATCACCGTCCCGCGGGAGGGCGAGGGGGAGGCCGACGGGCTGAGCGTGGGCGTGGAGTCCATCACCCAGGACCAGGTGGTCGTCAAGATCTCCCGGGGCGGCGGCGAGGGCTGACGCAACGCCGGCTACGGCTGTGTGTCAGCTGCACCCGGGATCGCCGGGTCGAGTTCCGGCGCGACGCCGGCCGCAGGTGAGGCCCATGGGCTGAGCCCGGGCACCCCCGTCCACCTCATGCCGACATATCGGCCAATATGGGGACATGCCAGCAGAACGCATGCTTCCCACCCCCGAGGCCGAGGATCTCATCGACCTCACCCGTCAGATCGTCAAGGCCGAGCTGGCCCCCCGCGCCGCCGAGGCCGAGGCCGCGGAGAAGTTCCCCCGCGAAGTGTTCCGCGTGCTGGGCCGGGCCGGGCTGCTGGGCCTGCCGTACCCGGAGGAGGTCGGCGGCGGGGGCCAGCCGTACGAGGTCTACCTGCAGGTGCTGGAGGAGATCGCGGCGGCGTGGGCGTCGGTGGCGGTCGGGGTGAGCGTGCACACGCTGGCGTGCTACCCGGTGGCGACGTACGGCGACGAGGAGCAGCGCAAGCGGCTGCCGGAGCTGCTCGGCGGCGAGCTGCTGGGCGGGTACGCATTGTCGGAGCCGCACGCCGGGTCGGACGCGGCGGCGCTGAGCACCCGGGCGGTCCGCGACGGCGACCACTACGTGATCACCGGCACCAAGGCGTGGATCACCCACGGCGGCGAGGCCGACTTCTATGTGCTGTTCGCCCGCACCTCCGACGACGGCGGACGGGGCATCAGCGCGTTCTTGATCGACGGGCGGATGGACGGGCTGTCGTTCGGGCCGCCGGAACGCAAGATGGGCCTGACCGGCTCCACCACCGCCCAGCTGCTGTTCGACGGCGCCCGGGTGCCCGCCGAGCGGCGGATCGGCGCCGAGGGGCAGGGCTTTCCGATCGCGCTGTCGGCGCTGGATTCGGGGCGGCTGGGCATCGCCGCCTGCGCGGTGGGCCTGGCGCAGGGGGCGCTGGATGAGGCGGTCGCCTATGCCCGGCAGCGCGAGCAGTTCGGCCGTCCCATCATCGAGCACCAGGGGCTGGGCTTCCTGCTGGCCGACATGGCGGCGGCGGTGGAGTCGGCCCGGGCGACCTACCTGGAGGCCGCCCGCCGCCGGGACCGTGGGCTGCCCTTCTCCCGGCAGGCCTCCATCGCCAAGCTGGTGGCCACCGATGCGGCGATGAAGGTCACCACCGACGCGGTGCAGGTGCTCGGCGGCTACGGCTATACCCGGGACTTCCCGGTGGAGCGTTTCATGCGCGAGGCGAAGGTCATGCAGATCTTCGAGGGCACCAACCAGATTCAGCGCATGGTGATCGCCCGTCATCTGGCGCGGGCGTAGCGGACCAGCACCCCAGAACCTCACTGAGCAGGACAAACACGACATTCAACAACTGAAATACGTTATAGTTACCTGCTAGTAAGGTCTGGCTCGGCCCGCCGCCCCCTCGCTCCGGGCCGCCGTGGCGCCCCGGGCACACCGGGGCGCGCGAGGAGGACGCGATGCCTCTCATCGAGCGCCTGCCCGCTCCGGCCCGCCGGCTGCCGCTCCCCCGCGGCCGCTTCCGCTACACCGTGCAGCGCGACATCCCGGTACCGATGCCGGACGGGGTGACGCTGCTGGCCGACCGCTACGCCCCCGCCGGCGTGCCCGACGCGCCGACCATCTTGGTCCGCACCCCGTACGGGCGCCGCGGGCTGCCGGCCGTCCTGGCCGGGCTGCCGCTGGTCCCCTTCGGGTTCCAGCTCCTGGTGCAAAGCGTCCGCGGCACCTTCGGCTCCGGCGGGGAGTTCGACCCGCTGGGCAGCGAGCAGGCCGACGGGCTGGCCACCGTGCGCTGGATGCGCAGCCAGCCGTGGTTCACCGGGTCCTTCGCCACCTACGGCGCCAGCTACCTGGGGTATTCCTCCTGGGCGATCGCCGCCGAGGCCGGGCCGGAGCTCAAGGCCATCTCCGCGCAGGTCACCGCCTCCTCCTTCCGCGACGCCGCCTACGTGGGCGGCTCGTTCGCCCTGGAGACCGTGCTGACCTGGTCGGATCTGACCTTCCGGCAGGAACGGCCGCTGGGCATGGTCAACGGGGCGCTGCTGGCCAAACGGCGGGCCCGGCGGGCCGCGCGCAGCGGCCGGCCGCTGGCGGAGCTGGACGAGCTGGCCACCGGCGCGATGGTGCGCTTCTACCAGGACCTGCTGGCCAACGACGAGCCCGGCGCCGAGTACTGGCGCAGCCGCGACTTCACCGGCACCCTCGACCGGGTCACCGCCCCGGTGACGCTGCTGGGCGGCTGGTACGACATCTTCCTGCCCTGGCAGCTGAAGGACTACCTGGCGCTGCGCGCCGCCGGGCGGCGCCCCTACCTGACCATCGGCCCGTGGTGGCACTTCGACGCCCGGCACGGGATCGCGGCGCTGCGCGAGTCGCTGGCCTGGTTCCGCGCCCACCTGCGGGGCGACTTCTCCCGGGTGCGCGCCAACCCGGTGCGGGTGTACCTCACCGGGGCCGGGCAGTGGCGCGACTACCGCGACTGGCCGCCGCCGGGCATGCGGCCGGTCCGCTGGCACCTGCACCCCGGGGGCGGGCTCGGGGAGGACGGGCCGCAGCCGGGCGAGCCCAGCCGCTACCTGTTCGACCCCGCCGACCCGACCCCCTCGCTGGCCGGGCCGAGCGTGCTGGGCAGCTGCAAGCCGGTGGACCAGCGCCCGGTGGAAAAACGCGCCGATGTGCTGGTGTTCACCTCCGCGCCGCTGCGGGCGGACCTGGACGTCATCGGCCCGGTGGAGGCGGAGCTGTTCGTGCGCTCCGACCGCGAGCACACCGACTTCGTGGTGCGCTTGTGCGACGTCGCCCCCGACGGCACCTCGCTGAACCTGTGCGAGGGCGCACGGCGGCTGCGCCCGGGCGACCCGGCCCCCGGCCCCGACGGGGTCCGCCGGGTGCGGGTGGAGCTGTGGCCGGTCGGCCACCGCTTCCGCCGCGGCCACCGCGTCCGCGTGCACGTGGCCAGCGGGGCGTTCCCCGTCGTGGCCGTCAACCCCGGCACCGGCGAGCCGCTGGGCAGCGCCACCGCCCGCCTCGTCGCACGCCAGCAGGTGCTGCACGACCCGGACCACCCGTCGGCGATCCACCTGCCGGTGGTCGAGCGGGCCGCCGAGCACACCGTGTCCGACCCGGCGGCCGAGCAGGTCTGAAGCGGCCCTCAGCCGGCGATCAGCCGCTTGAGCGTGGGCGACCCGGAGGGCACCGCGAACGAGGCCAGGCGGCGGGAGGAGGCGTCGCGGCGGGTGCGGTCGGACAGCGCGAACCAGTCCATCCGCGCCCGCTCGGGGGTCAGGCCGATCACGCCGTAGCCGTGGGAGTCCAGCTCCGCCCAGCGCACGTGCCGGTTGGTCACCGCCAGCGCCCCCTCGGCCGCCAGCGACAGCGTGCGCGGTGGCACGCCCGCCAGATCGTCGATGTTGTCGCTGGTCACCGAGGGCACCACCATCTCGGTGGCGACCGCGGGGCTGCGCGGGTAGGTGGCCGCATCCAGCGGCACCTCATTGGCCCAGCAGGTGTGGATGTCGCCGGTCAAAAAGATCGTGTTGCCGATCCGGTTCCGGTGCAGGTGGCCCAGCAGCTGCTTGCGGTCGGCGGTGTAGCCGTCCCACTGGTCGGGGTTGATCGCAAACCCCCCGGCGGGGACGCCCAGCAGCCGCCCCAGCGGGCCCAGCAGCCGGGCGGGCACCGCCCCGACCGCCACCGGGCTGATCATCACCGAGTTGCCGATCAGCCGCCAGCGCACCTCGCCCTTGCTGGCCGACAGCCCCTCCTTCAGCCAGCGCATCTGCGCGGTGCCGGTGATGGTGCGGGCCGGGTCGTCCACCGCGATGCCGCGCTCTTGGCGGGACCGGTAGCCGCGCAGGTCCAGCAATGTCAGCTCGGCCAGCCGCCCGAACCGCAGCCGTCGGTAGATGGCGCCGCCCGGCTTCACCCGCACCGGCATCCACTCGAAGTAGGCCCGGCGGGAGGCGGCCAGGCGGGCCGCGTACGGGCCCTCGGTGGCCGGGTCGTGGTTCTGGGCGCCGCCCGCCCAGGCGTCGTTGGCGACCTCGTGGTCGTCCCAGACGATCATCCAGGGGAAGCGGGCGTGCAGCGCCTGCAGGTCCGGGTCGGTCTTGTAGAGGGCGTGCCGCATCCGGTAGTCGGCCAGGGTGAGGATCTCGTGCCGGGGCTCGTTGGGGCGCACCACGCGGCCGCCGGCGGCGAAGTCCCCGCTGGCGTACTCGTAGATGTAGTCGCCGAGGTGGACGATCCCGAACAGGTCGTCGCGCGCCGCCAGATGCCGGTAGGCGGCGAAGTGGCCGGCCTCCCAGTTGGCGCAGGAGACCACCCCGAGCTTCAGCGCCGGCACCCGGGCCGTCGCCGGCGGCGCGGTGCGAGTGCGGCCGACCGGGGAGGGGCTGCCGTCCAGCAGGAACCGGTAGTAGTAGACGGTCCCGGGGGCCAGGCCGCGCACGTCCACCTTGACCGTGTGGTCACGGTCAGGGCCGGTGCGGAAGGTCCCCCTGGCCACGATCTTGCGGAACGCGGCGTCCCGGGCCACCTGCCAGCCGACGTCCACCACCGGGCCGGCGCCGGAGCCGGGGAGGGAAGAGGCGGTGGGGGTCACCCGGGTCCAGATGATCACCGCGGTGGGCAGCGGGTCGCCGGAGGCCACGCCGTGCCGGAAGTAGCGGCTGGGCGCGGCATGCGCGCCGGAGGCCGCCAGGCCGAGCGAGGGGATCGCCAACGCGCCCGCCCCGCCGACCCGGAGAAAACCACGACGGTCAAGGAGGGTCATGGTTGGGAAAGTACTCACCCATGCCCTGACCAGAAAAGGGTTTCCTGCAATGGACACCGCCCGTTCACCCCTGGTACCGGCGGCCGGGTCCCCTCGTGCGCCGGGCGGGCGGCATGCAGCGGCGGAACGGGGGTAAACGCCCACCCATGGCGACAGGGGGACCCAGACCAGGAGGAGCCATGCACCAGGACAAGGATTGGCAGCTGACGGTGCACATCAGCGAGCAGGACCGCTACACGGAGGCGGAGGCGAAACTGTCCACGCCGAACGGGACGCTCACCGGGCGCGGCGTCGCGCGCCGCAACCCGCGCGACGCCGACGTGCCCAGCATCGGCGACGAACTGGCGGTATCACGGGCGCTGTCGGAGCTGTCGCACGGGCTGCTGGACGCCGCCGCCCGGGAGATCAGCCAGATCGAGCACCGCAAGGTGCGCCTGACCCACTAGGGAGGCCCGCAGGGCGCCGCCGGCCGGGCGCCCGCTTTTTCAGCGGACCGGGTGCCCGGCGCGGCGCAGCGCGTCCTTGACTTCGGAGATCTTCAGCTCGCCGAAGTGGAAGACGCTGGCGGCCAGCACCGCGTCGGCCCCGGCCTCCACCGCGGGGGCGAAGTGCTCCAGCGCGCCCGCTCCCCCGCTGGCGATCACCGGGACCGTCACCGCCGCGCGCACCTGCCGCAGCATCTCCAGGTCGAAGCCGTTCTTGGTGCCGTCGGCGTCCATGGAGTTCAGCAGGATCTCCCCCACCCCGAGCTCCTCGCCGCGGCGCACCCACTCGATGGCGTCGATGCCGGTGCCGCGCCGCCCGCCGTGCGTGGTGACCTCGAAACCGGAGGGGGTGCGCACGTCGCCGGTGACGCGGCGGGCGTCCACCGACAGCACGATGCACTGGGAGCCGAAGCGATGCGCGGCCTCGCGCAGGAACTCCGGACGGGCGATGGCCGCGGTGTTGATGGAGACCTTGTCGGCGCCGGCGCGCAGCAGCCGGTCCACGTCCTCGACGGTGCGCACCCCGCCGCCCACCGTCAGCGGGATGAACACCTCCTCGGCGGTGCGCCGCACCACCTCATAGGTGGTGGAGCGGTCGGCGCTGGAGGCGGTGATGTCCAGGAAGGTCAGCTCGTCGGCGCCCTCGGCGTCATAGCGCCGGGCCAGCTCCACCGGGTCGCCGGCGTCCCGCAGGTTGCGGAAGTTGACGCCCTTGACCACCCGCCCGGCGTCCACGTCCAGGCAGGGGATCACCCGTACCGCCACGCTCATCGTCCCACCCCCGCCCGGTAGGCGTCGGCCTCGATCTCCACCAGCATCGCCGGGTCGATCAGCCCGGCCACCTCCACCATCGTCGTCGCGGGCCTGACCTCGCCGAAGACCTCGCCGTGGGCGCGGCCGTACTCGCGCCAGCGGGCGATGTCGGTGACGTAGATGCGGGTGCGCACCACGTCGGCCGCCGAGCAGCCGAAGCGCTCCAGCGCCCGCAGCACGTTGGCCAGGCACTGGCGGGTCTGGGCGTAGGCGTCGCCTTCGTGCACCACTCTGCCGTCGGCCGGGTCCACCGGGGCGCATCCGCTCACGTGCACGTGGTCACCGGCGGCGACGGCCCGGCTGTAGCCGACGATCCCCTCCCAGGGGGCGCCCGAGCCGACCCGGCGGATCACTTCACCGCCTCCAGGGCCTCCTGCAGGGTGAACGCCCCGGCGTACAGGGCCTTGCCGATGATGACGCCCTCCACGCCGTCGCCCTCCAGCGCGGTCAGGGCGCGCAGGTCCTCCAGGGACGACACGCCGCCGGAGGCGACCACCGGCTTGCCGGTGCGGGCGCACACCTGGCGCAGCAGCTCCAGGTTGGGGCCGCGCAGCGTGCCGTCCTTGGTGACGTCGGTGACCACATAGCGGGGGCAGCCGTCGGCCTCCAGCCGTTCCAGCACCTCCCACAGGTCGCCGCCCTCGCGCGTCCAGCCGCGCACCGCCACCGTGGTGCCGCGCACATCCAGGCCGACCGCGATCTTCTCGCCGTGCTCGGCGATGATCTTGCGGCACCACTCGGGCTTCTCCAGCGCGGCGGTGCCGATGTTGACCCGGGCGCAGCCGGTGGCCAGCGCCGCCTCCAGGGAGGCGTCGTCGCGGATCCCGCCGGACAGCTCGACCTTCACATCCAGCCGGCCGATCACCTCGGCCAGCAGCTCCCGGTTGGAGCCCCGGCCGAACGCCGCGTCCAGGTCCACCATGTGGATCCACTCCGCTCCGGCCGCCTGCCAGGCCAGCGCCGCATCCAGCGGAGCCCCATAGGAGGTCTCGGTGCCGGCCTCGCCCTGCACCAGCCGGACGGCCTGGCCGCCGGAGACGTCGACGGCGGGAAGGAGCGTCAAAGTCATCGCAAAACCTCATCCATCGCCGCGGGGCGGCGCGATCCTCTTAAAGCGTGGACAGCCAGTTGCGCAGCAGCTGGGCGCCGGCGTCGCCGGACTTTTCGGGGTGGAACTGGGTGGCGCACAGGGCGCCGTTCTCCACCGCGGCCACGAACGGTTCGCCGTGCTCGGCCCAGGTGACCAGCGGCGGGGTCAGCCGGCTGCCGGCCGGCATCTCCCAGCGGCGCACCGCATAAGAATGCACGAAGTAAAAGCGGGTGTCGGCGTCCAGGCCGCGGAACAGCACCGACCCCTCAGGGGCCCGGACGGTGTTCCAGCCCATGTGGGGCAGGACGGGGGCGTGCAGCCGTTCCACCGTGCCGGGCCATTCGGCACAGCCTTCGGTGGTGACGCCGTGCTCGACGCCCTTTTCGAACAGGATCTGCATGCCCACGCAGATGCCCAGCACCGGGCGGCCGCCGGCCAGGCGGCGGCCGATGAGCTGCCGGCCGCGGATGGCGTTCAGCCCCTGCATGCAGGCGGCGAACGCGCCGACGCCGGGGACGACCAGGCCGTCGGCCTCCAGCGCCGTCTCATAGTCGGAGGTGACGGTCACCTGCGCGCCGGCGCGGGCCACCGCCCGCTCGGCCGAGCGCAGGTTGCCCGACCCGTAGTCCAAGACGACCACCGAAGGTTTCACAGCCACAACACTCCCGCCACGAAGGCCATCACGGTCAGCACGGCCAGCAGCACCGCCCCGCCCTTGATGCCCTGCCTGATGAAGCTGATCACGCCCATCAGCAGGAAGACGGCCAGGCCGAACAGCGCCACATTGAGGTAGGTGAAGTGCAGGCCGCCGATCTCCATGCCTTACAAGGCCCCCTTGGTCGAGGGCACGCCCTGCACCCGGGGGTCGAAGGCGACGGCGTCGCGCAGCGCCCGGGCCAGCGCCTTGAACTGGGCCTCCACGATGTGGTGGGCGTTGCGGCCGTAGGGGACGTGCACGTGCAGCGCGATGCGGGCGTTGGCCACGAACGACTCCAGGATGTGCCGGGTCATCGTGGTGTCGTAGTCGGGCCCGATCATCGGGGCCATGCCCTCCGGTTCGGTGTGCACCAGGTAGGGCCGGCCGGCGATGTCCACGGTGACCTGGGCCAGCGCCTCATCCAGCGGCACCGCGGCGTGGGCGAAGCGGCGGATGCCGCTTTTGTCGCCCACGGCCTGGGCGAAGGCCTGGCCGAGCGCGATCGCGGTGTCCTCGATGGTGTGGTGGCTGTCGATGTGCAGGTCGCCGGTGGTCTTGACGGTCAGGTCGAACGAGCCGTGCTTGCCGAGCTGGGCGAGCATGTGGTCGAAGAAGCCCACCCCGGTCGCCACGTCCACCCGCCCGGTGCCGTCCAGGTCGATCTCGACGGCCACGGTGGTCTCCTTGGTGGCGCGCTCGATGCGCCCGGTGCGGCTCACTGGATCTCCTTCAATGCGGTGGTCAGCGCGGATCGGAAGGCGGCCATCTCGGCGGGGGTTCCGACGGTGACCCGCAGCCACTGCGGCGGCCCCACCTCGCGGATCAGCACGCCCTGGTCCAGCATGGCCTGCCACACCCGGCGGCGGTCGGGGAATGTGCCGAACAACACGAAGTTGGCGTCGGAGTCGGCCACCCGCAGGCCCTGGCCGCGCAGCCAGCCGACGATCAGGTCCCGTTCGGTGCGCAGCTGCGCCACCGAGCCGAGCAGCTCATCGGCGTGGGCCAGCGCGGTGCGGGCCGCCGCCTGGGTGATCGACGACAGATGGTAGGGCAACCGGACCAGCAGCAGCGCCTCGATCACCGCCGGGTGGGCGGCCAGGTAGCCCAGCCGCACGCCCGCCATGGCGAACGCCTTGGACATGGTGCGGGTGACGATGAGGCGCGGGTGCTCGGCCAGCAGTTCCAGCGCCGAGAGGGTGTCTTCGCGGCGGAACTCCGCGTAGGCCTCGTCCACCACCACCATGCCGGGCGCGGCGGCGGCGATCGCCTCGATGACCTCCAGCGGCAGCGAGGTGCCGGTGGGGTTGTTGGGCGAGGTGAGGAACACCACGTCGGGGCGGTGCTCGTCGATCGCGGCCAGGGCGCGGTCGACGTCCAGGCCGAAGTCCTCGTCGCGGTGGGCGTTGATCCAGCGCGTCCCGGTGACGTGCGTGATGATCGGGTGCATCGAGTACGACGGCTCAAAGCCCAGCGCGCACCGGCCGGGGCCGCCGAAGGCCTGCAGGATCTGCTGGATGATCTCGTTGGAGCCGTTGGCCGCCCACACCCGCTCGGCGGTCAGCTCCGCGCCGGGGGTGTCGTGGTTGAGGAAGTCGGCCAGCTCGGCGCGCAGCGCCAGCGCGTCGCGGTCGGGGTAGCGGTTGAGCGAGGCGGCGGCGTCGGCGACCGCCTTCGCCAGCGCCTCGACCAGTCGCTCCGAGGGCGGGTAGGGGTTTTCGTTGGTGTTCAGCCGGACCGGCACGTCCAGTTGGGGGGCACCATAAGGCTCCCGCCCGCGCAGGTCCTCGCGCAGCGGGAGGTCGTCGAGGGATGTCACGTGGGGATCTCCCAGTTGAAGCGGGCCTTCATCGCGGCTCCGTGGGCGGGCAGGTCCTCGGCCTCGGCCAGCGCCACCACCCGGGCGGTGGCCTCGGCCAGCGCGGCGCGGTCGTACTCGACCACATGGACGCCGCGCAGGAAGGACTGCACCGACAGCCCCGACGAATGGCAGGCGCACCCTCCGGTGGGCAGCACGTGGTTGGACCCGGCCAGGTAGTCGCCCAGCGACACCGGCGAGTGCGGGCCGATGAAGATCGCCCCGGCGTTGCGGACCCGCTCGGCCACCTGCCGGGCGTTCGCGGTCTGGATCTCCAGGTGCTCGGCGGCATAGGCGTTGACCACCGCCAGCCCGGCCTCGATGTCGTCGACCAGCACGATGCCGGACTGCCGGCCGGCCAGCGCCTGGGTGATGCGCTCGGTGTGCTTGGTGCGGGCGACCTGCTCGGCCAGCTCCCGCTCCACCCGCTCGGCCAGCTCCTCGCTGTCGGTGACCAGCACCGCGGCGGCCAGCGTGTCGTGCTCGGCCTGGCTGATCAGGTCGGCGGCCACGTGCACCGGGTCGGCACTGGCGTCGGCGAGGATGGCGATCTCGGTGGGGCCGGCCTCGGAGTCGATGCCGACCACGCCCCGCAGGTGGCGTTTGGCGGCGGCCACCCAGATGTTGCCCGGGCCGGTGACCAGGTTGACCGGGCGGCACTCGTCGGTGCCGTAGGCCAGCATCGCGATGGACTGGGCGCCGCCGGCGGCGTAGACCTCCTCCACGCCCAGCAGGGCGCAGGCGGCCAGGATCGCCGGGTGCGGCAGGCCGCCGAACTCCTGCTGCGGCGGGGAGGTGACGGCCAGCGAGCCGACCCCGGCCTCCTGGGCGGGGACGACGTTCATCACCACGCTGGAGGGGTAGACGGCCCGGCCGCCCGGCACATACAGCCCGACCCGCTCCACCGGGATCCACCGCTCGGTGACGGTGCCGCCGGGCACCACCTGGGTGGTGACGTCGGTGCGGCGCTGGTCGCGGTGCACCAGGCGGGCGCGGCGGATGGACTCCTCCAGCGCGTCCCGCACGGCCGGGTCCAGCCCGGCCAGCGCCCGCTCCAGCGCCGCGGCGGGCACCCGCAGGCTCTCCAGCTCCACCCCGTCGAACTTCTTGGTGTACTCCCGGACCGCCGCCGCGCCGCGATGGCGCACGTCCTCGCAGATGGGCCGCACCCGCTCCAGGGCGGCCTCGACGTCCAGTTCGGCACGCGGCAGCACGGAGCGCAGGTCGCCGGGCAGCGAACCGCGCAGGTCGATTCGGGAGATCACCGCTCCAGTCTACGAAGGCGCGCGCCCTGATCGGTGCCGGGGCGTGCTTCATCATTTGAGAAAGCCCCGGCCGCCATGATCGTTACCAGCGCGTAGGCTGACGGTGTGACCGCACGGCTGCCGCTGTTCCCGTTGGGCACGGTGCTCTTTCCGGGACTGGTGCTACCCCTGCACATCTTCGAGGAGCGTTACCGGCTGCTGATCCGCGAGCTGCTGGAGGAGCCGCGGCCGCGCCGCTTCGGCGTCGTCGGCATCGAACTGGGCCATGAGGTCGGCGACGGCGCGGCGCGGCGGCTGGCCCCGGTCGGCTGCACCGCCGAGATCCGCGTCGTCAACCCCCACGACGACGGCCGGTTCGACGTGGTGACGGTGGGCGGCGAGCGATTCCGGCTGCTGCAGGTGGACGACTCGCGGCCCTATCTGAGCGGCGAGGTGGAGTTCCTGCCCGAGGAGGCGGGCACGGAGCCCGATGCGGCCGCCGGGCGCGTGGGCCGGCTGTTTCGGCTTTACCGGCTGCGGCTGGAGGCGGCGGGCGCGCCGGCCGGCGACCCCGTGGAGCTGCCCGACGACCCGGTGCGGCTGTCCTACCTGATCGCCGGGGCCATGGTGCTGGACCAGCGCGACAAGCAGCGCCTGCTGGAGGCCGCCGACGCCACGCAGCGGCTGTGGGCCGAGCACGAGCTGCTGCGGCGGGAGATCCGGCTGCTGGACGCGCTGCCGACGGTGCCGGCCGGGCGGCTCATCGAGGGCGCCGTCCACCCCAACTGACTCCCGCCGCGGGCGGAGCGCCGGCGAAATATCAAGGTGCGGGAAGCGATCGCGGACGGCACACTGCCCCTATGGGCGCTCGAAAGAAGGGCGGTGGGCAGACGCCCGCCACGGTGGCCGCCGCCAAGGCCGGGGTCGCCTTCACCCTGCACCCGTATGAGGTGGAGCACGGCGTCGACGACTACGGGGCGAAGGTCGCCGACGCGCTGGGGGTGGCGCGGGAACGGCTGTTCAAAACGCTGATCGCCGTGGTGGACGAGGAGCCGACGGTCGGGATGGTGCCGGTCTGCGGCGCCTTGGACCTCAAGGCGCTGGCCGCCGCGACGGGCGGCAAACGGGCCCGCATGGCCGAAGCGGAGACGGCCGAACGGCTCACCGGCTATGTGGTGGGCGGGATCAGCCCGCTGGGCCAGCGCCGCCGGCTGCCGGCCGTGCTGGATGAGTCGGCCTCAGGGTTCGACACGATCTTTGTCTCCGCCGGGCGGCGCGGCCTGCAGATCGAGCTGGCCCCCGCCGACCTGGTCCGCCTCACCGGCGCCGCGCTGGCCCCCATCGCGCGTCGCTAGGCGGGCCAGCGCCGCCTCCAGCACCGCATAGGCCGCCACCGCCAGCAGCGGCCAGCACACCACCACCCCGGTGGCGTGCAGGTCGGGCGGGCTCTCCACGGGCCCGCCGGCGGCGGCCCGCACCGCCCGTTCGAACTCGGCCAGCCCCACCTGGTGCCCGCTCCACCAGGCCAGCAGCGCGGCCGCCACTCCCCCGCTGCCCAGGCCCAGCAGCAGCGGGATGTCGTTGCCGCGGCCGCCGGCCAGATAGGCCAGCGTCCCGCAGGCCAGCCCGGCGGCCCCGGTGATCAGCGCGAACCAGCCGTCCCCGGCGATCAGCGCCTGGGTCTCCGGGTCGGCCAGCACCGGCCGTCCCTCCAGCACCAGGTACCGCACCGGGGGCGCGACCGCCGCCCACAGCAGCCCCGCCGGCGGACCCAAAAGCGCCAGCGTCGCCGTGGTGACCGCCCAGGTCAGCAGCGATCGCACATCCGGTCGGCCCACTGGCATGCCCCCTGCCCCGCGCACCCGCGTCTCGTCCTGCGAAAAAGCCTAGTGCGCGACGGCGGGGTGATCGGCAATGCGCACAGCGCGCCGCCGCCGGGCGGCGGCCTCAGCAGCGGCCGAGCGCCCGGTACTCCCAGCCGGCGGCGCGCCAGGCCTCGGCGTCCAGGGCGTGCCGGCCGTCCACGATGCGGCGGTGGGCGACCACCTCCCCCATGGCGTACGGGTCGATCTGGCGGAACTCGGCCCACTCGGTCAGCAGCACCACCACGTCGGCGTCCTGCGCCACGTCCATCGCGCTGGTGCCGTAGCGCAGCTCCGGGTAGGCGCGGCGGGCGTTGTCGAGCGCGGCCGGGTCGTAGACCCGCACGTAGGCGCCCAGGCCGTGCATGGTGCGCGCCACGTCCAGGGCGGGGGCGTCGCGGATGTCGTCGGAGTTGGGCTTGAAGGCCGCGCCCAGGCAGGCGATCCGCTTGCCGTCCAGCCGCCCGCCCAGCAGCTCGCGCACCAGGTCCACGGTGCGGGAGCGGCGGCGCCGGTTGATGGCGTCCACCTCGCGCAGGAACGCCACCGCCTGGCCCACCCCGATCTCCTCGGCGCGGTGCGCGAACGCCCGGATGTCCTTGGGCAGGCAGCCGCCGCCGAAACCCAGCCCCGGCTGCAGGAACTTGCCGCCGATCCGGTCGTCGTAGGCCAGCGCGGTGGCCAGGTCCCGCACGTCGGCGCCGGTGGCCTCGCAGACCTCGGCCATGGCGTTGATGTAGGAGATCTTGGTGGCCAGGAACGAGTTGGCGGCGACCTTGACCAGCTCGGCGGTGGCCAGGTCGGTGACCACCACCGGGGTGCCGGCATCGATGATCGGCCGGAAGGCGGCGGTCAGCCGTTCCCTGGCCCACTCGGAGGCCACCCCGAAGACCAGCCGGTTGGGGTGCAGCGTGTCGTCGACCGCATAGCCCTCGCGCAGGAACTCGGGGTTCCAGGCCAGCTCCACCTCCTCCCCGGCCGGGGCCAGCTCGCGGATGGTGTGGGTGAGGCGGGCGGCGGTGCCCACCGGCACCGTCGACTTGCCGACCACCAGGGCCTTGCGGGTCAGGTGGGGGGCCAGCGAGGTGACCGCGGCGTCGACGTAGCTGACATCGCAGGCGTCCGAGCCCGGCATCTGGGGGGTGCCCACGCAGATGAAGTGCACGTCGCCGAACTCGGCGACTTCCTCATAGGAGGTGGTGAAACGGAGCCTGCCCGACTCCAGCGTCTTGGTCAGCAGCTCCGGCAGCCCCGGCTCGAAGAAGGGCACCTGCCCGGAGGCCAGTTTCTCGATCTTGGCGGCGTCCACGTCGACGCCCATCACCTCATAGCCCAGCGAGGCCATGCAGACCGCATGGGTGGCGCCGAGGTAACCGGTGCCGATCACGGTGAGACGCGGGGACTCGTCCGTGTTCAATCTCACTCTCCCTCATGTGTCACGGTGCGAGCCGCGGCACCCGGAAGCCGCGGGCTGCGCGGGAAGTCGATGTACCGCCCCCTCGTCGGTGTGCCTGCCGGCAGTGGCCCGGGCCGCCGCGGCGATCGGCGGGCCCGCCGACAGTCCCAGGCCGGTCTCGTCGGTCACGTCGCTCGGTTCCCATCGAGTACCCGCGCTGGTGCATTCATCCTGCCTTGTCCCGGGCGCCGGTTCATCCGGAACCCGGGCATATCTCTCTCCTCGAGGGAACCGCGAACCGCCCGTCCCGCGCAGGCCGGCGCCGGCGCGTCGCTCATCCGCCCGACGGGCCGTGGCCGCACCTTCGGGCACAGGGTGGCACTGTTGCAAGCCGCCTCGGGCGCGTCGTCGTCTCACCCGCGGGTCGCTCACGCCGCTCCTTGCGCGAATCCTTGCGCGAACCGCCGTCATCGCGGCGTCCGCCCGGACACTCCCATACGCTCCCGGTACGGCCCTGGGCCGGCGTGCGCGCCAGAGCCGTCCCGGCCGGGGAAACCCGCCCGCCGCACCCCTCCGACGAGGCGGAAACCCGCGGCACCACCTGAGATACTCTTGCCCAAGATGTCTACTGCCACCCCGTCGCAGGCCGGGTTCAGCCCCGCCTTCCAGCGTCTCGGCGCGGCACTGGCCGCGGTCGTCCTGCAGCAGCAGGAGACCCTCGCGGAGTTCCTGCCGCGGGAGGACTGGAAAGCCGACCTGACCGCCCGCACCTACTCCAGCGGCGGCGTGACGGTGCGGGTCTCGCTGCTGGGCAGCTATGCGGTGCGCGAGCAGACCTGGCTGTGGGGGTGGGCCAACCCGCAGTTCGGCGAGGAGCACCCCGCGGTGGTGCCGACGCTGGTGGTGCGCGAGATCGGGCAGCGGCTCGGCGTTCCCGAACTGGTCACCCCCGAGGTGGACCTGGCCTGGTATGACGGGCCGGCCGGGCACGGCGGCGAGCTGATCGCGGTGGTGGCCGGCGGGATCCTGGGCGGGGGCGGATACATCGGCGCCGGCTACGACGGGGGCTCGGCCTACCTGCACGTCGACGACCCGCAGGCGCCGCGCGCCTCCTGGGACCCGATCCCGGTGCCGCGGCTGGTCGCCAACGCCGCCGGGCTGTTCCCCCACGACTCCCGGCTGACGCTGGCCAGGCTGCTCAGCCACCACCGGGTGCCCTACCGGCAGACCCCCACCACGATCGAGGCGCTGCTGCCCGGGGGCGGTTCGGCGCTGGCCCGCTTCGACCGGCAGGGCCGGCTCACCGAGTGGAACTCCCACATCCCGGCCTCGTCGGCCGGCGCGGAGACGGGCGGGGAGGGCGCGGCCGGCCGCGCCTGGTGAGGCGGACGCCGCAGGGCGAACCGGCGCCCTTGACGCCGCCTCTCCGCCGTTCGTGCACGGTTTCGGTGCGTCCCCGCCGCAGAGAACGGCGGGGCCTCGGGCATGGCCCGGCGTCGCATCCGTCCCGTCTCAGGCGGGGAGCCCGAAGAGCCCTTCCCGCCGGCGATCCCACGGCCGGGTGCGCCACGGCCGCGGGATCGCGGCGCGGGTCCTCACAGCAGGCAGGAAGGCCCCAGCAGCTGCTTCAGGTCGCCCATCAGCGCCGGTGAGGGGTTCACCCGCAGCTTGTCGTCGAGGCGGACGACCGTGGTGCGCGGCCCGTTCTGCAGGTGCAGGTGCACCTCGTTGGGGCCGGGGTGGGTGGTGAGGACCTCCTTGAGCCGTTCCACCACCGGCGGGGTGCAGCGGGACAGCGGCAGCGCGACCTCCAGCGGCGCGCCCGAGTCACCGGTCGTCAGGTCCGGCTGGGTCACCTCCATCGCGACGATCTTGGTGGTGTCCTCGCGCTTGTCCAGCCGGCCCTTGACCACCAAGATGGCGTCCTCGGCCAGCAGGGTGGAGCACAGCTGGTAGGTCGAGGGGAAGCACATCACCTCGATGGAGCCGCCGAGGTCCTCCAGCTGGAACATGGCCCAGGAGTTGCCCTGCTTGGTGACCTTGCGCTGCAGGTTCGACAGCAGCCCGGCCACCGTGACGACCTGGCCGTCGGGCCGGTCGCTCTCGCCGGTCAGCGCGGCGATCGAGGTGTCGGCCTCCTTGGCCAGGATGTGCTCCACGCCCAGCAGCGGGTGGTCGGAGACGTACAGGCCGAGCATCTCCCGCTCGAAGGACAGCTTGGTGGTCTTGTCCCACTCCTCCTCGTCGGGAATGGTCACCGAGAAGGCCGTGGTGTCCTCCCCGCCGTCCAGGGCGCCGAACAGCGAGTCCTGGCCGATGGCCTCCTTGCGCTTGATGTCGATGACGGAGTCGATGGCCTGCTCGTGCACGGTCAGCAGCGCCCGGCGCCGGTGCCCGAGGCTGTCGAAGGCCCCCGCCTTGATCAGCGACTCCACCACCCGCTTGTTGCACACCTGGGAGGGCACCTTGTTGAGGAAGTCGTTGAAGTCGGTGAAGGCGCCCTTTTCGCGGCGGGCGGCGATGATGGCCTCCACCACGTTCTCCCCCACGTTGCGGATGGCCGACAGCCCGAAGCGGACCTCGGCGTCGCCCTTGGGGGTGAAGTCGGCGTCGGACTCGTTGACGTCCGGCGGCAGCACGGTGACGCCCATGCGGCGGCACTCGTTGAGGTACAGGGCGCTTTTGTCCTTGTCGTCCTTGACGGAGGTCAGCAGCGCGGCCATGTACTCGGCCGGGTAGTTGGCCTTCAGGTAGGCCGTCCAGTACGACACCAGCCCATAGCCGGCGGTGTGGGCCTTGTTGAAGGCGTAGTCGGAGAACGGCAGCAGGATGTCCCACAGGGCCTTGATGGCCTCATCGGAGTAGCCGTTCTCCCGCATGCCCTTTTCGAAGAACTCGAACTGCTTGTCCAGTTCGGCCTTCTTCTTCTTGCCCATCGCCCGGCGCAGCAGGTCGGCGCCGCCCAGGGTGTAGCCGGCCACCCGCTGGGCGATGGCCATCACCTGCTCCTGGTAGACGATCAGGCCGTAGGTGGTGTCGAGGATGTCCTTGAGCGGCTCCTCCAGCTCCGGGTGGATCGGGGTGATCTCCTGCTGGCCGTTCTTGCGGAGCGCGTAGTTGGTGTGGGAGTTGGCGCCCATCGGGCCGGGCCTATACAGCGCCAGCACCGCGGAGATGTCCTCGAAGTTGTCCGGCTTCATCAGCCGCAGCAGGGCCCGCATGGGCCCGCCATCGAGTTGGAACACCCCCAGCGTGTCGCCCCGGGCCAGCAGTTCGAAGGTCTTCTTGTCGTCCAGCGGGAGCTTCAGCAGGTCGATCTCGACGCCCTTGTTGGCCTTGATGGCCTTCAGGGCGTCGTCCATGATCGTGAGGTTGCGCAGGCCCAGGAAGTCCATCTTCAGCAGGCCCAGCGTCTCGCAGGTCGGGTAGTCGAACTGCGTGATGATCGCCCCGTCGCTGTCCCGCCGCATGATGGGGATGTGGTCGGTGAGCGGCTCGGACGACATGATCACCCCGGCCGCGTGCACCCCCCACTGGCGGATCAGACCCTCCAGGCCCTGGGCCAGGTCGAGGATCTGCTTGACGTCCGCCTCCTCCTCGTACATCTTGCGCAGCTCGCCGGCCTCCCCGTAGCGGGGGTGGTTCTCATCGAAGATCGCCGACAGCGGGATCTCCTTGCCCATCACCGCGGGCGGGAAGGCCTTGGAGATGCGGTCCCCCATGGCGTAGGGGAAGCCCAGGACGCGGCCGGCGTCCTTGACGGCGGCCTTGGCCTTGATGGTGCCGAAGGTGGCGATCATGGCGACCTTGTCGGCGCCCCACTTCTCGGTGACGTAGCGGATCACATCGCCCCGCCGGCGCTCGTCGAAGTCCACGTCGATGTCGGGCATGGACACGCGCTCGGGGTTGAGGAACCGCTCGAAGATCAGGCCGTGCTGCAGCGGGTCCAGGTCGGTGATGCCCAGGGCGTAGGCGGCCAGCGACCCGGCGGCCGAGCCGCGGCCGGGGCCGACGGCGATGCCGTTGTTCTTGGCCCACATGATGAAGTCGGCCACCACCAGGAAGTAGCCGGGGAACCCCATCTGGGTGATGATGTCGATCTCGTACTCGACCTGGCGGCGGTGCGCTTCGTCATAGCCGTTGGGGAAGCGCCGGTCCATGCCCCGCATGACCTCCTTGCGGAACCAGGAGGCCTCGGTCTCGCCCTCGGGGACGGGGAAGCGGGGCATGAGGTTGCGGTGCTCGAAGAAGCCGGTGGGGTCGACCCGCTCGGCGATCAGCAGGGTGTTGCGGCAGCCCTCGGCCCACACCTCCGAGGAGTCCAGGGAGCGCATCTCCTCGGCGCTTTTGAGGTAGTAGCCGGTGCCGTCGAAGCGGAACCGGTCGGGGTCGGACAGCTGCTTGCCGACCTGCACGCACAGCAGGGCGTCGTGGGCGGCGGCCTCCGACTCGTGGGTGTAGTGGGAGTCGTTGGTCACCACCGGGGGGATGCCGAGCTTCTTGCCGATCTCCAGCAGCCCGTCGCGGACCCGGCGCTCGATCTCCAGGCCGTGGTCCATCAGTTCCAGGAAGTAGTTCTCCTTGCCGAAGATCTCCTGGAAGGTGGCCGCCGCCTTGAGCGCCTCGTCGAACTGCCCCAGCCGCAGCCGGGTCTGGATCTTGCCGGACGGGCAGCCGGTGGTGGCCATCACCCCTTCGGAGTGCTCGGCCAGCAGCTCCTCGTCCATGCGGGCGTACTTGAAGACGAAGCCCTCGGTGTAGGCGCGCGAGGACAGCTTGAACAGGTTGTGCAGCCCGGTCTTGTTGCGCGCCCACAGCGTCATGTGGTTGATCAGGCCGCCGCCGGAGACGTCGTCGCGCTTTTGGGACGGCTCGCCCCACTGGACCTTCTTCTTGTGGAAGCGCGACTCGGGCGCCATGTAGGCCTCGATCCCGATGATCGGGGTCACGCCCGCGTCCTTGGCGTGCTTCCAAAAGTCGTAGGCCCCGTGCATGTTGCCGTGGTCGGTCATCGCGATGGCGGGCATCTTCTGCCGCTCGACCTCGGCGAACAGCTGGTTGAGCCGGGCGGCGCCGTCCAGCATGGAGTACTCGGTGTGCACGTGGAGATGGACGAACGAGTCGGCCATGCCCGCTGCGCCTCCTCAGTGCATGCGACCACGCACGTGCCCGCCGGCACGTGTCGCTGATACGGGATCCGGGGGAAGACCGCCGTCCCGGACTCTTCCCCTCCGGGGCGGCTCGGTGCCTGCGAGCCTAACGCGATCGGCCGGTGGCCGTTGCCCGACACTCCGGATGTCGGCTGCACCCGTTCCGTCCGGCCGCTGACCGTCCTGGATGGACGCCGCCTTTCTCGCCCTCTACCCCAGCTCTGTCACTTTACGCACACAAACAACTACTTTTCGCGCTCTTCATGGGGTGTGGGGACACACCCATACACACGGGTGATACACACGAGTCGTGTGTATTAATGTTGTGGACATGGCGACTGAGCGGATCAACGTGTCATTGCCCTCGGCCCAGCTGCGCATGCTGGATGCGCACGTCAAACGGGTCGGGGTGTCCAGGTCGACGTTCATCGGGGAGTCGGTCCGCAAGGCGCTGCTGGAGGACGCGCTGGTACAGCTGAAGAGCGTCGGCGCGCTCGGTGACGAGGACTGGCTGAACACCATCGAGAGCGACCGCGACCCGGATTTCTGGGGCGCCGCCGTGGGTGCGGCGTGAAGCGCGGTCAGGTGTGGCGACTGCAGACCGTCAACCGCGAGCGGACCGGCATCGTCGTCTTGGACGATGTGTTCATCCCGCACCTGCGCGGCATCCAGGTGGTGCCGATCAAGGACCCGGGAGAGGTCCCCGAGACGGTGCTGAGCGTCCGTGTCGACTCTCCGGTGACGGGCATCGCCGCGGTCTACGACGTGGGGCCCTTCTCCCCCAAGCGCTTCATCGAGCACATCGGCGACGTCGAGCAGTCGGTCCTCGACCACGTGGAGATCGCCTTGCGCCTGTTGTTCGGCATCCGCGATTGACGTCCGTATGAGCGCCCACGCATTCCCCCGCACCCCCGGCTTCACCAACGGCGGGGTGTCCTTTTGGTACCGCCGGGCGGGACTGCCCCGGCCCCGCCCGGCGCTGCCGGGGCCGCGCCAGTACGACGTGTGCATCGTCGGCGGCGGCTACACCGGGCTGTGGACGGCCTACTACCTGAAGAAGGCCCGGCCGGACCTGCGCATCGCCATCCTGGAGCGGGAGTTCGCCGGCTTCGGCGCCTCCGGCCGCAACGGCGGGTGGCTGTCGGCCGAGATCGCCGGCTCCAAACGGCGCTATGCCGCCCGCTCCGGCCGCGAGCCGGTGGTGGCCTTCCAAAAGGCCATGATGGCCGCGGTGGACGAGGTCATCGCCGTGTGCGCCCGGGAGGGCATCGACGCCGACATCGTCAAAGGCGGCGTCCTGTATGCGGCCACCAACCCCGCCCAGCGCCGGCGGCTGCGCGCCGAGGTGGCCGAGGCGCGCCGGTGGGGCTGGGACGAGCAGGACCTGTACCTGCTCGACCGCGACGAGAGCGAAAAGCGGCTGCGCCTGGCGGGCGTGCTGGAGGCCGCCTACAGCCCGCACTGCGCCCGCATCCAGCCCGCCAAGCTGGCGCTCGGGCTGGCGCAGGCGACGGAGCGGCTCGGGGTGGACATCTTCGAGTCCACCACCGTGACCGAGATCCGGCCCCGCCGCGGCGGGCGGCCCGCGGCGGCGGTCACCGAGCACGGCGAGGTCACCGCCGAGTATGTGATCCGCGCCACCGAGGGCTTCACCGCCGGACTGGCCGGGCAGCGCCGCCAGTGGCTGCCGATGAACAGCTCCATGATCGTCACCGAGCCGCTGGATGCGCAGGTGTGGGAGCGCATCGGCTGGGAGGGGCGCGAGGTGCTGGGCGACTCCGCGCACGCCTACATCTACGCCCAGCGCACCGCCGACGACCGGATCGCCATCGGCGGCCGGGGCGTGCCGTACCGGTTCGGCTCCCGCTGGGACGAGCGGGGCGCCACCCACCTGCGGACCGCGGCGGCGCTGCAGCGGATGCTCGCCGGGCTGCTGCCGGCCGCCGCCGACGCCCGCATCGACCACGCCTGGTGCGGGGTGCTGGGCGTGCCGCGCGACTGGTGCTCGGTGGTGGATGTGGACCGCTCCAGCGGGCTGGGCCTGGCCGGCGGCTATGTCGGCAGCGGCGTGACCACCACCAACCTGGCCGGGCGGACCCTGCGCGACCTGGTGCTGGGGGAGTCCACCGAACTGACCCGCCTGCCGTGGGTGGGCCGCCGGGTGCGGCGCTGGGAGCCCGAGCCGCTGCGCTGGCTGGGCGTGCGGCTGATCTACACGCTGTACCGGGCCGCCGATCGCCGGGAGAACGGCGGGCTGCAGACCACCTCCGCCTACGCCAGGCTCGCCGACCTGATCTCCGGGCGCTGACGGCGGCGCACCCCCGGGCGCGGAATTTGGCAGGTGGCGGGCCTTTTCCCTAGGCTGGGGGCGTGGATCGCCGCTATTTCGGGTTTATCCAGCCGGCTCCGGGTGAGCCGGTCGGCGCCCCCTGAGCGACGATCCCCGGAGCCGGCTGAGCAGAGTCCCGCGGGTCTCTGCTCTTTTTCTTTGCGGCCGGTTCCCCACTGCGGGCCACCGGCCGGCGGTGAGGAAGGACACACCATGGACACGGCGGAATCGGTGATCTGCGAGGCGGAGGTGACCTGCGGCCTGCCGACGGCGGCGCAGGTCACGTCGCTGGAGGAGGCCCGGGCGGCCATCGACCGGGTGGACGCCGCGCTGGCGGTGCTGCTGGAGCGGCGGGCCGAGCTGGCCGGGGCGGTGCAGCGGCTCAAGCCGGTGGGCGGTTTCGCCGGACGCGACCGCCGTCGCGAACACCAGATCGTGGAGGCCATGGCGCGGCGGGCGCCCTCGCTGGGCGCCGAGCGGCTGGCCCGGATCATGAACGCGGTGATCGAGGCCGGGCTGGAGGTCGCCGAAGAGAGCCGGGAGGCCCGTTGACGGCCCCGCGAACGCCCCGCCGCGGCCTCAAGGCGGGCCCATGCGCATGACCTCCCCGCCGGGCGCGGTGCGCGCCGCGGTGCGCGACGGATTGGGTGTGGGCGTCTCGGTCGGCATCTCGGGACTGGCGTTCGGCGCCGCCGCGGCCGTGGCGGGCCTGTCGGTGGCGCAGGCGTGCGTGCTCAGCCTGCTGGCCTTCACCGGCGCGTCCCAGTTCGCGCTGGCCGGGGTGGTCGGCGGTGGCGGCAACCTGGCCGCCGGCACGCTGGGCGCGGTGCTGCTGGGGGCCCGCAACGGGCTGTACGGGCTGCGGCTGGCGACGCTGCTGCGGGTGCGGGGCTGGCGCCGGCTGCTGGCCGCCCAGGTGGTGATCGACGAGACCACGGCGGTGGCCACCGCCCAAGGCGACGACCGCGCGGCCCGGGTGGGCTTTTACACCACCGCGGTGAGCCTGTATGCGACCTGGAACCTCAGCACGCTGGCGGGAGCGCTGGGCGCGGCCCGCATCGGGGATCCGGCCACCTTCGGCCTGGACGTGCTGGGTCCGGCGGTCTTCCTGGCACTGCTGTGGCCGCGGCTGACGGCCGGGCGGGCCGAGGCGCGGGTGGCCGCGGCCGCCGCGGTGATCGCGATCGCCGCCACTCCCCTGCTGCCGCCCGGGGTGCCGGTGATGCTGGCCGCCGTGGCGGCGCTGGCCGGGCTGCGGGCGCCGGGCGCGGCCGCGGTGGACGGTGACGACGACGGCGGGCGAAAGGACTCCACCGCATGAGCACCTGGATCGCCGTGCTGGCGACCGCGGCCGGCTGCTATGCCCTCAAGCTGGGCGGGCTGGTCACTCCGCAGCGTTTCCTGGCCGACCCCAGGGTGCGCCGCTTCACCGAACTGGTGCCGGTGGCGCTGCTGACCGCGCTGATCGCCGTGCAGACCTTCGCCGACGGCAGATCCCTGGAACTGGACGCCCCCCGGCTGGCCGGGCTGGGCGCCGCGGTGGCCGCCCTGCTGCTGCGCGCTCCCTTCCTGGTGGTGCTGGCCGTGGCCGCCGCCACCGCCGCCCTGCTGCGGCTGGTGACCGGCTGACGGGACACGCCCCCTCTTCCCTATTTGACCAGGTTTTGCCCACCTCATCGGAGTTGTTCGGATGTGCTGCGGTAGGTCACCGGGAAGGAGGGAGTATCGAGATGATCACAGAACAGCAGATCCCGCAGGTGCTGGACCATGCGGTCTACGACCGGCAGGGCAGCAAGATCGGCGACGTCAAGCACGTCTTCCTCGACGACGCCACCGGCCGCCCGGAATGGCTGTGCGTCAAGACCGGCATGTTCGGCACGAAGGAGGCCTTCGTGCCGACCGGCAGCGCCGAATTCGTCACCGACCACGTGGAGGTCGGCTTCGACAAGGACTTCATCAAGCACGCGCCCCACGTCGACGTCGACGACCGCGGTCACCTGTCGGCCGCCGAGGAGGAGCAGCTGTACCGCTACTACGGCATCGACTGGAGCGGCCAGGCCACGGCGGCCGAGACCACCGGAACCGCCGGGGCGGCGGGCACCGCGGGAGCCATGGGTGCCGCGGGGACCGCTCCCACCGAGGAGTCGCTCCGGCGGCAGCGGCTGCGCGAACGGGAACGAGCCGCCGCCGGATCGGACGACACCGCGATGACCCGCTCGGAGGAGCGGCTGCGGGTCAGCAAGGAGACCCGGGAAAGCGGCCGCGCCCGGCTGCGCAAGTACGTGGTGACCGAGCAGCAGGAGGTCACCGTACCGGTCAGCCACGAAGAGGTGCGGCTGGAACGCGAGCCGATCACCGAGGAGAACCGGGAGGCCGCGATGAGCGGGCCGGAGATCTCCGAGGCCGAGCACGAGGTCATCCTGCACGAGGAACGGCCGGTGGTCTCCAAGGAGACCGTCCCGGTCGAGCGGGTGCGGGCCGCCAAAGAGACGGTCACCGAGGAGGAGACGGTGGGCGGCGAGGTCCGCAGAGAGGAGATCCAGATCGAAGAGGAGGACACCGGACGCTCCGGCCGCAAGCGCCGGGGCCGGTGAGCCCGGCCTCCCTGGGCCGTCCCGGCGGCGCCGCGGCCGGCCCGGGACGGCGGGGACGGGGCCGGCCGGCATGCGGCCCGGAAATCAGGACTCCTGGCGGATCAGCTCCAGGGAGCGGGTCAGATCCTCCGGGTAAGGGCTTTCGAACTCCATCCACTCGCCCGTGGTGGGGTGCTCCAGCCCCAGCCGGATCGCGTGCAGCCACTGCCGCTTGACGCCGAGCCGGGCCGCCAGCGTCGGGTCCGCCCCGTACAGCAGGTCGCCCACGCACGGGTGGCGCACCGCCGACATGTGCACCCGGATCTGGTGGGTGCGCCCGGTCTCCAGGTCGATCTCCAGCAGGCTGGCCGCCCGGAACGCCTCCAGCGTGTCGTAGTGGGTGATCGAGGGCCGCCCTCCGGCGACCACCGCGAAGCGGCCGTCCCCGGAGGGATGCCGGTCGATGGGGGCGTCGATGGTGCCGCGCAGCGGGTCCGGATGCCCCTGGACCAGCGCGTGGTAGCGCTTGTCGACACGGCGTTCCTTGAAGGCCCGCTTCAGCCGGGAGTAGGCGATCTCGCTCTTGGCGACGACCATGGCGCCGGTGGTGTTGGCGTCCAGGCGGTGCACGATGCCCTGCCGCTCGGCCGCGCCGCTGGTGGCCACGGTGTGGCCGGCGCC
Source organism: Thermomonospora sp. CIF 1 (assembly GCF_001896795.1). NCBI lineage: Bacteria > Bacillati > Actinomycetota > Actinomycetes > Streptosporangiales > Thermomonosporaceae > Thermomonospora > Thermomonospora sp. CIF 1. Next base: position 248,989 of record NZ_MOYN02000021.1, read on the forward strand.
CAGCAGCCCGCCGAGCACGGTCGGCCCGTTCCAGCCGATGGTGGGGTGCGCGGCCACGCCGACCGGCTTGCTGACCACCACGATGTGCTCGTCTTCGTACAGGATCGTCATGCCCGGCACCGGCTCGGCCACCGGGCGCGGCGGTGCGGGCGGGGGCGGCAGCGTCACCTCCAGCCAGCCGCCGCCGTGCAGCCGGTCGGACTTGACCACCGTCCGGCCGTCCACCAGCACGTCCCCGGCCGCGATGAGCTCGGCGGCGCGGCTGCGCGACAGCCCGAACAACCGGGCCAGCGCCGCGTCCACCCGTTCGCCGTCGAGTCCCTCGGGTACGGGGAGGCTGCGTACGTCCGCCATGGCTCCTTCCGTCACTGCTCGTCGCCGCTTCGCGCCTGCCCTGCGGCGCCGTCGTCCTCGGGGGCGTCCTTGCCGCCGTCTCCATCATCGCGGCCGTCGCGACCGGATGCCTCCGGCCCCTCCCCGGTCTCGCCGGCCCGGGTCCCGTCCAGCTGCAGGCCGCGGGCCGCCAGCACCACCGCCAGGGCGCCGCCGCACACGATCGCCGAGTCGGCCAGGTTGAACACCGGCCAGTACGGCAGCTCGATCCAGTCCACCACGTGCCCCTTCAGGGGGGCGGGGGCACGCAGCAGCCGGTCGGCAAGGTTACCCGTGGCGCCGCCCAGCAGCAGCCCCAGGCTGACCGCCCAGGGCACACTGCGCAGATGGCGGGCGGTGCGCAAGATCGCCACCACCACCCCCAGGGCGATCAGGGTGAACACGATCGTCATCCCGGTGCCGATGGAGAAGGCCGCCCCGCTGTTGCGGGTCACCCGCAGCGTCAGCAGCCCGCCCAGCAGCTCGATCGGCGTGCCGCCCTCCAGGTGCGCCACCACCACGACCTTGGTGATCGCATCCAGCGCCAACGCGGTCAGCGCCACTGAGATCAGCACGCCGATACGGCGCGGCCGAGGGCACCCACCGGTTCCCTCGGCTGCGTTGCGGGGGTCTTGTGCGTCGCTCAGCGACGCTCCTCGCGTGTTTTGCATGGTACGCATAGCGTCGCACGAGGGAAGGCCTGCAGTCGCGCCTTGCCGATCGGCCGGCCGCACGACTCGCACACCCCGTACGTGCCCGCGTCCATCCGGGCGATCGCCCGCTCGTTCTGGATCAGCAGGTCACGGGAGTTGTAGGCGAGCGCCATCTCATGCTCGCGGGCGTAGGCCTTGGCGCCGGAGTCGGCCTGGTCGTCGCCGGCCCCCTCGCTGATGTCCTCCTGGGCGATCTGCGTCTCGGCGGCGGCGATCTCGGCCCGCAGGGCGGTGATCTCGGCCTCCAGGCGGGCGCGCACCTCGGCGAGCTCGGCCTCGCTCCAGCGTTCCTCATCGCCGCGCACCGGCAGCTCGGCGGCCGCGGCGGAGGCCGGCCGGGCGTTCGCCCGGCCGGAGGCGGCGCGGCGCCGCTCGGCGGGTGCGGCGCGTTCGGGGTGCTCACCGGGCGGGGCGGCCTGCCGTCCGGTGCCTTGCGCACCGGCCGTTCCGGCGTCCCTCACGCTGGTCTTCTCGGCGGGCAGTGCTGGCAGCATGGGTCTCCTTACGACGGGGCCGCGGACGAATCGACCTGATGGACAGGCCGCATATGTGCCCGCCCGCCGGTCGTCAGGAACCTCGCAAGGCGTTGATCTTTTCTGTGAGCGCCCGCTCGTCCCCGTCCACCTCGATCAGCTTCTCGCGGCTGGTGGCCCCGCTGATCAGCCGCACGTCCCGGCGCCGCACCCCCAGGGCGTCGGCCACCGCGCGCAGCGCCGCCTCGGTCGCCTTGCCCTCCACCGCCCGCGCCGCCACCTTCACCACCAGCGCCTCGCCGTGCGCGCCGCCGACCTTGGTCCGCGACGCGCCGGGACCCACCCGGATCGCCACCCGAACGGCCATCATCGCCTCCCGATCCCGTCCCGACACCGATATCGGGACGAGTTTGCCCTGCCGGTGCAGTATCGTCGCTTACGGCAGTCTCACAGGCACGGCATTGATGGGGACACCTGCCGCCGTACGCAGCCATGAGCGATCCGGGGACGGTGCGAGCCCGGAGGCGTGCCCGGCGGTCTGATCACCCCGGAGCCGCCGGAAGAACGGACCTTGGCGTCTCAGTAGAACCGGCAGCCGAGACGTAAATGAAGGGGGCCGCGTCCCATGTGCGGGCGCGGTCAAGGGAGGGTGGTACCGCGGGGCCCGCGCAGCGAGCCTCGTCCCTCCGGTCCACATGAGGGTTGTCGTGTCGCACCGGAGGTTCCCGCAGTGAGCCGTCAGTTCAGGTCGCTGCCCGCGCAGGTCGATCTGCCCGCACTGGAGCGGGAGGTACTGCGCCGCTGGCAGGAGCAGAAGGTCTTCCAGCGGTCGCTGGAGCGCACCGCACAGGGCCCGCTCTGGATGTTCTACGAGGGCCCGCCCACCGCCAACGGGATGCCCGGCGTCCACCATGTGGAGGCCCGGGTCTTCAAGGACGTCTTCCCCCGCTTCAAGACCATGAAGGGCTTCCACGTCCCCCGCAAGGCCGGCTGGGACTGTCACGGCCTGCCGGTCGAGGTGGCGGTGGAGAAGGAACTGGGCCTGTCGGGCAAACAGGACATCGAGCGCTACGGCGTCGTGGAGTTCAACGAGCGCTGCCGCGAGTCGGTGCTGCGCCACGTGGACGCCTTCGAGGCGATGACCGAGCGCATGGGCTACTGGGTGGACATGTCCCAGGCCTACCGCACCATGGACGCCGACTACATCGAGTCGGTGTGGTGGTCCCTGAAGGTCATCTTCGACAAGGGGCTGCTGGTGCGCGACCACCGCATCAGCCCCTACTGCCCGCGCTGCGGCACCCCGCTGTCGGACCACGAACTCGGCCAGCCCGGCGGCTATGAGACCGTGGTGGACCCGTCGGTGACCGTCCGCTTCCCGCTCACCTCCGGGCCGCTGGCCGGCCGGGCGTCCCTGCTGGTGTGGACCACCACCCCCTGGACGCTGGTGTCCAACACCGCCGTGGCCGTCCACCCGGAGGTGACGTACCTGGTCGCCACCAACGGCGCCGAGACGGTCGTGGTCGCCGAGCCGCTGTTCGACAAGGTCCTCGGCGAAGGGTGGGAGACGCTGCAGCGGCTGGCCGGCACCGAGCTGGTCGGCTCGACCTACCGCAGGCCCTTTGAACTGGTGGACATCCCCGAAGCGCACCGGGTGATCGCCGCCGACTTCGTCACCACCGAGGACGGCACCGGCATGGTGCACCTGGCCCCGGCCTTCGGCGCCGACGACTTCGCCGCCTGCCGGGCCGAAGGGCTGCCGGTGGTCAACCCGATCCGGCCCGACGGCCGGTTCTCCGCCGAGGTGCCGCAGGTCGGCGGGGTGTTCTTCAAGGACGCCGACGAGGTGCTCACCAAGGACCTGCGGGAGCGGGGCCTGCTGTTCCGCGCTGAGAAGTACGAGCACAGCTACCCGCACTGCTGGCGCTGCCACACCCCGCTGCTGTACTACGCGCTGCCGGCCTGGTACATCAAGACCACCCAGATCAAGGACCGGCTGCTGGAGGAGAACGCCGCCACCAACTGGTTCCCCGAGACGGTCAAGGAGGGCCGCTACGGGGAGTGGCTGCGCAACAACGTCGACTGGGCGCTGTCGCGCAACCGCTACTGGGGAACCCCGCTGCCGCTGTGGCTGTGCGAGGACGAGCACGTCACCGCCATCGGCTCGCTGAAGGAGCTGGGCGAGCTGGCCGGGCGCGACCTGTCGGGGCTGGACCCGCACCGCCCGTTCGTCGACGAGGTGACCTTCCCCTGCCCGCAGTGCGGCAAGGAGGCCCGGCGGGTGCCCGACGTCATCGACGCCTGGTACGACTCGGGCGCGATGCCGTTCGCCCAGTGGGGCGCCCCCTACAAGAACAAGGAGATCTTCGAGCGGACCTACCCGGCGCAGTACATCTGCGAGGCCCAGGACCAGACCCGCGGCTGGTTCTACTCGCTCATGGCGGTCGGCACGCTGGTGTTCGACAAGTCCTCCTACGAGAACGTGCTGTGCGTGGGCCTGATCCTGGCCGAGGACGGCCGCAAGATGAGCAAGCACCTGGGCAACGTGCTGGAGCCGATCCCGCTGATGGACCGGCACGGCGCCGACGCCCTGCGCTGGTTCATGGCCTGCAACGGCCTGCCGTGGACCGCCCGGCGGGTGGGGCACGCGGCGCTGGAGGAGATCGTCCGCAAGGTCCTGCTGACCTACTGGAACACCGCCTCCTTCCTGGTGCTGTACTCCAACGCCGCGGCGGCCTCCGGCGGGCGGCCCTGGACGCCGGACCGGATGAGCGAGGCCCCCGCCCCCGCCGACCGGCCGCTGCTGGACCGCTGGGCGCTGTCGGAGCTGCACCGCACCGTCGCCGAGGTGGACGCGGCGCTGGAGAACTTCGACACCACCCGCGCCGGACGCCGCCTGGCGGAGTTCATCGACGACCTGTCCAACTGGTATGTGCGGCGGTCGCGGCGGCGGTTCTGGGAGGGCCCCGACACCCCCGAGGGGGCGGCGGCGTTCGCCACGCTGTATGAGTGCCTGGAGACGCTGACCCGGCTGCTGGCGCCGCTGGTGCCGTTCATCACCGACTACATCTGGGACGTCATCCGCCCTGAGGGCGCGCCGTCCTCGGTGCACCTGGCCGACTGGCCGACCGCCCGGCCGGAGCTGGTGGACGAGGAGCTGAGCGCCCAGATGGCCCTGGTGCGGCGGCTGGTGGAGCTGGGCCGGGCCGCCCGCGCCTCCAGCGGGGTGCGCACCCGCCAGCCGCTGGGCCGCGCCCTGGTCGGCGCCCCCGGCTGGGCGGAGCTGCCGGCCGAGCTGCGCGCCCAGCTGGCCGAGGAGCTCAACGTCGAGCACTTCGAGGACCTGTCGGCGATCGGCGGAGACCTGGTCGAATACCAGGTCAAGCCCAACTTCCGAGCGCTGGGCGGACGCTACAAGAAGAACGCCCCCAAGGTCGCGGGGGCGGTGACCGCCGCCGACCCGGCCGCCCTGGTGAGCGCGCTGCGGGCCGACGGGTCGGTGACCCTGCAGGTGCCCGAGGTGGGCGAGGTGACGCTGGGCCCCGACGATGTGATCGTCACCGAGCGTCCGCGCAGCGGCTGGGCGGTGGAGAGCGCCGCCGGCGAGACCGTCGCCCTGGACCTGACCATCACCCCCGAGCTGCGCCGCGCCGGGCTGGTGCGGGAGGTGATCCGGCTGGTGCAGGAGGCCCGCAAGTCCAGCGGCCTGGAGGTCACCGACCGGATCGAGCTGTGGTGGCGGGCCGAGGGCGCCACCGCCGCCGACCTGGCCGAGGCGCTGCGTGCGCACGATGCGCAGATCGCCGCGGAGGTGCTGGCCGTCGCGATGCGCGAAGGCGAGCCCGACGAGGAGCTGCCCGTCCACCGGGACGAGGAGCTGGGGCTGGTGTTCTGCCTGCGCAAGAAGAGCTGAGCCGGGAAACGGACGACGCCGCAGGCCGGTGCGCCCCGTTCTCTTCGTGCGAAGGGAACGGGGCGCACCGCTTGTGCACGTTTTGAGCCGCCGTGCTCGGTGACGGGGGAACTCGGTGACGGGGAAAGAGGACGATGCGAGCCTTCGGTTTTTGTCCCGGCGCATCGTGCTTGGAATGATGAGGGGCGTGAATTCCCCTGAGACCTCCCCCCGGCCACGCCGCGAGTCGGCGAACATTTCAGCGGTCTTCACCAAGGTCGAGCGCAGCGGTCGCTGGCTGGTGGAACCGGACACCGCCGTGCGGGTCGTCTTCGGCAGAGCCGAGCTGGACTTTCGTCAGGCGGTGCTGAGCAGCCAGGAGGTGACCGTCGCCATCCGCTGTCTGTTCGGTGGGGTCACGGTCAAGATTCCGCCGGGGGTCAAGCTGGACATCGCGTCGCTGACGCCCCCGCTCGGCGGGTTCGCCTTCAGCCAGGATCAGAACTACGGGCAGCCCGGCGACGACGCCCCCACGATCCGGCTGAGCGGGTCGCTGCTCTTGGGCAAGCTGGACATCAGGCGCGACCAAGCCGTCTAGGCCTCACCCCGGCCCCGGCAGGGTCCCTGGCCGGCGGGCCGGTGAAGAGGGGACGTCCTCAGCCGAGGGACGTCTTGTCGGGTTGACACACCAGGCAGGGGGTGCAGCCGCGCTCCTGCGCCTGCGACAGCGGCAGTGTCTCCAGGTCCTCGGTCTCCCCGATGTCCTCAATCAGCGCGCAGTCCACCCGGTGGAAGCGCTTGGTGCCGCTGAGAATGCAGACCTTCGGGTCGGACTCGGCGGCCTCCCCGTCGTCGGTGACGGTGGCCGATCGTGGCCGCGACCGCCCGGCCGTACCGGAGGGCCGGGAGACGCTCTCAGCGCGTCCCTCCGGGGAGGACTTGGGAGGAGACCAGGCGGACGGCACCGCCCTCGGCGACGCGGGCGCGGGAGCGGCCGGTGCGGAAGGCGCGCCGGACGCGGCCGGCGCGACCGGTGCGGGAGCCGGTGCCGCGGCCGCGGCGGGCTCATCCGGCAGGGGCCGCGTGGAGGCGCCGGGTTTGCTCGGCACCGCGGTGCCGCCGTCGGCGGTGTCCGCACCGCTCGGGCGGTCTCCCCGGCCGGCGGCCTTGTCACGCCCGGGCTCGGCCGCATCGGTCTTCTTGGCCGCCTTGGCCCTGCCTGCGGCCCGGTCCTGCCGCTTGCCCCTGCCCTTGGCCGGTCCGCCCGCTTCGGCGGATTCCGGTGCCGACGCCGCGGCGCGCGCCGCCAAAGCGGTGTCGGGCATGCAGGCGGTGCAGGGGCTGAAGCCTTCCTCCCTGGCCTCGATGTAGGTGAGTTCCTCGGTGTCGCGCCCGGCCAGCTGACGGCAGGTGGCCAGGTGGTAACGCTTGCGGCCGGGGACGACGTGCACCAGCGCCTCATCGGGCACCTTCCCGGCGGAATCGGCGACGGCGGTGGCCGTCGCGGTGCCGGAGCCCGATGCCGCGGCCTTGCGCGCAGGCTGCTTGGAGCGGCGGCTCTTGGCCGGTTTGGGACGGGCCGGAGCGGCCCCGACGCCGAACAGCTCGTTGCGCCGCAGGAAGACCCCGATGATCAAGAACACGGCGGAGGCGATGCTGACCCCGATCGAGGCGTAGATCACCATCCGCGCGTCGATGCCGAGCACCTGCGCGTCCGCACCGTTGCCGGCCACGATGCCCACGATCAGCAGGGCGAAGGCCACCACGACGAGAACGCCGCTCAGGATGATCACTGGGTCCTTCTCTCCAAGGCTTTCCGCAGGCCGTCCGAAGGGCCGGCGCCACCACCGTTCTCGCTGCGTCGGGCGAATGGCCGCGCTGCCATCCGCGACGCGGCGATCACGAAGACACTACCGTCTGCTCAGCGGGCGTCAACGCCTGTCGTGCGGCGGGTTGTCAGCCGTGTGGAAGGCTCCTGTCGCAGAGTGCTGAGCGTGCGGGACGGGCTCGGCCGGTGGCGGGAACGGAGTGGGGCCGGTCGTGGCGGGCGCGGGCTGCGGCGGCTGGCCGTTGCGGTTCTCCGGATGCGTCACGGTGGGTTGCGGCCCTGTCTGTGCGCCGCCGGCACCGAAGGGTCCTGTCTCGACGGCGCCGACCTCCAGTTCCCGCAGCTGCCCCTCCAGATAGACCTTCAGGCGGCTGCGGTACTCGCGCTCGAAGGCGCGCAGGTTGTCCACCTCGCGCTCGAGCTCCTCGCGCTGCTGCACCAGGGAGCCCATCACCTGGCGGTGGCGCTCCTGGGCGTCGCGGTCGAGGGCCTCGGCGCGCGAGCGGGCCTCGCTGATGATCTGGTCGGCCTGCCGGCGGGCCTTGCCGACGATCTCCTCGGCCTCGCGGCGGGCGCGGCCCAGCGTCTCGTCGGCCTCCCGGCGGGCGTCGGCGATCGCCTGGTCGGCGGTCTGCTGCGCCAGCGCCAGCACCCGGGCGGCGGTGTCCATGTTGTCCTCGCCGCTGGGCGCGGACATGCCCAAGGGCGCGGGCTCGGGCTCGGGCTTGGGCTCCGGCCGTGGGGGCTCGGGCATCGGAGGCAGGTCGGGCTTGGGCTCGACGATCGGGGCCGCCATCGCCGGCACCTTGCCGCGCAGGCACTCGGCCAGCTTGGCGCGCAGCTCCTCGTTCTCCTGGATGAGGCGGTCGAGCTCGGCCTCGACCTCGTCGAGGAAGGCGTCCACTTCCTCCTCGTCGTAGCCGGGCCTCAGCCTGGTGGTGCTGAACTGCTTATTCCGCACATCGGCGGGTGTGAGCGGCATGTCGTCTCCTTGGCGCGCTTGGAGTCCTGTCCCAAAGGACGGTATCTGATCAGAGCTCCGTGGCGAAGGTGATCATTGCGACCAGCTCCCGATGAGGATGATCAAGATGTAGACCACAAGGAACAGCACCGTGAAGCTGAGGTCTAGAGCCACATTACCCAGCCGTACCGGCGGGATGAACCGTCTGAGCAACTTCAGCGGCGGATCGGTGACGGTGTAGGTGACCTCCGCCACCACCAAGACCGCTCCCCTGGGCCGCCATGACCGGGCGAATGACTGCAGCACCTCCAGGACCAGCCTCCCGATCAGGAACAGGAGGAAGATCCACAGCACCGTGGTCAGTACGGACGCGACGATGTTCACGGACGCTCTCTCATGTGGCTGTCAACTTTGGTTGAAGAATCCTCGTTCTGCCATCCGGGCCTTGTCCTCGGCCGTCACCTCAACGTTGGCGGGAGTCAACAGGAACACCTTGTTGGTAACACGATCGATGCTGCCGTGCAGGCCGAATATCAGGCCCGCGGCGAAATCGACCAGCCGTTTGGCGTCGCTGTCGTTCATCTCGGTCAGATTCATGATCACCGGAGTGCCCTCCCGGAAGTGCTCCCCGATGATCCTCGCCTCGTTGTAGGTCCTGGGATGCAGGGTAGTGATGCGCGCGAGGTCTGACGAACCCGACTCATGAGAAGGTGCGGAACGTCGATCAGACGTTGACGGAGCGTGGTGATCGCGATCGCGGTCCGGGCCGCCCTCGCCTCGGGTAAGCTGGCCGCCGGGCTCATCGGAACGGCGTCGGCCCTGCTCGACCGCGTCGTCGTCGTAGACGTCGTACTCGTCGTAATCGTCGTACTTATCGTCGTAGCGGTCGTCCTCAACCAGGCCGAGGTAGACCGCCATCTTGCGCATCGCGCTGGCCATACGCCCCTCCGTCGTCCTGTTGGTGCCGCACCTGGCGGACGCCGCCGCTGTGGCAGTAGCTCGGATGTGCTCCCGGCCCCGGCAGGGGCCGCTGTGGGGACATTACCTGACGATTGCGTTCCTGCCGCCGAGCAACGCCGTACCGATCCGCAGGTGTGTCGCTCCGCACGCGATCGCCTGTTCCAGATCCCCGCTCATCCCGGCGGAGATGATCGTGGCGGCGGGATGCTCGGCGCGCAGCTCGGCGGCGACCTGTGCCAGGCGTTCGAAGGCCGGGGCGGGGTCGGCGCCGAGCGGCGCCACGGCCATCACCCCGCCCAGTTCCAGCCCTTCGGCCGAGGCGATCTGCGCGGCCAGTTCCGGCACCCGCTCAGGAGCGGCGCCGCCCCGGCCCTCGGCGTGTTCTTCCAGCGACACCTGCACCAGGCAGCGCAGCGTCCGGCCGGCCCGCAGCGCGCCGGCCGACAGCGCCGACACCAGCCGGGAACGGTCCACGGAGTGGACCACATCGGCGTAACGGGCCACCGAACGCGCTTTGTTGGTCTGCAGCTGACCCACGAAATGCCAGGTCAACGGAAGGTCTGCGCATTGGGCGGCCTTGGGCGCGGCCTCCTGGTCGCGGTTCTCCCCCACGTGGGCGACCCCGAGCCCGGCCAGCAGGCGCACGTCGGAGGCCGGGAAGGTCTTGGTGACCGCGATCAAAGTGATCTGCTCGGGGTCCCGCCCCGCCGCGGCGCAGGCCGCGGCGATGCGCCGGCGAACCTTGTCGAGATTGGCCGCCAGTTCCCGGCGGCGGGCCTCGATCCCCGCCGCGGCGGCCGAGGATGCGTGGTCCACTACTTCAGGAACTCGGGGATGTCGAGATCGTCGTCCTCATCGAAGACGACCGGCCGGCGCCGCGGGACGGCGGGACCGGACGGGCCGCCTTCACTCTCGGCCTGCGGCCGGGGAGCGGGTTGCTCCGGCTGGGGCCGAGGGCGTGAGGATGCGTCGGCCTGCTCCCGCTCGGCCTTGGCCGCGGAGGAGGACTCGCCGGAGGCGGCGGATCCGCCGGAGGGTGCGGACGGCCGGGAGGACTCCTCCTTGCCCGAGGCCGACCCGGAGGCGCCGGCGGTCCCCTCGCCCTCCTGCTTGGCGGAGCCGCTCTCCTGGCGGGGCGGCACCGGCTTGGGCGGCGCGGCCGGCGGGGTCGCGGCGGACGGGGACGCCGGCGGGCGGGGCGGCCGCACGGAGATGCTCTCGGAGCGGCCGATCTTGGTCGGGATGGGGTTGCTCTGCGGGGCGGCCGCTCCCGGCGCGGCGGGAGCGGAGGCGGGACGGTTCGCCGACGTCGGAAGCTTGCGGGTGTCCACCTCCGGCGCCGGCTTAGTAGGGCGGCCCTCGTCGAACCCCGCGGCGATCACCGTGACGCGCACCTCGTCGCCGAGCGCGTCGTCGATGACCGCGCCGAAGATGATGTTGGCGTCGGGGGCGGCGGCGTTGGACACCAGCTGGGCCGCCTCGTTGATCTCGAACAGGCCCAGGTCCGAGCCGCCGGAGATGGACAGCAGCACCCCGTGGGCGCCGTCGATGCTGGCCTCCAGCAGCGGGCTGGAGATGGCCATCTCCGCGGCGGCCACGCTGCGGTCGTCACCGCGGGCCGAGCCGATGCCCATCAGCGCCGAGCCGGCCCCGCTCATCACCGACTTCACGTCGGCGAAGTCCAGGTTGATCAGCCCCGGGGTGGTGATCAGGTCGGTGATGCCCTGCACACCCGACAGCAGCACCTGGTCGGCGGCCTTGAAGGCGTCCAGCACGCTGACCTGGCGGTCGGAGATCGACAGCAGCCGGTCGTTGGGGATGACGATGAGGGTGTCGACCTCATCGCGCAGCGTCTCGATGCCCGCCTCGGCCTGCATCGCCCGGCGGCGGCCCTCGAAGCTGAAGGGCCGGGTGACCACGCCGATGGTCAGCGCGCCCAGCGACCGGGCGATGTTGGCCACCACCGGCGCCCCGCCGGTGCCGGTGCCGCCGCCCTCGCCGGCGGTCACGAAGACCATGTCGGCGCCCTTGAGGACCTCCTCGATCTCCTCGCGGTGGTCCTCGGCGGCCTTGCGGCCCACGTCCGGGTTGGCCCCGGCGCCGAGCCCGCGGGTGAGCTCACGGCCGACGTCCAGCTTGACGTCGGCATCGCTCATCAGCAGCGCCTGGGCGTCGGTGTTGATCGCGATGAACTCAACGCCCTTGAGGCCCTCTTCGATCATCCGGTTGACGGCGTTGACGCCGCCGCCGCCGATACCGACGACCTTGATGACCGCGAGGTAGTTCTGCGGTGCTGCCACGACGAGGGGCCTTTCCGCTCGCTTGTGTCCGGCGGACCGGGGAGCTTCACCATGAAGCATCACGCCGACCCGCGCAATGTTACTGACCTGGTCTTTGCTGTGTGATCGGATACCCGGGGCCGCCCGTCAACCCTCACCCTCAAGTTGAGGGTTAGAGTTATGTCAACCTGCGGGCTGATACGGACAGTAGGGGCGGGTCACCGGCAGGGTCAACTAACCGCCTGAAAAGTGGCCCGGCGTGTCGCGCTGGGAGAGGGTTGCCCCGGTCCGGGCACCTCGTCCGGTTGCCCGGATGAGCCGTCGGCCGGACGTGCATTCCGATCCCTCCCCTCTCTGTCGCATCGGCGCACCGGGGCGGCGCACCCGAGGTGTTCCAAGACTGCCCCATGAAAGGGCAGTCATACCCGCCGACACACACGATGCAGCCCGATCGTCTTCGTGATGTTCGCCCGGGCGGCGCCGCAAGCGGCCTTACCGGGCGGTAACCACTTCGGGTGAGCTGACGTCGATGGTGTGCGCCGAGCGTCCGGCCGACGTCCGGCGCAACGCCTCCACCAGCCGGAGCTTTTCGGCGGCACGGCCGGGCGCCCCCCACACCACCGTCAGCGGGCCGGCGTCGTCCTCGCCGAGCCCGCCGCCGCCCAGCCGCAGGGTGACCGCCTGCGGACTGGGCGCCTCCAGGGAGACCAGCCGCCGCACCATCGACTCCGGCAGCTCCTGCAGGACCTGCAGCGCGGCCAGGGTGGCCGGGTCCTCCGGGCCGGGCGAGGCCGCCGTCAGCAGCGGCAGCGCCGGCCGCTGCGCGGAGTCGACCACGACCATCGCGAACCGGTCGAGCTGGTAGTAGCGGCCCGCGCGCTCCACGGCCACCAGCGGCACCCGCTCGCGCACCTCGATCCGCACCGTGCCCGGCCAGACCCGCTTGACCCGCACCGACTCCACCTCGCGCAGCCGCCGCACCCGTCCGGCGACGGCGCCGGTGTCCAGCCTGACCATCGGCAGGCCCAGCCGGATGCGGGCGACGTGCACCAGCCGGTCGCGGGGCACCAGATGGGTGCCGGAGACCTCCACGTGCCGCACCACCAGCAGCCGGGAGCCGAGCAGCACCCAGGCGGCGGCCGCCAGCACGGCCGCCACCAGCAGCACCGCGCAGACCAGCCGCCAGCGCCGCCGATCGCGCCCGGCCGGGACGCCCCGCCCGGCCTGCTCTTTCCCCCTGGGCTGTGTCATGGCCCCGATGTCGGTCTCCTCCCCACGGCCGAGGCCGGGAGATTCATCCTCTGAGTCCGGACCCTGCCTGCCGCACCGGCGGCTCCGGGATTCTCGCCGAGGGCCTGCGGCCGCTCCCCCGGTCGCCGGCCCGCCGCTCATGTGGTGGATCCGGCCTGGTCACCGCCGGACCGCGCAACGCTAACACACCCTCGCCCGCCGCCGTGCGGCGTTCGCCGCCGGCCGTCCTCAGGCCAGCCGCTCCAAGATCAACGGACCCAGCGCGGTCACGTCGCCGGCGCCGAGCGTGAGCACCAGGTCACCGGGACGGGCCAGCTCCGCCACCACCTGCGGCACCTGCTCGCGCACCGGGACGTACTCCACGCGGGTGCCCTCCGGCACGGCGTCGGCGATGAGCCGGCCGCTCACCCCCGGCTCGGGGTCCTCGCGGGCGCCGTAGACGTCCAGCACCACCGCCACGTCGGCCAGTCCCAGAGCCCGGCCGAACTCGGTGGCGAAAAAGCGGGTGCGGCTGTAGAGGTGCGGCTGGAAGACCGCCACGATCCGGCCGGTGCGCCCCTCGGCGGCCAGCTGGTCCAGGTACTCGCGGGTGGCCTGCAGGTCGGCGGTCAGCTCGGTGGGGTGGTGGGCGTAGCTGTCGAACACCTGCACCCCGCCGGCCTCGCCCTTGCGCTCCAGCCGGCGCATCGACCCGGTGAAGGACGCCAGCCCGTCCCGGATGGTGGCGAAATCGCAGCCCAGCAGGCGCGCCACGGCCAACGCCGCGGTGGCGTTGTGGGCGTAGTGCCGTCCGGGCACCTCCAGCGTCAGCTCCCCCAGCCCTTCGATCGCAAAGCGCGAGCCCAGGCCGCGCGGGGTGAAGCCGGTCAGGCGCAGGTCGGCGCCGGCGGACTCGCCGTAGGTGACCACCGTCAGGCCGCGCTCGCGGGCGGCGCCGGCCAGCTCGCCGGCGACCGGGTCGTCGGCCGAGGCCACCAGCGCGCCGCCGGGCTCGATCCGCTCGATGAACCGCGCGAAGTTCTCCTTGACCTTCTCGAAGGCGCCGTAGTTGTCCAGATGGTCGGCCTCGACGTTGGTCACCACCGCGATGTGCGGGCTGTAGCGCAGGAACGAGCCGTCGCTTTCGTCGGCCTCGGCCACGAAGACGTCGCCGGTGCCGTCGTCGGCGCCCAGGCCGGTGGTGACCAGCTGCCCGCCGATGCAGTAGGCGGGGTCGAGACCGGCGTGCTGCAGCACCACGGTCAGCATCGAGGTGGTGGTGGTCTTGCCGTGGGTGCCGGCGACCGCGACCGCCCGGCGCCCGGCCATCAGCGCCGCCAGCGCCTCGGAGCGGTGCAGCACCCGCAGCCCGCGCTCACGCGCCGCCCGAAGCTCGGGGTTGCTCTCCCGGATGGCGGTGGAGACCACCACGGTGTCGGCGTCCCCCAGGTGCTCGGCGGAGTGGCCGACGAAGACCTCGGCGCCGAGTTCGGCCAGTTGCGCCAGTATCGGGGAGTCCTTGGCGTCGCTGCCGGAGACGGTGATGCCGCGCCGCAGCATGATCCGGGCGATCCCCGACATGCCCGCTCCGCCGATGGCGATGAAGTGCGCGTGCCTGATGGTCGCGCCGTCGATCGCCGCGCCCGGCCCGGCGGCCTGCGTCATCGCGCCTGCGCTCCCTGGACGACCTCGCGGACCAGCCGGGCCAGCGCCACGTCGGCGTCCCGGCGGCCCATCGCCGCGGCCGCCTCCGACATCTGGGCGACCCGGGCGGGATCGGCCAGCACCGGCAGCAGGTTGGCGGTGATCCACTCCGGGCTCAGCTCGGCGTCCTCCACCAGGATCCCGCCGCCGGCCTTGACGATCGGCTCGGCGTTCAGGCGCTGCTCGCCGTTGCCGTGCGGCAGCGGCACATACACCGCCGGCAGTCCCACCGCGGTCAGCTCCGCGCAGGTCATCGCGCCGGCGCGGCACAGCGCCATGTCGGCGGCGGCATAGGCCAGGTCCATCCGGTCGCAGTAGGGCAGCGTCACGTACTGGGGGCTGCCCTTGGGGCCGGGCTCGGGCTCCTCGGTGTTCTTGGGGCCCACGATGTGCAGCACCTGGATGCCCGCCTCCCGGAACGCCGGGGCGCAGGCGACCGCGGCCCGGTTCAGCGAGCGGGCGCCCTGGGAACCGCCGAAGATCAGCAGCGTGGGCAGGTCCGGCAGCAGCCCGAAGTAGGAGCGGGCCTTGTCGCCGCTGGCCAGCCGGTCCAAGGTGGCGATGTCGCGGCGCAGCGGGATCCCGATGAACTTGGCGTTCGGCAGCGGCGTGTCGGGGTGGGAGACGATCACGTGCTCGGTGAAGCGGGCGCCCAGCTTGTTGGCCAGGCCGGGCCGCGGGTTGGCCTCGTGCACGATGATCGGGATGCGGCGCTTGCGGGCGGCCAGATAGCCGGGGGTGGCCACGTAGCCGCCGAAGCCGACCAGCACGTCGGCCTGCACCCGGTCCAGCACGGCGGCGGCGGCGTTGATGGCCCCGCGCAGCCGTCCGGGCACGGTCAGCAGCCGGGGGGTCAGGGTACGCGGCAGCGGCACCGGGGGGATCAGCTCGAGCTCATAGCCGCGCTGCGGGACCAAGCGGGTCTCCAGTCCCCGCTCGGTGCCCAGACAGGTGATCCCGACACTCGGATCCTCCCGACGCAGCGCGTCGGCGAGGGCGAGGGCGGGCTCGATGTGTCCAGCGGTCCCGCCGCCGGCCAGGACAACCCTCATGCTCGAGTACGCCTCCTTGACGTCATGGTGTACCGCACTTCATCGCCGTGCCAGACCCAGCCAGCTTAGGGCTCTGCGGGCGGGTCCGGGACCCCGCGCGGCCAGCGCCTGCCGTGCCCCCGGCTCGCGTTGCGCGAACGCCAGCAGCATGCCCAGCGCGGCCAGGGTCGGAATCATCGCCGAACCGCCGTAGGAGACCAGCGGCAGCGGGATGCCCGTGATGGGCAGCACGCCGATCACGCCTCCGATGTTGACGATCGCCTGGACCGACAGCCACCCGGTGACGGCGGCGGCGGCCAGCCGCATGAACGGATCCCTGACCCTGCGGGCGATCCGCAGCCCGGCATAGGCCAGCAGCCCGAAAAGCCCCAACACGACGAGAGTACCGACCAGACCGAGCTGTTCTCCGATGATCGCGAAGATGAAGTCGTTCTCGGCGCGCGGCAAAAAGCCCCACTGCGCCCGGCCCTCCCCCAGCCCGGTGCCGAACCAGCCCCCGGAGGCGACCGCCAGCAGCCCCTGGTTGCCCTGGTAGCGGATGCCCAGCGGGTCGCCGGAGGAGTCCAGAAAGCCCACCAGGCGCTGCATACGGTACGGCTCCACCACGATCAGGATCGCCACCAGCAGCCCGATCAGCCCGGCCATGCCGACGAACAGCCGGACCGGGGCGCCCACCACCCACAGCAGCGTCAGGAAGATCGTCAGCAGCACCACCGTGGTGCCCAGGTCGCTGCCCAGCATCACCAGCATCACCACCACCCCGGCGCCGGGCAGCAGCGGGATCAGCAGCGCCCGCCAGTCGGTGAGCTGGCCGAGCCGCTCGCGGCGGGCCATCAGGTCGGCGCCCCACAGCACCAGGCCCAGCTTGGCCGGCTCCGACGGCTGGACCTGGAACGGTCCGACGTCGATCCAGCGGGTGGCGCCCCAGGCGCTGACGCCCAGCCCGGGGATGAGCACGATCACCAGCCCGATGACCGACAGCAGCAGCAGCGGGTAGGCCAGCGCCCGGAAGGTGCGCGGCGGCAGCTTGGACGCCAGCCACATGACCGGCAGCCCGATCCCGATCCAGGCGGCCTGCTTTTGCAGCAGCGTGAACGCCGAGCCGGTCCGCTCCAGCTGGTCGACGTTGGAGGAGGCCAGCACCATGGTCAGCCCGAGCGCCAGCAGCAGCATCGAGCAGCCCAGCACCAGGTAGTAGGAGGTCAGCGGGCGGTCCAGCAGCCCGATCACGGCCACCAGCCGGCCGCGCGCCCCCACCCGGCCCGGGCCGCTTTCGGCAGGCAGCGGGGTCATCGGCGGCTACCCGTCGGCCCGCCCGTCGCGGCCGGCCAGCCGGCGCACCGCCGCGGCGAACGCCTCCCCGCGGGCGCCGTAGCTGGTGAACATGTCGAAGGAGGCCCCGGCGGGGGCCAGCAGCACGGTGTCGCCCGGCCTGGCCAGGCGGGCGGCTTCGGCGACGACGATGTCCATCGTCCCAGTGTGGGTGTCGGGGATGTCCACCACCGGGACCTCGGGCGCGTGTCGCGCCAGCGCCTCGGCGATCTTGGCGCGGTCGGCGCCGATGAGCACCGCCGCGCGCAGCCGCGGCGCGCACGAGCGCACCAGCTCCGTCACGTCGGCGCCCTTGAGCAGGCCGCCGGCGATCCACACCGCCGACTCGCAGGCGGCCAGCGACGCGGCCGCCGCGTGCGGGTTGGTGGCCTTGGAGTCGTCGATGTAGTCGACCCCGTTCACGGTGGCCACGTGCGCGATGCGGTGCGGGTCGGGCACGAACGCCCGCAGCCCTTCGGCGACGGCCTGCGGCGGCACGCCGTGGGCGCGGGCCAACGCGGCGGCGGCCAGGGCGTTGGCGACGTTGTGGGGGGCGAAGGGCCGCACGTCCGACAGCTGCGCCAGCTCGGCGGCCTCCCGCCGGGGGTCGCCGGTGAACGCCCGGTCCACCAGCAGGTCCTCCACGACGCCCAGCTGCCCGGGGGCGGGGATGCCCAGGGTGAAGCCGACGGCGCGTTCGGCGCCGGCGGCCAGGCGGGTGCTGATCTCGTCGTCGGCGTTGAACACCGCCACGGTGCCGGGCGCGTAGATCTTGCCCTTGTCGGCGGCGTAGGCCTCCAGGGAGCCGTGCCAGTCCAGGTGGTCGGGCGCCACGTTGAGCACCGCGCCCGCCTCGGGGGCCAGGCTGGAGGACCAGTGCAGCTGGTAGCTGGACAGCTCCACGGCCAGCACGTCGCAGGAGGGGTCCAGCGCCGCCTCCACGATGGGGGTGCCGACGTTGCCGACGGCCGGCGCCCGGTGCCCGGCGGCGCGCAGGATGCACGCCAGCATCCGCACCGTGGTGGTCTTGCCGTTGGTGCCGGTCAGCGCCAGCCAGGGAGCGGCGCGCCCGCCGTCCTCCCGGCTCAGCCGCCAGGCCAGCTCGACCTCGCCGTAGATCTCCACGCCGGCCGCGGCGGCGGCCGCCGGCAGCGGCGCGTCCGGCCGCCAGCCGGGCGAGACCACGACCAGGTCGGTGCCCTCCGGCAGTGCGTCCCCGTCGCCCAGCCGCACCTGCACGCCGCACTCGCGCAGCTCGCCGGCCTGCTCGCGGGCGGCCGCATCGTCGCGGGCGTCCACGACGGTGACGCGGGCGCCGCGGGCGGCCAGCGCCCTGGCCGCCGCCCGGCCCGAGATCCCCAGCCCGGCCACGCAGACCGGGCGATCCTTCCAGCTCACCCCTTGGGCATCCATTCCAGGTAGAACAACCCGACGCCGATCGCCACGAACAGCGCCGACATCAGCCAGAATCGCACGACGATGGTGGTCTCGGCCCACCCCGACAGCTCGAAGTGGTGCTGCAGCGGGGCCATCTTGAACACCCGTTTCCCGGTGCCGGTCAGCTTCTGGGTGACCCGGAACACCCCGACCTGGATCATCACCGACAGGGTGATCATCACGATCAGGCCGGCCAGGATCGCCAGCAGGAACTGGGTGCGGGTCAAGATGGCCAGGCCCACCAGCACGCCGCCCAGGGCCAGCGAGCCGGTGTCGCCCATGAAGACCTTGGCGGGCGGGGCGTTCCACCACAGGAAGCCGAACACACCGCCGAGCACCGCGGCGGCCACCACCGCCAGATCCAGCGGGTCGCGCACGCTGTAGCAGTTGGGCGCCAGCGCGTCGTTGAAGCAGCTGTTGCGCAGCTGCCAGTTACCGATGATCACGTAGGCGGCCAGCACCATGGCGGCCGGGCCGGCGGCCAGGCCGTCCAGGCCGTCGGTCAGGTTGACCCCGTTGGAGACCGCGGCGATCAAAAACAGCGCCCACAGCACGAACAGGTAGGGCCCGATGGAGGGGCCGAAGTCGCGCAGGAACGACAGCTGGTCGGTGGCCGGGGTGACGTCATAGCCGTTGGGGAAGTTCAGCGAGGCGACGGCGAAGACCACCCCGACCAGGATGATGCCGATCATCTTGGCGCCGCTGCGCAGGCCCAGGCTGCGCTGCTTGAACACCTTGATGTAGTCGTCGACGAAGCCGACCAGGCCCAGCCCGGCCATCAGCATCAGCACCAGCAGCCCCGACACCGTGGGCGGGGTCCGCGTGAAGACGTGCGCGGCGGCGTAGCCGACCAGCGAGCCGACGATGAAGACCGTGCCGCCCATGGTGGGGGTGCCGCGCTTGTCGTAGTGGGCCGACGGCCCCTCTTCGCGGATCATCTGCCCATAACCGAGGCGGCGCACGATGCGGATCCACAGCGGAGTTCCCACCATGCCGATGAACAGTGAGAACGCCGCGGCCAGGATGATGTTCCTCACCGGGCGGCACCTCCATCGGCCTTGCGCTCGCCGGCGGACGCCAGCAGCCCCTGGGCGACCCGTTCCATCCCCGCGACACGGGAGCCCTTCACCAGCACGACGTCCCGCGGACGCAGCCGCTCGCTGAGCGCGGTCACCGCCGCGCCGACGTCATCCACCTGTACGCACTCTCCCGTCCATGACCCCGCCTGCCTGGCCCCGTCGAGCAGCGGAGCCGCCGCCTCGCCCACGGCGACCAGTCCGGCGTATCCGTTGCGCGCGACATGCTGCCCGATCTTCTCGTGTTCCGCCACAGAACGGGCGCCGAGTTCCGCCATTTCGCCCAAGGCGGCGAAAGCGCGGCCGCCGGCGGCCCGCGCCATGTGCGCGACCGCCTCCAGCGCGGCGCGCATCGACTCGGGGTTGGCGTTGTAGGCGTCGTTGACCACCGTGACCCCATCGGGCCGTTCGGTGACCTCCATCCGCCAGCGGCTGAGTGGGGCGGCCTGGGAGAGCGCCCGGGCGATCGCCTCCACCGCCATCCCGGCCCGCAGCGCCACCGCGGCGGCGGCCAGCGCGTTGCCGACCGCGTGCCGGCCGTGCAGCCGCAGCTCCACCGGTGCCGAGCCGCGGGGGGTGACCAGGGTGAAACGCGGCCGGCCCCGCGCATCCAGCGTCTCGTCGGCGGCGCGCACATCGGCGTCGGCGGCCCGGCCGAAGGTGAGGACCTCGGCGGCGGTGCGGGCGGCCATCGCCCGCACCAGGGGGTCGTCGGCGTTCAGCACGGCGGCGCCGTCGGCCGGCAGGGCCTCCACCAGCTCGCCCTTGGCCCGGGCGATGGCCTCCCGGTCGCCGAACTCCCCCAGGTGGGCGCTGCCGACGTTCAGCACCACGCCGATGCGCGGCGGCGCCACCCGGCACAGGTAGGCCACGTGCCCGATGCCCCGGGCGCCCATCTCCAGCACCAGGTGCCGGGTCTGCTCGTCGGCGCGCAGCACCGTCAGCGGATGCCCGATCTCGTTGTTGAACGAGCCCTCGGCGGCGACGGTGGGCCCGTGCCGCCGCAGCACCTGGGCGATCAGGTCCTTGGTGGAGGTCTTGCCCGCCGACCCGGTGACCCCGACCACGGTGACCTGCGGCAGGCGCGCCAGCACCCCGCCGGCCAGCCGGCCGAGGGCGGCCACCGCATCGTCCACGATCACCGCGGGCAGCGCCGGGTCGTCCAGGGGACGCTGGGCCAGCACCCCGGCGGCGCCGGCGGCCACCGCGGCGGCGGCGAAGTCGTGCCCGTCGGCGCGCTCGCCGCGCAGCGCCACGAACAGCGCGCCGGGGACGACGGCCCTCGAATCGATGACGACCGGGCCGGTCACCAGGGCGTCCTCGGCGCCCGGCGTCGCCTTTCCGCCGGAAAGCAGCGCGATCTGCGACAGCGCAAGTGGGATCACCGCTGGGCCACGTCCCTTCCGTCCGCCTGGGCCACCAGCCGGCGCAGCTCGGCGCGGACGACCTCGCGGTCGTCGAACGGCAGGACCCGGCCGGCCACGTACTGTCCCTGCTCGTGCCCCTTGCCGGCGATGACGACCACATCGCCGCGCCGGGCCCGGCCGAGCGCCAAGGCGATCGCCGCGGCGCGGTCGGGCTCGACCACCAGGTGCGCCCGCTCGGCCTGCGGCACCTTGAGCACGCCCTCGACCATAGCGGCGAGGATCGCCAGCGGGTCCTCGGAGCGGGGATTGTCGTCGGTGAGCACCGCCACATCGGCCAGCCGGGCCGCCGTCTCGCCCATCAGCGGGCGTTTGCCGCGGTCCCGGTCGCCGCCGCAGCCCAGCACCACGATCAGCCGTCCGGCGGTGACCTCGCGCAGGGAGGTGAGCACCGCCTCCACGGCGCCGGGTTTGTGGGAGTAGTCCACCAGGGCGGTGAAGTCCTGGCCCTCGTCGATGGGCTCCAGGCGGCCCGGCACGCCGGTCAGCGTGCCGACCCCGGCCGCCGCGACCTGCAGCGGCAGCCCGGCCTCCACCAGCGCGACGATGGCGGCCAGCGCGTTGGCGACGTTGAACGGGCCGGGCAGCTGGATGGAGACGTCGGCCTCGATGCCGCCGGGCCCCACCAGGCGGAAGACGCTGCCGTCGGCGCCCAGCCGCACATCCTCGGCGCGCCAGTCCGCCGACGGGTCGCCGGCCGCCGAGAAGGTGGTCAGCGGGACCTGGGCGATGCGGGTCAGCTCCCGGCCGTAGCCGTCGTCGACGTTGACGACGCCGACCCGGCTGTAGGCGGGGGTGAACAGTTTGGCCTTGGCGGCGAAGTAGTCCGCCATGGTGGCGTGGTAGTCCAGGTGGTCCTGGGAGAGGTTGGTGAAGACCGCCACGTCGTAGCAGGTGCCGCCGACCCGTCCCTGGGCCAGGGCGTGACTGGAGACCTCCATGGCCGCCGCGCCCACGCCCACCTCCCGCATCTTGGCGAAGATGGCGTGCAGGTCGGTGGCCTCGGGGGTGGTCAGCGAGCTGGGCAGCCGGGTGTCGCCGATGCGCATCTCCACGGTGCCGATCACCGCGGTGTCCACCCCGGCGGCGCGCAGCCCGGCCTCCAGCAGGTAGACGGTGGTGGTCTTGCCGCTGGTGCCGGTCACTCCGATCAGGCTCAGGTCGCGGGCCGGGTCCCCGTACACCCAGGAGGCCGCCTCGCCCAGGCGGGCGCGGACGTCGTCGGTGACCAGCACCGGCAGCCCGGTGGCGGCGGCCCGGTGGCGGCCGGCCGGGTCGGTCCAGATCGCGACGGCGCCGGCGGCGGCGGCCTGGGCGGCGAACTCGGCGCCGTGGGCGCGGGTCCCCGGCAGCGCGACGTACAGGTCCCCCGGCAGCACCTGCCGGGAGTCGTGGGTGATGCCCGTCACCGCGACCTTGGCCAGGCCGGGCCCGTCCGCCTGAGCGGACAGCAGCTCGACCAGCCCCAGCAGCGGGCGGGCGGGATTGGTGGTCGGGCGCATCATGGTTCTTTCGCGGCGGTCAGCGGGCCGGACGTCGCTACGGCGACACGGCGGGAAGATACTCGCTCACCGTACCGATCGTGGTCAGTCTCGGGCGTAGATTCTGATCTTCGGCGCCGTTCCCCCGGTGGGCGGGATCTTCCGGGTCTTCAACGCAAAGGACATCACGTCCCGGAACACCGGCGCGGCGATGTCGCCACCATAGTGGCTTCCCTTCGTCGGCTTCTGCAGGACGACCTGGACCACCAGCTGCGGGTCGTCGGCGGGGGCGAATCCGGCGAAGGAGGCGGTGTAGCCGCCGCCCTTGTAGCAGCCGCAGCGCGGGTTGACGATCTCGGCGGTGCCGGTCTTGCCGGCCACCCGGTAGCCGGGGATGGCGGCGGCCGGGGCGGTGCCCTCGGCGCCGGTGGCGCCCTCCAGCATGCGGATGATCTCATCGGCCGTGCGCTCGCTGATCACCCGCCGCCGGGCCGGCTCGGGGGAGGGGGTGAAGCGGCCGTCGGGGCCGATGGTGCCGGCGACCAGGGTGGGCGTGACGCGGACCCCGCCATTGGCGATGGTGGCGTACACGCTGGCCATCTGCAGCGCGTTCACCGAGACGGTCTGGCCGAAGGAGATGGGGTAGCGGTCGGTGCCCGACCACTGGGAGGGCGGCTTGAGCTGGCCGGGGGTCTCGCCCGGCAGGCCCACCCCGGTCTTCTCGCCGAACCCGAAGGCGCGCAGGTAGCCGTACAGCTCCTGGTCGGTGATGGTCTCGCTGGCCAGGATGGTGCCGACGTTGCTGGACTTGGCCAGCACGCCGGCGAAGGTCATCCGCCGGGTGGGGTGCGGGCTGGAATCGTGGAAGACCCGGTCATAGCGGCGGATGGAGTAAGGTACCCGGTACACCGTGTCGGGCGTCACCCCGCCCTTTTCCAGCACGGCGGCGGCGGTGATGACCTTGTTGGTGCTGCCCGGCTCGTAGGCGTCCTCGACGACCGGGTTGCGCCAGTTGTCGGCCTCGCTGTAGCGGTTGGGGTCGTATCCGGGGGCGGAGGCCATGGCCAGGATCCGCCCGGTGCGGGGCTCCATGACGATGACGCTGCCGTTGTCGGCCCCGGTGGCCTTGACCTGCTTTTCGATCGCCTGCTGGGCGTGGGCCTGCAGGTCGCGCAGCAGCGTCAGCCGCACGCCCTTGCCGGGCACCGGCGGCTGCTTGCTGTCCTGCCCCATGGGGATGTGCTGGCCGGTGGGGCTGATCTCCACGCGCTGCCAGCCGTCCTTGCCGGCCAGCTGGGAGTCCAGCGCCCACTCCAGCCCGGCGCCGCCCTTGCCGTCTCGGTTCACAAAACCTATGACGCCGGCGGCCAGGTCGTCGTTGGGGTAGATCCGCCGGTATTCGGGGAGGGTGTCGATGCCGGGCAGGCGCAGCGCCTCCACCATCCGGCCCTGGTCGGGGGCGATGCCCCGGGCCAGGTAGACGAACCGGCTGTTGGGGGTGCTGATCTTCTTGAGCAGCCAGTCGGCCTCCAGCCCCAGCAGCGGCGCCAGCGCCGAGACGATCCTCTGCCGCTGTTCGGGCTTGATCAGGTGCGGGTCGGCGAAGACCGCGCGGGCCTCCACGGTCTTGGCCAGCGGGTGGCCCTCGGCGTCGGTGATGTCGCCGCGCACCGCCGGCAGCTCCAGCTTGTGCAGCCGCTGCTGCAGGGCCCGGGCGGTGTAGACCTCCGAGTCGATGGTCTGCAGCTGCACCAGCCGTCCGGCGAACAGCGACAGCACGAACGCGATGGCCAGCAGCCCGGCGTTCAGCCGGCGCATCGGGTCGGCGCGGCGGAAGGACGGGCGGGGGCGGCGCGGGCCGCCGCCGGAGGTCCTGCGGGACCGGCCCGGACGTCCGGTGGAGGCGGTCGGGAGCCTGCGGACGGACGCCGCCTCGGTGCGCGCCGGGCGCCGGGCGGCGGACGGCGTCCGGCCCGCCGCGCCGGAGGACCGCCGGTCCCTGGCGGCGGGGCGGACGGGGGCGGAGTCGGCCGCCGGGCCGCGCCGGGCGGCNNNNTCCCGGCCGGCACGGTCGGATCGGCCGACGCGGTCGCCGCCGGCGGGCGGGCGGCCGCCCCGCCGTCCGGAGACGCGGGGCGGGCCGGCGCCGTCGTCGCCGCGGTTGCGCGGAGATCGCCTGCCGCCGCTCGGAGAACCTCCCGGACGGGTCGTCATGCGCTGCCCCCGGCGATCACGGTCGGGTGGCCGCGGAGGCCGCCTCACCGCCCGGGATGACCGCGCCGGGCACCCCGAGGGCGCCCGCCGCCGCGGCCGCGGCGGCCGCGGCGTGCGGGACGGGCCGCAGGCCGCCGCCCACCACCCGGCGGGTGTGCGGGTCGATGAAGGCGACCTGGGTGGGTTGCTCCATGCCGAGGTTCTCGGCCTTGCGGGCCAGGCGCTCGGGGGACTCCTCGCGGGCGATCTCGCTTTCCATGGCCTGCTTTTCCTGTTGGAGCAGCTTGACGTTGCGCTGCAGCCGGCTCAGCTCGAAGGCGTCCTGGGCGAGCACCGTGTTCAGCAGCAGCAGGCTGACCAGCGCGCCGGCGAGCAACCCGATGATCAGCAGCACGAACGGAGTCCGCGGCGGGGCCGCCGGCCGCGCCGGCCCCCACTCCTCGGCCCGTCGTCCGTCCCGGGCGGCCCGTTCCCCGGCGCGGGGCCGCCGCTGCGGCGGGGCGGCGTGCGGGCGCTGGGAAACGGCCCGGCCGGAGCGGGCCGGACGCCGGGACGGGCGCCGGGTGGGGCGCGACCCGGGGTCGGTGGTCGTGGTCATGCCCTGCCTCCTGGACCCGCCGGTGCGGCGACCGGCTCGCCGATTCGCTCGGCCGCGCGCAGCCGGGCCGAGGCGGCGCGCGGGTTGGCCGTGATCTCCTCCTCGCCGGGCGTCTCGGCGCCCCGGGTCAGCAGCCGGAAGGTCGGCCGGTGCTCCGGCAGCGAGACGGGCAGTCCCGGCGGGGTGGTGTCGGTGCTGCAGGCCGTCAGCACCCGCTTGGTGATGCGGTCCTCCAGCGAGTGGTACGACAGCACCGCCACCCGGCCGCCGACGGGCAGCGCCTGCAAAGCGGCCGGCAGCGCCCGCTCCCAGATCGCCAGTTCGCCGTTGACCTCGATGCGCAGTGCTTGGAAAGTCCGTTTGGCGGGGTTGCCGCCGCTGCGGCGGGCCGGTGCGGGGATGGCCTGGCGCACCAGCTCGGCCAGCCGCCCGGTGGAGCGCAGCGGCGCGCGGCGGCGTTCGCGTTCGATCGCGGCGGCGATGCGCCGGGCGTGGCGTTCTTCGCCGTACTCGCGCAGAATGCGGGCCAGTTCCTCGGGCGGGTAGCCGTTGACCACGTCGGCGGCGGTCAGCGGCTGGGTGGGGTCCATCCGCATGTCCAGCGGGGCGTCGTAGGAGTAGGCGAAGCCGCGTTCGGCCTCATCCAGCTGGGGGGAGGAGACTCCCAGGTCGAACAGGATCGCCTCGGCGTGCGGCTCGCCCAGCTCCGCCAGCACGCGGGGAAGCTCGTCGTAGACGGCGTGCACCAGGCGCACGCGGTCGGCGAAACGCGCCAGGCGGCGGCCGGCGCGTTCGATGGCGGAGGGGTCGCGGTCCAGCCCGATCAGGCGCAGTCTCGGATGCGCCTGCAGCATGGCCTCGGCATGGCCGCCCATTCCCAAGGTGGCGTCGACATAGAGCGGGTCGCGCCCGGCGGGGGCGGATTCGACGGCGGGGGCCAGCAGGGACAGGACGCGGTCGAGCAGTACCGGTATGTGGCCGGCCTGCGCCGCGCAAGCGCTGTCCTGCACGTCCTTACCCCCCCTTGTACCGCCACAGTCGGCCACGGCTCGCACGAGGACTCGGTGGCCGCATGATGCGACGGCTCACCGTCCCGGCCCCGTCGGTGCGGGGTCGCCGTGTCCCGTGGGTGCCCCCGAGAACCGGCCACCTCGTCCGGCCAGGTCCCCATCCGCTGCCCTGATATGGGAGGCCGCCGCGTCACCGCGGAGGCGAGCGTCACCTGACACCGGGGAAGCTGCGTCAGCTGACCGGAGAGCGGCTGGAGACCTGGCCGAACGTCGGCCGTGCCGGTCTGTTGCGACCGGCGCAGGAACGATCACAAGATCCCGGGCATCACCTCCTCCGACAGATCCGCGAAGGCGGGCTCCTGGGCCTCCAGGTACTTCTGCCACGCCCGGGCGTCCCAGATCTCCAGACGGGTGTTGGCCCCGATGACGGCGCAGTCCCGCTCGAGACCGGCGTAGGCCCGCAGCGCCGGCGGTATGGTGATGCGCCCCTGCTTGTCGGGGACCTCGTCACAGGCGCCGGCGAAGAAGACCCGGCTGTAGGCCCGCAGGGCCTTGTCGGTGAGCGGTGCGGTGCGCAGGGCCTCGGTGATGCGCTGGAACTCTGCCACGGGGAAGACGTAGAGGCAGCGTTCCTGGCCCTTCGTGATCACCAATCCCCCCGACAACTCCTCGCGGTATTTCGCCGGCAGGAACAGCCGTCCCTTCTCATCAAGACGCGGAGTATGGGTGCCCAGAAACACCGGCCCACCTCCCCGCGCCGCGTAGGGCGCGACCGGCCCCCCACGCGGCTCCACTCTACTCCACTCCTCCCCACCGTCAACTGCCTAAACCCGTGTCTCATTGCGTCTCAGGCGACAAAACCGCAGCTCAAAAGGGGGTGGTGAGAAGTGGTGCACGGCCGGGCCCCGCAGCGGCCCTCCCCGGCGGCCTCCCGGCCCGGCACGGCGCCAAGCGAGGGCGCAGAAGGCGGGCATGGCGAGTGCGCGAACAAAACGGCCAAGTCCCCTGGCTGTGCCGATCCCCACGGACTCGCCGCGGAGCGGCAGAATGGTGACTCTCCCGCCGCGCATGAAACATCGCGGCGGAACGACCGGACGACGTACTGTCGTTAAGCCAGACAAAAAGCATGTGCATCGCCTCGCAGGAGACCACATCCAGGGCCGGCGGTCCTTATCCGGTGGTCGGCACCGCGGCAGGGGTGGCGGAGGAGGGTTTGTGTCAGTAGGGACGCATGGCGAGTCATATGTGAATCCCCCCGCACCCGCCCCCGAAGCGTCCCGAAACGGCGGCGTAGGGCTGGACGATCTGGTGCAGATCGCAACCAAGATCCGCAACGCCGTGGAGTCGGTCGTGGAAGGCAAGCCCCGGGCCGTCCGGCTGGCGCTGACGGTGCTGCTGGCCGAGGGGCACCTGCTGATCGAGGACGTGCCGGGCGTGGGCAAGACGCTGCTGGCCAAGGCGTTGGCGCGGTCCATCGACTGCTCGGTGCGGCGCGTGCAGTTCACCCCCGACCTGCTGCCCAGCGACATCACCGGGGTGAGCGCCTACAACGCCGAACGGGGCGAGTTCGAGTTCAAACCCGGCCCGGTCTTCGCCAACATCGTGGTCGGCGACGAGATCAACCGGGCCTCCCCCAAGACCCAGTCGGCGCTGCTGGAGTGCATGGAGGAACGGCAGGTCACGGTGGACGGCGCCACCTACCCGCTGGAGTCGCCGTTCATGGTGATCGCCACCCAGAACCCGGTGGAGATGGAGGGCACCTACCCGCTGCCGGAGGCCCAGCGGGACCGGTTCACCGCCCGGATCTCCATGGGCTACCCGGACCCGGCCGCCGAGCTGGAGATGATCGACTCCCATGGGCGGTCCTCGCCGCTGGAGCGGCTGACCCCGGTGGCGCACGCCCACGACGTGCGCGCCCTGGCCGAGGCGATCCGCCAGGTTCACCTGTCGCCGGGGGTGCGCCAGTACGCCATCGACCTGATCACCGCCACCCGCAAGCACCCGGATCTGCGGCTGGGCGCCTCGCCCCGGGCGACGCTGCAGCTGGTGCGGGCGGCCCGTGCCTACGCCGCGCTCGACGACCGCGACTATGTGGTGCCCGACGACCTGCAGGCGCTGGCCGTCCCGGTGCTGGCGCACCGGCTGCTGCCGACCCCCGAGGCGCTGCTGGAGCGGCGCACCCCCGAGCAGGTGGTGGCCGCCCTGGTGGAACGGCTGCCGGTGCCCGGTCCGCGCCGCTGAGCCGGCCCGGCGGCGGCTCGGCGACGGGAGAATGCGGACGTGAGGAGAACGCTCAGCGGCCTGACCACGCGCGGCAGGTCCTTCATGGCCGCCGGGGTGACCGCGATCGTGTGCGCGTTCGTGCTCGGGGAGCGGGACCTGCTGCGCGCCGGGATGCTGGTGCTGGTGCTGCCGCTGCTGTCGGCGGTGATGGTCGCGCGGACCCGCTACCGGCTGGTGTGCGCCCGGCGGCTGGCGCCCGCCAGGGTGCCGGTGGGGCACGAGGCCCGGGTGGACCTGCGGCTGCAGAACGTCTCGCGGCTGCCCAGCGGGCTGCTGCTGGTGGAGGACCGGGTGCCGTACGCCCTGGGCGGGCGGGCCCGGTTCGTGATCGAGCGGATCGAGCCGCAGGGGTCGCGCGAGCTGAGCTACCGGGTGCGCTCGCAGGTGCGCGGACGTCACCGGGTGGGCCCGCTGACGGTGCGGCTGGCCGACCCGTTCGGGCTGGTGGAGCTGGTCCGCTCCTTCAGCGTGGCGGACCGGCTGACCGTCACCCCGCAGGTGGTGGAGCTGCCGGCCGGGCGGCCGCCGGGCGGATGGGGCGGAGGCGGCGACAGCCCGGCCCGCGCGCTGGCCGGCTCCGGCGAGGACGATGTGGCGCCCCGGGAGTACCGGCACGGCGACGACCTGCGGCGGGTGCACTGGCGGTCGACCGCGCGCCGCGGCGAGCTGATGGTGCGCCGCGAGGAGCGGCACCGGCGCGACAGCGGCACGCTGCTGCTGGACACCCGGGCCCGCGCGCACCCCGGGGAGGGGCCGGCCGGGTCGTTCGAGCAGGCGGTGTCGATCGCCGCCTCGGTGGGCGTGCATCTGAGCCGGGCCGGGGTGGGGCTGCGGCTGGTCACCGACGCCGGGCGGTCGCTGGAGGCCTCGGCCGCCTTCGAAAGCGCGCTGCTGGACCTGCTGGCCGGGGTGCGGCCCTCCAAGAGGAGCTCGCTGAACCGCGGCCTGGCCGAGCTGACCGGCGGCGGTCCGGGCGAAAACGGCGCAGGACCGGTCATCGCGGTGCTCGGCGCGCTGGAGGAGCAGGAGGCGCAGGCGCTGGCGGCGCTGCGGCGCGGCGCCGCCGCCCATGTGGCGATCATGGTGGATCAATCCGGTGACCGGCGCCGCCCGAGCGACCGGGCCGCCCGGCTGCTGCGCGCCGCGGGCTGGCAGGTGACGGTGGTCGCCTCGGCCGCCGAGCTGCCCGCCGCCTGGATCGCCGCCGACCGGGCGCCCCGCCGGCAGGCCCGAAGCAGTCCGTAAGGCCCGACGGCGTTCAGGGGGACGGGAGCCGCTCATGCGCGTGCATTTGACGATCGTCGCCGCGGTGGCGACGCTGCTGAGCTCGATCGGGCTCTATCCCCTGTTCGAGGGGACCGGCTGGGCCTGGTCGGGGGTGGGCGCCATCGCGACGGTGGCGGCGGCGGGCGCGCTGTCGCGCCGGCTGCGGCTGCCGGCGGTGGCCGACTCGCCGGTCGCCCTGTTCTTCCTGCTGGCCTACCTCACCCTGCGGTACGCCCCCGGCCAGGCGCTGCTGGGCGCAGTGCCCACGCCCGCGTCCCTGGCCCGGCTCGCCGAGCTGGCCGGCGAGGGGTGGGAGACGGCCAACCGGTACGCGGCGCCGGTGCCGCCGGGGCCGGGCATCGAGCTGCTGGCCACCTCGGGCATCGGCGCGGTGGCCGTCATGGTGGACCTGCTGGCGGTGCGGCTGCGCCGGGCCGCCGCGGCCGGGCTGCCGCTGCTGGCGCTCTACAGCGTGCCCGCCGCGATCCGCGAGGAAAGCCTGAGCTGGGTGGCGTTCGCGCTGGGCGCCGCCGGGTTCCTGTGGCTGCTGCTGATCGACTCCCGGGAGCAGACGCGCGCCTGGGGCAGGCCGGTGCCGCCCCGCTCCGCGGCGGCGCGGCGGATCCGGCCGCATCCGATGGCCTCCTCGGGCAACCGGGTGGGGCTGGCGGCGGTGGCGATCGCGGTGGCGGTGCCCACCGTGGTGCCGGGGGTGCACCCGCGCGGGCCGTTCGGGCTGGGCGCCGGCGCCGGGGAGAGCGGCTCACAGACGGTGACCACCCCCGATCCGTTGGTCAGCCTGAAGCGGGAGCTGACCCGCCAAAGCGACGAGGTCGTGCTCGTCTACCGCACCGACGACCAAGCCCCCGACTATCTGCGGCTGTTCGCGCTCGACCGGTTCGACGGGGACCACTGGACCTACAGCCCGCTGCAGAGCTCGCCGCGCGACCGGATCACCGAAGGCCGCCCCCTGCCGGCCCCGCCCGGTTTGTCGGCCGTGCGCAGCCGCCCGGTCACCACGCGGATCTCGGTGGCCTCGCACGTACGGAACATGAACTTCCTGCCGGTCCCCTATGCGCCGGCCATGGTGTCGATCGGCGGCGACTGGCGGGTGCACGCGCCGTCGCTGATGATCTACTCGCTGCGCGACGAGGCCGCCGGACGCACCTACACGGTCTCCAGCCTGCGCGCCGAGCCCACTCCCCGGCAGCTGGCCCAGGCCCCCTCCCCCGCCGCGGAGGTGCTGCGCCGGTACCTGGGGGTGCCCGGTGACCTCCCCCCACAGGTGCGGCGGTTGACCGAGCAGATCACCGCCGGGGCCCGGTCGCAGTACGAGCAGGCGCGCCGGCTGCAGCGCTGGTTCACCACCGGCGACCGGTTCGTCTACGACACCAGCGCGATCGCGCCCCGGGCGACCTCTGACCTGGTGGACTTCCTGCTGGTCAACAGGCGGGGGTACTGCGAGCAGTTCGCGGCGTCGATGGCGTTGATGGCCCGGCTGCTGGGCATCCCGGCCCGAGTCGCCATGGGGTACACCTCCGGGACGCAGGCCCCCGACGGACGCTGGGTGGTCCGCTCCCGGGACGCGCACGCCTGGCCGGAGCTGTACTTCGAGGGCGCCGGCTGGGTGCGGTTCGAGCCGACCCCGGCCGGGCCCGGCGGGCAGGGCAGCGCCACCGTCCCCTCCTACACCCGGGAAAGCGGCGAGGACAACCGGCAGCCGCAGGCCAGTGCCCCGGACGCCGCCGAGCCCTCCCCCTCTCAGGCCGCGCAGACCCCGGACGCCACGCCCGGCGCCGGCCGTCTCGCCGACCGGGACGCCCCGCAGGCCGGGCGGGAGATGGCGGCCGATGCCGCAGACGGCGGCGGTCCGTTCGGCTGGATCGCCGCCGGCCTGCTGACGGCGCTGGTCCTGAGCGCCCCGATGGCCGCCCGGTCGCTGGCGCGGCGGCGGCGCTGGGCGCAGGTGGCGCCGGCCGGCGCCGCCGGGCGGCGGCTCGCAGGCGGCGGACGGGGCGGGGGCCAGGCGCCGTCCGATCCGGGTGCGGCCGCGCACGCCGCCTGGCGGGAGCTGCGCGCCGAGGCCATCGATCACGGCCTGGCCTGGCGGTCCGGTGAAAGCCCCCGGGCCACCGCGCGCCGGCTGAGCCGGACGCTGGAGCCGGGTTCACCGGCCGTCGCCGCGCTGGAGCGGTTGGCCAGGGCAGAGGAGCGGGCCCGCTATGCGCGCGTCCCCGCCCCCGCCGACACCCTGGGCGAAGACATCCGGATCGTGCGGGAGGCGTTCGGGGCGGCGGTGGACCGGCGCACCCGCTGGCGGGCCCGGCTGGCCCCGCCCTCGACGATGGAGGGCCTGCGGGAGGGCGCCGCACGGTTCGCGGCCGATCTGGGGCGCTTCGATGCTCGCCGGTTGGGCGTGGTCTTGCGCCGCGTCTTCCGTCGCTGATCGCCCGCCCGCCGGAAGGGGCGCTCTGCGTCGCGCGTCAAGCGCCCGGCGCTTGAGCCTTTGGACGCCCGCGGTGGACGGCGCCTTGCGGGCGGAGATGAGTCTTGCGGGCGGAGGTGACGGGTGCGAGGCGTCGCTGATGGGGACGTCCGCCGAGCCGGCGCAGACCGCCTGCGCAGGGCGGGCATGCCGCGCAGACGAAGCGGCCCCGGGAAGGCATGGCGGATCCGCGGCGGGACCCGGTGTTCTCGGGGCGCTGGGAATGCTTGAGATGAGGAGGGTTCTGCGGCCGGCCGTTCACGGGCGGCGGCCGGCAAGGGTCACTGGCCCTCCATGCGGCGGCGCCAGCGCTCCTCCAGGCGCTCCATGAAGCCGCCCCGAGCCGGCCGGCGGACGCCGCCCAGGCGCGGGCGGGCGGCCGAATCGGGGTCGGTGCCGATGCCCGCCATGCGCTTCCAGCTGGTCAGGCCCCACACGCAGCAGAGCACCATGAGCAGGAAGCCGGCGACGCTGACCACGATCGTGGCGGTGCCCGCGTTGATGACCAGGCCCGTCATCAACACCACCACGCCCAGCACGAAACCGAGGACCGCCTTGACGATCCGGCGCTTGTAATGCACCTGAGGATCCTTGGCGCGGACGGCGTGCGCGAACTTCGGATCCTCGGCGTACAACGCCCGCTCGATCTGGTCGAGCAGACGCTGCTCGTGCTCAGAGAGCGGCACGGCGCCTCCCAACGACAGCCCCGCATCGGGGATCCCGATGACGGACGGAGAACTCAACGGTGATATGCCCACAATACGAGGCCCAACGAGTGTTCGAAAGGAAACCTCCACCGTGAGGTCATCGGCGGGTAGCCTCGACAACCTCTTTAAGCTCTCACGTCACTTCCGTCACAGTTGTCGCCACGCCCGCCGGGCCGGTCGACGAGCGAGGCGGGACGGACCATTCCCTTGCCGAAGCGCCGGACCACCTGGTCCACCGCGCGTTCGGCCTCCCGCCAGGAGTTTTCCGCCTCGTCCAAGGCCAGTTGCCGCGGGGTGCGCCCGGGTGGAGTGAGGTTCTCCACACGGACGCCCACCAGCCGCAGCGGCACCCCCCTCAGCCCTGCGGCCTCGTACAACTCACACGAGGTGAGGTAGATCACCCGGGAGAGATCGGTGGGCTCGTCCAAGGTGCGGGCCCGGGTCAGGGTGCGGAACCGGTCGGTGCGCAGTTTGACGCCGATGGTCCGGCCGGCGAGCCCGGCGGCCCGCAGCCGCGCCCCGACCCGTTCCGACAGCCGCAGCAGCTCCCGCCGGATCAGCTCGGGGTCGGCGATGTCGCGTTCGAAGGTCTCCTCGGCGCCGATGCTCTTGTCGGGCGAGTGCGGGGTGACCGGCCGCCGGTCGCGTCCCCAGGCCAGTTCGTGCAAGTGCTCGCCCAGCGCATCGCCCAGCTCGCGGCGCAGCGCCGCCACCGGGTAGCGGGCCAGGTCCCCCACGGTCCGCAGGCCCAGGCGGCGCAGCCGCTGCTCGGTGCGCTCCCCCACTCCCCACAGCACGGCCACCGGCAGCGGGTGCAGGAACTCCACCACCTGCTCGGTGGGCACCACCAGCAGGCCGTCGGGCTTGCAGCGGGTGGAGGCCAGCTTGGCGACGAACTTGGTGGCGGCCACCCCCACCGAGCAGGTGATGCCCTGCTGCGCGGCGACCTGCGCGCGGATGCGCCGGCCGATCTCCGCCGGCCGGCCCAGCAGCCGGCGCGCCCCGCTGACGTCCAAGAACGCCTCATCCAGGGCCAGCGGCTCCACCAGCGGGGTGACGGCCCGGAAGATCTCCATGATCTCGGCGGAGACGCGGGCGTAGACCTCGTGCCGGGGCGGCAGCACCACCGCCTGCGGGCACAACCGCCGGGCCCGGGCCATGGGCATCGCCGAGTGCACCCCGAAGGCGCGGGCCTCATAGGAGGCGGAGGCGACCACCCCGCGTCCGCCGGTCCCGCCCACGATCACCGGGCGCCCGCGCAGCTGGGGACGTTCCCGCAGCTCGACGCTGACGTAGAAGGCGTCCATGTCGACGTGCAGGATGCCGCAGCCGGTGTCGTCGGCCGGCGGGCCGGGCGGCGGCCCCGGGCGGGGCAGCTGCTGCTTGCGGCTCACCCGATCGAGGGTAGCCGGGCTACTTGCGGGCCAGCAGATGCAGCTGGGTGGCCAGATCGCGCAGCACCGGGTGGACGGACGCGGCCGTCTCCAGCTCGATCAGCGACTGCACGGCCTCCGCCTCGCCGTCCAGCAGCGCCCCCGGCACCAGGTCGGCGAAGATCCGCACCCCCTGCAGCTCGGCCACGCGCAGCCCGGCGCCCTCGGCCAGCTCCGTCAGCGTCTGCCGGGTGAAGCGCAGCGGCACCGGGTCGCGCTCACCCCACCGGCCGGCCGGGTCGGTCAGCGCCCGGCGGGCCTGATCGAAGTGGCCGGTCAGGGCGCGGTGCACGGCGGCGGCGAGCCGGCCGGCCACCAGCACGCTGACCGCCCCGCCGGGGCGGACCGTGCCGGCCAGCGCGGCCATCACCGCGGCCGGGTCGTCGGTGTACTCCAGCACGCTGTGGCACAGCACCAGGTCGGCCCGCCCGGGGCCGATCAGGTCCAGCAGGTCGCCGGCGTCGCCCTGCACCGACGCCACGGCGACGCCCGCCTCGGCGGCGCGGCGTTCCAGGGCGGCCAGCGCATCGGGGCTGGCGTCCACCACCGTCACCTTGTGCCCCAGGGAGGCCAGCGGAACGGCCAGGCCGCCGGTGCCGCCGCCGGCGTCGATCACTTCCAGGCCGCCCGGCCTGGTGCTCGCCAGCTCGTCCACCGTGCGGCGCAGCGCCTGCCACAGCACGGCGGTCCGCACCCGTCCGCTTCCCCGAGTGCCCATGATCACATCTCCGGCGCCGCCGATGGTGTCGGTCATGACACCACCCTAGACCGCGCCTACAGGGCCAGGGACGGCTTGAGCCGCTGCAGCCGGGACAGCAGCCCGTTGACGAAGCGGGGGGACTCGTCGGTGGACAGCTCGGTGGCCAGTGCCACCGCCTCGGCGATGGCCACGCCGTCGGGCACGTCGTCGACCCACAGCAGCTCATAGGCGCCCAGCCGCAACAGGTTGCGGTCGACGGCCGGCATGCGGTCCAGCGTCCAGCCGGTGGCGTAGGTGGCCAGCAGCTCGTCGATCCGCTCCCGGTGCTCCTGCACGCCCTCGATCAGCCGGACGGCGTGCTCGCGGGCGGAGATCTCGTCGGTGTTGGGACGGCCGCGCTGGGCGAGCACGTCGGTGGGCCGCTCGCCGCGCATCTCGGCGGCGTACAGGATGTCCAGGGCCAGCTTGCGGGCCTTGGTGCGTGCTGCCATTACCTCGCTCCGCTCAACGGCTCACCGCCTGCAGGGCGCGGCGGGTGGTCTTCCGCCGCGCCGCCGCCTTCGGCTGTCATCAGGCCCGGCCGAGGTACTCGCCGGTGCGGGTGTCGACCTTGACCTTCTCGCCGGTGGTGATGAACAGCGGCACCTGGATCTCGGCCCCGGTCTCCAAGGTGGCGGGCTTGGTGCCGCCGGTGGAGCGGTCGCCCTGCAGGCCCGGCTCGGTGTGGGTGACCTCCAGCACCACCGCGGCGGGCAGCTCCACATACAGCGGGGTCTCGTTGTGGAAGGCCACCACCGCGGTCTGCTCGGGCAGCAGGTAGTTGGCCGCGTCCCCCACGGTGGCCGCCGGGATGTGCGGCTGGTCGTAGGTCTCGGTGTCCATGAAGACGAAGTCCTCGCCCTCACGGTACAGGTACTGCATCTCGCGCTTGTCGACGCTGGCGACCTCGACCTTGACACCGGCGTTGAAGGTCTTGTCCACGACCTTGCCGGAGAGCACGTTCTTGAGCTTGGTGCGCACGAACGCGCCGCCCTTGCCTGGCTTGACGTGCTGGAACTCCAGGACGGTCCACAGCTGGCCGTCGAGGTTCAGCGTCATGCCGTTCTTCAGGTCGTTCGTGGTGGTCACGGTGCTTCTCCCGGTCGCGGCCCCGCCCGCCGGCCCCGGCCGGGCGGCCGGTGTCACACCACGAGCAGGTCCTTGGTCGTCTTGGTGAGGATCTCGGGCCCGTCCGCCCGGACCACCAGGGTGTCCTCGATGCGGACTCCGCCCCGGCCCGCAAGGTACACCCCGGGCTCGGCGGTGATCGGAACCCGACCGCTCAGTTTACCGGTCTTGCCGTACCCCAAGAGCGGCGCCTCATGGATCTCCAGGCCCACTCCGTGCCCGAGCCCGTGCGGGAAGTCGGCGCCGTGCCCGGCCTCGTCGATCATGTTCCGGGCGGCGGCGTCGACGTCGTGGACGTCGGCGCCGGGGACGATGGCCTGCAGCGCGGCGCGCTGGGCCGCGGCGACCAGCTGGTAGATCTCGCGCTGCCAGTCGGCGACGCGGCCGATGGCCACGGTGCGGGTCATGTCGGCGTGGTAGCCGCCGCAGCGGGCGCCGAAGTCCATGGTGACCAGGTCGCCTTCGGCCAGGGGGCGATCGCCGGGGCGGTGGTGCGGGATCGCGCCGTTGGGGCCGGCGGCCACGATCGACTCGAAGGCCGGCGCTTCGGCGCCCAGGTCCACCATGCGCCGTTCCAGTTCCACCGCCAGCTGCCGTTCGGTGAGGCCGGGCCGGATCAGCGGCAGCACGGCCGCGAAGGCCTCGTCGGTGATGGCGCACGCCTGCCGCAGCAGGGCGATCTCGCTTTCGTCCTTGACCGTGCGCAGCTGCTCGACCCGGCGGCCGAGCGGGACCAGGGACGTGCCCTCCCCGGCCTTCTCGGTCAGTTCGGCGTGCCGTTCCACGGTCAGGTCGTGGGCTTCGAAGGCCAGCGTGCGCACTCCCGCGCCGGCGGCCCGTTTCAGCAGCGTCCCGGCGGTGTCGCGGTCGATGACGGTCTCCAGGCCGGGGCAGAGCGCGGCGGCGGTGCCGGCGTAGCGGGAGTCGGTGGCCAGCACCGCCTCCCCGTCGGCGGGCACCAGCAGCGCGGCGTTGGAGCTGGCCAGCCCGGTCAGGTAGCGCACGTTCACCAGGCGGGTGATCAGCGCGGCGTCGTGGCCGTCGGCGGCGACCAGTCCGGCCAGCCGCCGCCGGCGCTCGGCGTGGAGATCGCTCATCGAAGTTCCGGTTCTTTCTCTGCGATCGCCCGTCCTCGGCCGGACGGGATCGTCGGTCCGCCTACCCCGGCCGGGGAGGAGGTGAAACCGCCTGCGCACCGGGGCCGCCCGGTCACCGGCGCCGGTGACCGGGCGGCTCTCGGCGCCTGGCGATCTCAGACCTCGGCGGCCAGCTCCTTGATCTTCTCGATCAGGGCCACGCGGGCCTTGTGGTCACCGGCGATCGGGGTGACGTTGAGCGTGGTGACGCCCGACTCCTTGAAGGCGGCCAGCCGCTCCTTGACGTAGGACTCCGGCCCGATCAGGGAGGTGCTGCGCAGCAGCTCCAGCGGGACCTTGGCGGCGGCCTCGTCCTTCTTGCCCGACAGGTACAGGTCCTGGATCTCCTCGGCCTCCTTCTCCCAGCCGTAGCGGCGGCACAGGTCGTTGTAGAAGTTCTTGCCCTTGGCGCCCATGCCGCCGATGTAGAGGGCGAGCATGGGACGGCCGAACTCCAGGTAGCCCTCGACGTCGTCGCCGATGGCCAGCGGGGCGGAGGCCACCACGTCCAGTTCGCCCAGGGAGGGGTCGCGCTTGGCCTTGCCGGCCGCCAGCGCCTCGCCCCACACGTCGGCGGCCTTCTCCGGCATGTAGAAGATCGGCAGCCAGCCCTCGGCGATCTCGGCGGCCATCTCCACGTTCTTGGGGCCGATGGCGGCGATCAGCACCGGGATGCGCTCGCGGACCGGGTGGTTGATCAGCTTGAGCGGCTTGCCCAGTCCGGTGCCCTTCTCCGGCGGCAGCGGCAGCTGGTAGTACTTGCCCTGGAACTGGACGCGCTCGCGCTTCCAGACCTGGCGGCAGATCTCGATGACCTCGCGGGTGCGGCCCAGGGGGGCGGTGTAGGGCAGGCCGTGGAAGCCTTCGATGACCTGGGGGCCGGAGGCGCCCAGGCCGAGGGTGAAGCGGCCGTCGGAGACGTAGTCCAGGCCGGCCGCGGTCATCGCCAGCAGGGTGGGGGTCCGGGTGTAGATCGGCAGGATGCCGGAGGCGATCTGCAGGCGTTCGGTCTTGGCCGCGATGTAGCCGAGCTGGCTGACGGCGTCGAAGCTGTAGGCCTCGGCGACGAACACGATGTCCAGGCCGGCCTTTTCGTAGTCGGCCAGCTCCTCCACGGTCTCCTTGAAGCCGCCCGAGTAGCTCAGTGACATCCCGATGCGCATCCGGCGTTCCTCCCCGGTGTAAACCGAATCTGGTTCAGCATGTGAACGACGAGCGTAGCCCGCCGTTTCCCCGTCACGACAGTGGGCCCCGCAGCGCCTCCAGGACCTGGGCGTACATGCGGGTGCGGATCTTGGCGACGGTCGGCCCGTCCTTGCCCGCCAGTCCCGCCGCCCGCTCCAGCGCGGCCGGCAGTACCTGCTCCTCGGGGACGGCCTGGGAGACGATCCCCGCCGCCAGCGCCTCCTGCGCGGTGTAGCGGCGTCCGGTGATCATCGCCTCGTGCGCGGTGACCTTGGGCAGCCTGGCCTGGATGAGGGCGCTCATGCCGGGGGTGAAGTTCATGCCCAGGTCGACCTCGGGCAGGCAGAAGAAGCCGCGGTCGGTGCGCATGACGGCGAAGTCGTGGCACAGCGCCAGCATGGCGCCGCCGGCGAAGGCGTGACCGTTGACGGCCGCCACGGTGGGCATGGGCAGCTCCAGCAGCCGGGCGAACATCTCCTGCACCCGCCGCAGATAGTCGCCGAGCTTGTCGCGGTTGGCGCCGAGCCAGTCCAGGTCCAGCCCGTTGGAGTAGAACTTGCCGGCCCCGACGGTGACGAGCGCGCGCGGTCCCTCGGCCTTCTCCGCGGCGTCCAGGGCCTCCAGCACGCCGTCCAGGAATCCGGGGCTGAAGCGGTTCTCCCCCTCCTCCAGCCGCAGGACGAGCACGTCTCCGTCGCGCTGCAGATCGATCATGCCGCTCTCTCCTTCCCAGGCGGTCCCCACGACCCTACTGGGAGGCGGCCGGCGAGAAGATCATGCGGGTGGCGGTCCCGTGCGCCGCCGGCCCGCCCGCCCCGCCGGTGATGCGGCCCCGGCGGTGGACGGCGGTTCCCTCGCGGCGCGGTCCGCCCACGCCGCCCAGCCGCGCGGCGCCCTGCGCGCACGGCTCCCGGAGCCGCTGCAGGCCGTCCCGCTGCCGCGTGTCCGCCATGTCACCGCCCTCTCTGTATGACGACCGTCATAGACACGTTTTCCTATGACACTCGTCATGGTCAAGTCGACATCCCTATGACGAATGTCATAATCAATGACCATGGCAACCGACAGCCGGGAGCGCATGGTGCGCAGCGCCGCCTACCTGTTCCGTGAGCGCGGCTACAGCGGGACGGGGTTCCGCGACGTCATCGCGCACAGCGGGGCGCCGCGCGGGTCGATCTACCACCACTTCCCCGGCGGCAAGGTGCAGCTGGCCCAGGAGGCGGTGCGGTACGCCGGCGAGTTCCTCAACGCCGGCATCGAAAAGGCCATGGAGGGCGGCGACCCGGCCGCCGCCGTGGACGCCTTCGTGGGCTGGTGGCGCGGGGTGCTGATCAAAAGCGGGTTCCGGGCCGGCTGCCCGGTGGCGGCCGTCACCGTCGAGTGCCACGACGAGGTCCCGCAGCTGGCCGAGGCCGCCGCGGCGGTGTTCGACCGCTGGCAGGACACGCTGGCCACCGGCCTGGCCAACGCGGGCATCCCCGACGCGCGGGCCGCCCGGCTGGCCCGGCTGATCGTGGCGGCGGTGGAGGGCGCCACCCTGCTGTGCCGGGCGCACCGCGACGTGCGGCCGCTCGACGACGTGGTCGCCGAGCTCAAGGAACTGACCCGCGCCGCCGTCCGGGACCGCTGACGGCGCGGCCGGACCGTCAGGCGGAGGCGGCCGCTTCGGCCCGGCGGGCGGCGATGCGCAGCTGGCGGGCGATGAGGAACAGCGGGAAGGTGACGCTGATGGCGATGAGCGCCGAGCCGATCACATACGCCCACACGTGGCGGACGCCCCACCGGCGCGCCTCGTTCACCATGAGCACCACCGCGGCCAGCGCCACGAACACCACGTCGTTGGACAGCGAGGCGGCGGCCGGGTTGGCCCAGGCGC
The DNA here is from genome assembly GCF_001896795.1 of Thermomonospora sp. CIF 1. Classification (NCBI taxonomy): domain Bacteria; kingdom Bacillati; phylum Actinomycetota; class Actinomycetes; order Streptosporangiales; family Thermomonosporaceae; genus Thermomonospora; species Thermomonospora sp. CIF 1. The sequence continues at coordinate 289,239 of NZ_MOYN02000021.1, forward strand.
CCTCCAGGAAGCCCACGAGCCCGCCGTTGCCGTCCTGGAGGAAGAAGCGGATGTTCTGCGACCAGGTGGCGATCAGCGCACCGGCGGCGATGACCGCGTAGATCCCGCACAAAATCTTGTCCCGCCGCCGCAGCATAAGCGGGAGCTTACTCAGCGGGCCTCTTCCCTGGCCAGCATCTCGGCGACGGCCTGCAGCGCCAGGACATAGGAGTACAGGCCGAAACCGGCGATGGTGCCGTCGGCGACGCCGGCGACCACGGAGTTGTGGCGGAACTCCTCACGGGCGGCCGGGTTGGAGATGTGCACCTCCACCAGCGGCGCGGTGCGCTGGGCCAGGGCGTCGCGCAGCGCATAGGAGTAGTGGGTGAAGGCCGCCGGGTTGATCACGATCGGCAGCCGGGAGTCGGCCGCCTCGTGCACCCACCTGATCATCTCGGCCTCGTCGTCGGTCTGCCGCACATCGACGTGCAGGCTCAGCCGGCGGCCGGTCTCCCGGCACAACGCCTCCAGGTCCGCGAACGTCTGCACGCCGTACACATCCGGCTCGCGGGTGCCGAGACGACGCAGGTTGGGACCGTTGAGCACCAGGACGTGTCTCACTCGGCGATCTCCTTGTAGGCGGCGGCCAGCAGTTCGTCGGCGGGGCCCTCCAGGCGGCCGGGGCGGGCCAGGCCGTCCAGCACCACCAGGCGCAGCGTGGCGCCCCGCGCCTTCTTGTCCACCCGCATGCCCTCGCGCAGCGCGGGCCAGGCGTCGGCCCGGTAACCGGTCGGCAGCCCCACGGAGGTCAAGACCGTGCGGTGCCGCTCGACGGTCGCCGCATCCAGCCGCCCGGTCAGACGGGCCAGCTCGGCGGCGTAGACCATGCCGATGGCGACCGCATGGCCGTGCCGGAAGCGGTAGTCCTCGGCCTTCTCGATGGCGTGTCCCAAGGTGTGGCCGTAGTTGAGGATCTCCCGCAGCCCGCTTTCGCGCAGGTCGGCCGAGACGACCTCGGCCTTGACGCGCACGGCCCGCTCGACCAGCTCGCGGGTGTGCGTCCCGGTGGGCGAGGCGGCGCCGGCCGGGTCGGCCTCCACCAGCTCCAGGATCTTCGGGTCGGCGATGAACCCGGCCTTGATGACCTCGGCCAGGCCGCTGATGTAGTCCTGGTGCGGCATGGTCGCCAGCGCCGACAGCTCGCACAACACCCCGGAGGGGGGGTGGAAGGCGCCCACCAGGTTCTTGCCCTCGGCGATGTTGATGCCGGTCTTGCCGCCGACCGCGGCGTCCACCATGCCCAGCAGGGTGGTGGGGACGAGCACCGCCCGCACGCCGCGCAGCCAGGAGGCGGCGGCGAACCCGGCCAGGTCGGTGGTGGCGCCGCCGCCGACGCCGACGACCGCATCGCTGCGGGTGACGCCCAGGCGGGCGAAGTCCGACCACAGCCCGGCCAGCACGCCGATCTCCTTGGCGGCCTCGCCGCTGGGAACCGGCAGCGGGCATGCGGTGTAGCCGGCCTCCTCCAGCGCCTTGCACACCGGCCCGGCGATCTCCGGCAGGGCCTCATCGTGCACCACGGCGACGGTGCGGACCTTCTCCCCCAGCAGGCCGGGCAGCTCCTCCAGCACGCCGGTGCCGATGACGACCTCATAGGGGCTTTCGCCGCGCACGGTGATCCTGGTGGCGCTCACGGGGCCTCCTCGGTCAGCGCGGCGGCCAGCTCGTCGACGACCTCGGCCGTCTCGCGGCCGTCGGTGTCCACGGTGATCGTCGCCAGCCGCTCATAGATCGGCCGCCGCTGCTCCATCAGCTTGCGCAACTGGCTGCGCGGGTTGAGCACCAGCAGCGGGCGGGCCGCGCCCAGCCCGACGCGCTTGACCGCCTCCGACAGCCCCACCTGCAGGTAGACCACGGTGTGGCCGGCCAGCAGCCGCTGGGTCCCCGCATCGAGGATCGCGCCGCCGCCCAGCGCCAGCACGCCCTCGTGCTCGGCCAGCGCGGCGGCCACCGCCTCCCGTTCCAGGGCGCGGAAGCGCTCCTCGCCGTCGTCGATGAAGATCTCGCTGATCGGCTTGCCCGCCGTGGCCTCCACATCGGCGTCGGTGTCGCGGAACGCCGCGCCGAGCCGGTCGGCCAGCGCCCGGCCGACCGTGGTCTTGCCCGAGCCCGGCGGGCCGATGAGCACGGCCCGAGGTCGCTTCATGAGGTCGCTTCCTACTTGATGATCAGCGAGGACAGGTAGCCCTGGGCGTTGCGGGCGGTCTCCTCCACCGAGTCGCCGCCGAACTTCTCCAGCGCGGCGTCGGCCAGCACCAGCGCCACCATCGCCTCGGCGACCACCCCGGCGGCCGGCACCGCGGTCACGTCGCTGCGCTGGTTGATGGCCTTGGCCGGCTCGCGGGTGGTCACGTCCACGGTGTCCAGGGCGCGCGGCACGGTGGAGATCGGCTTCATCGCCGCCCGCACCCGCAGCACCTCGCCGGTGGTCATGCCGCCCTCCACGCCTCCGGCGCGGTTGGTGCGGCGGCGCAGCCCGTCGGGCCCGTCCTCGATCTCGTCGTGGGCGCGGGAGCCGGGACGGCGGGCGGTGGCGAAGCCGTCGCCGATCTCCACGCCCTTGATGGCCTGGATGCCCATCAGCGCGCCGGCCAGCCGGGCGTCCAGCCTGCGGTCCCAGTGGACGTGGCTGCCCAGGCCCGGGGGCAGGCCGTAGGCCAGCACCTCCACCACCCCGCCGATGGTGTCGCCGGCCTTGCGCAGCGCATCGATGTGGGCCACCATCTCGGCGCTGGTCTCGGCGTCGAAGCAGCGCACCGGGTCGGCGTCGATCGCCGGCAGGTCGGCCGGGGTGGGCTGCAGCCCCTCGGGGGCGGTCACCTCGCCCAGCGCCACCACGTGGCTGAGCACCTCCACGCCCAGCGCCTGCCGCAGGAACGCCTTGGCGACCGCGCCGAGCGCCACCCGCGCGGCGGTCTCGCGTGCGCTGGCCCGTTCCAGCACCGGGCGGGCGTCGTCGAAGCCGTACTTTTGCATGCCGACCAGGTCGGCGTGCCCGGGGCGGGGCCGGGTCAGCGGCGCGTTGCGCGCCTGGCCGGCCAGCACCTGCGGGTCCACCGGGTCGGCGGCCATCACCGTCTCCCACTTGGGCCACTCGGTGTTGCCGACCTCGATGGCCACCGGGCCGCCCAGGGTGCGGCCGTGCCGGATGCCCCCGGTGATCGTGACCTCGTCCTGTTCGAACTTCATCCGGGCGCCCCGCCCGTGCCCCAGCCGGCGGCGGCGCAGCTCCTCGGCGATGTCGCCCGAGGTCACCTGCACGCCCGCCGGAAGCCCTTCGACGATCGCGACGAGGGCCGGGCCATGCGACTCCCCCGCGGTCAACCAGCGCAGCATGGGCACGATCCTATTGGAGTCCGCGGCCCGGCCCGTGCGGTGCGGCCGCCGCGTCCCGGCGGGCCCGGCTCAACCGGCCGAGGCGGGGGCGTAGACCAGCACCGCCAGCAGGGCACCGGCGATCATGAACGGGCCGTAGGGGAGCTGGGTGCGCCGCCCCGCGCCGCCGGTGGCCAGCAGCGCCAGCGCGTAGGGGAGGAAGATCACATGGCCGGCCATGGCGCCGACGATGACCGCGCCGGGGCCGAGCCAGCCCAGGTGCAGGCCGCAGATCCCGGCCAGCTTGACGTCCCCGAAGCCGAGCCGGCCGGGCAGCAGGAACCATTGGGCCGCATACAGCAGCCACAGCGCCCCCATGCAGATCAGGGCCTGCAGGTAGCGGGCGCCGCCGTCGGCGGTGAACGGCGCGGCCGCGCCCAGCAGCGCGATGCCGACCGGGTAGGACGGCAGCGTCAGCGGGTCGGGCAGCCGTTTGGTCTCCGCGTCGATGATCGCCAAGGCGGTGGCGGCGGTGCCGAACCAGGCGAAGGCCGCCAGTTCCGGGCGCGCTCCGATCCGCCAGGCCAGCGCGGTGACCACCGCCGCCGCCAGCGCGGCGGTCAGCGCGGGGCGGCGCGTCAGCGGGGCCGCCCACCGCCGTCCCAGGGCCGGCTCGGCGGGGTCGGGCACGCGGACCCGGCCGTCCCGCCAGGCGGCGAGCAGCAGGCAGGCCAGCGCGGCCGCCTCCGGGCGCGGGCCGAAATGCCGGGCCGTCAGGCCCAGCGCCGCCACGGCCAGCGCGGGAACGCCGAGGGGGAGAAGGCGTTCACGCCGCCTGCGGGCCGGCGCCCTGAGCGGGTGGGCCGTGTCCATGCCCGCCGCGTCAGTCCAGGGAGCCGCGGCTGACGGTCAGCTCGACGCCGCCGACGATCCGGCCGCGCAGCAGCTCGGCGAGCCGGTCGGAGACCCGCTGGATGGTGGCGCGCTCATCGTGGCCGGGGGCGATTCCGCAGCGGATGGCCAGCTCGGCCGACCGGCCGCGGCCGACCCGCACCCCGCAGACCCCCTGCTCGCCGCCGAAGGCGGCGTTGACGGCGGCCAGCACCTCGGGGTCCTCGTGCGGCGGCGGGATGGCCTGCCCCTCGGCGAGCAGGTGCAGCCGCAGCCCGTCCACCGCGAACGGCACGGGCCCGGCCACATCGACCACCAGGGCGTGGGCGTTGTGCTCCAGGGCGGAGCGGCAGGCGTCCTGGGCGCGGACGGGAACGGGCCGGGCGTCGGCGCGCCACTTCTGCAGCGACTCCAGCGAGGTGAAGCCCAGGTAGCCGCGCCGCCCGTCCTCGCCGATGAGGGTGGGCGTGGCCATCGCGGCGCCGTGGTCGTGGTGATCGTGGTCGTGGTCATGGTCGTGGTGCGACCGGCAGCCGGCCTGGTGCCGCTGTTCGGGCGGGAGGGGGACCACCGGCAGCAGCAGGCGGGCCTCGGAAAGCTGCTGGAGCACGGTGTGCTCGCTCACCCGTCCTGCGGCGTACTCGGCGAGCGCGTCCCGCAGTCCGGGATGGGCGCTGCCGTCGTCGTCGGGGAACTGGGGCTGGTTAAGCGTCGGTGCGGCCACGGCAGAGAGCGTATACGGGATCCGCCGCAACCGAGGGTCGTTGCAAAAACACCCTCCGCGTTCGGGCGCGCCTCTGCCCGACGGCGGTCTTCGGGCGGCTCGTCCTTGCGGACGTTCCTTCAGCGCAGCGCGGACAGGCGGCGGACCGCCTCGTCGATGACGTGGTCCTGCTTGCAGAAGGCGAAGCGCAGAAAGTGCGCCCCGGCCTCGGGATGGTCGTAGAAGACCTGGCTGGGCACGGCCACCACCCCGGCCTTGTGCGGCAGGGCGCGGGCCAGCTCCATGCCGTCGGTAAAGCCCAGCGGGCGGATGTCGGCCTGCACGAAGTAGGTGCCCTGCGGCCGGTAGACGGTGAAGCCGGCCGCCTCCAGCCCGGCGATCAGCCGGTCCCGCTTGGCCTGCAGCGCATCGCGCAGCCCGGCCACCCACTCCCGCTGGCTGGTCAGCGCGTAGGCCACCGCCCGCTGCCAGGGCGCCGCGGCGGCGTAGGTCAGGAACTGCTTGACGGTCTGCACGGCCCGCACGTGCGGGGCCGGCCCGGTGACCCAGCCGGTCTTCCAGCCGGTGACCGAGAAGGTCTTGCCCGCCGAAGAGATCGCCACGGTGCGTTCCCGCATGCCCTCCAGGCAGGCCAGCGGCACGTGCTCGACGCCGTCGAAGGTGAGGTACTCGTAGACCTCGTCGGTGACGGCGATCAGGTCGTGCTCGCGGCACAGGGCGGCGATGACCTCCAGCTCGGCGCGGGTGAAGACGGTGCCGGTGGGGTTGTGCGGGGAGTTGACCAGGATCAGCCGGGTGCGGGGGCCGACCGCGCCGCGCAGCTCGTCGGGGTCGAAGGTGAAGCGGCCGCCGGCCGGCCGCAGCGTGACCGGCCGCCGCACCGCCCCGGCCAGCGCGATCATGGCGGTGTAGGAGTCGTAGTAGGGCTCGAACACCACCACCTCGTCGCCGGGCCCGGCCAGCGCCAGGATCGCCGCGGCGATGCCCTCGGTGGCGCCCACGGTCACCAGCACCTCGCCGTCGGGGTCGTAGTGCAGCCCGTACCGCTCGGCGCGCTGGGCGGCCACGGCCCGCCGCAGCTCGGGGACGCCGGGGCCGGGCGGGTACTGGTTGTCGCCCTCGGCGATCGCCTGCGCGGCGTGCTCCAGCATCTGCGGCGGGCCGCCGGTGTCCGGGAAGCCCTGGCCCAGATTGATGGCGCCCGTCCGCACGGCCAGGTCGGTCATCTCGGCGAAGATCGTGGTCCCGAACGCCCGCATGCGCTCGACCAGCGGTTCGGTCATGCCGCCACACTAACGGCGGCCGCACCGGCGGGAGCGCCGGTGCGGCCGGCTAGATCCAGCCCATCTCCTCGGCGGTGCGGACGGCCGCCAGGCGGTTGGGGGCGTCGAGCTTGGTCATGGCGCTGGACAGGTAGTTGCGGACGGTGCCCTGCGACAGGTGGAGGGCCTCGGCGATGCCGGGGGCCTCCATGCCCCGGCCGATCAGGCGGAGGATCTGCCGTTCCCGTTCGGTCAGGGGGTTGTCGCCGGCGGCCATGGCGGAGGCGGCCAGTTCGGCGTCCAGGTAGCGGCCGCCGGCGTGCACCTTGCGGACGGCGGCGGCCAGGTCTTCGGCGGGGGCGTCCTTGGCGATGAAGCCGCGGACCCCGGCGGCCATGGCGCGGCGCAGGTAGCCGGGGCGGCCCAGGCTGGTCAGGATGCACACCGCGCAGCGGGCGCCGGTCTCGCGCAGCTGCTCGGCGACGGTCAGGCCGTCGGCGCCGGGCATGTCGATGTCCAGCACCGCCACGTCCGGGTCGTGTTCGCGCACCGCCGCCAGGACCTGGTCGCCGCGGCCGATCTCGGCGACCACCTCCAGGTCCGGCTGCAGGTTCAGCAGCGCCGCCACCGCGCCGCGGATCAGGTGCTCGTCGTCGGCCAGCAGGATCTTGATCACGCCACGCTCCGCAGCGGCTCGTCGTCGGCGGCCGGCTCGCCCGGCAGCGGGACGGTGGCGCGCAGCAGGAACCGTCCCGCCTCGATGTGCTCGGCGGTCAGCGTGCCGCCGACGGTGGCCAGCCGTTCGGTCAGTCCGGTCAGCCCGGTGCCGGAGTCTCCCGACGCCGGGCGGGCGCCGTCGTTGATCATCTCCAGCACCACCGCGTCGTCGGCGCGGCTCAGCGTGATGTCGCAGCGCCGCGCGTCGCTGTGCTTGAGGACGTTGGTGGCCCCTTCGCGGACCACCCAGGCCAGCACCGTGCCGACCTGCGGGGGCAGCCCGTCCAGGTGCCGCGGCACGCTGCAGCGCACCCCGGCGGCCTCCAGCACCGCGCGCACGCCGGCGACCTCGGCGTCCAGCTCGACCTGCCGGTAGCCGCGCACCGCCGCGCGGACCTCGCGCAGGGCGTCGCGGGCGGCCTGCCGCACATCGGCCATCTCCGCCTTGGCGCGGGCGGGGTCGGCCTCGGCCATCCGGATGGCCAGCTCGCTTTTGACGGCGATCAGCGACAGGCTGTGGCCCAGCAGGTCGTGCAGGTCGCGGGCGAAGCGCAGGCGTTCTTCGGTGACCGCCAGCCGCGCCTGCGCCTCGCGGGCGGCGTGCGCCTCCTGCATCACCTCCCACAGCCACTTCTGCGCCATGTTGCCCGTCACCGTCACCCCGCAGGTCACGGTGAACAGCACGAACATCGTCGGCCACATGTACCAGTGGGCCCGCTCCCCGGCCTCGATCACCGTGTAGGTGGCCATCACGGCGCCGGTGCCCGCGCAGACGGCGGCGATGCGGCGGACGCCGGGCAGGCACAGCACCGCGCCCGAGGCCCAGACCGGGCCGACCGCGATCCACAGGTGGCTTTCGAAGATCATCAAGCTGAGCACGGCGGCCAGCGCCCCGCTGAGCACCAGCTCCCGCACCGGGGTGCGGCCGGCCAGCCCGGCCCGCACCAGCCGGGTGTACAGCGCCCCGAAGAACCCCAGTCCGGCCAGCGCCGCCAGCGCCACCGGCGGCGCGATCGTCTCCTCGACGTACTGCCTGCCCACGTCCATGCCGAGGATCACGGCGAGGATCACCGCCACCGTCGCGAAGGTGCCCTCGGTGAGACGGCGGGCCTTCTCCAGGCGCCGGGACGCCCGTTCGGCGATGTCGGCCGACGTGCCGTTGATAGTGGTCACCTGCCCGACCTCCTGATCGTGCCCAGAGTAGATCCTTCAGCCGTGCCGGGGTTCCCAGCGGAACCAGCGCCGGGCCGCCCAGAGGCTCAGCCCGATCCAGGCGGCCAGCACCGCCAGGGCGGGCAGGCAGGTCGCCCAGGTCTCCAGCGCGCCCAGTTCCGCGTGGTCGCCGGTCACGGTGTAGTCGCGGCCGAGGTAGGCGGTGCGGACGATCTCCACCACCGGGGTCAGCGGCGTCAGCTGGGCGGCGCGCTGCCAGCCCTCCGGCAGCCCCTCCAGCGGGATCATGAAGCCGGAGGCGGCCATGCTCACCAGCAGCACCGGCAGCACGGTCAGCTGGGCCAGCTCGGCGGTGGGGGTCAGCCCGGAGACGGCCATGCCCAGCAGCGCGAACACCGCCGCGCCGGCCAGCATGCCCACCCCCATCAGCAGCGGGTCGGCCGGCAGCCCGCCGCCCAGCTCGGTGGCGATGATCACCACGATGACGGCGGCCTGCGCCAGGTACAGCAGGGTGGCGCTGAGGATGCTGCCGCCCAGGATCTGGGCGTCCGTCAGCGGGCCGCCGCGCAGCCGTTTGAGGGTCAGCTCCTCGCGGCGGGCGGTGAAGACGTTGAGCAGGTTCATGAACACCGCGGGGACCAGGAAGAAGGCCACATCCCCGGTGGCGGTCCACAGCACCGCGTCGATCCCGCCGCTGGTGTGGCCGTTGCCGTTGGAGACCAGCAGCATCACGGCGAAGAAGGCCGGCAGGCCGACGACGCCGAACAGGGCGGTGCGGTTGCGCCACAGCAGCAGCAGGTCCAGCCGCGCCAGACGCAGCACGCGTGCGGCGCCCGCCGCGCGGGCGGGCGGGACGAGCGTCTCGGTGGGGTTCATCGACGCGCCTCCTCTGCGGCCGGCCGCCCGGCGATCCGCAGGAAGACGTCCTCCAGGGACGCGCTGCGCACCTGCAGCCCGGCCAGTTCCAGCCGCCGGTCGGCGGCCCAGTTCAGCAGTTCGCGCAGCGATTGCTGCAGCAGCGGCCCGGGGAGCGTGTAGGTCGCCGCCGGCCCGCCTCCGGTGGCCGTGATGCGGGGCGGGTCGCCGCCCAGGCGCGGCAGTTCGGCCACGGCCACCTGGGCGGGGACGCGGAAGCTGATCCGGTCGCCGCTGCCGGCCAGCACCTGCGCCACGGTTCCCGACAGCTCCACCCGGCCCCGGTGCATGATCGCCAGCCGGTCGGCCAGCTGCTCGGCCTCCTCCAGGTAGTGGGTGGTCAGCAGCACACCGACCCCCTCGGCGGCCAGGTCGCGGATGATCTGCCAGGTGGCGCGGCGGGACTGGGGGTCCATGCCGGTGGTGGGCTCATCCAGGAACAGCACCCTGGGGCGCCCGGCGATCGCCAGCGCCAGTTCCAGCCGGCGTTTCTGCCCGCCCGACAGCTGCCGGGCCCGCACCGCGGCCTGCCCGGCCAGCCCGACCCGCTCCAGCAGCCGGTCGCGGGGACGGGCGCCGGGGATCAGGTCGCACCACAGATCGAGGGTCTCGGCGACGGTCAGCTCCGGGAACAGCCCGCTCTCCTGCAGCATGACGCCCATCTGGCCGCCGATCCGCCGGCGTTCGCGGTGGGGGTCGCGCCCGAGCACCCGGACGGTGCCCGCGTGGGCGGGCCGGAAGCCCTCGACGGTCTCCATCGTGGTGGTCTTGCCGGCGCCGTTGGTGCCCAGCAGCGCGAACACCTCCCCGGCGGACACCTCGAACGACACCCCGCGCACGGCCTCGAAGTCCCCGTAGCGCTGGTGCAGCCCGGCCACCTCGACGACTTTGTCGCTTTCCATGCCTCGATGGTCTTTTGGCCGGCGGCGGTCCGGTAGTCGCCGCCGTCACCGGTTCGGGCCGCGCCTGTCAGGCCGGCGGCATGACAGCTGTCATGCTGGAGGCATGCGCGTGGCACTGTGTCAGATCCCGGTCGGCGACGACCCCGCAGAGAACCTGGAGCAGGTCCGCCGGGCGCTGGCCCGGGCGGAGGGCGCCGACCTGGCGGTGTTCCCCGAGGCGGTGCCGGTGCGGTTCGGCAACGACCTGACGGCGGTGGCCGAGCCGCTGGAGCGGGGGTTCGCCGGCGAGCTGCGGAAACTGGCGCGCGAGCACGGCACCGCGCTGATCGCCGGGGTGTTCGAGCCGGCCGGCGACGGGCGGGTCTACAACACCGCGGTGGCCATCGACGCCTCCGGACGGCCGGTCGGCGCCTACCGCAAGATCCACCTGTTCGACGCGTTCGGGGACCGGGAGTCGGCGCGGGTGGCGCCCGGCGACGCCCCGGTGGTGGTGGAGCTGGCCGGTGCCCGGATCGGCCTGATCACCTGCTATGACGTGCGTTTCCCCGAGCTGGCGCGGGCGCTGGTGGACCGGGGGGCGCAGGTGCTGGTGATCATCGCGGCCTGGGCGCAGGGGGTGTTCAAGGAGGAGCACTGGACCACGCTGGTGCGGGCCCGGGCGATCGAGAACACCACCTGGGTGGTGGCCGTGGACAAGGCCCCCGACCGCACCCGGCCGCCGGAGGGCGGCCCGGGCGGGGTGGGACGCAGCATGCTGATCGACCCGATGGGCACGGTGGTGGCCGATCTGGGCCCGTTCCCGGCGGTGCGGGTGGCGGAGATCGACCAGGAGGTGACCGAGCGGGTCCGCCGCATCCTGCCGTCCCTGCAGCACCGCCGTCCCGACGCCTACTGAGGCGCCGGGCGGATGTTGGGGTTGAGGCGGAAGAGGTTGCCGGGGTCGTAGCGGCGTTTCAGCTCCGCGAGGCGCGCAAGGTTGACGCCGAAGGAGTCGCGCACCATCCGGTCGTGGTCTTCCAGCAGGCCGGGGAAGTTCAGGTAGTCCGCGCCGGTGGTGAACGGGGCGACCGCGTCATAGACCCGGCGGGCCCATCGGATGCAGGCGCCGTCGCGTTCGGGGTCCTCCCAGTTGGCCTCGATGCCGAGCAGGAACGGCGCCGACCGGTCGCCGAAGGCGGTGGCCTGCGGCCCCGGGCGGGCGAACGCCCCGCCCAGCTGCCAGACGTCCAGGGTGGAGTGCGGGGAGGGACTGGCCTCGTTCAGCTCGACCAGTACGTCGATCAGCTCGTCCGGCAGGCCGCCGAGGTAACGCGACTTCCAGTAGTAGCGCATCACGTGCGCCGGGTAGTCCTCGTCGAAGAACCGCTGGACCTCCAGGTACGGCTTGGGGCCGGACAGGTCGGCGATCGGGGAGCCGATGTCGCGCAGGGGACGCAGCGCCGCCTCGCCGTGGGCCGGGTCGCCGCTGTGCATGGCCGCGAACGTCACGACCGGCCTGCCGTGGTGCTCGGCGGGGATGGCCTCGTCCGCCGGGGCGTGCCACAGGATCGCAAAGGCGCTGATCTCCTCGGGGGCGTCGGCCGCCCACTCCCGGTAGGCGCGCAGCAGCCGGCGGGCCTGGGCTCCCGGGTGGATGAGGTTGGCGAAGTACACCTGGGGGCCGACCGGGTGGGCGCGGAATTCGAACGAGGTGACGACGCCGAAGTTGCCCCCGCCGCCCCGCAGCGCCCACAGCAGGTCCCGGTGCCGCTCGGAGTCGGTGGACACCACCCGCCCGTCCGCGGTCACCACGTCCGCCGAGATCAGGTTGTCGCAGCTGAGGCCGTATTCGCGGCGCAGCCAGCCCAGCCCGCCGCCCAAGGTCAGCCCGGCGATCCCGGTCTCGGTCACCACCCCCATCGGCACGGCCAGCCCGAACACCTGGGTCTCATGGTCCAGGTCGCCGATGGTGACGCCGCCTTCGGCGCGCACGGTCCGCGCGGCGGGGTTCACATGCACTCCCCGCATCGGCGACAGGTCGATCACCAGCCCGTCGTCGCAGGTCGCGCCGCCGGCCACGTTGTGGCCGCCGCCGCGCACGGCCACCGGCAGGCCGTGCCGCCGGGCGAAGCGCACCGCCTCGATGACGTCGCTGGTCCCCTCGCAGCGCACGATGAAGGCCGGGCGCCGGTCGATCATGCCGTTCCAGACCGCGCGGGCCCGGTCGTAGTCGGCGTCCGGCGGGCGGACGACCCGGCCCCTCAGCCGGGGCGCCAGGCGCTGGGTCACGTCCTGGATCGCAGTCATGTCGTATCCCCCGATCCGGCATCGATGCCGTGGGCGGAACCTACCCGGATCGGACACCGGTAACGCGACCGAAAAAACGTCTGAAAACACCGGCCGGGGCACGTCGCTCACGGCCGCTCCCGGCCGCCGGGCGCCGCCACCGGGTTTCGGGGGCATGGGGCGACTGCCACTAGGCTGGCGGCGGCCGATGACCGATCACGACGAAGGCGGGAGCCTGGCGATGGCGCTTGAACGACCCGAGATCGACTTTCCCGAGGGTGCTCCGCCGAGCTACCTCGACATCACCGACATCACCGTCGGCGACGGGCCGGAGGCCGTCAAGGGCTCCAACGTCACCGTGCACTACGTGGGCGTGGCCTACTCCACCGGCGAGGAGTTCGACGCCTCCTGGAACCGTGGCGAGCCGTTCGAATTCCCGCTGGGCGCCGGGCGCGTCATCAAGGGCTGGGACATGGGCGTGGCCGGGATGCGGGTCGGCGGCCGGCGCAAGCTGGTGATCCCGCCGCACCTGGCCTACGGCAACCGCGGCGCGGGCCGGGCGATCCGCCCGGGCGAGACGTTGATCTTCGTGGTGGATCTGCTGGCGGTGAACTGATCCCCGCGGGAAAGCAGGAGATGATCGAGGCACGAGGACTGACCAAGCGCTACGGCGCCAAGGTCGCCGTCGACCACGCCGACTTCACCGTCCGGCCCGGCAAGGTGACCGGGTTCCTGGGGCCCAACGGGGCGGGCAAGTCCACCACGATGCGGCTGATCCTGGGCCTGGACCGCCCCACCGAGGGCGAGGTGACCGTCAACGGGCGCAGCTACCGGGAGCTGCCGGCCCCGCTGCGCGAGGTCGGGGCGCTGCTGGAGGCCAGGGCGGCGCACGGCGGCCGCAGCGCCTACAACCACCTGTGGTGCCTGGCCCGCAGCAACGGCATCCCGCGCCGCCGGGTCGATGAGGTGCTGGAGCTGGTGGGGCTGGCGGCGGTGGCCAAAAAGCCGGTGCGGGGGTTCTCGCTGGGCATGAGCCAGCGGCTGGGCATCGCCGCGGCGCTGCTGGGCGACCCGGGGGTGCTGATGTTCGACGAGCCGGTCAACGGCCTGGACCCCGAGGGCATCGTGTGGATCCGCACGCTGATGCGGCAACTGGCCGCAGAGGGCCGCACCGTGTTCGTCTCCAGCCACCTGATGAGCGAGATGGCGCTGACCGCCGACCACCTGGTGGTGATCGGCAAGGGCCGGATCCTGGCCGACACCTCGATGCGGGAGTTCATCGACGCCAACGCCACCAGCCATGTGCGGGTGCGCTCGCCGCACCTGGACCGGCTGGCCCCGTTGCTGGCCGAAAAGGGCTGGCGGGTGGAAGACGACTCCGAGGGGGCGGTGCGGGTGTACGGGGCCACCGCCGAGCAGATCGGCGACCTGGCCGGGGAGGCCGGGCTGTGGCTGCACGAACTGACCGGGGTGCAGGCGTCACTGGAGGATGCGTTCATGCGGCTCACCGGAGAGGCCGTGGAGTATCACGCGGGCGCACCGGCCGTCCCGCATCAGGCGCAGGCGGCCGAGCCGCTGCCGGGAGGCGGCAGGTGACCGCCGTCGAGCCCGGCGGCGGGATCGGGCGCGAGCGCACGGTCCCGGCGCGCGGGGCCGCCTTCGGCCGGGTGCTGGCCGCCGAGTGGACGAAGATCATCACCGTGCCCTCCACGTTCTGGACGCTGCTGGCGGGCGTGGTGGTGTCGGTCGGGCTGTCGGTGCTGATCTCGCTGGCCTACACCTCCTCCTATGAGCAGCTTCCCGAATACGACCGGCAGGCCTTCGATGTCGCCTCCTTCAGCCTGGTGGGCCTGAACTTCGGCATGGTGGCCTTCGGGGTGCTGGGCGTGCTGGTGATCACCGGGGAGTACGCCACCGGCATGATCCGCACCGCGCTGACCGCGGTGCCGCGCCGCGTGCAGTACCTGGCCGCCAAGGCGCTGGTGCTGGCCGGGGTGGTGCTGGCGGTGGGGCTGGTGGTGTCGTTCGCCTCCTTCTTCCTGTCCCAGCTGATCTACCGGACCAAGGGCCTGGACGGCTCGCTGGGCGACCCGGGGGTGCTGCGCGCGGTGGTGGGCGGCGCGGTCTACCTGACGCTGATCGCGCTGATCTCGCTGGCGGTGGGCGTGCTGCTGCGGCACACCGCCGGGGCGGTCACCACCGTGCTGGGCGTGCTGTTCGTGCTGCCGATCATCGGGGCGTTCCTGCCCGGCGAGTGGGGCGATGACGTCGCCAAGCTGCTGCCGTCGAACGCCGGCGGGATGCTCATGACGGCCAAGGAGGCGCCGGATTCGCTCTCGCCGCTGGCCGGCGGCGCGGTGTTCGCGCTGTACACCGCGATCGCGCTGGCGGCGGCGTTCGTCTCCTTCACCCGGCGCGACGCCTGAGCGCCGCCTGAACGGCGTGCAAAGAGCCCGGCGATGCGCCGGGCTCTTTGCGCGTGCGGCCCCGGGCCGGCGGTCAGGAGGGCCTGGCGGCGGCGATCTGCCGGGCGGCGGTCACCTGCAGATCCAGCGCGTCGCCGCGGACGCTGACCACCACGTGCTGGCCGGGGTGCAGCCTGCCGTCCAGCAGCATGTTCGACAGCGGGTTGTCCAGTTCCCGCTGGATGGTGCGGCGCAGCGGGCGGGCGCCGTACTCCGGCTGGTAGCCCTTGCGGGCCAGCCAGCCGATCGCCTCGGGGGTGAACTGCACGGTGACGTCCTGGGCGTGCAGCCGGCGGCGGGTCTCCTCCAGCAGCAGCTCGGTGATCTGGCGCAGCTGCTCGGGCTCCAGCCGGCGGAAGACGATGATCTCGTCGATCCGGTTGAGGAACTCCGGGCGGAACGCCTCGCGCAGCCGCCCCATCACCCGCTCGCGCACCGCCGAGTCCACCCCGTCGCCGCCGTCGGGGGTGAACCCCAGCGACACCGTGCCGCCGATCACGTCCGAGCCGAGATTGCTGGTCATGATCACCACGGTGTTGCGGAAGTCGACGGTGCGGCCCTGGGCGTCGGTGAGCCGGCCGTCGTCCAGCAGCTGCAGCAGCACGTTGAACACATCCGGGTGGGCCTTTTCGATCTCGTCCAGCAGCAGCACCGAGTACGGGCGGCGGCGCACCGCCTCGGTGAGCTGCCCGGCCTCCTCATAGCCGAGGTAGCCGGGCGGCGCGCCGGTCAGCCGGCTGACGGTGTGGGGCTCTTGGAACTCGCTCATGTCGAGCCGGACCATGCGGTCCTGGCTGCCGAACAGCGCCTCGGCCAGCGTGCGGGCCAGTTCGGTCTTGCCCACCCCGGTCGGGCCCAGGAACAGGAAGCTGCCGATGGGGCGGTTCGGGTCGCCCATCCCCACCCGGGAGCGGCGCACCGCCTCGGCGACCGCGGCCACCGCCTCGTCCTGCCCGATCACCCGCCGCTGCAGCTGCCCTTCCAGCCCCAGCAGGCGCTCGCGCTCTTCCTGGGTGAGGCGGGAGACCGGGATGCCGCTGCTGCGGGAGACCACCTCGGCGATGTCCTCGACGGTCACCTCGGGCACCGCCGCGGCGCCGGCGGGGTGCGGCAGCCCGTCCCGGCGCCGCTCCAGCTCATTGAGCTGCTCGCGCAGCTTCTTGGCGCGGTCGTAGTTCTCCTCGGCGACGGCCTGGTCCTTTTCCCGGCGCACCTGTTCGATCTGCCGGTCCAGGTCCCGCACGTCCCGGCCGGGCGTCCGGGTGCGCAGCCGCACCCGCGCACCGGCGTGGTCGATCAAATCGATGGCCTTGTCGGGCAGGAACCGGTCGGTCAGGTAGCGGTCGGCCAGCTCCACCGCGGCCACCAGCGCCTCGTCGCTGAAGCGGACCTGGTGGTGGGCCTCGTAGCGGTCGCGCAGGCCGCGCAGGATCTCCACGCTGTCCTCCACCGACGGCTCGGGCACCAAGATGGGCTGGAAGCGGCGTTCGAAGGCGGGGTCCTTTTCGATGTGCTTGCGGTACTCGTCGATGGTGGTGGCGCCGATGACGTGCAGCTCGCCGCGGGCCAGCGGGGGTTTGAGCATGTTGCCGGCGGTCATCGCGCCCTCCCCGCCGCCGGCGGTCACCGCGGTGTGCAGCTCGTCGATGAAGATCACCAAATGCTCGGAGTTGTCGCGGATCTCATCGATCAGCTTGCGCAATCGCTCTTCGAAGTCGCCCCGGTAGCGGGTGCCGGCCACCACTCCCGACAGGTCGAGCTGGACCAGCCGCTTGCCGAGCAGGGGCTCGGGCACCTCGCCGTCGGCGATGCGCTGGGCGATGCCCTCGGCGATCGCGGTCTTGCCGACGCCCGGGTCGCCGATCAGCACCGGGTTGTTCTTGGTCCGCCGCGACAGCACCTCGATGGTCTGGACGATCTCCGACTCCCGGCCGATCACCGGGTCGATGCGGCCTTCGCGGGCCGCCTCGGTCAGGTCGCGGCCGAACTCCTCCAAGGTGGGGGTGTCGATGGCCGGGCGCGGCGTGGGCGGGGCCGCCGCATGCCCGCCGATGGCGGCCTCTTTGAGCGCCTCGGGGGTGATGTGCACCTCGCGCAGGATCCGTCCGGCCTCGGAGTCGGGGTTGACGGCCAGCGCGAACAGCACATGCTCGGGGCCGATGTAGGACGAGCCGACGGCACGGGAGATCTGGAAGGCGTCCAGCAGCGCCCGCTTGGCCGAGGGCGTCATCATCGGCGGGGTGTCGCGGGCCGGGCCGCGTTCGATGTGCCCCTCCACCCGGACGGCCAGCTCCTCCGGGTCGGTGCCGGCCCGGCTGAGCAGGTGCCGGGTGGCCTCCTGGCGGGTCACCGCCCACAGCAGATGGTCGGTGTCCAGATCCGAGCTGCCCCACTCGGCCGCCCGGGCGGCCGCGTCCCGGATGAGGTCGCGGCCCGGCTCGCTCATCAGCCGGGCGAGGTTGACGCGTTCCACCGCCCGGTGCACGCCGGCCGCGCCGAAGAACCGTGCGAGCAGTTCCTCGAAGGGGTCCTTGCCCTCCTGTTCCTGCCAGTCCCCGCCCATGACGTGACCTCCTCCCACGGCTCGGTTCCGGTCAGGTCGGGGCTCTACCCCGGCGGTCGGGGCGAAACCTCGCCGGCGCCGTGAGCGGACGCCCCCGGCGGTCTTGGCGGCCCGGCGTGGACGGCCAGGGATGTGTTCGGCAACGGCAAAGGATTCCTGAGCGAGTCGCGTGCCTTTGTCACGCTTCTGTGCGAACCTTCCAGCGCACGCTGTCCGTCAATGGATGAGGACGCCCGAAACCCGCTGCGGGCGGTCGGGTGCCGGTAAAGGAGGTCCCGTTCATGCGAGGGAAGACTCCCCTGGTCGCCTGCCTGGTCGCAGGCGTGCTGGGGGTCGGCGCGGGCATCTGGCCCGAAGTGCGCACCCATGCCGCCGCCAACACCGATCCCTCGATGCGGGGCGAGCTGTCGGCGATGCTGGCCGACCAGCAGTGGCAGCGGCCCAAGCCCGGCAGCTGGACCATCGAGCAGGCCGCCGACATCCCCCGGGGGCCGGTGCCGACGATCCGCCGGATCAACACCCAGGACAAGGTGGTGTTCCTCACCATCGACGATGGCTATGAGTACGACGCCGAGTTCGTCCGGCTGGTGCGCGAGCACCGGGTCCCGATCCTGACCTTTTTGACCTCCTCCTACATCAAGGGGCAGGGCCAGTACTTTTGGGCGATGCGCAACGCCGGGTCGCGCATGGAGAACCACTCGGTGACCCATCCGGCGCTCAACACCCTCCCGCTGGAGAGGCAGCGCAAGGAGATCTGCGACGCCTCCGACGCCATCGCCCGGCAGTACGGGCGGCGGCCGACGTTCCTGCGCCCGCCGTTCGGGGCGATGAACGCCCTCACCCAGCAGGCCGCCAAGGAGTGCGGCATCAAGCTGATCATGTTGTGGAACGTGGAGTTCTACAACGGCACCACCGGGCCCGGGGTGGGCTTCAACGGCTTCGCCCGCGGGGACGGCGGCGGCAAGCATTTCCGGCCCGGCGACATCGTGCTGATGCACTACCGCAAGGGCCTGGCCGGGCACCTCAAGATGATCTTGACGTGGATCAGGGAGCAGGGCTTCCGCCCCGCGGCGGTGGAGAACTACATCCCACGGTCCCTGGGCGGCAACGCCCCCGACTCCGCCACTCAGGTCAAGTGAACTTTCTCACCACGTGGCCCGAAGAGCCGGGGACGGGATCCCTCATGGCGTTCGGTGCCGTGACGTCCCCGCCCCGGCCTGCGAAGAGGGCCTGTTGAAAAGGGTTCGGTGACAAGCCCTGCCCCGGGCGCAAGGCCCGGGGCAGGGCCCGGCCGCAACGGCCGTGGGACGGCGCCGTGCAGTGAAGTTCGTTCAACACGTGCTCTCAGGCACCGGAGACGGGAGCCGGGGCGGTGTCCGAGGTCATGACATCGCAGGTCACGGCACCGTCCCCGCCCGCGGGAACGGCGTGTTGAAAAGGCCCAGCCGGGCGGCGGCTCCGGGAGCGCGCTAGGCGGGCCCTCCCTTCGGGTCCTCCCCCGCCTTCCCGCCGGTCTCCTCCTCGAGGGTGATCCGCTCAAAGCCGATCTCCCCGTAGGAGACCTCGTGCCCGCCGGTCCTGGCGGCGATGAACCGCAGCAGGTGGTAGCCGGCCAGCACCACGATGGTGCCCAGGGCGATGCCCTCCAGCGTGAAGTCGTCGCCGACGGGGTGGACGACCGGCCCGATGGCCAAGATGATGCCCGCGCCGATCGGCACCATGTTGACCGGGTCGGAGAAGTTCACCCGCGACTCCACCCAGATCTTGGCGCCCAGCAGGCCGATCATGCCGTAGAGGATCACGGTGACGCCGCCGAGCACGCCGCCGGGGGTGGCCGCGACCAGGGCGCCGAACTTCGGGCACAGCCCGAACAGGATCGCGATCAGCGCCGCCACGTAGTAGGCCGCCGTGGAGTAGACCCGGGTGGCCGCCATGACCCCGATGTTCTCGGCGTAGGTGGTGGTGGGCGAGCCGCCCACCGAGGTGGCGACCACGGTGGCGGCGCCGTCGGCGAAGATCGCCCGGCCGATCAGCGGGTCCACGTCCTCGCCGGTCATCTCGCCGACCGCCTTGACGTGCCCGGTGTTCTCGGCGATCAGCGCGATCACCGCCGGCAGCACCAGCAGGACCGCCGACAGCTTGAAGTCGGGGGCGTGCATGTCCGGCAGGCCGAACCAGGGGGCCTCCCCCACCGCCGACAGGTCCACCCGGTCGTGCGGGAAGGCGGTGGCCACGCAGTAGGGGCCCTCGACGGCGCAGGGGGCGCCGGAGGCGTCCCGCAGATTGGCGCCCGGCAGCACGGAGGTGACCTGGCCGAACCGGTCCAGCACCCAGGAGAGGACGAACCCGAAGACCAGGCCGAGCAGCACCGAGATCCGGCCGATGAACCCGCGGAAGGCCACCATGATCACGAATACGAACAGCATCGTGAGCAACGCCACCCACGGGTCCTGCGGCCAGTAGGTGTCGGCCACCACGAAGGCCAGCCCGAAGCCGATCAGCATCACCACCGCGCCGGTCACCGGCGGCGGGAACACCCGGTGGATGATCCGCGGGCCGAGGAAGTGGATCGCCAGCCCGGCCGCCGCCAGCACCACCCCGGCGATCAGAATCGCCCCGGTCACCCACGCGTCGGTGCGGGCGTCGTCCACCCCGGCCCGGATGGCCAGCGCCGCGCCCGCGAACGAGGCGCTGGTGCCCAGGTAGCTGGGGACCCTGCCCTGCACGATGAGCAGGAACAAGATCGTGGCGACCCCCGACATCATCACCGCCAGGTTCGGGTCCAACCCCATGACCAGGGGGAACACGAACGTCGCGCCGAACATGGCGATGACGTGCTGGGCGCCCAGCCCCACCGTGCGCGGCCAGCTCAGCCGCTCCCGCGGCCCGACCACCTCGCCCGGCGCGGGGCTGCGCCCGTCGCCGTGCACCTTCCAGCCGAATTCCATCGATCAATTCCCTCAAATCCCGGCGGAAGGGCCAGTCCCCCGTCCTGACCTGCCTTAGGCGGCCCTGCGCCGCCCAGGGGAAGATAGACGCGGCTCAGGCGGGCATCACCGGCGACACCTGCCAAAGAGAGCGCCCGTCCTTGGCGAACCCGCTGTGTCCCAGGCCACATCGGGGCCGGCAGGTCATGGCGGGATTCCCACCGGCGAGCGGCTTTTTCAGATCCCCTTCATGCGGAGCACGTGCAGCGCGAGGGTGAGATTCAGCCGCAGGTGGGCGTCCTCGGTGAAGGGGCCGAGCATGCGCTCCAGCTTGCCGATGCGGTAGCGCAGGGTGTTGTAGTGGAAGTGCAGCCGGCGGGCGGTCTCGGCGACGTTGAGATTGGTCTCCAGCAGCACCTGCAGGGTGCGGCGCAGATCGACCGCCTCCGGCTCGTCGTCGCAGGCCAGCTCGCCCAGCGTCTCCCGGACGAAGGCGTGCAGCTCCGCCGGGTCGGGGACCAGGCTCAGCAGCCGGTAGACGCCCAGCTGGTCGAAGTGGACGCGCGCCCCGGCGCCGTGCATCTGCCGGCCGACCCGCACCGCCTTGACGGCCTGCTCATAGGCCTCCGGCAGCCGGGAGGGGGAGGTCACCGTGCGGCTGATGCCGGTGGAGAAGGTGTGGCGCGCGCCATGCGGCTCGGAGAAGACCGCCGCCGCCTCCCGTACCAGCACCGCCGGGTCGGGGGCCGCGCCGCCCTCCTCCGGCGCGCCCACGACGGCGACCACCTCGTTGGCGAAACCCGCCACCGCGGCGTGCCGGTCGTGCCGGCGCACCACCGACGTCCAGGCCGCGGCGAGCCGTTCCTGCACCAGGCGCTCATCGGCGCCGCGGTCCCGGCGCCCGGCGCGGCCGCCGGTGCCGTCCGCCGCATCGTCCCGCCCGTCGAGCTCGGCGACCAGCACGGTCATCGGGCGGTCCAGGTCCCAGCCGAACCCCGAGCAGTGGGCGATCACCTGGTCGTCCTCGCCGGCCCGCCCGGCCAGCACGTCCCGCAGGAAGTCGGCGCGGTACTTGCTCTCCACGGCGGCGACCGCCTGCTGGTTGGTGATCAGCAGCGCCACCACGGTGGCGGCCCGTTCCAGGATGCCCACCACGTCGCTGGCGCGCAGCCCGCCGCCGGCGCCGTAGGCGACGATGCGGCCGTGGTCCAGGCCGCCGGCCAGCACCGGCACCATCAGGTGCTCGCCGTCGGTGACCGGGCCGGCCGGGTCGGCGGGGCCGTCCCACTCCAGCATGGCCCGCAGGTGCTCGTCGGGGCCGCAGCCGGCCAGCATCCGCCGCTCCCCGTCCATGGCGACCACCGCCACCTCCAGCAGGGCGGCGACCTCGTCGACCACCTCCTGCAGTCCGCCGCCGCTCAGCACGATCTGCACCAGCGCCCGGTGCACCTCCTCGGTGCGGGCCAGCACCGCCGCCTGCCGGTTGAGGATGTCGGTGAGGACCTGGTTGAGGATGTCGTCGAACCCCACGTCGGCGGGCAGCAGGATCAGCGGGAAGCCCAGCCGGTCGGCCTGCTCGATCATCCGCGGCGGCAGGGCGTCCAGGTAGCGGCCCAGTTTGATGCCCAGCGCCGACACCCCGCGCGCGTCCAGGTCGGCGACCAGGTTCTCCAGCGACTGGGGGGTGTGGCGCAGCGGATAGCCGGTGGTCAGCAGCAGCTCGTGCGGCTTGACCCAGGCCAGGATGTCGGGGACCTCCATGACGTTGAGGCGCTGCACGATACGCTCCAGTCCGGCGCGGCCGCCGATCAGGCGGGCCCCGGCCAGTGTGGACACGCCCAGCACCTCCCCCACCGACAGCCCGTAGGTCAGCGTGCCGGTACTGGCCAGCCGCAGTGCCGGAGGACCGAGGTCGGCGGTGGGATAAGCCCTGTCGGTGAGCTTGTCGGGGAGCATGTCGGGGGTCTCCTGCCATATGCGCGGACACCCCAGTCAGGGCAGGTCCGCAACCGTTCCGCGCCCAACCCTGACAAGAAACACGAAGCATGACAACCATCCTTGGCATGTTTCTCCATACGTCCGGACTAGGCCGGGGCCCTACGTTTCCAGAAAACAGACGTATGGAGGGCTTGTGACTGCCGTCATGCGCGAACCGGTCGCCCTGCCCACCCGGCGGCGACCCCGGCCCACGCTGGCGGGCGCGGCGCGATCCACCGCGTCCGTCCTCTCGGGTGATCCCCGGGCCGCCACCGGATCGGCCATCGCCGGTGCGGCCGCGATGGGCCTGCGCGAGTTGCTGGATTCCGCACGCCGTCCCGCCCGGGTCCTGGCCGTCTTCCCGGCGGCCGTCTACCTGGAGATGCGGACGGCCGCCGAACCGCGGGTGCTGGCCGTGGTGTGCAGCGACGCGGTGCGGCTGCCGAACGCGGTGGTGGTGCCCGTCGGCGGCCGGGACCGGCCGTTCCGCTCGATCCGCGAGGGCCAGGAGGCCTGGGTCGGCGACGGCCAGATCGAGGCCGGCGCGCTGCGGGTGCGCATCCGCCGCTGGTGGGACCCCGTTCCCGCGCTGGGCGGGGTGACCCCGGCCCGCCTCGCCCGGGGGATCGGCGAGCTGGAGGCCGCCGTCGCCGAGGGCCGGCTCGGCCTGGCCGGGCATCCCGACCCCGGCCTGCTGGCGGAGCGGTGCGCCACCGGCGACCTGGCCGACGCCGTGGAGATCGCCGAGCGCATCGTGGGGCTGGGCCCGGGGCTGACCCCCAGCGGCGACGATGTGCTGGCCGGGCTGCTGGTGGCGCTGCGCGCCCTGGGCGGCGCCGTGCCGCACGGCCGCACCGCGATCTGGCTGGCCGACTGGCTGGGCGCCGCGGTCACCGCCGACGCCGGCACCCGCACCACCGCGCTGGCCGCCACGCTGCTGCACTGCGCCGCCGCCGGCCAGGCCAGCGCCGAGGTCACCGCGGTGCTGCGCGGGGTCGGCGGGGCGGACCCGCTCGGCCCGGCCGTCCGCCGGCTGCTGGCCGTCGGCCACACCTCCGGCGCCGACCTGGCCTTCGGCCTGCTGGCCGGATGCCGCGCGGTGCTGGCCCTGTCCCTGGCCGCCGCGCAGGACCGGCGGGTCCCCGCATGAACGGGCCGAAGGCGCCCGGCGGCGATCCGGCGCAAAGCGCACGCCGCAAAGCCGCCGGAGCCACTGCGGCGGCCGGGCCGGGGAGCGCCCGCGGCGGCCGGGCACGCGTGCGAGGAGACCGGCCGCCGTGGCCCGGGGGATGCGCGCCGCCGGGCGCCGTGCGGCCCAGATCGTGGCCGGGTGCGCGGCGAGGTGCGCCGGAGGGAGGCGGGCCGACCGCATGAACTCCTGGGTCGAGGTTCAGTCCGGAAGGTATCGCGACTCGGTGACCCTGCTGCGGGTGAGCCGGGAGCTGGCCGGGCGTGAGGGGATCACGGCGGCGATGGTCGCGATGGCCACCGAGCCGAACCTCGACCTGCTTCGGCGGCGGGGTTTCGCCGTCCCCGAGGGGGCCGGGCCCGACGACCTGGTGGTGGCGATCCGGGGCGCCGATGAGGCGTCGGTGCGGGAGGCGCGGCGGGTTCTGGAAGGGCTGCTGGCCGACGACCCGGCGCCGGCCGCACGGCACGCGCCGCAGGACGACCCGCCCCGCACCACCGGGGCGGCCGCCCGGCTGCTGGCGGAGCCGGCCGGCGGGCTGGCGCTGGTGTCGGTGCCCGGCCGGTACGCCTTCATCGAGGCGATGGACGCGCTGAACGCCGGGCTGAACGTGATGGTGTGCAGCGGCGACGTCCCGCTGCACCAGGAGGTGGCGCTCAAGGAGGCCGCCGGGCGGCGGGGCCTGATCGTGATGGGGCCCGGCTGCGGCACGGCGGTGATCGGCGGGGCGGGGCTGGGGTTCGCCAACGCGGTGCGGCCCGGCCCGGTGAGCATCGTGGCCGCCTCCGGCACCGGCGCCCAGCAGGTGATGTGCCTGCTGGACGCCGCCGGGGTGGGGGTGCGCCATGTGCTGGGGGTCGGCGGCCGCGACCTGTCGGCCGAGGTCAGCGGGCGCTCCACGCTGGCGGCGCTGGCGGCGCTGGATGAGGACCCGGCCACCGAGCTGATCGCCGTGGTGGCGGGGCCGCCGGCGCCCCGGGTGGCCGATCTGGTCCACTCGGCGGCCCGCCGGCTGGACACCCCGGTGCACTTCGCCATGCTCGCCGAGGACTCGCCGGACCTGACCGCCGCCACCGAGCGGCTGCTGAGCGCCCTCGGCCGGAGGGTGCCGCGCTGGCCGTGCTGGCCCGCCGCCCGCCCCGCCGGGCCGGTGGCGCCGGGCGCGCTGCGCGGGCTGTTCACCGGCGGTGCGCTGCGTGCGGAGGCGGCGCTGATCGCCCGCCGGATGCTGGGGCCCGACCTGGCCTGCGGCGGGCACCGGCTGATCGACCTGGGCGCCGACGCCTGCGCCCGGGGCCGCGCCCACCCCATGATCGACCCGGCGCCGCGGCTGGAGCACCTGGCCGCCGCGGCCGCCGATCCGTCCTGCCGGGTGGTGCTGCTGGATGTGCTGCTGGGCCAGGGGGCCGACCCGGATCCGGCCGCGCTGCTGGCCCCGGCGATCGAGGCCGCCCTGGCCGGCCGCGACGACCTGCGGGTGGTGGTGTCGCTGTGCGGGACGCCGGCCGACCCGCAGGGCCTCGGCCGGCAGGCGGCGGCGCTGCAGTGGGCCGGGGCCGATGTGTTCGCCTCCAACGCCGCCGCGGCCCGCCATGCGGCCGCCCTGGCCGGGGGCGGGCGGTGAGCAGGCTGGGCGGGCTGCTGGGCCGGGAGCCGGTGGTGGTGGCGGTCGGGGCCCCGGCGCCGGCCGAGGCGCTGGAGCAGCGGGCCGTCGCGGTGCTGCGGGTGCGGTGGCGTCCCCCGCCCGCGGCGGCGGTGGAGGCGCTGAACGCGGTGCTCGGCGACCCCCGGCACGCCCAGGCCGACGCCACCGCGGCAGAGCGCCTGCTGGCGGCCCGGCCGCACCTGGTGGACGTGCGGCCCGCCGGGCAGGCGCTGGGGCTGGAGCCGGATGTGCTGCTGCACGCCGGCCCGCCGCTGGAGTGGGAGCGGGCCGCCGGGCCGATGCGGGGCGCGCTGATCGGCGCCGTGCTGCTGGAGGGCCTGGCCTCCTCCCCGGAGGAGGCCGAGCGGGCGCTGGCCTGCGGGGCGGTGCGCCTGGAGCCCTGCCACCGGCGTGCCGCGGTGGCGCCGATGGCGGGCGTGATCAGCGCCTCGATGTGGGTGCTCGTGGTCGAGGACGCCGCCGAGCGCCCGCCGCGCCGGGCCTGCTGCCCGCTCCTCGAGGGCCCGGGCGAGGCGCTGCGGCACGGGGCGTACGGCCCGCAGGTGATCGGGCGGCTGCGGTGGATGGGCGCGGTGCTGGGTCCGGTGCTGCGGCGGGCGCTGCGCCGGCACGGCCCGGTGGACCTGGTCGCGCTCGCCGCGCAGGCCCTGCAGATGGGCGATGAGCTGCATGCGCGCACCCGGGCGGCGACCTTGCTGCTGCTGGGAGAGCTGGCCGCCGACATCGCCGCCGCCGGTGCGCCGCCGCCCGATCTGGCCGCGGTGCTGCGTTTTCTCAGCGGCAACGACCATTTCTTTCTCGGTGCGGCGATGGCGGCGGCCAAGGTGAGCGCGGACGCGGCGCGCGGTGTGCCCGGCTCCGGCGCGGTGGTGGCCATGGCCTGCAACGGCACCGATTTCGGCGTCCAGCTCTCCGGTACCGGCGACCGCTGGTTCACCGGCCCGGCGGGGCCGCGGGAGGCCGCGTCCGGCATCGGCGACTCGGCGATCATGGAGACGGTCGGGCTGGGCGCCTTCGCACCGGCCGCCCGGCGGATGCGGCAGATCACGTTGGCCGAGCATCCGGTCTTCCGGGTGCCGCCGTCGCCGGCGGGCACCGCGACGGGCATCGACGTGACCCGGGTGGTGCGCACCGGGATCCTGCCGGTGATCGGCACCGCCCGGCCCGGCGCCGCCCCGTTCGAGCCGCCGCCGCAGGTGTTCGCCGACGCGCTGCGGGCGCTGGCCCGGCAGGTCCGCTGACCGGTGGGAACGTCCCCCTCCCCGGGGCGGGCCGGCGGTGCGCCGGGGCCTGTGGCCGGCGCCCGCGGCCCGGGGTAGGAATGTGATCATGAGTGAACCGATCACCGGGCGGCAGCATGAGATCTCGGCCGGGCCCTACCGGGCGGTGATCACCGAGTGCGGGGCGGGATTGCGGGAGCTGACCTTCGAGGGGGCGCCGCTGATCCTGTCGCACGACGCCGACGAACCCGCCCCGGCCGCCCTGGGCCAGCTGCTGGTCCCCTGGCCCAACCGGATCGACCGCGGCCGCTACGCCTACGGCGGGCGGACCCACCAGCTCGACATCAGCGAACCGGAGTTCGACTGCGCCATCCACGGGCTGGTGCGCTGGGCGGCGTGGCGGGCCGAGGAGCACGAGCCGCACCGGGTGCGCCTGGCCCACCGGCTGCTGGCCTCCGCCGGCTACCCGTTCCGGCTGGATCTGGCCGTCGAGTACGCGCTGGACGCCGCGGGCGGCCTCACCGTCCGGCTGACGGCGCGCAACACCGGCTCCCGCACGGCCCCTTACGCGCACGGCGCCCACCCCTATCTCACCGTGGGCGTGCCAATCGACGAGTGCGAGGTGGTCATCCCCGGCGACCGGTACCTGCCGGTCGATGAGCGGATGATTCCCACCGGTCCCGCCCGGGACGTCGCCGGCACCCCCTATGACCGCCGCGAGCCGTCCGTGCTGGGTTCGCAGCGGATCGACAACGCCTACACCGGGCTGCGCCGGGATGGGACGGGCCGGGCATGGGTGCGCCTGCGGGGCGGGGGACGCGCGGTGTCGTGCTGGCTGGATGAGACTCAGCCCTGGCTGGAGATCTACACCGCCGACCGGCTTCCCGGGCCGCTGCGCCGCCTGGGGCTGGGGGTGGAGCCGATGACCGGGCCGCCGAACGCGTTCGCCAGCGGAATCGACCTGATCGAGTTGCAACCCGGCCACACGGTCACCGGATCTTGGGGGATCATAGCCGGGTGAACTTGAGCGTTTCCTCGACCGACGACCTATCTGCGCGGATCGCGGCGGTCACCGCCGAGCACGCCCGGCACTTCCCCGGCCCGCCCGCCGGGCGGCAGCCGGTGCACACCGTCTACATCCCGGCCGACCGGTTCACCCGGACGATCCCCGCCGACTTCGGCGCCGAGGCGCTGCGCCTGTTCAACAACCACACCCCGGACGCCGAGTCGTTCGGCGCGGCCTTCGGGATCGATGCGGAGCTGGCGGGCACGGTGCGCGAACGGGTGGCCGCCAAGCTGGCCGGCGAGCCCATCGAGGATCTGCGCATCGACTTCGAAGACGGCTACGGGGTGCGCCCCGACGCCGAAGAGGACGGGCACATCGCCCAGGTCGTCGCGGCGGTGGCCGCCGCCTACCAGGTCAAGGGGCTGCCGCACTTTTGGGGCCTGCGGATCAAGTCCTTCACCGGGGGCGCCCACGAGCGGGCCATGCGCACCCTGGACGGCTTTTTGACCCAGCTGCGCGACCAGCTGGGCCGGCTGCCCGGCGGCTTTGTGATCACCTTCCCCAAGGTGGTGTCGGCCGAGCAGGTGGCGATCTTCGCCGACTACCTGGACCGGCTGGAGGACGCGCTGGGGCTGCCGGCCGGGATACTGCGCTTTGAGGTGCAGATCGAGACCACCGAGGCGATCATCGACCAGCGGGGCATGATCGGGATCCGGGCCATCGCCCAGGCCGGACGCGGCCGCATCACCGCCGCGCACTTCGGCGTCCACGACTACACCGCCGCCCTCGGGCTGCCCCCCGACCAGCAGCGCATCGAGCATCCGGCCTGCGACTTCGCCCGCACCCTCATGCAGGTGGCGCTGGCCGGCACCGGCATCCGCATCAGCGACGGCTCCTGCAACGCGGTGCCCCGCAACGACGGCCCCGAGGAGGTGGGCCGCACCTGGAAGGCGCACTCGGCGAGCGTGCGGCACTCCCTGCGCAACGGCATCTACCAGGGCTGGGACCTGCACCCGGCGCACCTGCCCAGCCGGTACGCCGCCGTGTACGCCTTCCACCTGACCGGGGTGGACGAGGCGATCGCGCGGGTGCGGGCCTGGCACGAGCAGGTGGCGGGCAAGAACGGCGTGCTGGAGGAGCCGGCCACCGTCAAGGCGCTCACCGAGCGGCTGCGCCGCGCCGTCGACTGCGGCGCCCTGGACGCGAGCGCGCTGCCCGCCGCTCCGTAGGCTGTGCGGGCCGGGCGGCCGGTGCGACACTGGGCCCATGACCCATGTCCACAACGACCCGGCCTGCGCGGTGGCGCACGGCGAGGTGGTGCCCGACACCGCCGACCGCACGCTGGTGGCGGTGTTCGCCACGCCGGTGGCGGAGTTCCTGCTGCGGTACGGGGCGGATCTGGGCTTTCGCACGCTGCTGCTGGAGCCGGACGCCTCCCGCGCCTCCGGGTGGGACGGCCCGAAGGTGATCACCGGGCCGACCGCCGACATCGACGAGCGGGCCGACATCGTGGTCACCGACCACCACCGCCCCGAGCTGGGGCCGGTGCTGCGCGACCTGCTGGCCGTCCCGTCCCGGTGGATCGGGGTGATGGGCGGCGCGCGCCATCCCGCCCCGCACGTGGCGGAGCTGCGGCGGCTGGGGGTGGCCGAAGGCGACATCGCCCGCGTGCACCGGCCGATCGGGCTGAACATCGGGTCGCGCACGCCCGCCGAGATCGCCGTGGCGACCCTGGCGGGGCTGCTGGCCGACCGCAACGGCCGTCCGGGCGGCTTTGCGTTCTAGCGGCCTTGCGTTCTCAAGGCCGGTTCAGGCCGGCTCGCAGATCACCACGGGGATGACGCGGTCGCCCGCCCAGCGCTGGTAGTTGTCGAAGTCGGCGTAGATCTTCAGCAGCCGGGGCCACAGCTGGGCGCGTTCGGCCTCGTCGGCGGTGCGGGCGCGCATGCGCCGCTTCTTGCGGCCGATCTGGACGACCACCTCGGGGTTGGCCCGGAGGTTGAGGTACCACTGCGGGTGGCCGGGCAGGCCGCCTTGTGAGGCGACGACCACGATGCGCTCGCCGTCGCGCATGTACAGCAGCGGCATGGTCCGCGGCAGCCCGCTCTTGCGCCCGATGGTGGTGAACAGGCACACCGGGACGCCGCGCAGCCAGGCCGAGCCGACGTGGAAGCGCCGCCCGATCAGGCCGCCGGTCGCCCGGTAGACCGCCACGTGCGTCTTGCCCATCACCTTCATGAACTTGGGCATCCAGGGCGAGTCGTAGGCCCTGGGGCGCGGCTTGATCTTGGGCGCGGACATGCGACCTCCGACCGATCTTTGTACGTAAGGACTTCCTTATGCTGACACACGGGTCTCAGCCCAGCGCGTCCAGGTCGCCGGGAGTGTCGATGTCCTCCGGGGAGGCCACATCGTCACAGGGCACCCCGGTCACCAGCGCCGGGTTGGCGCGCAGGAACGCCCGGGCCCCGGCGTCCCCGACCGCGGCCTCGGCCGCCTCGGCGAAGTACCGGGCGGAGATCAGCACCGGGTTGCGCGGCTCGCCCCCGTAGGTCGCCACCGCGACCTGGGCGCCCGCCTCATGGGCCCGGATCAGCCGCCGCACCGCCTCCGGCGTCACGCGGGGCTGGTCGACCAGCGCGATCACCACGGCGGGGCAGCCCGGCGGCAGCGCGGCCAGCCCGGTGCGCAGCGAGGAGCCCATCCCGGTGCGCCAGTGGGGGTTGGGCACCACCACCGCCCCGGCCACCTCCAGCGACACCGCGCCGATCACCACCAGCACCGGGGAGCAGCCCCCGCCGCGCAGCGTCCGCACGCCCCGGTCGACCAGCCGCTCGCCGTCCAGCTCCACCAGCGCCTTGGGGCGCCCGAGCCGGCTGCCCGCCCCCGCGGCCAGCAGCAGCCCCGCCGGGGCCCGCATCGCCGCCGGGACGGGAAGTCTCACTGTCGCTCCCGGGGATCCGTGCGGGCGAGCGGCTCGCCGTGGATGCGGCCGGTGGTCTCGGTGAGGGGACGGCCGGAGCCGCCCCAGCGGAGCTGGATCAGCTCGGCGGCGATGGACACGGCCGTCTCCTCGGGGGTGCGGGCGCCCAGGTCCAGGCCGATCGGCGAGCGCAGCCGGGCCAGTTCGGCCTCGGTCAGGCCGGCCCGGCGCAGCCGGGCCATCCGGTCGCGGTGGGTGCGGCGCGAGCCCATCGCCCCGATGTACCCGGCCGGGGTGCGCAGCGCCACCTCCAGCAGCGGCACATCGAACTTGGGGTCGTGGGTGAGCACGCAGATGGCGGTCCGCTCGTCCACGCCGCCCGCGGCGGCGCGCTCGCCGAGGAACTTGTGCGGCCATTTGACCACCACCTCGTCGGCCTCGGGGAAGCGCTTGGCGGTGGCGAACACCGGGCGGGCGTCGCAGACGGTGACGCGGTAGCCGAGGAACTTGCCGATCCGGGCGACGGCGGCGGCGAAGTCGATCGCGCCGAACACCAGCAGGTGGGGCGGCGGGGCGAAGGAGTGGACGAAGACGGCCAGCGCATCGCCCCGCCGCTCCCCCCGCGGCCCGTAGCGCCGCACCCCGGTCAGGCCCTGGGCGAGCATGCCGCGGGCGTCGTCGTCCACCGCCGCATCCAGCCGGGCGGCGTGCGGCAGGCCCGGGGCCAGGGAGCCGAAGGCGCGGTCGGGCCGGATGACGCGGCGGGCGCCGAGCACGCCGGGCCCGTCCACCACCGTGGCCACCGCCACCGGCTCGCCCGCCGCGACCGCCGCGGCCACCTCGCCGAGCTGCGGGAAGGTGTCCACATCGACCGGCTCCACCCAGATGTCGATGACGCCGCCGCAGGTCAGCCCCACCTCGAAGGCGGCCTCGTCACTGACCCCGAAGCGGCGCAGCACCGGGCGGCCGGTGCCGATCACCTCGCGGGCCAGCTCGTAGACCGCGCCCTCCACGCAGCCGCCCGAGACGCTGCCGACCGCCTCGCCGGCCGCCGAGACCGCCATCGCCGCGCCCGGCGGCCGCGGCGCGCTGCGGAAGGTGTCCACCACCGTGGCCAGCCCGAAGGTCTCCCCGGCCGCGTGCCAGCGGGCGATCTCAGCGAGGACGTCGCGCATGCCGGTCCCCCTTCCGCGCGGTTTTGCGAACGATCCGGGCCAGCTCCTCCAGCGCGGCCAGGCTGTGCCCGGCCACGAAGTGGTCCACATGGGGCAGCGCCGCGCGCATCCCGGCGGTCAGCGGCCGGTATCCGGGCCGTCCCTTGTGCGGGTTGGCCCACACCACCCGGTGCGCCAGCCGCCGCAGCCGCGCCATCTGCGCGCCCAGCAGAGTGGCGTCGCCCCGCTCCCAGCCGTCGGAGGCGATCACCACGATCGCGCCCCGGGCCGGGCCGCGCTGCCCGAAGCGGTCGCAGAACTCCTTCAGCTCCTCCCCCAGGCGGGTGCCGCCGCGCCAGTCGGGGATGGCCTGCGAGACCGCCGCCATGGCCGCGTCCGGGTCGGGGTGCCGCAACTGGCGGGTCAGGCGGGTCAGCCGGGTGCCGACGCTGAAGACCTCGGTGGTGCGGCCGCCGGTCCGCACGGCGGCGTGCGCGAAACGCAGCAGCGCGTCCGCATAGGGGGCCATGGACCCGCTGACGTCCACCAGCAGCACCACCCGGCGCGGCCGGGTGCGGTGGGCGCGATACCGCAGCGCGGGAATCTCCCCGCCGTGCCGCAGCACGTCCCGGACGGTGCGGCGGGGGTCCGGCCGGCCGGAGGCGGCGGGGGCGAAGCGGCGCGAGCGGCGCTGCTCGGGCGCGGCCTCCAGCACGGCGATCAGCCGGTTGAGCTGAGCGCGTTCGGCGGCGTCGAGCCGGGCCACGTCGCGGTGGCGCAGCACCTCGATCTCGCTGGCGACGGAGGCGCGCAGGTCGGCCCGGTCCGGCTCCTCCCCCTCCCCGCGGCCGGGTGCGACCGGGACGGCCGCCGGGCGGGGGATCGCCACCGGCGGCGTGCGGCGGACGGGCCGGGCGGTGCGCCCGGAGAAGTAGGCGGCGAAACAGCGGTCATAGCGCGGCAGGTCGGCCGGGTCCGAGCACAAGGTCAGCCGGCCCGCCCAGTAGACGTCGCCGGGGTCGAGCGCATCGAGGTGGTCCAGGGCGCGCAGCATGGCGTGCACCCGTCCCGGGTCGGCGGCCACCCCGGCCGCCCGCAGGGCGCGGGCGAAGCCGACGAGCGTCTCGGTGGCGCCGGGCATGGGCCTCAGCCTCCGCTCAGCAGGGCCTCCAGGCCGGAGGCGGTCACCTTCTCCTGGTCTTCGCGGTATTTCAGGACGGCGCCGAGCGTGACGGCGGCGGCCTTAGGGTCCAGCTCGCGCACCCCCAAGGCGGCCAGGGCCCGGGTCCAGTCCAGGCTTTCCGCCACGCCCGGCGGTTTGAGCAGGTCGGCCTCGCGCAGCCGCTGGGCGGCCCGGGCGACCTGCCCGGCCAGGCGGCGGGCGACCTGGGGCAGCCGCCGGCAGATGATGGCCACCTCCCGTTCGTAGGAGGGGTGCTCCAGCCAGTGGTAGAGGCAGCGGCGTTTGAGCGCGTCGTGCACCTCGCGGGTGCGGTTGGAGGTCAGCACCACCACCGGCGGTTCGGCGGCGCGGACGGTGCCCAGTTCGGGAATGGAAATGGCGAAGTCCGACAGCACTTCCAGCAGGAAGGCCTCGAACTCGTCGTCGGCGCGGTCGATTTCGTCCACCAGCAGCACGCCGGGGCCCTGCCCGGCGGGGACCTGCAGGGCCCGCAGCAGCGGCCGGGCCACCAAAAAGCGCCGGTCGTACAGTTCGGCCTCCAGGCGCGCCGGGTCGGTCACGCCGGCGGCCTCGGCGGCGCGCAGGTGCAGCAGCTGGCGGGGGAAGTCCCAGTCGTAGAGGGCCTGGGCGGCGTCCAGGCCCTCATAGCACTGCAGCCGGATCAGCGGCGTGTCCAGCGCCTCCGCCAGTGCCTGGGCCAGGGCGGTCTTGCCGACTCCGGGCTCGCCCTCCAAAAACAGCGGGCGGCGCATGCGCAGCGCCAAGAACGCGGCGGTGGCCACCGCCTCGTCGGCCAGGTAGCCGTGTTCTTCCAGCAACGCGGCCAATTCCCGGGGCGAGCCGATTTCGGGCGCCCGGGCCGCCGCATCGTCCACCACGCCGTTCAGGCTACTTAGCGAAGACCCGCTACGGAATGGGTGACAATTTCCTAGTTTTTATACCTAATCGATTGACAATCTGTGAAACCCGGGTCACCATCGCGCCATGAGCGACGACCTCACCGACGAGGCCACCTACGAACGCGTCCGCCTGCGGCAGTGGCTGCAGCTGTCCCCCCTCACCCGGCGGCGGCTGCTGGGCGCCTCGGCCGGGGCCGGCCTGGCGATGGCGGCCCTGCCCGCCCTGCCGGCCCGCGCCGAAGGACCCCTCGTCAAACCGCTGCCGCCCGAGCTGTTCATCGACCACGGCACCAACGCCGAGATGCGCTGGGAGGCGATGCGCG
This sequence comes from Thermomonospora sp. CIF 1, assembly GCF_001896795.1. NCBI lineage: Bacteria > Bacillati > Actinomycetota > Actinomycetes > Streptosporangiales > Thermomonosporaceae > Thermomonospora > Thermomonospora sp. CIF 1. The sequence goes on from NZ_MOYN02000021.1 coordinate 322,937, forward strand.
GCCAGGGCCACCTGACCCCCGCGGACCGCTTCTTCGTCCGCAACCACACCGCCACCCCGCGCATCGACCCGCGCACCTGGCGGCTGAAGGTGTGGGGCAGCGGCCTGCGCGGCCGTCCCACCTTGGAGAACGCGGTGGAGTTCAGCTACGCGGACCTGAAGGCGATGCCGTCGAAGACGGTGACCGCGGTCATCGAATGCACCGGCAACGGCCGCAGCCTGTTCACCACCCAGCAGGGCCGGCCGGTCTCCGGCACCCCCTGGAAGCTGGGCGCCGCCGGCGCCGCGCGCTGGCGGGGCGTGCCCCTGGCGGAAGTGCTGCGGCGCGCCGGCATCACCCCCCACGCCGTGGATGTGATGCCGCGCGGCCTGGACGCCGACTACATCGACAAAGGCGAGAACAAAGGCCGGGTACGGCGCCCGCTGCCGGTGGCCAAGGCGCTCAAGGACGTGCTGCTGGCCTACGAGATGAACGGCCGCCCCCTGCCGCCCGACCACGGCTTCCCGGTCCGGGTCGTGGTGCCCTCCTGGGTGGGGATCGCCTCCATCAAATGGGTCGGCGACATCGAGGTCTCCGACCAGCCGCTGTTCTCGCCGTGGAACACCGTCTACTACCGATTGTTCGGCGACTCCTACCCGCCCGAGGGCAGCGCCCCGCTGACCCGGCTGAGCCTCAAGAGCGTCTTCGAGCTGCCTTGGGACGGGCAGGTCCCCGTCCGCGACGCCAAAGTGCTGCACGGCCGCTCCTGGTCGGGCAACGGCCGCATCCGCAAGGTCGAAGTCAGCGTGGACGGCGGCGCCACCTGGCACAAGGCCCACCTGCACGGCCCCCACGCCCCCGAAAGCTGGGTGCAGTGGCGCTACCAGTGGCGCAACCCGCGTCCCGGCTCCTATGAGCTGCTGGCCCGCGCCACCGACGAGACCGGCGCCACCCAGCCCGCCGTCACCCCGCACAACACCCTCGGATACCTCTTCGACGCGGTCGCCCGGCACCCCGTCACATTGGTCTGACCCTTCCCTCATTGACGGGGAGTAGTCGCGATGTGACGATCCCAGGAGACAACGGAGGTTCTTCCCATGGCACTGTGGAAGCCGGACCCGACCTTCTACGCCTCTCCCCGCGACGCGGTGAAGGCCCCGCCCGAGAAACTCGCCTACGTCGCCGCCTTCGACCGTTCCGCCGCCCGGCCGGACGCCATCGCCGTGCTGGACACCGATCCGGACTCCGCCTCCTACGGCCGGGTCGTCGGCTGGACCGAGATGCCCTACACCGGTGACGAGCTGCACCACTTCGGCTGGAACGCCTGCTCCAGCGCGCTGTGCCCCTACGCCCCGCACCCCCACATCGAACGCCGCTACCTGATCGTCCCGGGGCTGCGCTCCTCGCGGATCTACGTGCTGGACACCAAGGAGCAGCCCACCAGCCCCCGCATCGTCAAGGTCCTGGAACCCGATGAGCTGGCCAAGCGCGCCGGCTACTCCCGCCCCCACACCGTGCACTGCGGCCCGGAAGGGCTGTACCTGACCGCCCTGGGCGGCGCCGACGGTGAGGACGGGCCGGGCGGCATCGCCCTGCTGGACCACACCTCCTTTGAAGTGCTGGGCCGCTGGGAAGTGGACCGGGGCCCCCAGTACCTGGCCTACGACGCCTGGTGGCACATCGCCCAGGACGTGCTGGTCACCTCCGAGTGGGGCACCCCGTCGATGATCGAGGACGGCGTGGTCGGCGAGCTGCTGCTGGGCCGCAAGTACGGGCACCGCCTGCACTTTTGGGACCTGCGCAAACGCCGCCACGTGCAGGCGGTGGACCTGGGCGATGAGCACCAGATGCCGCTGGAGCTGCGCCCCGCCCACGACCCCACCAAGCAGTACGGCTTCGTCGGCGTGGCCGTCAGCGTCGAGGACCTGTCGGCGTCGGTGTGGCTGTGGCACCGCGACGGGAAGTCCTGGGCCGCCACCAAGGTCATCACCATTCCCGCCGAACCGGCCGACCCCGCGGAGCTGCCGCCGGTCATCCAGCCGTTCGGGGCCGTCCCGCCGCTGGTCACCGACATCGACCTGTCGGTGGACGACAAGTGGCTGTATGTGTCGTGCTGGGGCACCGGCGAGCTGAAGCGCTACGACGTGTCCGACCCGTTCCACCCGGTGGAGGCCGGATCGGTGCGCATCGGCGGCATCGTCCGCCGCACCCCGCACCCGGCCGCGCCCGACCTGCCGCTGGCCGGCGGGCCGCAGATGGTGGAGGTCAGCCGGGACGGCAAGCGGGTGTATGTGACCAACTCGCTGTACGGGGCCTGGGACGACCAGTTCTACCCCGACGGGGTCGGCGCCTGGATGGCCAAGCTGGACTCCGGTGAGGAGTTCGCCTTCGATGAGCGGTTCTTCCCGCACGGCGACGACTTCCGGGGGCTGCGCCCGCACCAGACCCGGCTGCAGGGCGGGGACGCCTCCTCCGACTCCTACTGCTACCCGTGACCGAGGGGTCGCTGGCGGCGCTGCTGGCCCTCGGCGCCTTCCACGGCCTCAACCCCGCCATGGGCTGGCTGTTCGCGGTCGCCCGCGGGCTGCAGGAGCGCTCCCGCGCCCGGGTGCTGGAGTCGCTGCCGGCCATCGCCGCCGGGCACGCCGCCTCCGTGGGGGCCGTCGCGGTGCTGGTGTCGCTGACCCAGTCGGTGGTGGCCTCCCGGACCGTGGCGATCTGCGGCGGGCTGGTGCTGGTCGGCTTCGGGCTGTGGCACCTGCTGGCCCGGCGGCACTTCCGCTGGGTGGGCATGCGGGTGTCGCTGTGGCAGCTGGCGGGCTGGTCGTTTCTGATGTCGTCGGTGCACGGGGCGGGGCTGATGCTGCTGCCGGTGATCACCGCCTCGGCCCCGGCGGCCGGCCACGACCACGGCCTGGGCCACGCCCACGGCAGCGCGCTGATGGCGGGGGTCTTCGTGACCGGCGCGCACACCCTGGCCATGTTCGCGGTGGCCGGGGTGATCGCGGTGCTGGTCTATGAGGTCGTCGGGCTGGCCGTGCTGCGCCACGCCTGGTTCAACCTGGACCGGATCTGGGCGCTGGCCCTGGTCGGCGCCGGGGCCGTCGCCGTCATCACCGCCTGACGGCCGCGCCTTTCCGGCTCCTGCCGTCCGTCCCCTGCGCGCCGGGACGTGCCGGCAGGGCATGGGCATGCCCGGGGCGGGAGGCCGGGCCCGCCCCGGGCATGTCCACATCCGGCCGGTGCCCGCATCGACGCAGGAGCCGACCGGAAGACTGCCCTTTGCGCGCATTCCGCCCGTCCGGCCCGCCGGTTAGCGTGTGGGGCCGGGAGGAGACGGTATGGCGGGTGAGCGGAGCGGGCCTGCGACCCTCGCCGACAGGTTGCGGCAAGCCCGGCGGCGGCGGTTCGTCGGGCGGGCCGAGGAGCTGGAGCTGCTGCGTTCTGCGCTGGCCTGCGACGAGCCCCCCTTCGGAGTGCTGTTCGTGCACGGCCCGGGAGGAGTCGGCAAGTCGACCCTGCTGACGATGCTCGCCGAGGTCGCCGAGGAGGCCGGGGCCCGCCCGGTGCGCCTGGACGCCCGGACGCTGGAGCCGACCCCGCCGGCCTTCCTGGCCGCGGTGCGCGCGCTCGGCGGCGACCGGGAGCGCGAGGGGGCGCGCACCGTGCTCATGGTGGACACCTGTGAGCTGCTGGCGCCGCTGGAGGAGTGGCTGCGCGAGGAGTTCCTGCCCTCCCTGCCGGCCACCACGCTGGTGGTGCTGGCCGGCCGGCACCCGCCCTCCCCGCACTGGCGGGCCGACCCGGGCTGGCGGGAGCTGCTGCGCGTGGTGGCGCTGCGCAACCTGCCGCCGCGCGACGGGCAGGCGCTGCTGAGCGCCGCCGGGGTGCCGCGGCGGCTGCACCGGCGGGTGCTGGCCGCCACCCACGGGCATCCGCTGGCGCTGTCGCTGGTGGCCGACGTCATCGCCCAGCACCTCGCGCGGCGGCGCGAGACGGCCGAGCCGCCGCTGCCGCTGGGCGACCCGCACGTGGTGCGGGTGCTGCTGGAGAACTTCATCGACACCGTGCCCAGCCGGCTGCACCGGCGGGCCCTGGAGGTGTGCGCGCACGCCCGCTTCACCACCGAGGAGCTGCTGCGCGCCGTGCTGGAGGACGGCGATGCGCACGAGCTGTTCGAGTGGCTGTGCGGGCTGTCGTTCATCGAGACCGGCGTGCACGGCCTGTTCCCCCACGACGTGGCGCGCGATGTGCTCGACACCGAGCTGCGCTGGCGGGACCCGGCCTCCTACCACGACCTGCACCGCCGCATCCGCGGCCACATCGTGGCGCAGGTGCAGCGCTCCACCGGCCTGGAACAGCAGCGCAGGACGGCCGACTTCGTCTTCCTGCACCGGGCGAACCCGGTGGTGAGCAGGTTCTGGGACTGGGAGACCTTCGGGCTGGCCCACGCCGATGAGCTGCGTCCCAAGGACCGCGACCCGCTGCTGGCCATGACCGAGCTGCACCAGGGGCCCGAGCAGGCCGAGCTGCTGGCGTTCTGGATGGACCGGCCGGCGGCCCGCATCCTGCCCATCCGCACCGCCGGTGAGGAGGAGCCGATCGGATACGCGGGCATGCTGGCGCTGCACGAGGCCGGCGAGCCCGACATCGCCGCCGACCCCGGCGCCCGGGCGGTCTGGCAGTACGCCCTGCGCAACGGCGCGCCGCGCCCCGGCGAGCAGGTCTGGGTGGCGCGGTTCTTCATGGACCGCGAGCACTACCAGCGGCCCTCCCCCTCACAGAACGTCGTCACCACCCGCCACATCCAGCACCTGCTCTCCTCCAAGGCGCTGGCCTGGGACTTCATCGCCGGTTACGAGGACGCCGACTTCTGGGAGCCGCTGCTGCGGCACATCGACTACCACCGCGTCCACGAGGCCTCCTATGAGGTCGGCGGACGGCGCTACGGGGTCTTCGCCCACGACTTCCGGCGCCTGGGGGTGGAGGAGTGGCTGGACCTGATGAGCGACCGGGAGATCGGCGCCGAGGCCGCCCCGCCCACCGGGCCCGCCCCGGAACTGGTGCTCTCGCGCCCCGACTTCGCCGAGGCGGTCCGGGCCGCGCTGCGCGACCTGCACCGCGACGACAGGCTGGCCGGCAGCCCGCTGCTGCGCTCGCGGGTGGTCCGCGAGCGGGGCGAGCCCGTCCCCGACACCCTGCGCGCCCTGTTGTGCGAGGCCGCGCAGGCGCTGGGCGCCGACGTCCGCGACGACCGCCCCTACCGCGCGATCGACCGGACCTACCTGCGGCCCGCCGCCACCCAGGAGCGGGCCGCCGAGATCCTCGGCCTGCCGTTCAGCACCTACCGGCGGCATCTGGCGCGCGGCGTGGAACGGATCGTCGACTGGCTGTGGACCCGCGAACTCCAGGGCCCGTGAAGCGGCCCCATGGGGCGGGGCCTTCTGGGGGGTGACCGGGGTGCGTGCGAGGATGGTCCCGTCATGACGGCCCCTTTGCTGTTCCGGGTTCTGCGGGCGGCCGCGTTCGCCGCGGTCTGCACCGGGCTGGGCGTCATGGCGCACCTGATGAGCGCGACGGCGCCGTCGACCGCGAGCATCCTGGCGGGGCTGGCGCTGTCGCTGGCGGCGGCCCTTCCCGTCCTCGGCCGGGAACGCTCGGTGAACGTGCTGCTGCCGCTGCTGGGCGGGCTGCAGGTCGTGCTGCACCTGCTGTTCGCCCTGTCCGCCCCGGCGGTCCCGGCCGCCGCGGCCGCCGCGCATCCGGCAGAGCACGCGCACGGGCTGCTGCCCGCCGACGCGGTCATGGTGGTGCTGCACGGCTGCGCGGTGGCGCTGACCGCGCTGTGGCTGGCGTGGGGCGAGGCGCTGCTGTGGTCGGCGCTGCGCCGGCTGGCCCTGCGCTTTGTGCGGATCATCCTCGCCTGGGCGCTGCCGGAGCCGGCGCCGTCCCCGGTGCCGGCCTTCGCCGCGCCGTGCCCGCCGCTGCAGGCCGCGCTGCGGCACGCCGTCAGCCGCCGCGGCCCGCCCGCCGTGCTCTGATCACCGCTTTCACCTCGGCCCGGGTCGAAAGGGCCTGACATCCCGCGCGATGGCGCGGGCGACCGAACCGAAGCGATGTCCCGGCGTGCGGCATGCGCTCCTTCTCCTGCCGGACGGCCTGCGCATGCCCCCGGGCGGATCCGAAGAAGAGCACTCATGAACATGCGACGTCTCTCCCTGCTGGCCGCCGCCGCACTGCTGACCGCCGCGCCGCTGAGCGCCTGCGGCTCCGACACCGAAGGCCCCGCCGCCCCCGCGCACTCCCCGGCCGCGGCCACCCCCCGCGCCGCGCTGTCGGTCACCGACCCGTGGGTCAAGGCCGCCAAGTCCGGCATGACCGCCGTGTTCGGCACCCTGGTCAACCACACCGACAAGCCGGTGACGGTGGTCTCCGGCTCCTCCCCCGCCGCCGGCGCGGTCGAGTTCCACGAGGTCGTCGCCGACTCCAGCGGCGCCACCAAGATGCAGCCCAAGCAGGGCGGCTTCACCGTGCCCGCAAGCGGCTCGCACCGCCTGGCCCCCGGCGGCGACCACATCATGCTGATGGACCTCAAGCAGCCGGTGGAGCCGGGCGCCGAGATCTCCCTGACGCTGACGCTGAGCGACGGCTCCACCGTCGCCTTCACCGCGGTCGCCAAGGAGTTCACCGGCGCCAAGGAGACCTACGACCCCTCCGAGCACCACGAACACGGGTGATTCCGATGGCCCCATCGCAACGGCCGCTGAGCCGGCGGGGACTGCTGGCGGGCGGCGCCATCGCCGCGGCGGCGGGCGCGCTGGCGGCCTGCTCCGAGGAGCGGGCCGCCGGTGCCCGCCCCTCCGCCACGCAGACCACCGGCACGGCCACCGAACCCTTCCACGGCCCGCACCAGGCGGGCATCGCCACGCCCCCGCAGGCCCACGCCGTCTTCCTCGGCCTGGACCTGCGCAAAGGCACCGGGCGCAAGGAGCTGGGCCGGCTCATGCGGCTGCTGACCGACGACGCCCGGCGGCTCACCCAGGGCCGCCCGGCGCTGGCCGACCCCGAACCCGACCTGGCGCCCCTGCCGTCCCGGCTGACCTTCACCTTCGGGTTCGGCCCGGGGTTGTTCAAGGCGACCGGGCTGGAGAAGCAGCGGCCCGAGGGGCTGCGCCCGCTGCCGCCGTTCAAGGTGGACCGGCTGGAGGACCGCTGGAGCGGCGGCGACCTGCTGGTGCAGATCTGCTGCGACGACCCGATCACGCTGGCCCACGCCCTGCGCATGACGGTCAAGGACGCGCGGGCCTTCACCCGCGTGCGCTGGGTGCAGCGCGGGTTCCGGCGCAGTCCCGGCGTCCAGTCCAGCGGCGCCACCCAGCGCAACCTGATGGGGCAGCTGGACGGGACCGTCAACCCCGTGCCCGGCACGGCCGACTTCGACCAGGCCGTGTGGGTGCAGGACGGGCCCGAGTGGCTGCGCGGCGGCACCACGCTGGTGCTGCGGCGCATCCGCATGGAGCTGGAGAAGTGGGACGAGGCCGACCCGGCCGGCAAGGAGTTCGCCGTCGGCCGCCGGCTGACCAGCGGGGCGCCGCTGACCGGCCGGCACGAACACGACGAGCCGGACTTCGATGCGGTGGACTCAGCGGGCTTCCCGGTGATCGCCGAGAACGCCCACATCCGGCTGGCCCACGTCGACTCCCCGCGGCTGCGGATGCTGCGCCGCCCCTACAACTACGACGAGGGCCTGACCGCCGACGGCCGCTCGGACGCCGGATTGCTGTTCGCCGCCTACCAGGCCGACATCGACCGGCAGTTCATCCCCGTCCAGCGCCGTCTCGACGAGGGCGGCGACCTGCTCAATCTGTGGACCACCCCGATCGGCTCGGCCGTCTTCGCCATCCCGCCGGGCTGTGACGAAAACGGCTGGATCGGCCAGGGTCTGCTGGGCTGACCGCCGTGCCGGGCGGGCGCCTTGGGCGGTGCCCGCCCGGCACGGGGCGGTCAGGCGGCCCGCCCGCCGAGCAGGGCGGCCGCCGCCAGGACCGTCCCGTCCCGGCCCGGCGCGCCCGACAGCTGCAGCCCGATGGGCATGCCGTCGCGGTCCCGGCCCGCGGGGACCGCCACCGCGGGCAGCCCGGCGATGCTCTGCGGCAGCGTCCAGGGGATGACCGCCTGGACGAACGGCCGGGGTCCGCCGGCGGTGACGGCGGTGGCGGCGCGGGAGGGGTGCGGCGGCCCGGGGCAGACCACGCCGAGCAGCAGCGTGCCGGGGTCCAGCCGGGCCAGCAGCCCGTCCCGGTAGCGGGCGACGGTGCGCCGGGCGTCCCGGTAGAGGGCGTCGGTGACGCCGTGACCGGCCCTCAGCATCTCCTGGACGGGCTCGGTGCACAGCTCCACCGAGGAGCCCGGCTCGTCCGCGTAAAGCCGGGCGCCCTCATGCAGCAACATCATCATGTAGCCGTCGATGACGTCCTCCGGCGGCGCGAAGTCCTCGGTGAGCACCCGCCAGCCGAGCGCGGTGAAACGATCCGCGGCCGCGGTGAGGGCCTCGGCGTAGTCCGGGTGGAGCCCGTCGCGGGGGGCGACGACGACGGTGCCGGGAGTCTGGGCGTCCTGAGGGGATGCGGGCGCGACAGCAGCCGCACCCCGCGGTCGCTGACGGCGCCGCGGGTGGGTTTGAACCCCCACACCCCGCACAGGGCGGCGGGCATCCGGATCGAGCCGGCGGTGTCGGTGCCCAGGGCCAGGCAGACGGTTCCGGTGGCGACGGCCACCGCCGACCCGGAACTGGAGCCGCCGGGGTCGCGGGCCGGATCCCAGGGGTTGGCCACGGGGGCCGGTGAGGCGGCGTCCCGTCCGCTCAGGCTCCAGCCGAACTCGGGGCTGCGGGTCACGCCCACCACGATCGCCCCGGCCGCGCGCAGGCGCCGCACGGCCTCGGCGTCGGCGGTGGCGATCCGGCCGGCGAACGCCCGGCTGCCGTAGCCGATCTCGGCGCCCGCCACGTCGATCAGTTCCTTGACCGCGACGGGCACGCCGAACAGCGGCCCCATCGGCTCGTGGCCCATGCGCCGGTCCAGCCGCGCCGCCTCGGCCCGCGCCGTCTCATCGAGCACCGCGGTGTAGGCCCCGAGCGACCCGGACGCCTCGATGCGCCGCAGGCACTCTTCGACGATCTGTGACGGCGTGGCCTTTCCGCCGCGGTAGAGCGCATGCAGTTCCGCAACGCTCCAGCCGTTCCAGGTGTCCATGGCCGCCACCATGTCCGGCCCTGACCGCCGCTTCAAGAAGCCCTGCCACGGGTGCCGCCCCGGCGGGCCCCGCCGTCTTTTGAACACCGGGCGGGGACGGCCCGATGCCCGGCCATGGCCGCCGCCCCACCGCCCCCATCTGACCGGCCGGAACGGGCCGCCGTGGGAGAGCAGAAACGCTCCGGTGCCCGCCCGAAATCGCGATCCGGTTGCGGTGAGGCCGCCGAACTGAGAATCTTCCGGCGTTCCATGCATTCGGGGTGGAAGCAAGGCGAGTCATGCGGTTCATGCGAACCAACCGGATCATCGTGCCCCTGGTGGGGGCGACGCTGCTGATCTCGGTGCCGGCCGCTCCGGCCGCCGCCGCAGGGGCCGGGCCGTCGGGGGTGAAGGCCAGGTCGGCGCTGCTGTACGAGCCCGCCAAGCGCAAGATCCGCTGGCATCGGGCCGGCGGCACCAAGCGGCCGATCGGCAGCATCACCAAGGCCATGACCGCCGTCGTGGTGCTGCGGTCCGGCAAGCTGGACCGCAAGATCACCATCAAGCAGAAGCACATCAACTACGCCGTCCGGCACGGCGGCAGCATGGCGCACCTGCGGCCGGGCGACAAACTGACCGCCCGGCAGCTGCTGCGCGCCCTGCTGCTGCCCTCCGGCTGCGACGCCGCCTACGTGCTGGCCGACGCCTACGGGCCGGGCTGGCGGAACTTCGTCAAGAAGATGAACGCCACCGCCCGCGCCCTCAACATGAAGAAGACCCACTACGCCAACTTCGACGGCCTGCCCTGGCCCACCCCCACCGCGGGCTACTCCACGGCGCTGGACCAGACCAAGCTGGCCAACTACGCCTTCAAGAAGCTCCCGGAGTTCCGCAAGATCGTGCGCACCCGCACCTACCGGCTCAAGGCGGGCGGCGGTCACCGCGCCTACACCTGGCACAACACCAACCGGCTGCTGGGCTCCTTCAAGGGCGTCAACGGGGTCAAGACCGGCTACACCAGCGCCGCCGGCTACAGCCTGCTGTTCGCCGCCACCCGCGGCAAGCGCACCCTGATCGGAGCCGTCCTCAACAGCTCCACCACCGACTCCACGGCCCGTTTCACCGACGCCGCCCGTATCCTGAGCTGGGGCTTCGGCACCGCCGCCCCCTCGAGGCTGGTCCTGGCGCCCCTGCCGCCCGGAGCCAACGTCGACTGAGCCATGACACTTCGCGGCACCGTTTTCACCGTGGCCGCCGCCGCCCTGGCGGCGGTGCTGACCGCTTGCGGCGGCTCCTCCGCCCGCGACCGCCACCCCTTCGCCGGCACCTGGCACGGCGCCGGCGGCGCGGGCTCCGGCATCGGCGGCACCACCCTCACCGTCGCCGAGGACGGCAAGGTCGCCTTCACCAGCACCGTCAAGTGCACCGGCACCGCCGCCCCGGCCGGCGGCGTCTACCGCTTCGCCATCGACTGCGGCATCGCGAAGTTCACCGGCACCGCCCCGCCCCCGCCCAAGGGCGCCGACTCCTTCGTGATGACCTGGAGCGAGGGCGACTCCACCGTCTTCCGCGCCGCCTCCTAGGCTCCGCGCCGCCCCACCTGCGTCAGGTCGATGTCGATGGCGTAGGGAACCGACAACACCAGCCGGTCGTGGTGAATGCCGGTCAAGGCATAGCACTTGGTCGCCGGATCCAATTCGTAGACGTAGACCACGGTCCGGCCGGCGTCGTTCTCCACCCGCCAAAAGTGCCGGATGCCCGCCGCGGCGTACTTGCGGGGCTTGGTGTCGCGATCCCGGTCCTCCGAATCCGGGCAGACCGCCTCCACCGCCAAGACGAGGTCCTCGGCGAAGTAATAGGTGGAAGGGTCCGGACGCTCGTAGGCCTCCTGCGTAACGACCAGCACGTCCGGTTCGGGCACCTGCCGCTTGGCCAGTTTGACGGCCATCTCCCGGTCCGCCCGCAGCCCTTCGGGGGCCTGCGCGTCCAGTTCACGGACGAGCAGGTTGACGACACGGCTGTGCCACTTTCCTTGCGGGCCTGGGAAGACGAGGCTTCCGTCGATCAGCTCGGCATGCCGGGGCAGGTCCTTCATCGTGAGGAAGCCGTCGGCGGTGAAGCCGCCCGGCGGTGTCACACCGTCCACGAAATCACTTCCCGCCGCAGAGGGGACGCCGATTCCGCCGAGCCCGCAAGGCCGGGCCAAGGCGCACCGGCAGCCTAATCCGTCGTGGCGGCCCAAGGCGCGCCGAAAAGGTTCAGCGGTCGGGGGCCTCGGCCTTGCGGGCGATCAGGGTGCGCAGCTGGGCCAGGTGGCGGGCGGCGCGGGCCTTCTCGGCGCCGTTGATGCCCATGGCGCTCAGGGAGGTGCCGTCGGACAGGTCGAGGGTGGGCCAGGGGTCGCCTTCGTTCATGGTGACCCCCAGCACCTCGGGCCATTCCAGGCGGCGGGTGCGGAAGGCGTTGACGACGGTCAGGCCCTGCTCATCGGCGACGACGCGGCAGCGGGCGAACATGTGCAGCAGCCAGGCCACCACGGCGCCGCAGGCGACCAGCAGGAAACGGTCGATGAGCGTGAACTCGGGCGCCACCACGACGGCGAGCACGACCATGCCGAGCATGATCGTGCCCGCCAGCGCGTAGGCCACGATCCGGGTGCGCCGCGGCCGCCACACCACCGGAAGGTCCGGCGGCCGCGTCCCGTCTTCAGCCACGGGCGGGACCTCCACCGCGCGACGCGGAGGCCCGCCGGGCGCCTCCTGGAACGAGCGGGTCAGTCAACGATCTTGGAAATGGGGATCTCGAGGATGTCGCGGGCCCCGGCCGCCTTGAGGGCGGGGATCAGGGTGTTGACGCCCTTCTTGGCGACCACGCTCTCCACCGCGTGCGCCTCGCCGCCGGCCAGCGAGGTCACCGTCGGCGAGGACATGGCGGGCATGATGTCCAGCACGGCCTGCAGGTCGGCGGCCGAGACGTTCAGCTTCAGCAGCACGTTGCCGCGGGCCCGGATGGCGCCCTGCAGCAGCAGCGCGATGTCCTCCATCGCGGCGCGCTTGGCCTCGTCCTCATAGGACTGGCGGTTGGCCACCAGCTCGGTGTAGCTGGTCAGCAGGGTGTCCAGGATGCGCAGGCCGTTCTTGCGGAGCGAGGAGCCGGTCTCGGTCAGGTCCACGATCGCATCCACGATGTCGGGGACCTTGGCCTCGGTGGCGCCGTAGGAGGGCACCACGGTGGCCTTGACGCCGTGCTTTTCCAGGAACCGCTGGGTCAGCGAGGGGAACTCGGTGGAGATCCGCACCCCTTCGGGCAGGTCGGAGACCTTCTGCCAGGGGGCGTCCTTGGGCACCGCCATGACCACCCGCACCGGGTTGGAGGTGGCCTTGGAGTACTGCAGCTGGCCGAGGCTGACCACATCGGAGTCGGTCTCGGTGATCCAGTCGCGGCCGGTGATGCCCAGGTCGAACAGGCCCTGCTCGATGTAGGTGGGGATCTCCTGGGGGCGCAGCACGCGCACCCGGTCGATGCGGGGGTCGTCGATGGAGGCGCGGTAGTCGCGGTCCGAGGAGCGGCGGACGGTCAGGTCCGCCGCGTCGAACAGCTCCATGGTCGCCTTCTCCAGGGACCCCTTGGGCAGGACGAGGGACAGCACAGTCGTTGCCTTTCGCTCTGAAGGTGAAGGGAATGGATGTCCGGGACGCTTTCAGGAGCTCAAATGCTCCGAAAGATGCCCGGCGGGACCGTGGTGCCGCAGACCTCGCAGGGTCAGAGCCGTGTCAAGAGCGGCCACAGTCGCCTCCCATCCCTTGTCCTCGCGGCTGTCCGGCAGCCCGCTGCGATCCAGTGCCTGCTCAATGGTGTCACATGTGAGGACTCCATTGCCCACCGGTGTGGCCTCATCGAGGGCAACCCTCGTCAAACCCGCGGTAACGGAGTCGCAGACGTAGTCGAAATGCGCCGTCTCCCCCCGGATGACCGCGCCCAGGCAGACCACCGCGTCCAGGTCGCGGGCCAGCTGCTGGGCGATCACCGGCAGCTCCAGGGCGCCGGCCACGCGGACCACCACCGGCTCGTCGATGCCGCACTCCTTGGCCGCCAGCACGGCCCGCTCCAGCAGCTGATCGGTGATCTGGGAGTGCCAGCGGGTGCAGGCGATGCCCAAGGTCAGCTCGGCGGCGTTCACGCTGGTCAGCTCGGGGCGTCCGAGGCCGCTCATGTTCGGGTTCCCTTCCTTGCCTGGGTATGGACGGGCAGCTCACGCCAGGCCGTCGATGCGGTGGCCCAGGCGGTCGCGCTTGACGGTCAGGTAGCGCCGGTTGTGCTCGGTGACCACGACGGGCATCGGCACCCGTCCCAGCACCCGCAGCCCGAAGCCCTCCAGCCCGGTGAGCTTGGCGGGGTTGTTGGTCAGCACCCGGATGGAGCGGGCGCCCAGGTCCAGCAGCATCTGCGCGGCGTTGGAGTACTCGCGGGCGTCGGCGGGCAGCCCCAGCTCCAGATTGGCGTCGACGGTGTCGTGGCCCTGGTCCTGCAGGGCGTAGGCCTTGAGCTTGGCCAGCAGCCCGATGCCGCGGCCCTCGTGGCCGCGCAGGTAGAGGATGACGCCGCGGCCCTCGGCGGAGATGGCCTCCATGGCGGCGTCCAGCTGGGCGCCGCAGTCGCAGCGCTCCGAGTGCAGCACGTCCCCGGTCAGGCATTCGGAGTGGGCGCGCACCAGCAGGTTCTCCCCGTCGCCGATGTCGCCGTAGACCAGCGCCACGTGCTCGCCGCCGTCGATGGCGCTGGAGAAGCCGACCGCGCGCCAGATGCCGTACCGGTTGGGCAGGCGGGTCTCCACCTCGCGGCGCACCATGGTCTCGGTGCGCTTGCGGTACTCCACCAGCTGCTCGATGGAGATCAGCTTCAGGCCGTGCTCCTTGGCGAAGACCTGCAGCTCCGGCAGGCGGGCCATGGTGCCGTCGTCGTTGACCACCTCGGCCAGCACGCCGGCGGGGGGCAGCCCGGCCAGCCGGGCCAGGTCCACGGCCGCCTCGGTGTGGCCGCGGCGGACCAGCACCCCGCCCTCGTGGTAGCGCAGCGGGAAGATGTGCCCGGGGCGGACGATGTCCTCCGGCCCGGTGGCCGGGTCGCTCAGCAGGCGGATGGTGTGGGCGCGGTCGGCCGCCGAGATGCCGGTGCTGATGCCTTCGCGGGCGTCCACGCTGACGGTGAAGGCGGTGCGCATCCGGTCGCCGTTCTGCGTCGTCATCAGCGGGATCTGCAGCCGGTCCAGCTCCTGGCCCAGCATCGGCACGCAGATCACCCCGCTGGTGTGGCGGATGGTGAAGGCCAGCAGCTCGGGGGTGGCCTTGGCGGCGGCGAAGATGATGTCGCCTTCGTTTTCGCGGTCCTCGTCGTCGACCACCACGACCGCCTTGCCGGCCGCGATGTCGGCCAGCGCCTCCTCGACGGAGTCGAAGATCCCGCCGCCGGTCTCCTCGCCCGTCACCTCGTCCATCACATCGCCGATCATGCCGCCACCGTCTCCTTGGTTTCAGAACGGACGGGCCGGTCCGCCCGCCGCGCCCGGCGGGTCTGCTCGCCCGCCTGCTTCCTTTGCATCAACACCCCGCGCGCCGTCCCGGCCGGTGCCGGATGCGATCGGGGAAGCGGCGTTGCGGCCTGTGCCGCCGGGCCGCTCATCGGGCGGGCTCCGCCGTGCGGTGAGCGGTGAGCCGCTCGACGTACTTGGCGATGACGTCGACCTCGAGGTTGACCGGGTCGCCGGGGCCTTTGCGGCCCAAGGTGGTCAGTTCCAAGGTGGTCGGGATCAGCGAGACCGACAGGTGCTCCGGCCCGGCCTCCACCACGGTCAGGCTGACGCCGTCGATGGCGATCGAGCCTTTTTCGACGATGTACCTGCTCAGCTCGGCGGGCACCGAGACGGTCACCAGGTGCCAGCGTTCCTCGGCCCGCCGGGAGACGATCCGTCCCACGCCGTCCACATGCCCTTGCACCAGATGCCCGCCGAGCCGGTCCGACAGCCGCACGGGCCGTTCCAGGTTGACCGGCGAACCGGGTTCCAGGACGCCGAGGCTGGAACGGTCGAGCGTCTCTTTCATCACATCGGCGGTGAACTCCTCGCCGTTCACCTCCACCACGGTCAAGCAGACCCCGTTGACCGCGATGGAGGCGCCGTGCACGGCGTCCTGGGTGACCAGCGGACCGCGCACGGTCAGCCGGGCCGAGTCCCCGGCGGGTTCCACCGCGACGACCTCGCCGAGCTCCTCGACAATGCCGGTGAACATCCTCTAGCGCTCCTCTCGGGCGGGTGCCGGCCACGGGCGGTCCGGACCCTGGGCACAGCCGAAGTGAACGCCTGCCGCCGGCTGCGGGGCGGGCGGGACCGTTCCGAAGGAGCGGGGCGGGCATGCGCGGGCACCGGACGGTCGCTCGCCGGCCGGTGCCGTCTGGGGTGGTCTCATCTCCCCGGGCCTCCCGCGTCTTTCGAGACGGTCGTGGCTCCGGGGACGAACGAGCACGGCGCCCCGCACAGGGGCGCCCGGCGTGCTGCCTCCCATCCGGACTTTCACCGTCGGTCCCGGAGTTCCACCGGGTCAACCGGCCGATGGCTTCGGCCGGGTCGCGGACTTTCACCGCCGGTTCGGAGTTCCACCGACCCCGGAGCACGCGTTCAAGGACTCACAACCAGTGTGCCATGTCCGGCATTCCCAGATTCATGCCAGGTCCCGCCACCGGGTCCGCACCGGGGTCTTCGCGGTCGCCCCCGCACCCGCCCGGCGGCCCGCCGGGACCGTTCCAACAGCAGGTCAAAGGGCTTTTGACGGTGGCGTGCGGGGCGCTGAAATCACATCCCGCCCAGTGAGACGGCGGGCGGAAACAGGCGGCCGGACGGGCGCGCTCCCGGGCCCGGTCCGGCCGGACGTCCCGGCCGGGTTCAGGCCCCGGCGGCCTCGGCCTTGGCGCGCAGCAGGCGGACGGCCTCGGCCGGGTCGTCGGCGCCGTAGACGGCGTTGCCGGCCACGAACACATCGGCGCCGGCCTCGGCGCAGCGTTCGATGGTCTCGGCGCTGACCCCGCCGTCGACCTGCAGCCAGACCGCAAGGTCCCGGCTTTTGATCATCTGACGGGCGCGGCGGACCTTGGGCAGCACCAGGTCCAGGAACTTCTGGCCGCCGAAACCGGGCTCGACGGTCATCAGCAGCAGCATGTCGATCTCGCCCAGCAGCTCCTCGTACGGCTCCAGCGGGGTGGCCGGGTTGATGCCCAGCCCGGCCCGCGCCCCGGCGGCGCGGATGGCGCGCAGGGTGCGGATCGGGGCCTTGGCCGCTTCGGCGTGAATGGTCACGCTGCCGGCGCCGACCTCGGCGTAGGCGGGGGCCCAGCGGTCGGGGTCCTCGATCATCAGGTGGCAGTCCAGCGGCAGCGCGCTGTGCTTGACCAGCGACTCCACGACCGGCAGGCCCAGCGTGAGGTTGGGCACGAAGTGGTTGTCCATCACATCGACGTGCACCCAGTCGGCGTCGTCGGAGATCAGCGCGACCTCCTCGGCCAGGCGGGCGAAGTCGGCGGACAGGATGCTGGGAAAGATCTTTGCGGCCATGATGGTCGAGTCTAGGTGTCCTCGGCCATGGCGGGTTCACCCGTCCGGGGGAGGGCGGGGGTGGAACGCCGGGCCAACCCCGCTCGCACGAACACCTCCACGGCCCCGGCGCCGATCCACAGGCCGCTCAGCAGCCGGCCGCACAGCAGCGCCGGCGGGGCCGGGCCGAACCCCACCGTGAGATTGATCACCGCCAGGCCGGCCAGCCCGACCGGGAGACGGGCCGCCCGGCGCGGCGGCGGACCGCCGGCGGTGAACCAGCCGCGGCGGGCCGTCACGGACAGCCCCGCCGCCAGGCCGCCCAGCAGCCCGGCGGCCTGCAGCGCGTCTTCCAGGCCGGCCCGCTCGGGACCGGCCACGGCCGCGCCGTCCACCAGAAGCCTCCCCCACTCCCCCGGCGGCGCCAGGGCGGCCAGGGCGCCCGCCACCGCGCCCAGCGTCACCGCCGCGCTCAGCGTCACCTGCCACCCGATCCGCAGGGCACGCCACCGGGCAAGGAGCCGGGGCCCGAACCGGACGACCCCGGCCAGCAGCACCGCGCCGACCGCCCAGCCCGCCGCCACCTGGCCCGCCGAATGCACCCCCAGATACACCCGGGACACCCCGACCAGGACGATCACCGCCCCGGCCGGCGCCCAGACCCAACCGGGCCGCAGCGCCGGCAGCGGCCCGGGAAGCCCGACAGGGCGCCCCCGCCGGGTGACGTGCACGGCCAGCAGCCCCCAGACGACCACGGCCGCCTGGGCGTGACCGGAGGGCATGCCGAAGGTCGGTTCCGCCGCGTGCGCCATCCCCTGCGGGTCGTTCCAGTACGGCCGCGGCTGGGCGAAGACCAGCTTCAGCACCGCGTTGACCGTCCCGCTCAGGGCCAGCGCCACGCCCACGGTCGCGGCGGGGCGGGGCGAGACGCACCAGAACGCCACCACCAGCAGCGACAGGTAGAACCCCGTCCCGCCGATGAACGACGCGGCCTGCATGAACTCCGTCACGGCCCGTCCCTTCCCGGGACGGTGATCCGTATCCGGCCCGTCGCCGCCGGCCGGTTTTCAGCCGGTGCGGCGCAACAGGGCCAGGAACATCGCGTCCGTGCCGTGCCGGTGCGGCCAGAACTGGGCGTAGGGGCCCTCCCCCAGCCCGGTCAGCTCCCCGCGGGCCGTCTCGGCGAGCACGGCCGGGGCGTCCAGCCGCTGCACGTCCGGGCGGTCGCGCAGCACGTCGTCGACGACCACGCGGGTTTCGGCCAGGTGCGGCGAGCACGTCACGTACGCCACCACTCCCCCGGGCCGGACCGCCTCCAGCGCCGCGGCCAGCAGCGCCCGCTGCAGCGGCCCCAGCTCGGCCAGCGCGCTGGGGTCACGCCGCCAGCGGGCCTCGGGACGGCGCCGCAGCGCCCCCAGCCCGGTGCACGGGGCGTCCAGCAGCACCCGGTCGAAGGAGGCGGGACGCCAGGGCGGCGCGGTGCCGTCGGCCACCGCCACGGCGGTGCGGTCATCGACCGCCTGGCGCACCAGCGCGGCCCGGTGCTCCTGCAGGTCGCAGGCCAACAGGCGGGCGCCGCGCCCGCCGGCCAGGCCCGACAGCAGGCCCGCCTTGCCGCCCGGCCCGGCGCACATGTCCAGCCAGCGGCCGTCGGGGCCGTCCAGCGGCACGGCGGCCAGCGCCAGCGTCACCAGCTGGCTGGCCTCGTCCTGGACGGCGGCGCGGCCGGCGGCGACCGCCTCGATGGCCGCCGGGTCGCCTTCGGGCAGCACGGCCGCCTGCGGTGACCAGGCGGCCGGTTCGGCCCCGGCCTCGACCAGCTCGGCCACCGTGGCGCGGCCGGGTTTGGCGACCAGGGTCACCCGCGGCCGGTCGTTGTCGGCGGCCAGCAGCGCCTCGATCTCATCCCGGGCCGGGCCCAGCGCATCGCGCAGCGCCGAGACGATCCAGCGGGGGTGGCTGTAGGTCACCGACAGCCGGCCGAGCTCGTCGTCGGGCGGGGCGACGATGTCCAGCCACGCCTTCAGGTCACGGGTGGCGACCTTGCGCAGCACCGCGTTGGCGAACCCGGCCCGTCCCGCCCCGACGACCGAGCGGGCCAGCTCCACCGCGGTGCCGACGGCGGCGTGCGGGGGGATGCGGGTGCCCAGCAGCTGGTGGGCGCCCAGCCGCAGCACATCCAGCAGCGGCTCGTCGATGCGGCGCAAGGGGCGGTCGCTGCACACCTCCAGCACCGCGTCATAGGTGCCGCGCCCGCGCAGCGTCCCGTAGGTCAGCTCGGTGGCCAGCGCGGCGTCCCGGCCGGTCAGGCCCCGTTCGCGCAGCCGCACCGGCAGCAGCAGGTTGGCGTAGGCGTCGCGGGTCTGCACCGCCCGGATCACCTCGAAGGCGGTGCGCCGCACCAGGTCCTGGGGGCGTCCGGTGCGGCGGGGCGCACCGGGCCGCCGTCCGGCGCGCCGGGTGCGCGCGTTGCGGGAGCCCATCAGAGCCGCACCCCCCGGGTGCGGACAGGCGCGCCGGGCGGGAGGCCGGCGTTGCAGAGCGCGGTCATCAGATCAGCACGTCCTCGTCGGTCAGGGACAGGCCGCGCGCCCAGTCGGCGGCCGGCATCCGGCGCTTGCCCTGCGGCTGGACCTCCCCCAGGGCCACCGGGTGGGTGGCGGTGCCCACCAGCACCTCCCGTTTGCCGGCCTTCAGCTTCCCGGGGGCCAGCTCGCCGCCGCCGGCGGCCAGGCGGACGGGGCCGACTTTGAGCCGCTCGCCGCGGAAGGTCGTCCAGGCGCCGGGGGCCGGGGTGCAGGCGCGCACCAGCCGGTCCACGCGCATCGCCGGGGCCCGCCAGTCGATGCGGGCGTCCTCGGGGGTGAGCTTGGGCGCATAGGAGACGCCCTCGGCCGGCTGCGGCCTGGGCTGCAGCGCGCCCTGCTCGATGCCGTCCATGGTGTCCACCAGCAGCCGGGCGCCGGCGCGGGCCAGCCGCTCCAGCAGGTCCCCGGCGGTGTCGGTGGGGCGGATCGGCTCGGTGAGCATCCCGTAGACCGGCCCGGTGTCCAGATCCTCTTCGATCTGGAAGGTGCAGGCGCCGGTGATGTCGTCGCCGTGCAGGATGGCGTGCTGCACGGGGGCGGCGCCGCGCCAGGCGGGCAGCAGCGAAAAGTGCAAATTGACCCAGCCGTGGCGGGGGATGTCCAGGGCGACGCGGGGCAGCAGCGCCCCGTAGGCGACCACCGGGCAGCAGTCGGGGGCGATCCGCCGCAGCCGGTCCAGGAAGTCGGGGTCCTTGGCCTTGGCGGGTTTGAGCACCTCGATCCCGGCTTTTTCGGCGCGCTGGGCCACGGGGCTCGCCGTCAGGCGGCGGCCCCGGCCGGCGGGCGCATCGGGCCGGGTGACGACGGCGGCCACCTCGTGCCGCGACTCCAGCAGCGCCTCCAGCGCGGGCAGCGCCGTCTCGGGCGTACCGGCGAAGACCAGCCTCATGTAATCGTTGCCTCCCTCAGGCGGCCTACCCGGCGCGAGGGCGGCCGCACCTGCCTGCCGCGCGCTACAGCGCCCTGCCCAGGGTGCGGTGCGGCGACTCCTTGATCACCGGGACGGGCTCGCCGAACCACTCGGCCTGGCGGATCAGCTTCATCGCGGCCTTGCGCTGTTCGGGGTCCATCCGGTCGATGAACAGGATGCCGTCCAGGTGGTCGGTCTCGTGCTGGACGCAGCGGGCCAGCAGGTCGGTGCCCTCCAGGGTGATCGGCTCGCCGTACATGTTGAAGCCCTTGGCGACCGCCCGCTTGGCCCGCGGGGTCGGGAAGGTCAGGCCGGGGATGGACAGGCAGCCCTCTTCGTCCTCCTCCTGGTCCTCCGACAGGTCCAGCGTCGGGTTGACCAGGTGCCCCAGCCGGTCCTCGACGCAGTAGGTGAACACCCGCAGGCTCACCCCCAGCTGCGGGGCCGCCAGTCCGGCCCCGGACGCGTCGATCATGGTGTCGGTGAGGTCTTTGACCAGCTTGCGCAGTTCCTTGTCGAAGTCCTTGACCGGCTCGGCCGGTGTGCGCAGCACCGGGTCGCCGAATAGACGGATGGGCTTGACGGCCACTTACGGCTCCTGTCGGACGGGGAGAAAACGTCTTTTCAGTCTAGGGAGATCCGCACGGCCCGCTCACCGCGCGCCCGCCCGGGCCGCCTCGGCGCGGGCGGCCTCGGCCAGCACGGGGTCGGCCAGGTGCGCGGCGAGCGCGTCCAGCACCTCGGCGGCCTGGGGGTGCCCGATGCCGGCCATGCCGTCGATCAGCTCCCGCAGCCCGGCGCCCGGCGGGAGGGTGTCCACCGCCTCGGCCACGGCCTCGGCGGGGTCGGCGGTCTCCAGCATCGCCGCGACCGTGTCGGTCAGCATCCACACCAGGTCCTCGCGGGCGGGTTCGGCCGCGGCGTCCCCCCGCTCGTGCAGCCACAGCCTGGCGTAGGGACGGGTCGCCGGGTCCTCCAGCGCCTCCCGCACCACGGGGGCGGCGCTCGCGTCCAGGCCGCCCAGCACGGCGGCGGCGATGCCGCGGGCCGACGGGCTGCCAAAGCGCATGACCTCCACCAGCTCGGCGGCGGCGGACTCGGGCGGACGGGCGCTCAGCCAGCGTTCGACCTCCAGGGCGAGCTCCTCGGGGCCGTGCCAGGCCAGCCCCTCCACCAGGGCGGCGGCCGGGCGGTCGGCCAGTTCGCCGACGACCGGGGCGATGAACCCTTCGGCCAGCAGCAACTCCCGCACCCCCCACACGCCCAGCGGGGTCAGTGCCACCCCGCCCTCGGCGGTGGTCTCCACGGCGCCCCAGCGCTGCAGCTCCTGCAGTTCGCGGTCCAACGCGGCGGCCACCTCCTCGGGCGCGGGCGCCGCGGCGACCTGCCGCAGATGCTCGGTCAGCGCCTGCGCCAGCTCCCGGGGGGCGGCCGGTTCGTCCTGCTCGTACAGGTGAAGGAGCACGCCGGTCAGCTCGGCGCGCACCTGCGCGGCGGCCTCGTCGCCGCCTGCGAAGCCGCCGGTCACGGCCCGGTCGAACGACTGCAGCCAGGAGGCCAGCACGGCCTCGTCGTCGCCGTCGCCCGGCGCGGCGGCCGCGCAGCGGCGGGCGGCGGCGGCCAGCTCGGCGGGCGGGGCCAGCACCACCGGCGGCACCCGCATCTCCTCGCTCGCCTGCAGATAGGCGCCGGCCCGGGCGAAGCGCTCGGCCTCGCTGAGGGACTCGAAGTCCGTCAGCCAGCGCTGCACGGCCGCCTCATCGTCCAGGTCGATGCCGTCGGCGAGCATCATGCCCTGCACCAGTTCCTGGACCGACTCTTGTTCGGCCTCATCCAGCTCGGTGAGGATCTCGGCCAGTTCCGGTTCCAGCGCCTTCAGCTCCGCGTGCAGCTCGGCGGCCCGCCCGGCGGGGATCCGCCCGGTGCCGGCCAGGAAGTCCACCAGCGCGCCCGCACTGGCCATGATCGACGGCAGGTCCTCGGCCTCTGCGACCACCGTCTCCACGAAGGTCTCCAGCATCAGCCGGCGCAGCCGGGGCGGGTCCAGCTCCTGCGGTTCGCTCAGCTCCGGTTCCTGGCGCACCAGTTCCAGCAGCAGCCGGATCCCGTATGTGTCGATGCCGCCTTCGTGCCCGTCCGCCCAGCGGTCCAGATCGGCCAGGGCACGCTCTGCCCAGTTGTCCACCTGCTCGTCAGCCACCAGGGCACCCTAGCGGAGGCGGCGGCTTTTGACCGGCGCTTCGCGAGCTTGATCTCCCTGAAAGCCAGCCGCCTCACAACAGTTCCAGCGGGTCGATCTGCACGCGCACCGGGTCGGGGGCGCGGCGGGCGCTGCGCACCCCCTGGGCCTCCTTCAGCGCCCGCCCGAGCGCCGGCCCCGCCCGGCGCGGCACCCGCACCAGGGCGCGCTCCTTGACCGGGCCTTCCGCGGCGGCCTCGTCCGTCACCGGGACGGGCCCGAGCACCTCGGCGCCGGGCGGCAGGCGGGCCGCCTCCAGCAGCTCGCGGATCGCCGCGGGGGTGCCGGTCAGCGACGCCATCCGGACGGCCGGCGGGAACCCCAGCTCCCGCCGGTCGGCCAGCTCCCGTTCGGCCAGCGTCACCGGGTCCCAGCGCAGCAGCGCCTGCACCGGCGGCAGCGACCCTTCGGCCAGCACCACCACCGGTGCGGCCGGGCGGACCAGCGCGGCGGCGTTCATCCAGCGGCGCAGCGTCTCCTCGGCCACCCGCAGGTCGGCGCGGCCCAGCAGCGCCCAGCCGTCCAGCAGCAGCGCCGCCGCGTACCCGCCGGCGGCGACCGGCTCGGCCCCGGGGGTGGAGACCACCAGCGCGGGACGGCCGTCCACCGCATCCAGCACCCCCTCCCGGCCGGAGGTCCGCACCGGCACGCCGGGGAAGGCGCGGCCCAGCTCCTCGGCGGTGCGCTTGGCGCCCACCACGGCGGCCCGCAGCCGTGCCCAGCCGCACTCGGGGCAGCGCCAGCCGCCGGCGATCCGCCCGCACCAGCGGCAGTCGGGGGCCGCCTGCGCCGACCGCAGCGACAGCGGCCCCCGGCAGGCGGCGCAGCGCACCGGTTCGCGGCAGCGCTCGCAGCGCAGCCCGGGCAGGTAGCCGCGCCGGGGCACCTGGACCAGCACCGGGCCGTCGGCCAGCGCCCGCCGGGCGGTGCGCAGCGCCAGGTCGGGCAGGCGTGCGGTGCGCGCCGCCTCGTCCCTGGCCAGCTCGGCGTCGTCGCCGGCGGGCCGCACCCGCGGCATCACCGCGCGGATCCGTGCCCGCTCGGCGGTGAGGGGACGCGCCCAGCCGGTCTCCACCAGCACGGTGGCGTCGGTGGTGCGGCAAAAGCCGCCGATGAGCGCCCCGGCCCCGCACCGGTGCGCCCGCAGCGCCAGAACCTCGCGGGGGTGGGGGTAGGGGGCGTGGGGTTCGGCGTGCACGTCGTCGCCGTCGTCCCACAGCACCACCAGTCCCAGGTCGCGGACGGGCGCGAACATCGCCGCCCGGGTGCCCACCACCGCCCGCGCCGTGCCGCGCAGCACCGCCAGCCAGCGCCGGTAGCGTTCGGCCGGCCCCTGGTCCGCGGTCAGCGCCACGTGCCGGGAGGGCGCCTGGAGTTCTGCGGCGAGCGCGGCGTCGACCCGGGCGACCTGGCGGCCGTCGGCGAGCACCACCAGCGCGCCGCGGCCGGAGGCCAGGGCGGCCTGGACGGCGCGGGCGATGGCCTGCGGCCAGTCCGGGCCGGGCAGCGCCGTCCACACCGCGCGGGGCGAGCCGCCGGCGGCCAGCGCCGCCAGGAAGGACGGCCCGGCCGGGTAGTGCGCCCACGGGCCGGGAGCGGGAGGGTCGGGCCGCCACGGCTGTGGCGCGGCGGCCGGTTCGGCCTCGACGCGGGCGTGCCGGGGCGGGATGGCCAATCGCAGCACATCGGCCACGGTGCCGGCGTACCGGTCGGCGACCTCCCGGGCCAGCGCGGCGATCTCGCCGGTCAGCACCGGTTCGGGGGAGATGACGCGCTCCAGGAAGAGCAGGCGGCCTTCGTGGTCGCTGCCCTCCGCCCGTTCGGCCAGGAAGCCGTCCACCAGCTGCCCGGCGAAGCGCACCCGCACCCGGCAGCCGGGCACCGCCTGGGCGTCCAGCTGCTCGGGGACGAGGTAGTCAAAGGGCCGGTCCAGGTGCGGCAGCGGCACGTCCACCAGCACCCGGGCCACCGGCAGGCGCTCGGCGGGCCGGCGGGCGCCCTTCTTGGGCTCCTTGCCGGCGGGTTTGGCGGCGCTCCCGGGTTTCGGCGCGGCGAGCGCGCCCATGCCCGGGATCGGTTCTGTCTCGCCGCCGTTCGTCACGCTCCCGTCCTACCAGATCCCGGGGACCGGGAAGGCGCGGCACAGGCGGGCGGCCCGCCGCGCCCCGGCCCGGTGGCCGGAGCGGGCGAGCCGCCCGCGCACGCTCGCAAGCCGCCCGCGAAGGGCGCGTGCTCTCTTACAGGCCGACGGCCGAGCGGAGGGCGTCGGCGCGGTCGGTGCGCTCCCAGGAGAAGTCCGGCTCCTGGCGGCCGAAGTGGCCGTAGGCGGCGGTCTGGGAGTAGATGGGGCGCAGCAGGTCCAGGTCGCGCACGATGGCGGCCGGGCGCAGGTCGAACACCTCCAGCACGGCCTCCTGGATCTTGGTGACCGGGACCTTCTCGGTGCCGAAGGTCTCCACGAACACGCCCACCGGCTTGGCCTTGCCGATGGCGTAGGCGACCTGGACCTCGGCGCGGTCGGCCAGCTCGGCGGCGACGATGTTCTTGGCCACCCACCGCATGGCGTAGGCGGCGGAGCGGTCCACCTTGGAGGGGTCCTTGCCGGAGAAGGCGCCGCCGCCGTGGCGGGCCATGCCGCCGTAGGTGTCCACGATGATCTTGCGGCCGGTCAGCCCGGCGTCGCCCATCGGGCCGCCGATCTCGAACTTGCCGGTCGGGTTGACCAGCAGCCGGTAACCGTCGCTGTCGAGGTCGAACTCCGCCAGCACCGGGTCGACCACGTGCTCCTTGATGTCCGGGGTCAGCAGCTCCTTGAGGTTGATGTCGGGAGCGTGCTGGCTGGAGACCACCACGGTGTCCAGCCGCACCGCACGGTCGCCGTCGTATTCGATGGTCACCTGGGTCTTGCCGTCCGGACGCAGGTAGGGGACGGTGCCGTCCTTGCGGACCTGCGCCAGCCGCCGGGCCAGCCGGTGCGCGATGGTGATCGGCAGCGGCATCAGCTCGGGGGTCTCGTTGGTGGCGTAGCCGAACATCAGGCCCTGGTCGCCGGCGCCCTGCCGGTCCAGCTCGTCGACGGCCTCGCCCTCACGGGACTCATAGGCGTCGTCGACGCCCTGGGCGATGTCGGGCGACTGGGCGCCGATGGACACCGAA
This sequence comes from Thermomonospora sp. CIF 1, assembly GCF_001896795.1. Taxonomy (NCBI): domain Bacteria; kingdom Bacillati; phylum Actinomycetota; class Actinomycetes; order Streptosporangiales; family Thermomonosporaceae; genus Thermomonospora; species Thermomonospora sp. CIF 1. The sequence goes on from NZ_MOYN02000021.1 coordinate 348,621, forward strand.
ACGCCGCAGGAGTGACCGTCAAAACCCTTCTGAGAGGAGTCGTAGCCGATCTCCAGGATCTTCTCGCGGATGACCCCGGGAATGTCCACGTAGGTCTCGGTGGTCACCTCGCCGGCCACATGCACCTGGCCGGTGGTGATCAGGGTCTCCACGGCGACCCGGCTCTTGGGGTCGTCCTTCAGCATCGCGTCCAGGATCGCGTCGCTGATCTGGTCCGCAATCTTGTCGGGATGTCCTTCGGTGACGGACTCAGAGGTGAACAGACGGCGAGACACGTGCGTGAACTCCTTGCAGCGGCTGCTGACTGACGTCGCAGGACGGACTGTGCATAATCGAGGGCCGACCCGGCGCGCTGCCGCGCCGGCGGTCTATTTCCGACGAAGTGTATCGGGAACGGCGACGCCGCCGCCCGATCCCACCGCTTTCCTCTCGGCGGTAAAGCGCGCTTCGCCGCGCCCGGGCGCTACAGGCGCGCAACGACCAGGTCCCATACCACGTCCGCGAGGTCCTCTTTGGGGCCGCGTGGGATCTCGGTGGTTGCGCCGTCGGCGGCCAGTACCACGGCGGCGTTGTCGGGACGGCCGAAGGCGAGGTTCTCCCCGACCTGGTTGACCACCAGCAGGTCGCACTTTTTGCGGACGAGCTTGTCGCGGCCGTTGGCCAGCACGTCGTCGGTCTCGGCGGCGAACCCCACGATCACCTGCCCGGGGCGGCGGTGCTGCCCCAGCTCGGCCAGGATGTCGGGGTTGCGCACCAGCTCGATCGGCTCAGGCTCGCCCGACTCGGATTTTTTGATCTTGGAGGTGCGGTAGTCGGCGGGCCGGAAGTCGGCCACCGCCGCGGCCATCACCACCGCGTCGGCGTCGGCCGCCGCCTCCAGCACGGCCTTGCGCATCTCCTCGGCGGTGCCCACCGGCACGACCTGGGCGCCCGCCGGGTCGGGCAGCGCCACGTTGGCCGCCACCAGCGTGACGCGGGCGCCGCGGGCCAGCGCGGTGCGGGCCAGCGCGTACCCCTGCAGGCCGGAGGAGCGGTTGCCGATGAAGCGGACCGGGTCGATCGGCTCGCGGGTGCCGCCGGCGGAGACCACCACGTGCCGGCCGGCCAGGTCGGCGGGGGCGTTGCCGCGGGCCAGCACCCGGCGGGCGACCTCGAACAGCTCGGCCGGCTCCGGCAGCCGGCCCTTGCCGGTGTCGGCGCCGGTCAGCCGCCCGACCGCCGGCTCCAGCACGATCGCGCCGCGCTCGCGCAGCGTGGCCACGTTGGCCTGGGTGGCCGGGTGCTCCCACATCTCGGTGTGCATCGCGGGTGCGAACACCACCGGGCAGCGGGCGGTCAGCAGCGTGTTGGTGAGCAGGTCGTCGGCCAGCCCGCAGGCGGCCCTGGCCAGCAGGTCGGCGGTGGCGGGGGCCACGAACACCAGGTCGGCGCCCTGCCCCAGCCGCACATGCGGGACCTGATCCACACCGGTCCACACCTCGGCGGCCACCGGGTTGCCCGACAGGGCCGCCCAGGTGGGTTCGCCGACGAAACGCAGGGCGTCGCGGGTGGGCACGACATGCACATCGTGGCCGGACTCGGTGAGCCGCCGCAGCAGCTCGCACACCTTGTACGCGGCGATGCCGGCACCGACCCCGAGGACGACCCGGGGTTTGGCGGGGGTCATGCGAACGAGGGTAGCGGGCCGCCCGCCGCTAGTTGTCGATGGGTTCGGCGTGCAGCAGGCCCTCGCGCACCTCGCGCAGCGCGATCGACAGGGGCTTTTCCTGGACCTGGGTCTCCACCAGGGGGCCGACGTACTCCAGCAGCCCCTCGCCGAGCTGGGCGTAGTAGGCGTTGATCTGGCGTGCCCGCTTGGCCGCGATGGTCACCAGGCCGTACTTGGTGTCGACGACCTCCAGCAGCTCGTCGATCGGCGGGTTGGTGATGCCTTCGCTGTTGGCTGCCACGCTTGGCCTTCCACTAATCCGAAGTCTGGTCGACCATCAAGGCTAGCAGCTCCCGGCACACATCCTGGACGGATGTGTTGACCAAGGTGACGTCGAACTCTTTTTCGGCGGCCAGCTCGACGCGGGCGGCCTCCAGCCGGCGCTCGATCACCTCCGGCGGCTCGGTGCCGCGGCCCACCAGGCGGCGCACCAGCTCGTCCCAGGAGGGCGGGGCCAAGAACACCAGCAGCGCGTCCGGCATCGCCCGGCGCACCTGACGCGCCCCCTGCAGATCGATTTCCAGCAGGACGGGCACGCCCGCGGCGAGCTTTTCGGCGACCGGAGCCCGCGGGGTCCCGTAGCGGTTCCCCGCGAACTCCGCCCATTCCAGCAATTCCCCATCGGCGACGAGCCGGTCAAAACCGGCATCATCGACGAAGAAGTACTGCACGCCGTGCTTTTCCCCCGGGCGGGGGGGCCGGGTGGTCACCGAGACCGACAGCCACACCTCCGGGTGCGATCGCCGGATCTCGGTGACCACCGTGCTCTTGCCGACGCCGGACGGCCCGGACAGAACGGTCAGACGGCGCCGCGGCGAGGACGGCGCGCATCCGCCCGCGGCCGGCTCGGCGCCGGAACCGGGCGGGGTGGTGCCGTTCCGAGCGCCCTTCTCCTCGGGCAGGCCGGAACCGGCCGCGGCGCTCATTGCGCCGCGCCCGCCTGCGCGATCATCGTCAGCGGTTCGCACCGCCGCCGAACTCACGCTCCAGGGAGGCGCGCTGGTTGGCCCCCAGGCCCCGCACGCGGCGGGACTCGGCGATGCCCAGGCGCTCCATGATCTGCTTGGCACGGACCTTGCCCACGCCCGGAAGGGATTCCAGGAGAGCCGACACCTTCATCTTTCCGATGACATCATCGGTCTGCCCAATCTTGAGGACCTCGGCGAGCGAGGTACCCCCATGCTTGAGCCGATTCTTAACTTCGGCCCTCTCCTTACGGGCCTTAGCGGCCTTCTGCAATGCTGCGGCGCGCTGTTCGGGGGTTAGGGGCGGAAGAGCCACGCCGGGTCACCTCGTGTTTCCACTCGACGGAGTCGGACGGGTTGGGAAACTAGCGAGTTCACACCCCATAAAGCAACGTGAAGTGCTGTTCCGCCCGCCACAAAATCACGAAAATCACTCCTTGGAGTGTCCTGAATACACAGTGTACACAATCTCCCGGGGCGACGCCGGATCCCCTTGCGTGCCAGGGCTTTCGCACACCGGCACGGAACCGGCGCCGCGCTCTCCGCAAAGAGTGATCTTCATCTCGAAAACGCATCCGCCGTGTTCTTTTCGGAACCGGCGCCCCGGCTCGGCCGAAGCCCGAAACACATCGGTCATCTTCCCCGCCCGGCTCCGGTAAGACCTTCGCGGCGTCCGGCTCTCAGCCGGCGGCGCGGCGGCGCAGCGCGGCGGCGATGGCGGCCGCGGCGGCGCCCGGGTCGGGGGCCCCGGTGATGGGCCGTCCGATCACCAGCAGGTCGGCGCCGGCCTGCAGGGCCTGCTCGGGGGTGGCCACCCGGGCCTGGTCCTGGGCGGCGCTGCCCGCCGGGCGCACCCCGGGGGTGATGAGGGTGATCGAGGGCCCCACCTCTGCGCGGACCGCAGCGGCCTCCTGCGGCGAGCAGACCAGCGCCCGCGCCCCCGCCCCCACCGCCAGCGCCGCAAGGCGCCGTACGGCGTCTGAGGCCGGTCCGGCCAGGCCCATCCGGCCCAGGTCCTCCTCCCCCAGGGAGGTCAGCACGGTCACCGCCGCGATCCGCACGTCGGGGGCGGCCTCCACGGCGGCCCGGATCATGGCCTCCCCGCCGGTGGCGTGCACGGTCAGAAAGTCCGGCCGCAGCCGCGCCACCGCCCGGGCGGCCCCGGCGACGGTGGCGGGGATGTCGTGCAGCTTCAGGTCCAAGAAGACCTGCACACCGCTGGCGCCGCGCACGCTGGCGACCACGTCCGGCCCGTAGCGCAGATAGAGCTCAAGACCGACCTTGACGGTGCTGACATGGGGGGTCACCAGGCTCGCCCAGCGGGCGGCGGTCTCCAGGTCCGGCGCGTCCAGCGCGACGGCGATCGGAGCGGGTGTCACGGCGGCGTCTCCTTAGGCTCCTTCAGCCCGGCCCACGCCCGGCGGGACGGGCCGCGGAGGGCTGATCTGTGGGGGAACGTACCCGGCCTGCCCCTGGGGCGGCAGCCGGTGGGCCAGTCCCACCGCATCGGCCAGCCGGGCGATCTTGCGGGCGCTCAGCGCGTCCTCCAGTTCGCGCACGATCCGCGGAGGGGCCACGGGGTCGTGGAACAGCGCGGTGCCCACGGCCACCGCGCTGGCGCCGGCCAGGATGAACTCCAAGGCGTCCAACCCGCTGGACACCCCGCCGATCCCGATGATGGGGGTGGTGGGCAGCGCGGCGTGCACCTCGTAGACGCAGCGCAGCGCCACCGGCCGGATCGCCGGGCCCGACAGCCCGCCCGACACCCCGGCCAGCGCCGGCCGCATGGTGTGCGGGTCGATCGCCAGCCCGGCCATGGTGTTGATCAGGCTCAGCCCGTCGGCGCCGGCGTCCACGCAGGCCAGCGCGATGGTGACCAGGTCGCTGACGTCGGGGGCGAGCTTGGCCAGCACCGGCACGTCGCGGCGGGTGACCGAGCGCACCGCGCGCACCACGTCGGCGGCCGGGCCCGGCAGCCGGCCGAACATCCGGCCCCGGTCCTCCAGGTTGGGGGCGGCCAGGTTGATCTCCACGGCGGCCAGCGCCGGCGCGATCTGCACCCGCCGCGCCACCTCGGCGTACTCCTCCACGCTGTGGCCGGCGACCGACACGATCACCGGCACCTCCCGCTCGGTCAGCCAGGGCATGTCGCGCTCCAGGAAGGAGTCGACGCCGGGCCCGGGCAGCCCCATCGCGGTCAGGATGCCGCTGGGCGTCTCGGCCACGCGCGGGGTGGGCCGGCCCGCCCTGGGCTGCAGCATGACCGAGGTGGTGGTGAACGCCCCCAGCCTGGTCAGGTCGAAGAAGCGGGCCAGCTCGCGGCCGGTGCCGCCGCAGCCGGCGGCGGTCAGCACCGGGTTGGCCAGCTCCAGCGGCCCCAGGCGGGTGGTCATGTCGGTCATGTCCCACCTCCGGCCGCCCGCGGGGCGCCCAGCGCGTCGAACGGGATGGTGCCCAGATCGCCCCAGCGCACCCGGTCGCCGCGCAGCACCGGGCCGTCGGCGCAGGCCCGCACCATGCGGGTGATCCCGTCGTCGCCGACGATGGGCAGCACGCACGTCAGGCACAGCCCGGTGCCGCAGGCGGCGGTCTGCTGCAGGAACTCCTCCACCGACACCTGGGAGGGCAGGCCGTAGCGGGTGGCGGTGGTGCTCACCGCGCGCAGCATCTCGGTGGGACCGCAGGCGTAGACCACATCGGCGGCGGTCTCCTCGATCACCCGCGGCAGCACCTGGGGCACCGTCCCGCTCTCCCCCAGCGAGCCGTCGTCGGTGACGACGGTGGCCGAGTCGCCGACCCGCTGGGCCGAGCGGGCCCCGAACACCGCCTGGGCCGAGCGCCCGCCCAGCAGGAAGTGCACCCGGCACTCGCGCCGGCGCAGCGTGTCGGCCAGCGCGAACAGCGCCGCCGCGCCCACTCCCCCGCCCACCAGCAGGCAGTTGACCGGGTCGCGGGGCAGCCGGAAGGGACGGCCCAGCGGGCCGACCACATCGACCTTGTCGCGGGCCTTGCGGCCGGCCAGCCAGGCGGTGCCCACATCGCGGGAGCCGCGGTGGTCGAAGACCACCTCCACGGTGCCGCCGTAGTCGGGTTTGACCTCATAGACCGAAAAGCAGCGGCGCAGCAGCCGGCCGGTGTGCTCCCCGCCGACCGCCAGCGCCACGAACTGCCCCGGCCGGAACCGCTCGGCGACCGCGGGCGCCACCAGCGTGATCGCGTGGTAGTCGCGCACCTGGCGGACCGTCAGCACGATCGCCGAGGTGCGCAGGGCGCCGGCGGCGGCCCGAGCGGCGTTGTCGGTCACCCCCTCGTCCCTCCCTCATCGGCGGGCCGTCACCGGCGGGCGGCCCGCAGGCGTTCGGCGTGTTCCTGCAGCGAGCGGACGCCCAGGTCGCCGCGGACGATGGCCTCGATGCCCTGCACCGCGGCGGCCAGTCCGGCCGTGGTGGTCACGCACGGGATGCCCCGCAGCACCGCGGCGGTGCGGATCTCATAGCCGTCCAGTCGCGGCCCCGATTGGCCGGGGCTGCCGAAGGGAGTATTGACGATGAGGTCCACCTCCCCGTCGAGGACGCGCCGGACGATGGTGGGCTCGCCGTCGGGACCGGGCCCTTCGCTGTGCTTTCGCACGATCTTGGCATGCACGCCGTTGCGGCGCAGCACCTCGGCGGTGCCCTCGGTGGCCAGGATCTCAAAGCCCAGGTCGGCCAGGCGCTTGACGGGGAAGACCATCGAGCGCTTGTCCCGGTTGGCCACCGACACGAACGCCCGTCCCTTGGTCGGCAGCGCCCCGTAGGCGGCCTGCTGGGACTTGGCGAAGGCGGTGCCGAAGGTCTCGTCGATGCCCATGACCTCGCCGGTGGAGCGCATCTCCGGGCCGAGCACGATGTCCACGCCCTGGCCCTGGGCGTTGCGGAACCGGTCGAAGGGCAGCACCGCCTCCTTGACCGCGATGGGGGCGTCCAGCGGCAGCGTGCCGCCGTCGCCCTCGCGCGGCAGCAGCCCCTCGGCGCGCAGCTCGGCGATGGTGGCGCCCATCATCACCCGGGCGGCGGCCTTGGCGAGGGGGACCGCGGTGGCCTTGGAGACGAACGGGACGGTGCGGGAGGCGCGCGGGTTGGCCTCCAGCACGTACAGCACCCCCGCCGACAGGGCGTACTGGACGTTGATCAGGCCGCGCACCCCGATGCCGCGGGCCAGCGCCTCGGTGGAGGTGCGGATCCGCTCGATGTCCTCGCGGCCCAGCGTGATGGGGGGCAGGGCGCAGGCCGAGTCGCCGGAGTGGATCCCGGCCTCCTCGATGTGCTCCATGATCCCGCCCAGGTACAGCTCCTCGCCGTCGAAGAGGGCATCGACGTCGATCTCGACCGCCTCATCGAGGAACCGGTCCACCAGCACCGGGTGCTCGGGGCTGACCTCGGTGGCCTTGGCCATGTAGGACTGCAGCGTGGCGTCGTCGTAGACGATCTCCATGCCGCGTCCGCCCAGCACGTAGGAGGGGCGCACCAGCACCGGGTAGCCGATCTCGGCGGCGATCTTGCGGGCCTCCTCGAACGAGGTGGCGGTGCCGTGCTTGGGCGCCGGCAGCCCGGCCCGCTCCAGCACCCGGCCGAAGGCGCCGCGGTCCTCGGCCAGGTGGATGCTCTCCGGCGAGGTGCCCACGATCGGCACGCCGGCGTCCTTGAGCTTTTGGGCCAGCCCCAGCGGGGTCTGCCCGCCCAGCTGGACGATCACCCCGGCGACCGGGCCGGTCTGCTGCTCGGCGTGCACCACCTCCAGCACGTCCTCCAAGGTGAGCGGCTCGAAGTACAGCCGGTCGGAGGTGTCGTAGTCGGTGGAGACCGTCTCGGGGTTGCAGTTGACCATGACGGTCTCGTAACCGGCCTCCGAGAGGGTGAAGGAAGCGTGCACGCAGGAGTAGTCGAACTCCACGCCCTGGCCGATGCGGTTGGGGCCGCTGCCGAGGATGATGACCTTGGGCTTGTCCCCGGTGGGGACCTCGGTCTCCTCGTCGTAGGTGGAGTACAGGTAGGGGGTGCGGGCGGCGAACTCCGCGGCGCAGGTGTCCACGGTGTGGTAGACCGGCCGCACGCCCAGCGCCCGCCGCAGCTCCCGGACCACCTCCTCCGGCAGGCCCCGCAACTGCCCGATCTGGGCGTCGGAGAAGCCGTAGCGCTTGGCGGTCAGCAGCTTGTCGCGGGTCAGCGCGTCCTCGGCGGTGCGGATCTGGTCGGCGACCTCGTTGATGGCGGCGATCTGCTCCAGGAACCACGGGTCGATGCCGGTGGCCCGGTGGACCTGCTCGACGGTGGCGCCGGCCCACAGCGCCCGCTGCACATCGCGCAGCCGGCCCTCGTGCGGGCGGCCGGCGCTGCGCAGCAGCTCCTGCGGGTCGCCGGGCTCGCCGTCCCAGGAGAAGGACGAGCCCTTCTGCTCCAGCGACCGCAGCGCCTTTTGCAGCGCCTCGGGGAAGGACCGGCCGATCGCCATGGCCTCGCCCACCGACTTCATGTGGGTGGTCAGCGTGGCGTCGGCGCCGGGGAACTTCTCGAAGGCGAAGCGGGGCACCTTGACCACGACGTAGTCGAGGGTGGGCTCGAAGCTGGCCGGGGTCTCGCGGGTGATGTCGTTGGGGATCTCATCGAGGGTGTAGCCGATGGCCAGCTTGGCGGCGATCTTGGCGATCGGGAAGCCGGTGGCCTTGGAGGCCAGCGCCGAGGAGCGGGAGACCCGCGGGTTCATCTCGATGACGATCATCCGCCCGGTCTCGGGGTGCACCGCGAACTGGATGTTGCAGCCGCCGGTGTCCACCCCGACCTCGCGGATCACCGCGATCGCCACGTCCCGCATGTTCTGGTACTCGCGGTCGGTCAGCGTCATCGCCGGGGCGACGGTGATGGAGTCGCCGGTGTGCACGCCCATCGGGTCGAGGTTCTCGATGGAGCACACGATGACGACGTTGTCGGCCCGGTCGCGCATGACCTCCAGCTCGTACTCCTTCCAGCCGAGGATGGACTCCTCCAGGAGCACCTCGCTGGTGGGGCTGGCGGCCAGCCCGGCGCCGGCGATGCGGCGCAGGTCCTCTTCGCTGTAGGCCATGCCCGAGCCGGTGCCGCCGAGGGTGAAGGAGGGCCGCACCACCAGCGGGTAGCCCAGTTCGGCGGCGGCGGCCAGGCACTCGTCCATGCTGTGGCAGATCACCGAGCGGGCCGACTCGGCGTTCAGGCCGTACTTGGCGGCGACCGCGGCGACGACCTCCTTGAAGCGCTCGCGGTTCTCCCCGGCCTGGATGGCCTCGATGTCGGCGCCGATCAGCTCCACGCCGTAGCGCTCCAGCACCCCCGACTCGTGCAGCGCGATCGCGGTGTTGAGGGCGGTCTGGCCGCCCAGGGTGGGCAGCAGCGCGTCCGGCCGCTCCTTGGCGATGATCTTCTCGACCACGTCCGGGGTGATCGGCTCGACATAGGTGGCGTCGGCGAACTCCGGGTCGGTCATGATCGTCGCCGGGTTGCTGTTGACCAGGACGACGCGCAGCCCCTCGGACTTGAGCACCCGGCACGCCTGGGTTCCGGAGTAGTCGAATTCACATGCCTGGCCGATGACGATCGGCCCGGAGCCGATCACCAGGACCGACTTGAGATCTTGGCGGCGAGGCATTACCGGGCGCCCTCCATGGCTTCACAGAACTGGTCGAGAAGACCGGCGGAATCACACGGGCCGACGACAGCCCCAGGACGGAAGAAATCGGGACACATTACGCACGCGCCTTCCCGTTCGCGGCCTTCCCATCCATCAGCTCGCAGAACCGGTCGAACAGCGAAGTGGAATCGTGCGGGCCGGCCGCGGCCTCCGGGTGGTACTGGACGCTGAAGGCCGGGTAGTCCAGCAGCCGCAGGCCCTCCACGCAGCCGTCGTTGAGGTTGACGTGGCTGACCTCGGCGCGGCCGAAGGGCGTGTCGAACGGGCCGTCCAGCGGGGCGTCCACGGCGAACCCGTGGTTGTGGGCGGAGATCTCCACCCGCCCGGTGCGGCGGTCCCGCACCGGCTGGTTGATGCCGCGGTGGCCGAACCGCAGCTTGTAGGTGCCCAGCCCCAGCGCCCGGCCGAAGATCTGGTTGCCCAGGCAGATGCCGAAGAACGGCTTGCCGGCCTGCAGCACCCCGCGCAGCGTCTCGACCGCGTACCCGGTGGCGGCCGGGTCGCCCGGCCCGTTGCTGAAGAACACCCCGTCGGGGTCCAGCGCCAGGATGTCCTCGGCGGTGGAGGTGGCCGGCAGCACGTGCACCTGGCAGCCGCGCTCGGCCATGTAGCGCGGGATCATCGCCTTGATCCCCAAGTCCACGGCGGCCACGGTGTAGCGCTTGGGGCCGACGGCCGGGACGACGTACGGCTCGGGGGTGGTGACGGTGCGGGCCAGGTCGGCGCCCTCCATCGACGGGCTGGCCAGCACCCGCTCCAGCAGCGCCTGCGGGTCGGTCTCCACGCTGGAGATCCCGCCGCGCATGGCGCCCTTGTCGCGCAGGTGGCGGGTGAGGGCGCGAGTGCCGGGCATGGCGATGCCGACGATCCCCTGGGCCCTGAGCTCCTCCTCCAGGGTGCGGCGGGCCCGCCAGCTGGAGGCGATGGGGGACGGCTCGCGCACCACGTACCCGGCCACCTGGATGCGCCCGGACTCGGGGTCCTCGTCGTTGACGCCGGTGTTGCCGATGTGCGGAGCGGTCATCGCCACGATCTGCCCGGCATACGACGGGTCGGTGAGGGTCTCCTGGTAGCCGGTCATGCCGGTGTTGAAGACCATCTCCCCGAACGTCTCGCCCTCGGCGCCGAAGGCGACCCCATGGAACACCCGGCCGTCTTCGAGCACGAGCATCGCGGCGGGTCGGGTCATTGCAGCTTTCCTTCCCAGACGGTGGGCCGGCCGCGCAGGAACGTCGCCACCACCCGGCCCGGCAGCTCCAGGCCGGCGAAGGGGCTGTTGCGGCTCTTGGAGGCGAAGGTCGCCGGGTCGACGACGGTGCGCGGGGACGGGTCGTAGAGCACCACGTTGGCGGGGGAGCCGGCCTCCAGCGGCCGGCCCTGCCCCTCCAGGCGGCCGATGCGGGCCGGGCGGAAGGACATGCGGTCGGCCACGCCGGCCCAGTCCAGCAGCCCGGTCTCCACCATGGCGAGCTGGATGACCGGCAGCGCCGTCTCCAGCCCGATCATGCCCATGGCGGCGGCGGCCCACTCGGTCTCCTTGTCCTCGACCGGGTGGGGGGCGTGGTCGGTGGCGACCGCGTCGATGGTGCCGTCGGCCAGCCCCTGGCGCAGCGCGGCCACGTCCTCGGCGGTGCGCAGCGGCGGGTTGACCTTGTAGATGGGGTCGTAGCCGCGCACCAGGGTGTCGTCCAGCAGCAGGTGGTGGGGGGTGACCTCGGCGGTCACCTGCCAGCCCTTGCTCTTGGCCCAGCGGATGATCTCCACCGAGCCGGCGGTGGAGACGTGGCAGACGTGCAGCCGGGAGCCCACGTGCGCGGCCAGCAGGCAGTCGCGGGCGATGATGGCCTCCTCGGCCACCGCGGGCCAGCCGGGCAGTCCCAGCTCCGCGGAGACCTCGCCCTCGTTCATCTGGGCGCCCTCGGTGAGGCGGGGCTCTTGGGCGTGCTGGGCGATGACGCCGTCGAAGGCCTTGACGTACTCCAGGGCCCGCCGCATGATCACCGCGTCCGACACGCAGTGCCCGTCGTCGGAGAACACCCGCACCCGCGCGGCCGAGTCGGCCATCGCGCCCAGCTCGGCCAGGTGCTTGCCGGCGATGCCCTGGGTGACCGCCCCGACCGGGTGCACATCGCAGTACCCGGCCTCGCGGCCCAGCCGCCACACCTGCTCCACCACGCCGGCGGTGTCGGCGACCGGGTGGGTGTTGGCCATGGCGTGCACCGCGGTGTAGCCGCCCTTGGCGGCGGCGCGGGTGCCGGTCTCCACGGTCTCGGCGTCCTCGCGGCCGGGCTCGCGCAGGTGGGTGTGCAGGTCGACCAGGCCGGGCAGGGCGATCAGCCCGGCGGCGTCGAGCACCTGGGCGCCGGCGGCGTCCAGGCCGCGGCCGACCTCGGCGATCACCCCGTCCCGCAGCAGCAGGTCGGCGGGTTCCCCGCCGAGCAGGCGCGCGCCTTTGATGAGGAAGCTGTGGCTCACTCGGACACCTCCTTGCCGATGGCCGGCTCCGAGCCGCCCAGCAGCAGGTAGAGCACGGCCATGCGGGCGCTGACGCCGTTGGTGACCTGCTCGGTCACGGTGGAGCGGGGCGAGTCGGCCACCTCGGCGGCGATCTCCACACCGCGGTTCATCGGGCCGGGGTGCATGACGATGGCGTGCTCGGGCAGCTTGGCGACGCGCTCGGCGTCCAGCCCGTAGCGGCGGCTGTATTCACGGACGGTCGGGAAGTAGGCGGCGTTCATGCGCTCGCGCTGCACCCGCAGCATCATCACCACGTCGCTCTTGGGCAGCTCGGCGTCCAGGTCGTAGGAGACCGAGCAGGGCCAGGAGTCCACCGCGACCGGCAGCAGCGTCGGCGGGGCGACCAGGGTGACCTCGGCGCCGAGGGTGTTCAGCAGCAGCACGTTGGAGCGGGCCACCCGGCTGTGCAGCACGTCCCCGACGATGGTGACCCGCCGGCCGTCCAGGTCGCCCAGGCGGCGGCGCATGGTGAAGGCGTCCAGCAGCGCCTGGGTGGGGTGCTCGTGGGTGCCGTCGCCGGCGTTGATGACGCTGCCGCGCACCCAGGTGGCCAGGCGGTGGGGGGCGCCGGCGGCGCTGTGCCGGATGACCACCGCGTCGGCGCCCATGGCCTCCAGGGTCAGCGCGGTGTCCTTGAGGCTTTCGCCCTTGGAGACGCTGGAGCCCTTGGCGGAGAAGTTGATCACGTCGGCCGACAGGCGCTTGGCGGCGGCCTCGAAGGAGATGCGGGTGCGGGTGGAGTCCTCAAAGAACAGGTTGACCACCGTGCGGCCGCGCAGGGTCGGCAGTTTCTTGATCGAGCGGTCGGCGATCTGGGCGAGCTCCTCTGCGGTGTCCAGCACCAGCAGCGCGTCGTCCCGGCTCAGATCGGCCGCGGAGATGAGGTGACGCTTCACTTTGCGGACTTCCTGTCGGGCGAACCTGCTGCATCGTCGGGGCGCCGGGCCGGCGGGCGGCGGGCCGGCGACGGCGATCCGTCGCGGGCGCCGTCGGCCGGTCCGATCAGCACCGCGTCCCGGCCGTCGTTCTCGGTCAGCAGCACCCGGACGGTCTCGCGCATCGAGGTGGGCAGGTTCTTGCCCACATAGTCGGCGCGGATGGGCAGCTCGCGGTGGCCCCGGTCCACCAGCGTCGCCAGCTGCACGGCGCGCGGCCGGCCCAGATCGCTGAGGGCGTCCAGCGCGGCGCGGACGGTGCGGCCGGAAAACAGCACATCGTCCACCAGCACCACGATGCGGTCGTCGATGCCCTCGGCCGGCAGGTCGGTCCTGCCGAGCGCCCGGGCCGGACGCATCCGCAGGTCGTCGCGGTACATGGTGACGTCGAGCGAGCCGTGCGGGAAGGGCTTGCCCTCGACCTCCTGCAGCCGGGCGGCCAGCCGGCGGGCGAGCGTCACCCCGCGGGTCGGGATGCCCAGCAGGACGACGTCGTCGCCGCCTTTGGTGCGTTCGAGGATCTCGTAGGCGATACGGGTGAGCGCGCGGCGGATCTCGGGGGCCTCGAGAACGGCCTTGTGTCGCAAATCACGTTCCGCATCGCGCGCCTCGGCCGGCTCCGCCGGCCTGGAGGCAGCGTTCACCGCCTCAACCTCCTTTCCCGCCTCACGGGACGGGGCTTAAAGGACGTCTTGCCGCCCTCACCGTAGCAGCCCGCTTCGGCCGGTCTGCTCCCAGGCCGGGACGTCTTGCCAGGTGAGAGAGGTCACTTCGGGCGGGGTGCGGCGGGGGCCGCCGCGGTGAGCCGGGCGGGCGGGGCATGCCGGGGCCGGGGCCCGTCCCCGCGATTCGACCGCTTTTTTCCAATCGGCTTGACCTGGGGCCCTCCCCGTTTTACCGTCACTGTCCGTAACCATCCCTGGAGACGGGTCCGGGGCGTTCGGTCCCGGTCCCAGCTCCCTCCGGGGGCGAGTGCGAGACCGCCGCTCCCCGGTACCGAGCTGATTTTGACGACGAAAGTGAGCCTGGGGGGCCGCAACGATGCCGTCTGAATACGCTAAGGCTCTTGGCGCGCGTCTGCGCGCGATCCGTACTCAGCAGGGCCTGTCCCTGCACGGCGTGGAAGAAAAGTCCCGCGGCCGCTGGAAGGCCGTCGTGGTGGGTTCCTATGAGCGCGGCGACCGCGCCGTCACCGTCCAGAAGCTGGCCGAGCTCGCCGACTTCTACGGCGTGCCGGTCTCGGAGCTGCTGCCGGGCGGGGCCTCGCCCAGCCCGCTGGGGCCGACGCCCAAGCTGGTGATCGACCTGGAGCGGCTCCAGCAGCTTCCCAAGGACAAGGCCGGCCCCCTGGCTCGTTACGCCGCCACGATCCAAAGCCAGCGCGGCGACTACAACGGCAAGGTCTTGTCGATCCGCCAGGAGGACCTGCGCTCCCTGGCGGTGATCTACGACAAGTCCCCCGCCGACCTGACCGAGGAGCTCATCAGCTGGGGCGTCCTCGACCCGGAGGCCCGCCGCGCCGTCGAGGCCTTCTGATTCCCGCCGTACCCGCCGCATCGCAGGCCGCTTGAGCGGTCTGCGATGCGGCGGTTCGTCTTTTCACGGGAGAGCCGCCCTGGACTCCTCCGAGCGGGAGGTGCCGCCTCCCGGAGGGTTGAGCGCCGGAACCGCCCGGGCGGGAAAGGGCGGCGCATGGCGCTCAATGCGGGCCCGTCCGCCGGGCGGCCGGACCGGCGCGTCTTCCGGGCGCGAGCAGGGCGAACACCATCGCGGCCGCCATCGTGGCGGCGGCCGCCAGGAACCCGGCGACGAAGCCGCCCTCGGTCGGCGTGCCGCCGGCCGTCGCCGAGGCGGTGATGATGGCGGCGCTGGCCTGGGTCCCCAGCGACGCCCCCACCGTGCGGATCAGCGTGTTCACCCCGGTGGCCACCCCCGTCTGCCCGGCCGGGACGGCGGCGACCACCAGATTGGCGACCGCCGCATACGCCAGGCCGAGGCCGATCCCGCGGACGGTGCTCGCGGCGTACAGCTGCCACATCTCCTCGTGCGCGAACGCCACGTACCCGTATCCGGCCAGCGCCATCGACGCCCCGGCCAGCAGCACCGTGCGGGAGCCGATCCGCACATCCAGCGCCCCGGCGGCGAATCCCGCCACCGTCATCCCCACGCTGGCGGGCAGCTGCAGCAGCGCCGCCTGCGTGGCCGAACCGCCGAACCCGAAGCCGCCGCCGGCGGGCGCCTGCACCAGCAGGGGGAACAGCACTCCCCCGGCCATCAGCGCATAGCCGGCCAGGACCGAGGCGACGTTGGCCGTCCACACCCCGCGGATGCGCATCACCCGCAGGTCCACCAGCGGCTCGGCCACCTTGGACTCCACCGCCAGCCAGCAGGCGGCCAGCAGCGCGGCCGCCGCCAGCAGGGCCAGCAGCAGCGGATCGGTCCAGCCCCGGGCCGGGGCCTGGGTGAGCGCGGTGAGCCCGCCGACCATCCAGGCGGCAAAGAGCACCGCGCCCCACCAGTCGATCCGCGCCCCCGTCCGCCCGGTCGACCTTGGAACGATCCACCATGCCGCCGCCATCCCCGGCACCAGTCCGGCCACCGGCACCCACAGCAGCCACCGCCAGCCGAACCAGTCGATGACCGGCCCGGCGATCACCCAGGACACCGCGCCGCCCAGGCCCAGCATCGACGACATCAGCCCCACCGCCGAGGCCGTCCGGTGCGGCGGGCTCACCTCCCGGATGATCGTGTACGCCAGGGGGAACACCCCGCCGCCCGCTCCCGCCAGCACCCGGCCGGCCAGCAGCAGCGGCAGCGAACGCGCCAACGCGGCGACCACCATCCCGACCACGGTCACCGCCAGCACCGCCAGCAGCACCCGCCGCGGCCCGAACAGGTCCCCCAGCCGCCCGATCACCGGCGTCCCCACCGCCGCCGACAGCGTCATCGCCGTCAGCGCCCACGCCGCCCCTCCGGCGGAGGTCTGCAGATCCCGCTGGATCAGCGGCAATGCGGGGGTCACCACCGCCATCGACAGCGAGTACGCCATCACGCCCAAAAAGGCCAGCAACGGCACGACCCGCCGGTCGCCCCGCCCGCCCGGGCCCCGTCCACCCACTCCCATGCCGAGGCCACGTTACCCACTGGCCTCGGCAAAGCCCTCCTTCACCCCCCTTACCTCCCGAAACACCGCACAGCCAGCAAGGCGGGCCGCGGGGAGGGCGTGTCGGCGGGGCCGCTCAGGGGCCCGCGGCCCCGCCGACACGGGGGGCTCCGGCATCGCCCGAGGGGAGGGGGAGGCGATGCCGGCCCGGGGAGGCCGGAGGCGCTCCCCGGAGTGCCGTGATCAGCCGGCCCTGGTCTGCGGGAGGGGGAGGGCGGTCTGGCCGGGGACGCCGAGGGTGTCCTCCACCAGGGAGACGAAGACCTCCGCGTCGCTCAGCAGCTCCTCGGCCTCGCGGGGGGTGACGGCGCGGGGCAGGCCGGCCTCGGCGGCGGCGCGCTTGTCGGCGCCGGCGGCGAAGAAGGCGGCCCACTCCCGCAGCGCGGGCTCGGCCTCCGGCAGCAGCACCCAGACGCTGCGGGGCCGGCCCCGGCGGGGCTTGTCCGGCGGCCGGCGGGCGGCCAGCACGGCCGCGGCGGCGCGCAGGGCGGCCAGGTGGGCCGACACGTAGCGGACGGCCGGCGAGGTGGCCTCGGCCGCCTCGGCCAGGCACATGCGGGCCGCCTCCAGCTGGCCGCGCACGGTGTGACCGGACCGCGGCGACGGGACGCTGCGGGGGCGCGGGCTCGCCGGGCGGGCGGCGGGGTCCGCCCCGCCCCCGGCGGCTGTCGATCCGGACATGCGCCTGCCTCCTTCCGGCTCCGGGCCGGCCGGGCGGAGAGCTTCCCCTCACTCCGCCCGGCCGTCACGCCCCGCCGCTCCGGCGGCGGGGCGTGCCCTTGGCGCGGGCCGCGAGCCCCGCGCCACATCGAACACAAGTTCGATGCACTCTCAGTAAACCGCCCGCATCACAGTTCGTCAATACGTTCGAACACCGACTTTCACCAGGTCATCCATAGAGGACGCCCCGGCTCGCCGATGGCGGGACCCAGTACACCAGCCGGGTCTGACAAAACCGGACAACTCACTCGGGACGGCGCACGTGCACCGGGACGTTGGTGCCGACGAGCTTGGGAAACTCCTCGGCGACGTTCATCGGCAGCCGCACGCACCCGTGCGACGCCGGATAGCGGGGGACGCTCAGCGACCCGTGGAAGGCGATGCCCCCGTAGAAGTAGACCGGGTTGTACAGCCGTCCCAGCGGCGAGGTCTCCCAGCCGGAGACGCGCCGGCCCGTGCGGAAGTCCCCGGTGGGGGTCAGCACGTGCTCCCCCGACCCCGAGGAGATGTGAGAGATCAGCACGGGCCGCCCGGCCTTGTAGACCACCAGGTACTGGCGGCGCAGATCGACATCCACCCGCTCGGGCTCGCGCCGCTTGGACACCGGCCGCGGCGCCTTGGGGTTCTCCAGGGCCGCCCACATCCGTTCGCCGACCGTATCGCTCACCTTGATGCGGTTGACCTTCTGGAACGCCCACACCGCCATCTGCGTGAGGTTGCCGTAGCGGCCGTCGATGGGGCCGGGGGCGTACCCCAGTTCCTTGAGCCGCCGTTGCAGCGCCTTGACGTGCTCGCCCCGGGCGCCCGGCTTGAGCGTGGGAGGGGGCGTGGGCGTGGGGTCGGGCGTGGCGGGGGTGACCGTCGCCACGGCCGGGCGGGGCCGGCTCACCGCCGTGGTGCCCGCCTGCGTGCAGCCGGACAGCGCCAAGGCGCCGCCCGCCAGAAGGAATCCCGCCATCTGCGCCCGTGTCCCCATCCGCGACCTCCCACCGCAAGGATTCCCTTCGCGACGGGTGTTCCATTCGCCGGTCCGAGGGCGTGAACGCAGACTTTAAGGTGCTGGGCATGCATCCCAACGTCGAACGTGTGGCCGCGGCCCTCAAGGAGCTGGGCGCCAAGGGTCAGATCGTGGAGCTGCCGGAGGCGGTCCGCACCGCCGAGGCCGCCGCCGAAAAGCTCGGCTGCCCGGTGGGCGCCATCGCCAACAGCCTGGTCTTCGCCGCCGACGACGCCCCCCTGCTGATCTTGACCAGCGGCGCGCACCGGGTGGACACCGCCAAGGCCGCCGCCCTGGTCGGGGCGCGGAAGGTGCGGCGGGCCTCCCCCGAGTTCGTCCGTCAGGCCACCGGCCAGCCGATCGGCGGGGTGGCGCCGGTCGGGCATCCGGCGCCGATCCGGACGCTGGTCGACACCTGGCTGCGCGAACACGAGGTGGTGTGGGCGGCCGGCGGTCACCCCAACACCGTCTTCCCCACCTCCTTCGAAGAGCTGGTGCGCATCACCGGCGGCACCCCGGCCGACATCGGCGCCTGAACGGCGGGGGCCGGGCGGGCCGCGGCGTCCGCCCGGCCCTGAGAGAATCCCGGCATGGAGATCTGGCACAACCCGCGCTGCTCCAAGAGCCGCGCCGCCAAGGCCGCCCTCGACGCGGCGGGCGTGACCTACACCGAACGCCGTTACCTGGACCGGCCGCCGACGGCGGACGAACTCGACCGGGTGCTCACCGCCATCGGCGCCGAGCCCTGGGAGGTGGCCCGGCTGAACGAGCCGGTGGCCAAGGAGCTGGGGCTGAAGGACCTGCCCCGCCAGCGGGCCCGCTGGATCGAGGTCATGGTCGCCCACCCGGTGCTGATCCAGCGGCCCATCATCATCACCGACGACGGCCGGGCGGTGGTGGCCCGTGACGAGGCCGCGGTGAAGCGGGCGCTGGAGGGCGCCTGAGGGCCGGTCCGTCCCGAAGCGCGGCGCATGCTTGGTCATCGCCACGTACCACTCGTAATCTGACGTATACGGTACGGCCCCTCCGCCGCACCGCTGGGGCCTGGTGAGAGCCCCGAACCGTCCGTCAGCATCGGAGCGGCCATGAGCGCGAGCATGCGCGGCGGTCCCGCCGCACGGGACCCGCAGTTCCGCGGGATCGACCCCGATGCGCTGGGGCACCTGCTCAAGCAGATGACCGCCGCCAACCGGGCGATCATCGGGTGGCTGGAGGCCCATCCCCCGCCGCCCGGGGTGCCCGTCTCAGGGCACCTGCGGGCGCAGGAGGTCAGCGTGTGGGTCGGCGAGCAGCTCGGCATGCTGCACCGGCGCTACAACTACGCCATCACCCACCCCGACCCGGCGGGCGGTCCCCGCGCCGTCCCTGCGGCCCCGTTCGCCCCGGGCGTGCCGCGGGCGAACGGGGGCGGCGGGACGGCCGAGCCGCCGCGCAGGTCACCGACGCCCAGGGGCGCCGGTGACGACATCGGGCTCTTCCCCGACCGGCCGTCCGCCCAAAAGGCCGCCCGTGCCGACGCCCTGGCCATCGAACGGGCCATCAAGGGAGGCGGGCCGATTCCCCAGGAGGTCTGGCGGCGGCTGGAGCAGGCCGCCGACGATCCGGACTACACCGAGGAGCTGTATGACCGGCTCGGCCCGGCCGGGGTCGCCGAGCTGATCAAGCGGGCGGCCGGGGACGAGGAGCGGCTGCAGGCGCTCAGCCGGTCGCTGGGCACCGCCAGCTTCCACCTGCCCATGAACACCGCCTGGCTGAAGGCGCTGCTGGCCGAGGCGGACCGGCTCGGCGTCCGCGACATCGCCGTTCACGTGCTGTCGCAGGCCCACTTCAGCCCCCGCACCGACGCGGCCCTGGACCGGCTGGACCTGCTGGGCCCGCTGGCGCCGGTGCCGCAACAGCGGTAGCGCCCCGAGCAGTGAGGAGACCGACGGCCCGGCAGGGCCGACATCCCGGAAGGCCGATATGACGCCACCGCCGCCGCCGACCGTGCCACCGCCCATCGACCAGGCCACCGCGCGGCTGCTGCCGCCGGGCGAGGTGCCCAACCCCGAGTACGCCCGGCTCTATCACGCCTACCGGGACGCCTACGGCAGCATCGACCAGCTGCGGCGGGCGCTGGACCCGCCGCTGAAGACCCTCAACGGCACCGACGCCTGGCTGGGTCCCGAGGCCCGCAGCTGGGGCGAGCGGCTGGAGGAGAACCGGCGGATGCTGCAGCAGGCGGCCGAGCAGATCCTCAGGGACTTGCACGCCGCGCTGATCGCCACGCCCCGCACGATCCAACGGGTCTAGTCTGGCGGAGTGGACGACGCTGACCAGGCCGACCGGCCCAGAGTGCGCGAGCTGGACGAGCGCGGCTTCCGGCGCCGCCTCGGCCCGATCCTGCAGGTGTACGCGGCGGCGATGAACCCGCCGCGGGACCAGCTGCCGGGCCGGTATTCGATCATGGAGCGGCACGCCACCTACCCGCGGTTCCGGGCGCTGGTGGCCGAGACGCGCCGCCCGTTCCTGCGCGGCGCGACGATCCTGGGGTTCGCCTACGGCTTCCACGGGGCGCCCGGCCAGTGGTGGCACGATGTGGTCCGCCAGGGGCTGACCGAGGCGGGAGGCCCGCAATTTGCCGCCGAGTGGCTGTCGGACGCCTTCGAGGTCGCCGAACTGCACGTGGACCCCGCCCACCAGGGGCGGGGGGTGGGCCGGACGCTGCTGACCAGGCTGTGCGCCGGCCGCAGTGAGCGGACCGTGGTGCTGTCCACGCTGGCCCGCGATCCGGAGACCCGGGCCCGCCGGCTCTACCGGTCGGTGGGGATGATCGACCTGCTGCCCGACTTCGAGTTCCCCGGGGGCGGTCCCCGCTACGCGGTGATGGGCGCCCGGCTGCCGCTGGCGGTCTCCCCGGAGTGATAAGACGGCAGCGGCGGCCGGGCCGGCGGGCTTTCCGCAGGGCGCTCCCTTCAGCGCGAGAAAGCCGGGACGCGCGACGCGGGGCGCGTCAGGCGGTGGCCGTGGCCGGTGCCGGGGCGGGCCGGTGGGCACCGGTGTCCAGCAGCCCGTAGACCTCGCGGGTCGCGGTGGACTTGTTGAAGGTGATGAAGTGGATGCCCGGCGCCCCCTGGTCCAGCAGCTCCTGGCACAGCTCGGCGGCGTGCTCGATGCCCAGCCGGCGCACCGCCTCCGGGTCGTCGGCGACCGCCTCGAAGCGGGCGGCCAGCTCCGGCGGGAACGGCGCGCCCGACAGCTGCTCGGAGCGTTCGATGGTGCTCAGCTGGGTGACCGGCATGATGCCCGGGATGATCGGGACGTGGCAGCCGTGCGCGGCGACCCGGTCGCGCAGCCGGAAGTAGTCCTCGGCGCGGAAGAACATCTGGGTGATGGCGTAGTCGGCGCCGGCCCGGCACTTGGCCACGAAGTGGCGGGTGTCGCTTTCGACGTCGGGCGAGCGCGGGTGCCGGTAGGGGAAGGCCGCCACGCCCACGCAGAAGTCGCCGGCCGAGCGGATCAGGCGCACCAGGTCGGCGGCGTACTCCACCCCTTGGGGGTGCTTGACCCACTCCCCCGTGGGGTCGCCCGGCGGGTCGCCGCGCAGCGCCAGGATGTTGCGCACCCCCACCGCGGCGAACCTGCCGATGAGGTGGCGCAGCTCGGCGACGGAGTGGTTGACCGCGGTGCAGTGCGCCACCGGGGTGAGGGTGGTCTCGGTGGCGATCCGCTCGACGATCTCGACGGTCTTGTCGCGGGTGCCGCCGCCGGCGCCGTAGGTGACCGACACGAACGTCGGCCGCAGCGCCTCCAGCTGCCGGATGGTGCGCCACAGGTTGCGCATGCCCGTCTCGGTCTTGGGCGGGAAGAACTCAAAGGAGAACGACTTGCCGCCGGCGGCGAGCAGCTCGCGGATGGTGGGCGGGCGGTCAGGCAACACAGGACGCATCCCTCCAGGCTAGTGCGATCTTCAGAACCTGTCTCGGGCCGCCCGCGGCCCCGCACGGCGGGGACGGGGCGGGCGGCCGGCGTTCTCACCGCAGCGGATCAGGAATGTACCCGTAGAAAAACCACATCGTGACCTGTCCGTAAGGTGTGAGGATCGTCGAATCGGCAGTTGCGGGAAATAACCCACTTTCCGCTATTGCGGATCGTTCCATCTTGACGTTCATAATGACCATGATCGACAGGTCGGGGCGGCACGGTCGTCAACTGGGGTGCTCGGCCCGACCTGAGTGAGAACACCCGTCTCCGGTTCACTAGGGTGATCGATATGTCCGCTGGCCGTGTTCGCAAGGAAATCGACCACGCGCTGCTGTCCTTCGTGGATCGGCAGCGTCCGGGGGTGCTGGCGATCAGTGATGACCTGGCACCTTTGCTCAGCGCGCTGGATGCGCTGCTGGCCGGTGGCAAGCGGCTGCGCCCGGCGTTCTGCTACTGGGGCTGGCGGGCCGCCGGTGGCGAGGACATCGAGGCCGCCACCGGCATCGCCGCCGCCGCGGCCTCGCTGGAACTGCTGCAGGCCAGCGCGCTGATCCACGACGACGTCATGGACGCCAGCGACACCCGGCGCGGCCAGCCGTCGGCGCACCGCCGTTTTGAGGCCATGCACCGCGAGCACGGCTGGCGGGGCGGCGCGGCGGCCTTCGGCGAGGGCTCGGCGATCCTGCTGGGCGACCTGTGCCTGGCCTGGTCGGCGGAGATGTTCGACACCAGCGGGCTGGACACCGAGGCGCTGCGCCGCGGCCGCCCGGTGTTCGACCTGATGCGCACCGAGGTGATCTGCGGCCAGTACCTGGACATGCTGGAGAGCGCCCGCGGCGCCGGCACGGTGGAGCGGGCGCTGACGGTGGTGGAGTTCAAAAGCGCCAAGTACACCATCGAACGCCCGCTGCACATGGGCGCCGAGCTGGCCGGCGGCACCCCGGAGGTGGTGGAGGCGCTGCGCGCCTACGGGCGCCCGCTGGGCATCGCCTTCCAGCTGCGCGACGACGTGCTGGGGGTGTTCGGCGACCCGGCCGAGACCGGCAAGCCCGCCGGGGACGACCTGCGCGAGGGCAAGCGCACCGTCCTGGTGGCCTTCACTTTGGAGCGCGCCACCCCCGCCGAGGCCGAGTTCATCGAGAGCCGGCTGGGCGACCCGGAGCTGGACGCCGAGGGGATCGCGCAGCTGCGCTCGATCATCGACGGCAGCGGGGCGCTGGCCGCCTGCGAGGAGCTGATCGACCGCTACACCGAGCAGGCCTATGAGGCCCTGCGGTCCGCGCCGATCGCCTCCGACGCCCGTCAGGCCCTGGCCGAGCTGGCGGTCGCCGCCACCGCCCGCCGGGTCTGAGCGGCCCGCAGGCGAGGTGGGCCTTTTCAACGCCTTGTCCGCGCAGGCCGCAGCCGGGGTATCGCCATCAAAGGCGATGCCTTGACCCAAGCGGACGCCCCCGGGGCTCCCGCCGCGGCGCCCTTGGGTCGCGTGGTGAAAAAGATCCCGTGAGCGATGCGGCGGGTCTCCGGCGGCCTGGACGAGCACGGGCCGATCGAACCGGTGACGCCCTGGCGGCGTCACCGGAGGCTCACGCCTGTCCCGAACATCCGGCACGTGCCGCCGGATCCGGTGAGACGAAGCGGCATTCGATGCCTTGACAGGCGTTTTACTGTGCGTTTTACCGCACATCGGGCGGGCCGACACGGTACAAAGAGCCGGTAAAGATCGTCCGTCCTCGTCCGAACCCGTACCCGGAGCGTGCCGTGCAACCGCAAACGGCCCCGCTGAGCCCCGATGACCCGCGCCGCCTGGGCGGCCGCCTGCTGCTGGGCAGGCTCGGTGAGAGCAGGCAGGGCGTGGTCTATTTGGGCCGCGGAAAGGACGGCGAACTGGTCACCGTGAAGGTGCTGCGCGCAGGGCGCGGCGCCGGGCTCCGCGCCCGCGACCGCTTCGCCCGGGAGGTGGCCGCGGCCCGGCAGGTGCCCGGGCCGTACACCGCCCGGGTCCTGGCCGCCCGGGTGAGCGGCGACCGCCCTTACATCATCAGCGAGTACGTGCCCGGCCCTTCGCTGCAGCAGGTCGTCGCCGAGCGCGGCCCGCTGCCGGAGGAGCGGCTGCACAAGGTGGCCCTGCGCACCGCGCGGGCGCTGGCCGCCGTCCACCGGGCCGGCCTGGTGCACCGCAACTTCACACCCGAGCACGTGCTGCTGGCCCGGGGCGGCGCCAAGGTCATCGGACTGGGCGTCGCTCGCACCCTGCGCGCTGCCGGCCCGGCCGGCACCCCCGCCTACCTGGCGCCCGAGCAGATCGAAGACGAGCCGGTCGGGCCGCCCGCCGACGTCTTCGCCTGGGGCGCCACCATGGTCTACGCGGCGACCGGGCGCCCCCCGTTCGGCTCGGGACCCGATGCGGCGGTCATGCGCCGCATCGTCGCCCGCTCGCCGGAGCTGGGCGGCACGCCCGAGCCGCTGCGTTCCCTGGTGCTCGGCTGCCTGGACAAGAACCCCGCGGCCAGGCCCACCGCCGCCCAGCTGGTGCGGGCGCTGCGGGAGGGCCGGCCGCCGGCGCCCCGGCCCCGCCCGCAGGGCATCCCGCGCTATCGGTGGCGGATGATGGTGGCCCTGGCCGTGGTGGTGACGGCCGGCTTCACCGTGGGAGTGCTGCTGCCCGGGGTCTGATCGGACGGATCCTCACCAGTGCGGGGGGCGTTCCTCCAGCAGCCGTGAGTCGTCATCGTCGTCCCGCCACCGGCCCCAGCCGGTGTCGGTGTCATCGACGGTCTGGTCGGGCAGGATCTCCAGCTCGTCGTCGTCGACCAGGTCGACGGGGCGCTCCTCGTCAGGGCTGATCGTCATGGGTCAATTGTCGGACATCCGGTGAGCGGTCGACGACCGATCCTCCTTTTCCCGCCGGCCACCGGCGCAAGGAGCCGCCGATGGCCGGCGGTGAGATCGGTCACAGCGGCGGCGCCTGGCGCAGCCGGCGGGCCAGTTCGGCGGTGGCCGCGCCCGGGTCGTCGGCCTCGGTGATCGCCCGGACCACCACGATGCGGCGGGCACCGGCCTCCAGCACCCGGTCGAGATTGCCGGCGTCGATGCCGCCGATGGCGAACCAGGGCCGTCCGGCGCGCAGCGAGGCGGCGTACTCCACCAGTTTCAGCCCCGCCGCGGGACGGCCCGGCTTGGTCGGGGTGGCCCACACCGGCCCGGTGCAGAAGTAGTCCACACCGGGCTGGGCGGAGGCCTCGCCGGCCTGCTCGTCGCTGTGGGTGGACCGCCCGATCAGCACGTCCTCCCCCACGATCCGGCGGGCGTACGGCACCGGCAGGTCGCCTTGTCCCAGATGCAGCACATCCGCCCGCGCCGCGTACGCCACGTCGGCGCGGTCGTTGACCGCCAGCAGCGCTCCGTGCCGGTCGCAGGCGTCCCGGAAGACCTCCAGGTACTCCAGTTCCTGGCGGGCCTCCAGGCCCTTTTGGCGGAGCTGGACGATGTCCACCCCGGCGGCCAGCACCGCATCGAGGAACTCCGGCAGGTCGCCCTGGCGCTCCCGGGCGTCGGTGCACAGGTAGAGGCGGGCCCGGTCCAGCCGGGCCCGCAGCGCTACGGCGCGATCGGACAACAGATGAGTCGGCAATGTACGGGGTCCTCCCGGGCCGCCTTAAGGGGCGGCCCGTCTAGAACGCCAGCGCCTGGGCGCGGCGGCGGATCTCGGTCCCCCGATTCTCGGCCAACGCCTGCACGGGGGTTCCGGGCAGGGTGTCGTCGGCGGTGAACAGCCACCGCAGGGTCTCCACGCTGTCATAGCCGGCATCCGACAGCAGCGTCAGCGTGCCCGGCAGGCCCTTGAGGATCTGCCCGCCGCGGATGAAGGCGGCGGGGACCATGATGGTGCCCTCGCGCTGGACGCCCAGGAGCTTGTGGTCGCGGATGAGTTGCTTGGTCCGGCTGAGGTTGAGGCCCAGCCTCTCGGCGGCCTCCTGCAGTGTGAGCCATTCCCCGACGAGCGCGTCGGTGTGTGCGTCGAGCCTGCTTTCCATTGTGGCTTGCATCTGCGTCACGCCACCTGGCCTACCACTCCCGCACACTTCTGAAACCATCAGGTGAGAACTGCTTTGCGCAATGGTGTATCGGGGTCGGCCACGGCCGCGGCGTCCAGCCGGGCGCCCTCGGCGATGAGCCGGCGGGCCTGCACCAGGTCGCGCGGCCGGTCAACGGTCAAGATCGCCTCCAGGCGGTCGCCGGTGAACCAGCAGGCGGCCCAGCGGCGCTCGGTGGGGTCGCCCCGGTAGACCAGGCGCTCGGCGATCGGGTGGTGCCCGGCGTACTGCACCATCCGCCCGAACTGCTCCGACCAGAAGTAGGGCACCGGGTCGTAGACGGCCGGCCGGCCCAGCAGGGTCGCGGCCGCCACGTCGGGGGCGTTCAGCGCGGTGTCCCAGTGCTCCACCAGCATCCGCCGCCGGTACCGCCGCGACCACCAGGACGCGCAGTCGCCGACCGCCACGACCCGCGGGTGACCGGTGCGCAGCGTCTCGTCGGTGACCACGCCGCCGTCCACCTCCAGGCCCGAGCCCGCCAGCCAGCCGAGGTCGGGACGCACGCCGATGCCCACCACGATCGCGTCGGCGGCGATGCGGTCGCCGTCGGCCAGCACCAGGGCGCCGGGCTCGACGGAGGCGACCTTGGCGCCGGTGCGCAGCTCCACGCCGGCCTCGGCGTACCAGGGGACGGTGTGCGCCCCCAGCTCGGCGCCGAGCGGGCCCGCCAGCGGGGCGTCGGCGGCCTCCACGACGGTGACCGCGCAGCCCTTGGCCGCCGCCGCGGTGGCCACCTCGGCGCCGATCCAGCCCGCGCCGACGATCGCGATCCGGGCGCCTTCGCGCAGCTGCGAGCGCAGGCGCCGGGCGTCGTCGATGGTGCGCAGCACGTGCTGGGGGCCGTCGCCGGGCAGTGTGATGGGGGTGGCGCCGGTGGCGATGACCAGCCCGTCGAACGGCAGGTCGCCGGCGGTGGTCGCCAGCGTGCCGCCCTCCTCGCCGAGGCGCAGGCCGCCGGCGCGCTCGCCCAGCAGCAGCCGGCAGCGCAGCGCCGTCCAGTCGGCGTCGACCGTGGTCTCCTCCTGGTCGCCCATCAGGACCGCCTTGGACAGCGGCGGCCGGTCATACGGCGGGTGCGGCTCGGCCGACACCAGGGTCAGCTCGCCCTCATACCCCTTGGCCCGCAGGGCCTCGACGGAGCGGACCCCGGCCAGCCCGCCGCCCACCACAATGACGCGCTCCATGGAGGCAAACCTTAATACCCGTGCACTTACATGCTTTGGGGTGGTCAAACCGGGAGGTAGCGGGACGCATAGGCTAGGGGCGACGAGCGCGGGAGCCCGGTGCGACCGGGCTGAGAGGGCGGCTGAACGGGCCGCCGACCGCCAGGACCTGATCCGGATCATGCCGGCGAAGGGAGCATGCCGATGCCGACCCCCGACGGGCCCGGCGACCTGCTGGTCGTCGGGGCGGGAGTGATCGGGCTGGCCACCGCCTGGCGGGTGGCGGCCCGGGGAGCGACGGTGACCGTGGCCGATCCCGCGCCCGGCAGCGGGGCGTGCCATGTGGCCGCCGGGATGCTCACCCCCGTCAGCGAGGTGACCTACGGGGAGGAGCCGCTGCTGCGGCTGGGGCTGGCCTCCCGGGACCGCTACCCGGCCTTCGTGGCCGAATTGGAGGAGGTCTCCGGGCGGCGCACCGGGTACCGCGGCGACGGGGTGCTGCAGGTCGCCTTCGACTCCGACGACCTGGCGTTCCTGGAGGAGCTGCGGCGCTTCCAGCAGTCGCTGGGCCTGACGGTGGAGGCGCTGAGCGGCCGCGAGTGCCGCCGGCTGGAGCCGATGCTGGCGCCCTCGGTGCGCGGCGGGCTGCTGGCCGCCGAGGACGGCTCGATCGACCCGCGCCGGCTGACCGCCGCGCTGCTGGCCGCCGTCGAGAAGGAGGGCGTGCGCATCGTCCGCCGCCGCGCCACGCACCTGCTGGTGGAGCGCGACAGGGCGGCCGGGGTGCGGCTGGAGGACGGCGAGGAGCTGCGCGCCGACATGGTGCTGCTGGCCGCCGGGGCCTGGAGCAGCGACCTGCAGGGCCTGCCGGAGGGGGTGGTGCCGCAGGTGCGCCCGGTCAAGGGCCAGGTGCTGCGGCTGCGGTCGAAGATCCCCTTCCTGGAGCGCACCACCCGCGGGGTGGTGCGGGGCTCGTCGATCTATCTCGTCCCTCGGGAGGACGGCGAGCTGGTGGTGGGCGCCACCCAGGAGGAGATGGGCTTTGACACCACCGTCACCGCCGGCGGCCTGTGGCAGCTGCTGCGGGACGCCCGGGAACTGCTGCCCGGCGTCACCGAGCTGGAGTTCACCGAGGTGTCGGCCGGGCTGCGCCCCGGCTCGCCGGACAACGCGCCGGTGCTGGGCGCCAGCGCGCTGCCGGGTCTGTTCCTGGCCACCGGGCACTTCCGCAACGGGGTGCTGCTGACCCCGATCACCGCGGACGTCATGGCCGAGATCCTGGTGGACGGCACGGTGCCCCCCGAGGCCGCGCCGTTCACCGCCGACCGGTTCGCAGGGGAGGCGAGGGCGTGAAGGTCACCGTCAACGGGCGGGAGCGGGAGCTGCCCGAGGGGACCACGGTGGCGGAGGTGGTGGCGTCGGTCACCGCGGCCACGACCGGGGTCGCGGTGGCGGTCAACGGCGAGGTCGTCAGCCGCGGGCAGTGGGCCGACACGGCGGTGCGCGACCGCGACCGCGTCGAAGTGCTGACCGCGGTGCAGGGAGGATGAAGGTGACCACGACGAGCGCACCGGACCCGGCGGACATCGCCACCGGGGCGGCCCGGGATCCGCTGGTGATCGCCGGGCGGACGTTCGGCTCCCGGCTGATCATGGGGACCGGCGGGGCGCCCAGCATGCAGGTGCTGGAGGAGGCGCTGGTGGCCTCCGGCACCGAGCTGACCACGGTGGCGATGCGCCGGGTGGACCCGGCCGCCCGCGGCTCGGTGCTGGATGTGCTGCGCCGCCGCAACATCGCGGTGCTGCCCAACACCGCCGGCTGCTTCACCGCCGGGGAGGCGGTGCTGACCGCCAAGCTGGCCCGCGAGGCGCTGGGCACCGACTGGGTCAAGCTGGAGGTGATCGCCGACGAGCACACGCTGCTGCCGGACCCGGTGGAGCTGCTGGAGGCGGCCGAGCGGCTGGTGAACGAGGGGTTCACGGTGCTGCCCTACACCAACGACGACCCGGTGCTGGCGCGGCGGCTGGAGCAGGTCGGCTGCGCGGCGGTCATGCCGCTGGGGTCCCCCATCGGCTCGGGGCTGGGCATCCGCAACCCGCACAACATCGAGCTGATCGTGGAGCAGGCGAACGTCCCGGTGATCCTGGACGCCGGGGTGGGCACCGCCAGCGACGCGGCGCTGGCCATGGAGCTGGGGTGCGATGCGGTGCTGCTGGCCACCGCGGTGACCCGGGCGCAGTCGCCGGTGGCGATGGCCGTCGCGATGCGGCACGCCGTCCAGGCCGGGCGGCTGGCCCGCCTGGCCGGGCGCATTCCCAAGCGCCGCTACGCCCAGGCGTCCTCACCCTGGGAGGGCCTCAGCGCGCCCTGACCGGCCCGCAGAACCGGCGGGACGGAAGCCCCCGTTCGTACTTCATACCACGGGCTGATGAGGCGCGGACCCAAACGCCCGTACACTCACTGCGATGGACACCACGGTTGCCGATCCCCTCGTCGGGCAGCTGCTCGACGGGCGCTACCGCATTGAGTCCCGGATCGCCCGAGGTGGCATGGCCACGGTGTACGTGGCCCGCGACACCAAGCTCGATCGGCAGATCGCGCTGAAGGTGATGCACGCCAACCTCGCCCAGGACGAGGACTTCGTGCGGCGCTTCATCGGCGAGGCCAAGGCGGCCGCGGCCCTGTCGCACCCCAATGTGGTGGCGGTCTACGACCAGGGCACCGACGGCCGGCACGTGTTCTTGGCGATGGAGTACGTGCGCGGCCGGACGCTGCGCGACCTGCTGACCGAACGCGGGCGGCTGGACCCCCGCGAGGCGCTGGAGGTCATGCGGCCGGTGCTGGCCGCGCTGGCCGCCGCGCACCGGGCCGGGCTGGTGCACCGCGACGTCAAGCCCGAGAACGTGCTCCTCACCGAGGACGGCCAGGTCAAGGTGGCCGACTTCGGGCTGGCCCGCGCCGAGACCGCCGGCAAGCAGACCAAGACCGGCCTGATCATCGGCACCGTGGGCTATCTGGCGCCCGAGCAGGTGCTGACCGGGCGCGCCGACTTCCGCTCCGACGTCTACGCCGCCGGGATCATGCTGTTCGAGCTGCTGACCGGCCGGCAGCCGCACACCGGGGACACCCCGCTGGCGGTGGCCTACAAGCACGTCAACGAGATCGTGCCGCCGCCGTCGACCCTGGTGCCGGGCCTGCCGTCCCAGCTCGACACCCTGGTCACGCTGGCGACCAGCCATGATCCGGCGCGCCGCCCGCAGGACGCCGGGCAGTTCCTCAAGGCGGTCTCGGACGTGGCCGCCGCGCTGCCGCCCGACGGCGACGCCCAGGCCGCCACCTCGGTGCTGCCCATGCCCACCGCGCCGCAGGGGCCGGTGCACTCGCCGACCCGGGTGCTGGGGCCGGAGATGATGCCCCCGCCGCCGCCCGAGCCGGCCGCGCCGCCCCCGCACGCCGCGCCGGCCACCCCGATGGACCGCCTGATCGGCGCGGCCACCAGCCGCTATGTGCTGATCGCGATCGGCGCGCTGGCCGCGGTGATCCTCGGCTGGGCGGTCTGGTACCAGGTGTCCGGGCAGTACGACCACGTGCCCGACGACATCATCGGCATGCGGCTGGAGGACGCCCGGCAGGCGCTGGGCTCCGAAGGCATCGTGGTGAAGGTCGCCTCGCCCGTCTACCACGAGAAGGTGCCCAAGGGGCACGTGGCGGCCTCCGACCCCGGCCCCGGCGAGCGGGTCCCCAAGGGCGGGTCGGTCACGCTGACCCCGTCCAAGGGCCGGGAGCCGATCGAGGTTCCCGATGTGCGCGGCAAGCCGCTGCAGGAGGCGCGGGAGATCCTGGAGAAGGCCGGGTTCCAGGTCGGCGAGGTGACCCGCGAGCCGTCCCAGACGGTCCCCAAGGAACACGTGGTGCGCACCGACCCGCGCACCGCCGAGCGGCACTCCCCCGACGAGCCGGTGGGCATCGTGGTCAGCTCCGGCATGACCATGCCGAACGTGGTGAACACCGACGCCGAGCAGGCCGAGAACCAGCTGCGGGCGATGGGCCTGGAGGTGGAGGTCGAAAGGCGGGACCAGCCCGGCCGGCCGCGGGGCATCGTGCTGGAGCAGCATCCGCAGCCGGGCACCGGGGTGTCGCGGGGCGAGAAGGTGAAGCTGGTCGTCAACAAGAAGGACTGCGGCTTCCTCGG
Source organism: Thermomonospora sp. CIF 1 (assembly GCF_001896795.1). NCBI lineage: Bacteria > Bacillati > Actinomycetota > Actinomycetes > Streptosporangiales > Thermomonosporaceae > Thermomonospora > Thermomonospora sp. CIF 1. Next base: position 379,737 of record NZ_MOYN02000021.1, read on the forward strand.
CGACTGGAACCCCTTCTGCCGCGACGACGACAACCCCGACGCCCTGCCGGTGCCCACGGTGCTCGGCCGGGACATCGAGGAGGCCCGCCGGATCCTGCACAACGCCGGGTTCAAGGTCGAGGTGCACCGCGAGCTCGGGCTGCGCCGGGTGATCCGGCAGGAGCCGGGGGTGGGCGGCAGCGCCCCCCGCGGCGCCACGGTCAAGATCTGGCACTGAACTCCTCGCCCGCGGCGCCGGAGGCGGTAGCGTGGTTGCCGCCGAAGGTCGCCGGCCGTGGTCGCGCGGCCGCATGCCGCATTCCCCTCTGCCCTTCGGGGGCAGGGCCGCCGCATCTCAGGAGCTGTGATGAGCGCCGTGCACACCCCCATCGGGGGGCATGTCCCGGTCGCCGGGGGGCTGGCCACCGGCGGGCTGAAGTACGCCGAGCGGATCGGCGCCGAGGTGATCCAGGTCTTCGTGGGCAACCCGCGCGGCTGGGCGATGCCGGGCGGCAAGCCGGAGGAGGACGCCAGGCTCAGGGAAAGCGGCGTCCCGGTCTTCGTGCACGCCAACTACCTGATCAATCCCGGCTCTCCCAACCCCGAGACGCTGGAGAAGTCGCTGGCGGCGATCCGGCACGCGCTCAGGCGCGGCCACCAGATCGGCGCCGGCGGGGTGGTGATCCACACCGGCTCGTCGGTCAGCCAGTCCTACGAGCAGGCGATGCGGCAGATCCACGAGCGCCTGCTGCCCGTCCTGGAGGAGATCGGCGAGGACGGCCCGCCGCTGCTGCTGGAGCCGATGGCCGGGCAGTCCAACATGCTGTGCGCCACCGTCCAGCAGCTCGGCCCCTACTTCGAGGCCCTGGAGCACCACCCGAAGCTGGGGGTCTGCCTGGACACCTGCCACGCCTGGGCCGCCGGCCACGACCTGACCGCGCCCGGCGGCGTCAAGGAGACCATGGACGCCCTGGTGGCCACCGTCGGGCCGGGGCGGCTCAAGCTGATCCACGCCAACGACTCCAAGGACCCGTGCGGCTCGTGCCGCGACCGGCATGAGAACATCGGCGCCGGCCACATCGGCGAGGCCCCCTTCGCCGAGCTGCTTCGTCACCCGGCGGCCGCCGGCGTCCCGTTCGTCATCGAGACCCCGGGACGCGACCCCGAGCCGCACCGCAAGGACATCGAGACCCTCAAACGGCTCAGGGACGCCTCCCGGACGGCCTGACGATCTTCCCCTGCCCCTTCGGCCGGCACGCCGCGCACCGGGCGCTGAGGGCCGTTGTGAACGCATCCGCCGATGGGTTCCGGCATGCGCCGGGCGCCGCTGAACAACCCCCCGACTATCCAGCGGCGCCCGGGCTTTCCGCCGTCGGATCCCACCCCCCCGGTACGGGATCTGACGGCCCTGTGACCCGGCCGGCGGCGGAGCTGGCCTGTGGGCCGCCGCCGGGTCTTCCGGTGTCGTCTTGTCATGCCGACGGAGCACCCCCGGCCGGCCGCGCGCACCACCCGGCGGCCGGACCGAATGGATCCCGCTGAGCGGCAGATATCAAACGATCCGTATCCGTCGACGCACTCACAGTAGCCGATCGGCGGCCGACAGGTCGAGCATGCCGAGAGTTTTCTGCGGCGCCTTCTCGCGCAAGGCCGCCGCAGGAGGTCACAGCGGCGGCGCTTCGCCCTCTTCCTCCTGGTAGGAGTACCGCTGCTCCCGCCAGGGGTCGGCGATGTTGTGGTAGCCGCGCTCCTCCCAGAAGCCGCGCCGGTCCTTGATGAGGTACTCCACCCCGCGCGCCCACTTGACGCTCTTCCAGGCATACAGGTGGGGGACCACCAGCCGGACGGGGAAGCCGTGGTCGGGGGTGAGCCGCTCGCCGTTGCGGTAGAGGGCGAACATGGTCGCCTCGGCGAGGAAGTCCGACATGCGGATGTTGGCGCTGTAGCCGTACTCGGCCCACACCATGACGTGCGTGGCGTCGGGGTGCGGCGGGGCCAGCTCCACGATCGTGCTGCCGGAGACCCCCTCCCACAGGTTGTCCAGGACGCTGAACTTGGTGACGCAGTGGAAGTCGGCGACCGCCCGGACCCGGGGCAGGCGTTCGAACTCCTCCCAGGTCCAGATGTACTGCTCGCCGGAGGCGGTGGCCCCGAACACCCTGAAGTCCCAGCTTTCGGGGCGGAACTTGGGCACCGGGCCGTAGTGCAGGACGGGCCAGCCCCGGGGAACGTACTGGCCGGGGGGCAGAGCCCTTGCGTGCGGAGGTTGTTCCGATGGGGAGGACATGACGGGCTCATCCTGCCATCTCGGTGACCTGGGCCATACTCGGGCCCTCCCTGCCGCGCGGCCGCCCGGATGGGTTATCCTCGTCCCATGCGCAACACCTACCGCTGGATCTTTTATGGCCGGCCCGGGACACGGGTGACGGCCGGTCCGGCGTTGCGCTGACAGGCTCACGAAAGCCCCGGGTCCCGAGCGGCCCGGGGCTTTTTTCGTGCACGCCTCCCCGACCGAACGCCTGAAAGCAGGCGGCAGCGACAGACGAGCGACACAGACGAGCAACGAGGAGAGACAGACATGGTCGTCGTGATGGGACCGGAGGCCACCGAGGCCGATATCGCCGCCGTCGTCTCGATCGTGGAGACGGCGGGCGGGGAGGCCTTCGTCAGCCGCGGGGTCAGCCGCACGATCGTCGGCCTGGTGGGGGACGTGGAGCAGTTCGGCTCACTGAACCTGCGGCGCATGAACGGCGTGCGCGACGTCATCCGCATCTCGGCGCCCTACAAGCTCGTCAGCCGGGAGAACCACCCCGACCGCTCGGTGGTGCGGGTCGGCGGCGTGCCGATCGGGCCGGGCACCATGACCCTGATCGCCGGCCCGTGCGCGGTGGAGACCCCCGACCAGACCCTGCGGGCCGCCCAGATGGCCAAGGCCGCCGGCGCCACCCTGCTGCGCGGCGGCGCGTTCAAGCCGCGCACCTCCCCCTACGCCTTCCAGGGACTGGGCGAGCAGGGCCTGAAGATCCTGGCCGACGTGCGCGCCGAGACCGGGCTGCCGGTCGTCACCGAGGTGGTGGACGCCCACGACGTGGAGCTGGTCGCCTCCTACGCCGACATGCTGCAGATCGGCACCCGCAACGCCCAGAACTTCTCGCTGCTGCAGGCCGTCGGGGAGGCCGGCAAGCCGGTGCTGCTCAAGCGCGGCATGAGCGGCACCATCGAGGAGTGGCTGATGGCCGCCGAGTACATCGCCCAGCGCGGCAACCTGGACATCGTGCTGTGCGAGCGGGGCATCCGCACCTTCGAGAAGGCCACCCGCAACACCCTGGACATCTCGGCGGTGCCGGTGGCCCAGCGCCTGTCGCACCTGCCGGTGATCGTGGACCCCTCGCACTCGGGCGGGCGGCGCGACCTGGTGCTGCCGCTGACCCGGGCGGCGATCGCGGTCGGCGCCGACGGGGTGATCGTGGACGTGCACCCGCACCCGGAGACCGCGCTGTGCGACGGGGCGCAGGCCCTGGTGGACGGGGACGTGCGGGAGCTGGCCCGGCTGGTGCGCGAGCTGCCGCCGGTCTTCGGCCGGTCCCTCACCCAGGCCCCCGACGCGCTGGCCATGGGCTGAGCGGCGGCCTTCGGCGGCGGGCACCGGCCGCCTCGCCGGAACCGCCGCCGGAAGGCAGCTGTCCGCAAGGCGGGCGGGGTTGATAAGGTCACGGCCATGGCGTATTGGACGGCGCAACTGGGGCCTCCCCGCTCCTGACCGGGGCGCGTTCCTTCGGCTCGTCTTCGTGAGCGCACCGGACCCGGCGCATGCGGCGCCCGGTCCCTTCTTCGCGTGCCCCGGACCCGGATCGTCCTTATCCGATTCGAGTTCAGGAGTTGCCCGCGTGTCCGCACGCCTCATCGATTCCACTGATCCCGCCCTGCCCGCCCGGCGGTCGGCCGGCGGCATGGACGTCCTGCTGGCCGCCTCGCTGTGGGGGACGACCGGCACCGTGCTCACCGCGGCCCCGGCCGGGGCCGACCCCGTCTCCGTCGGCGCCGCCCGCATCGCCCTGGGCGGCGCCGTCCTGCTGGCCGTGGCCGCGCTCAGTCGCACCGCGGCCGGTGACGGCGGCGCCCCGGTTCGCGGCCGGGGGCTGCGGCGGCTGCTGGCCCTCCCCCGCGCCCGGTGGATGCTGGCCCTGGGCGCGGTGTGCGTCGCGGTGTACCAGACCGCCTTCTTCGCCGCGGTCTCCCGCACCGGCGTCGCCACCGGCACCATCGTGGCGATCGGCAGCGGCCCGGTGTTCACCGGGCTGATCGCCCTGCTGACCGGCGGCCCGCGGCCCACGGCGCGGTGGGCGGTCTCGACGGCCTGCGCGGTGGTCGGCTGCGCCGCGCTGGTGGGCGGCGGCCGGCAGGCCGGCGTCGAGCCGCTGGGGGTGTCGCTGGCGCTGCTGTCGGGGCTGGGATACGCCTCGTACGCGACGATCACGTCCCGGTTGATCACCGCGGGCCAGGAGGACCGGGCGGTGGTCGCGGTGCTGTTCTCGGCGGCCGGGGCGCTGCTGCTGCCGGCGCTGGCGGCCGGCTCCCCCACCTGGCTGCTCACCGTCCCCGGCGCGCTGGTGACCGGCTACCTGGGGGTCGTCACCACCGCGGGCGCGTACCTGCTGTACGCCAGGGGGCTGCGCAGCACCCCGGTGACCGCGGCGACGACGCTGACGCTGGCCGAGCCGGCGGTGGCGGCGGTGCTGGGCCTGGTGGTGCTGCACGAGCGGCTCGGCGGGGTCGCCCTGGCGGGCCTGGCGCTGCTGACGGCCGGGCTGGTGATGCTCGTTGCGGCCGGACGCCGCTGACGTCCCGGCGCCGGCCTCACCGGGCCCTAGGGCGCTTTTTTGCATCGAAGCAAGGAAAGTGCTCTGAAGCACTCGCGCAAAGCCGAACCGTCAAGGAAGATGCTGCGCATGACTATCGGCGAGGGGGATCCCGGCGGGCGGATCTTCCCCGAGGATCTGGCCGCCGTGGATCCGGTGGCCGCCGTGATGCTCGCGGACGCCCGCCGTGCGCTGGCCGCCTACCCGGAGCTGGTGGTGGCGGGACCGCTGTTCGCCGCGGCCGAGCAGGTGCCGGGCGGCTGGCAGCTGGTGTGCCCGTGCGATCCGCTGCCCCAGGGCGCCCGTGAGCTGCTGGCGGCCCACCTGCGCAACCGCGGGGCGATGGCCGCCCCGGCGGCGGCCCGGGACTACCATGAGGCGGCCCGGCACCTGGTCGACGGGGCCTGTGACGAGGTGTCGGTGCTGGCGCGCCGGTTCCGGATCGTGCGGATCGAGCAGCTGATGCGGACCGGTCCCGACGGGCCGGAGCCGCCCCGGCCCACCGACCGCGATCCCACCCGGCCCGTCCCGGCGCACCGCCGGGCGCCGGAGTTCATCGCCGACCCGGTTCTCGACCTCGGCGGCGCGGCCGACATCGTCACCGCCGAGCTGCTGTGCCAGTACCTGGATGAGACGGCCCGGCGCGGCTGTGAGCCGGTCAAGCCGTTCATGACCCCGGTGCAGCTGACGCCGATGTTCACCGTGGCCGAGCAGTCAGGGGACCTGTGGCGGCCCGGCACCCGGCTGTACGGCATGCCGCAGGAGGCGCGGGACTCGCTGGCCACCTACTTCCGGCACGTGGTGCCGGCGGTGGAGCGGCCGAACCCGCTGGAGGCGGCCGAGTACGCCGAGGCGGCGGACCTGCTGCAGGACGGCAGGCGCCGCGACAACATCGTGGCGGCCGGGCGGCGCTTCCGGATCGTCCGGGTGGAGCGGATGGTGCTCATGGGGCCGGACGGCCCGGAGACCCCCCGCCCCTGCGACCGGGAGCTGTGAGAACGCCCCTCGCCCCCTGGGCTCGGACGGTCCAGGGGGCGAGGAACTCTCAGGCGGCGTTGCCCTCGCCGTAGACGGGACGGTGCTCCTGGACGGAGTCGGCCAGCTTCTCGGCCAGCTCCTCGGCGTCCAGCCGCCGGTCGATCTGCCGCAGGTCCTCGATCTTGGCGCGGGTCTCGGCGCGGCGCGGCGCCAGCAGCGTGCAGCAGTCCTCGTCGGGCAGCTCGGAGATGGTCAGCGTGCCGATGCGGCGCGCGGTGTCCATGATCTCGACCTTGTCCATGCCCACCAGCGGACGCAGGATGGGCAGCTCCACCGCATCGTCCACGGCGGTCATGTTGGCCAGCGTCTGGCTGCTGACCTGGCCCAGGGAGTCGCCGGTGATCAGCGCGAGACCGCCCAGCCGGCGGGCCAGGATCTCGCCGGTGCGCAGCATCAGGCGGCGCTGGGCGACCACCGCCAGCCGGTCGGCGCCGGAGGATTTGATCTGCTGCTGGGCCTTGCCGAAGGGCACCACGAACAGCCGCGAGCCGCCCTGGAAGCGGTCCAGCTCGCGCACCAGCGCGTACGCCTTGTAGATCGACTCCGGCCCGGTGAAGGGCATGCCGGAAAAGTGCAGGTAGTCCACGCGCAGCCCGCGGCGCATCATCCGGTAGGCGGCCACCGGGGAGTCGATGCCGCCCGACAGCAGCACCAGCGCCCTCCCGCTCATGCCCACCGGCAGCCCGCCCTGGCCGGGCAGCCCGTCGGTGAAGACGAACACCTCGTCGCGGTCGACCTCGATCGACAGGGTGTGCTCGGGCTCCTTCAGCTTCACCGGCAGCCCGTAGGCCTCAACGATCTTGGAGCCGACCAGGCGGTCCAGCTCGGTGGAGGTCAGCGGGAAGCGCTTGTCGCGGCGGCGGGAGCGCACCGCGAAGCTGCCGGTGCGGCCGGCCATCAGTTCCAGGGCGGCGCCCACCACGCTGTCGGGGTCCTTGCCGACCCGCCAGGCCCGGTGCACCCAGACGATGCCCATCACATCGGTGATCCGCCGGGCCAGCGCGTCCACCGTGGCGACGTCGGCGCCGCCGCCCCGTTCCACGCGCACCACCATCACGCCGTGGCGGCGCCAGATGCGCACCGGCGCGATGTCGCGGACCGCCGACCGCAGGTTGTTCTGCAACCGCCGCTCGAACACCTCGCGGTTCTTGCCCTTGAGCACGACCTCGCCCAGTTTGATCAGCACGCACGGCTCACCGATCGCCGGCGGGCCGCCGGTGATCTGCCCGGCCGCGGTGTCGAGCACGGTCATGCGGGGACCTCCTGCGTAGAACGGGGTGAAGAAGACCGGTATCCAGTGTCGCCCACCGTTGCGACCACCGCGACAGGATAAGGCCCGCAGGCGCCGGGATATTCCATTCCGGCGCCCGCGGGCCCGGTGCGGACGCGCCGCAGCCGCCCGGTCCGGTCCGCCGGTCAGCCGAAGAAGACCTCCGCCTCGGCGTAGCGCTCCAGCGGGACGGTCTTGAGCGTGTCGGTGGCGGCCGACAGGTCCACCCGGATGATCTCGGTGCCCGACAGGGCGACCATCTTGCCGTAGTCGCCGTCGTGGACGGCGTCGATGGCGTGCAGCCCGAAGCGGGTGGCCAGCACCCGGTCGAAGGCGCTGGGCGTGCCGCCGCGCTGGATGTGGCCCAGCACGGTGCAGCGGGCCTCCTTGCCGGTGCGCTTTTCGATCTCGTCGGCCAGCCACTGGCCGATGCCGCCCAGCCGCACGTGCCCGAAGGCGTCCAGTTCCTTGCTCTGCACCGCCATCTGGCCCTCGATCGGGTGGGCGCCCTCGGCGACCACGATGATCGGCGCATACCGGGTCTTGAAGCGGCTTTCGACGTACTCGACGACCTTGTCGATGTCGAACGGCCGCTCCGGAATCAAGATCACGTTGGCGCCGGCGGCCATCCCGGCGTGCAGCGCGATCCACCCGGCGTGCCGGCCCATCACCTCGCAGATCAGGGCGCGGTGGTGGCTTTCGGCGGTGGTGTGCAGCCGGTCGATGGCCTCCACCGCGATGTTGACGGCGGTGTCGAAGCCGAAGGTGTAGTCGGTGGCGTTCAGGTCGTTGTCGATGGTCTTGGGGACCCCGACCACGTTGACGCCGGCCTCGTGCAGATGCTTGGCGACGCCGAGGGTGTCCTCGCCGCCGATGGCGACCAGCGCATCCACACCGAGCCCGGCCAGGTTGTCCTTGATCCGCTCGATGCCGCCCTCGACCTTGAGCGGGTTGGTCCGCGACGAGCCCAGGATCGTCCCGCCGCGCGGCAGGATGCCCCGCACGGCCTGGATGTCCAGCGCCACCGTGTCGCCTTCCAGCGGGCCGCGCCAGCCCGACCGGAAGCCCACGAACTCATACCCGTAGACCGAGATTCCCTTACGCACCACAGCGCGGATCACGGCGTTCAGACCGGGGCAGTCACCGCCTCCGGTCAGCACTCCGACGCGCATGTATTCCTCCCCATTGCTCACCCGGCCAGCCTAATAGCGCAGATGGCAAGGCATGGCTCAGCACACGGCCGGGGCGCCGATCGCCCGGCTCGTCTCATTGGTCTAGACCATAGCGCCACTCGGCGGCGGGCACCCGCCGTTCGAACGCGGCCGTCGATCTTCAAGGCCGGGCCGAGGGCGAGGGGCCCGGAAAACAATCACGCCGGGGACGCGCATGCGTCCCCGGCGGCCGTGCGCCCGGCGCCGTTGCGTCGGCCGGGCCCGCGGGCCGGCGGTCGGGCCGCGAACGCGGTCCCCGCCGCTCCCGGCTCGCCTCAGCGCCCGCTCACTCGTCCTCGTCGGCCGGCCGCGGCGCCTTGCCCGCCATCTCGGCCTTGACGTCGGCGGCGTAGCGGTCCACGTACTCCTGGCCGGACAGCTCCCGGATGGCCTGCATGATCTCGTCGGTGACCTTGCGCAGGACCTCCCGGTCGTCCTCCATGCCGTAGTAGCGGGAGAAGTCCATCGGCTTGCCGAAGCGCACCCCGGGCCGCACGCCGAGCCGGGGGTAGGGCTGGCCGGCCGGCATCAGGTCGAAGGTGTTGATCATCGCCATCGGGATGACCGGGACCCGGGACTTCAGCGCCAGCCGGGCCACCCCGGTCTTGCCCTTGTAGAGCCGCTTGTCGGGGGCCCGCGTCCCCTCGGGGTAGATCCCCAGCAGCTTGCCCTGCTTGAGGATCTGCAGCCCGGTCTCCAGGGCCGCCTCGCTGGCCTTGCCGCCGGAGCGGTCCACCGGCACGACCCCGACCCCGGTGAAGAAGGCCCTGCTGATCAGCCCTTTGATGCCGGTGCCGGTGAAGTACTCGGCCTTGCCGAGGAAGAAGATCCGGCGGCGCAGCGGCAGCGGCCCGAAGAAGTGGTCGGCGAACGACTGGTGGTTGCTGACCAGCAGCGCCGGGCCCTTTTTGGGGACGTTCTCCATCCCGGAGTTCCGCGGCCACCACAGCAGGTACAGGATCGGTGTGAGGACGATCCGGAGCAGCATCCAGAACCAGAACATGCCGATACCCTCCTCGGCCACACCTGTCCGCGGCACCCGACTCCCCTTTGGCCACCGTCCCGCCACGGCTTGACGGACGATGGCGATGGATCATCATCGCATCTCCGCAACACCATGCCCACATCACCCGGCCCGGCGGCGCACGTCACCGGGCGGGCCGGAGCGCACCCGGTTGCGAAGGTCACCCCGATCGGTCCCGCTTGTCTTGTTCATCGTCGCGGAACGAATACCGTAGGAGTCCAGGCGGGAGAGCGCCTCCCGAGTACGGCCATATGGCGTGGCGGGTACTTTGGGGGGACACCTGATTGGGGAGCGGAGGCCGTCATGCCGGTGCTGTCGGTCACGCTGCAGTCGTCGAAGGAGCCGGCCCCGTGAAGCGCCGTGGCAATGGACTGGACGCCGACTCGTACGCCCCGTTGATCGACCTTGCGCCCCATCTGGCCGACGCCATGCTGGAGGCGCTGCGGGAGGCCGGGGTCGCCGCTTATGTGACCCCCAGTCCCGACCGGGGCGAGCCCGGGCGCTCCGGCGCGGACGGCGACTCGCTGGACCGGTTGTACGTCGACACCGCGATGCGGTCGGCCGCCGAGGGCGTCTTGCACACCCAGCTGACCCGGTTGCGTTCCTCCGACGGCGAGCCGGCCGGCGAGAGTGGAGCGGCGGACACCGAGACCGGTGAGCCGCCGCGCGGCCGGGTGCGCACCGGCGATTCCGGCGGCGGCACGGTGGCCGAGCGCGACGAGGAGGCGATCTGGGCGGAGATCGTCGCCAGTTTCGACGCCGCGCCCGCCGATGGCCAGACGCCCTGGCCCGAGCAGGAGAATCTGGACGAGCCCGCGGACGAGGGAGCGGACCGCACCGGGCGGCTGCCCACCGCCCGAGTGATCAAATTCCCCGCCGCCGAGGAGGCCGCGGAGCGGGCGGCCGATGACGACGACCACTACATCCCCCCGCCGCCCCCGCCGCTGCCCAGCACCGACCCGATCACCAAGGCCGCCTGGATCAGCCTGGTCGGCGGTCCCCTCTACCTGCTGGTCACGGTGATGCTCGGCTGGGACGTGCCCGGCTGGGCGGCTTTCTTGGCGGTGGCGGCCTTCATCGGCGGTTTCGTCACCCTCGTCCTGCGCATGGGCGACGATCCCCGCGACAGCGACGACGGCGCCGTCGTATGAGCGGCGTCCCCGGCCGGCTCAAGGCGGCAGCCGCAACTCCGCCAGGACCGGCAGATGGTCACTGGCCCGGGGGTAGTCGGCGGCCGGCGCGGGGCCGGGGGGCAGGCCGCAGCCGAGCACCTCGATGCGGGGATCGGTGAAGATCCCGTCGATGCGCCTGGCCGGGCGGCGGGAGGAATAGGTGGCGGCGGGACCGCGCGGGGCGGCGGCGTAGGCGTCGGTGAAGAAACCGGTCAGCGCATTCCAGGACGGGCCTTCGGGTTCTTCGTTGATGTCGCCGCACAGCACCACGGGAGCCTCGTAGCGGTCGCGGGCCCGCTTCAGCAGGGCGAGCAGTTCGGCGGTGTGCGCCAGGCGGGCGGAGGCGTCCAGGTCCAGGTGGGTGTCGGCGACGATCACGCGGGCGCCGGCGATCTCCGCCACGACCAGCGCCAGGCCCCGGCGGTGCAGGCCGGGGACGCGGCTGAGCAGGTGGTGCTCGGCGTGGTGGAGGCGGACGCGCCGCCCGGCCAGCACCGCCAGCCCGGCGGCGCGCCGCCCGCAGGCCACGGTCAGCCCGGTGCGGGCGGCCAGCGCCCGCCGCCTGGCCCGCCAGGTGGGGGCCAGGCGCGGCACCTCCTGCAGGCACACCAGGTCGGCGGCGCAGGCGCGGATGACCCGCACCAGCGCCGCCCGGTCGTCCCGCATGGAGCGGATGTTGTAGCTGAGGACCCGCAGCCTTCTCACCGGCGCCCGCTCAGCGCTGGCGGGCCAGGTCGGCGGCGCCCACCAGCCCGGCGTCGGAGCCGAGCTCGGCGATCCGGATGTCGGGCAGCGGACGGTAGCCGACCCCGGTGACCACGGCCTCATAGGCGTCGCGGACCGGCTCCAGCAGCAGGTCCCCGGCGTCCGACAGCCCGCCGCCGATGATGAACGCCCCCGGGTCCAAGATCGCGGTCAGGTCGGCCAGGCCCCGCCCGACCCAGCCGGCCACGGTGCGGAAGCACTCCAGCGCGGCCCGGTCCCCCTCGCGGGCGGCCTGGGTGACCTCCGGGCCGCGGATGCCCTCCGGGGAGCCCCCGCCCAGCTCCAGCAGCCGGGAGGCCATCAGCGGGGCGACCCGGGCCAGGTCGCGGGCCTCGTGGACGAGGGCGTTGCCGCTGGCGTACTGCTCCCAGCAGCCGCGGTTGCCGCAGCCGCAGCGGCGGCCGTCGGGCACCATCCGCAGGTGGCCGATCTCCCCGCCGATGCCGAACCGTCCCCGGTACAGCCGGCCGTCGACGATGATGCCGCCGCCGATGCCGGTGCCCAGCGCCACCAGCACCAGGAAGCGCTCGCCGCGTCCGGCGCCGAAGCGGAACTCGCCCCAGGCGGTGGCGTTGGCGTCGTTCTCCACCACCACCGGCAGCCCGACCAGCTCCTCGACCTTGCCTTTGATCGGCTCGTCCCGCCAGGCCAGGTTGGGGGCGAACAACACGGTGGCGCGGGCCTCGTCGACGAACCCGGCCGCGCCCAGCCCGACCGCCTCGACCTCGGGGTACTTGCCCTTGAGGAGATCGACCACCTCGGCGATGACCTCGGCGGTCTGCCGGGGGTCGGTGGAGGGGGTGGGCCTGCGCACCTTCTCCAGAATCCGCCCGCGGTCGTCGACCACCCCCGCCGCGACCTTGGTGCCTCCCACATCCACGCCGATGGTCAGCGCCATGTGTCTCCTCCTCGTGGCTCCCTGCGCTCATCCGGCACCGGCATCGACGGGCTCCCCGCCGGAGCCCTCCCGCCGCCCGGCGCCGGGATGCAGCAAATTAGATCGCTCCAAAGCCTCCAGGGGCCACCATGCGGCCGTCATCGGCGTTGCGGCGGCGTCCGGGAGACGGTCACCGGCGACCGCGCCCGCCGCTGCGGCGGGCGCCGTGGCGCGGTGCGGGGGGCGGTCGGGACGTTCAGGGGCGGTGTGCGGGGGTCGCTGCCGTGGGACGGCCCGGCTCCACGGGTCGCCGGTCCGCAGGCCGTCCAGCAGCCGTACGGCCTCGTCGAGGACATCGCCGGGCCGGTCCGTCATGGCAACATCATCCATCCGTCATCGGCCAGAACCGTACTGTTCTGGCGCGGGTAACGAATGTCTTACTCAGCGCTCGACATATCCTTTGAGTCCCTTCAACGCCGCTTCAATGATCATCTTCTCGCCTCTGCGGCGGAGCATCCCGATCATCGGCACCCGCACGTCCACCGCCAGCTCGTAGGTGACCTGCGTGCCGCCCTCGGTCTCGGCGAGCCGGTAGGAGCCGCGCAGACCGGAGACCACGCCGCCCTTTTCCACCAGCTCCCAGCTCACCTCCTGCTCGCCCCAGTGGTAGGCCAGGCCGTAGGTGTCCTTGATCGGGCCGGCGTCGATGGTCAGCCGGGCCTTGGCCGGACGTCCGTCCGGGCCGGTCTCCAGCACCTGAACCTCACGGATCCCCCCGGCCCACTGGGGATAGGCCGGCAGGTCGGCGATGACCTCCATGACCTTTTCCCGGTCCGCCGCGATGGTGATGGAGGCACTGGTGCGCTCGGCCATCGACTGCCCTCCCCTTCCCCGGGCCGTGCCCGCTCGATCGCTTCCGCGGCCAGTATCGTCACAGCTCCAGCACGTACGGCACGCCGGCGGCGCGGAAGTGGCCCACGTTGACGCACTCGGTACGGCCTATCCGCATCCGCTTTGCCAGCGGCTGGTGCACGTGGCCGAACAGCACGTACCGGGGCCGGGTGCGGTGGATGGCCTCCAAGACGGCCTCGCTGCCGCGTTCGAAGCGGCGCGCGACGGTGTCATAGAGCAGGTCGGGGACGGCCGGGGGGATGTGGCAGCACAAGACGTCCACCTCGCCGACGGCGGCCACCTTGGCGGCGTACTCCTCATCGTCGATCTCGTTCGGCGTGCGGTAGACGGTGCGCAGCCCGCCGCCGACGAACCCGAAGCGCAGCCCGCCGATCTCGGCGACCTCCCCGTCCAGCACCCGGTGGCCCTCGCGCAGGTAGTCCCCCCACATCTGGGGGAGGTCGACGTTGCCGTAGGTGAGGTAGGCCGGGCTCGGCATGGCCTCGAAGAGGGCGGCGTACTGGCGGCGCACCGCCCGTTCGATGTGCGGCCAGGCCCCGCCCTCCAGCGAATCCCACAGTCTGCGGGAGAACTCGCGGGCCTCCGCAAAGCGCTTCTCGGTGCGCAGCGCGATGAAGCGGTCGGCGTTCTCCTGGCCGAACAGCTCGGCGAAGATGCCCTGCCCGTGGTCCGCGTAGTCGATGAACAAGATGAGGTCGCCCAGGCAGATGAAGACGTCCGCGCCCTCGCCGGCCCGCCTGAGCGCGTCCACGTTGCCGTGGACATCGCTCACCACATGGATCCGCATGCACCGACAATAAGCCTCTTTGTCCGATCCGGCCGGGCATGACGTCCGTGTCACGCCCGGATCGGGCGCCTCCCGCCCGGCCCGGGGCGCGCCCGCCGGGGCACCGCGCGAACAGCCGCGCGACCAGGGCGCATAACCTGGAGCACGGGCATGTAACACGATTGTGAACCCGTCTCGCCCACCGATGGCTACCCACGAGTAGGACGAAGCGGTAGCGTCCACATTCAAGTTCCGCCCAGATTGTTACCGTTCTCAATAGAGGAGTGACCGTGCGCGAGTTCAGCGCCCCCTTGATGGTGGAGGTGCCCGAATCCACCAACCTGACCGACGCGCTCTTCTCCCGCGCCCGCAGCAACCCCGGTCAGGTCGTGCTCCGCCGCAAGTCCGGCGACTCCTGGAGTCCGGTCACCGCCTCCCAGTTCGTCGCCGAGGTCTCCGGTGCGGCCAAAGGCCTCATCGCCGCCGGCATCGAGCCCGGCGACCGGGTGGCCCTGCTGTCGCGCACCCGCTATGAGTGGACGCTGCTGGACTATGCGATCTGGGCGGTCGGCGCCGTCACCGTCCCCATCTATGAGACCTCCTCCGCCGAGCAGATCGAGTGGATCGTCACCGACTCCGGCGCCAAGGCATTGATCATCGAGACCGCCGAGCACGCGGCCCGGGTCGATGAGATCGCCGACAAGCCGGCGCATCTGAAGCACGTGTGGCGCATCGACGACGGCGCCGTGGCCGCGCTGACCAAGCTGGGCGCCGAGGTCTCCGACGAGACGCTGGAGGAGCGCCGCACCGGCCGCACCGGGGCCGACCTGGCCACCCTCATCTACACCTCCGGCACCACCGGGCGGCCCAAGGGCTGCGAGCTCAGCCACGGCAACTTCGTGGTGACCACCCGCAACGCCATCAAGGGCGCGCTCAGCGAGGTCGCCATGGAGGGCTCCTCCACGCTGCTGTTCCTGCCGCTGGCGCACGTGTTCGCCCGGCTGATCCAGGTGGCCTGCATCGAGTCGGGGATCGTGCTGGGCCACAGCGACATCCCCAACCTGCTGCCCGACCTGGCCTCCTTCAAGCCGACCTTCCTGCTGGCGGTGCCGCGGGTGTTCGAGAAGGTCTACAACGGCGCCGAGCAGAAGGCCATCGCCGGCGGCAAGGGCAAGATCTTCAAGGCCGCGGCCGACACCGCCATCGCCTACAGCAAGGCGCTGGACGCCCCCGGCGGGCCGGGCCTGGGCCTCAAGCTCAAGCGCAAGGTGTTCGACCTGCTGGTCTACCGCAAGCTGCGGGAGGCGGTCGGCGGCCAGGTCAAGTACGCCGTCTCCGGCGGCGCGGCCCTCGGCGAGCGGCTGGGGCACTTCTTCCGCGGCGTCGGCATCGTGATCCTGGAGGGCTACGGCCTGACCGAGACCACCGCCCCGGTCAGCGTCAACCGGCCCAGCGCGCTGCGCGTCGGCACGGTCGGCCAGCCGGTCCCCGGCGTCACCGTCCGGATCGCCGACGACGGGGAGATCCTCGTCAAGGGCGTCAACGTGATGCAGGGCTACTGGGCCAACGAGACGGCCACCAAGGAGGCCATCGAGGACGGCTGGTTCCACACCGGCGACATCGGCACCATGGACGCCGACGGCTTCTTGAAGATCACCGGCCGCAAGAAGGAGATCCTGGTGACCGCGGGCGGCAAGAACGTGGCGCCCGCCCCGCTGGAGGACCGGCTGCGCGCCCACCCGCTGATCAGCCAGTGCGTGGTGATCGGCGACGGCCGCAAGTTCATCAGCGCCCTGATCACCCTCGACAACGAGGCCCTCGGCCCGTGGGCGCAGGCCCACGGCAAGCCCGCGGACATGACCATCGAGCAGCTCCGGCAGGACCCGGACGTGCGCGCCGCCATCGACGCGGCGGTGGCCGAGGCCAACAAGAGCGTCAGCCGGGCCGAGTCGATCCGCAAGTACCGGATCCTGGATGTGGACTTCAGCGAGGCCAGCGGGCACCTGACCCCCTCGCTGAAGGTCAAGCGGGACCGGGTGATCAAGGACTTCGCCGCCGAGATCGAGGCCATCTACAGCGAGGACGACGCCGAGGCGAACAAGTCCTGACGCTCCTTCGGAAAGCCGCACTGAACGCGCCGCCCCGCTCTCAAGCCGGGCGGCGCGTTCCGTTCGGCCCGCAACCGGTGACGGCGCGCGCCCGAGCGCCTTTCCCCCGTCCCGTGCAGACGGGCTAGGCGGTCAGGGCGGCCACGGCCTCTTCGATCGGGGTGGTGCCGTTGACCAGTTCGAGGGTGCGGCGGCGCACCGCCGGGGCGTGCAGCAGCGCGGCCAGCACGGCGGCCACGTCGTCGCGGGTCACCTCGGCGCGGCCCACCTCCGGCTCGGCCAGCGTGACCAGGCCGGTGCCGGGAGCGTCGGTGAGCCTGCCGGGCCGCAGGATCAGCCAGTCCAGGTCGCGGGCGCGCAGGTCGGCCTCGGCCCGGCCCTTGGCCGTGATGTAGGCGGCCCAGACCTCATCGCTGCCGGGCCGCGGCAGGCGGTCCGCGCCCATCGCGGAGATCTGCAGGAAGCGGCGCACCCCGGTGCGTTCGGCGGCGTCGGCCAGCAGCACCGAGGCCGCGCGGTCCACGGTGTCCTTGCGGGCGGCGCCGCTGCCGGGGCCGGCTCCGGCGGCGAAGACGGCCGCGTCGGCGCCCTCCAGGTGGGCGGCGACCTCTTCCACCGAGACGCGCTCCAGGTCGCACACCTGAGGCCGGGCACCGGCCCGGCGGACGTCCTCGGCGTGATCGGGGTTGCGGATGAGGCCCGTCACCCGGACGTCCTGCGCGGCCAGCAGCCTGGCCAGCCGCAGCGCGATCTTCCCATGGCCCCCGGCGATCACAACGTGCATACACCGATCCTATGAAGCGGGACGGCCCGCCCTCGGTCACCCGGCGACGGCCGGCAAGGGGGCGGGGCCGGGGAGCGGTGCCGTGACCGCCGAACCCGCCGTAGTCCGTCCGGTCACGGCCGCGGCTCCCCGGCCCCGCGCCGGCACGACCGGGAAGGGTGCGCCAAGGGACGGGTCTTCCTTGCCTCCCGGTCGTGTGCCTGAGGGCGCGGCCGCTTCAGCAGTTGCGGCCGCTGTTGATGCAGGTGACCGCAAAGCGCATCAGGTTGTCGGGCATGACGTTGGCGAAGTCGGCGTGGTCGGTGATCGGGGCGTGCAGCTGCTCGGGGAAGCTGTCGAGCGCGAACGCCTGTGCCCGGCCCGGCAGCCGGTAGGTCAGTGTGAGGCGCTGTCGGTGTTGCGCCCGTCCCAGCAGCTGGGGAAGTCCAAGATCCGCACCAGGCGGCTGCCGCGCGGGCACAAGGGGTATTTGTCGGTCACGATCCGGTCGGTGAAACCGGTGCAGGTCCACTGGGCCCGGGCGTTGGCGGTGCCGTTGGTGGCGGCCTTGGCGTCCCCGGTGATGACGCGCAAGAACCTTGGCATCGCGGTGACCTTGCTGCGCGGGTTGCCGCGGAACTGCAGCGACACCGAAGAGGGCACCACGATCCGGCCGATGTTGCCATCGGCGGCGCTCTGGTCGTTCTGGTTGCGGTCGGCGTCGCTGCGCAGCCGCATCACCGGCCAAAAGTAGGTGGACTTGTCGCCGCGGGCGCAGGTGGTGCCGGCGGCCGCCAGGCTCTCATTGGTGGAGAACCCGTCGGTGGACAGGTTGCCCACATAGTCGTGGGTGTGGTGGGCGCCGTTGACCACCCCGGGCGCGACGATGAAGTTATCGGAGTTGTAGTGACCGTTCTCGTTGCGTCCGCAACGAGAGGTGAACGTGCCGGTGGAACCTCCGCGCGAGGGACGCATCCGCCGGACGTTGGGCTGCACGCTGCGGATGTCGATGAAGTCCTCGGCGCGCGGCCCCTCCGGCGGCCGCCCCGCGCCGGCGTCCTGTCCCTGATCCTGCCCCGCGCCCTGCCCCTGGCCGGCATCGCCGCCCTGCCCGGCTCCCTGATCCTGGCCGAGGCCGTCGTCCTGGCCGTCGTCCTGGCCGTCGCCCTGGTCCAGCCCTTGGTCTTGGTCTTGGCCAGGGTCCTGCTGGGAGGGGTCCTGACCCTGCCCGGCGTCCCGGCCCGCATCACCGGGCTGCTCCGGGGCGGGGCTCTGCTCCTCCTGCGGCGCCTGCCCACGACCGCGGCCGTGGTCACCCGGCCCCGCCGCCCGCTGCAGGTGCGCGCCGTGTCCGCCCAGGTCGGCCTCCTGCGTTCCGTCTCCCCAGGGGTCCGGCGCGGGAGGCCGTGTCAAAGTGGCCGCGGCCATGGCGCCGGCGGGCATCTGCGCCGCCACCGCGACCAGGGCCAGCGCGGGCACCAGCAGGGCCGTGCCTTTCGTGCGTCGCATGAAGCTCTCCTCGGTACGGGATCAGGAAGCAACTGCCGAGTAATCCACCAGGCCGGTGCTCTCCAGGTAGGTCATGTGCCGGAGCACGGCGGCGTTGGCCCGGGCGGAGAAGTCGCGCACCAGGCTGTTTTGCGTGTTGGCGCGGACCTTGGCGATGAGGGAGAAGACCTTGCCGTGCGCGGCGCGCAGCCGGTACACGAAGTGCCGGTCGTACTCCTCGCCCGAGAGCGCCGACAGCTCGGCCATCCACTGCTTTTGATCGCGGTTCGGCTCGCTGGGCAGCACCACGTCCAGCTGCTGGGCCACCTGGCGCACGTCCTGGTCGAGTTCCAGATGCTCGGTGGCGATCTTGCCGCCGATCTCCTTGACCTTCGGGCTGGCCGCCCGCTGCTGCGCCTGCTGCCCGGACGGCGCCTCCCACAGCCCGGCCCGCCGCACGCTCACGAGCAGCTCCCGGTCCTGGTCGCTCAGCGGTCCCCAGCGGGTCTGCACCGTCCCGGAGGACACCCCGGTCAGGGAGTCCCCGTCCAGGGGAGTGCCCGGCGGGCTCAGCACCATGAACAACGCGGCCCCCGCGGCCACCACCGCGACCGCCAGGAACACCATCTCCGCGGGCCGTCCGAGTCCTCTCCCACCACGGCGACGGCTCCTCGTGCGGTTCAGGAACCCCATGCTGCCGCCCTCCATCCTCTGCTTCCGGTCTTCCTTTCCTGCGGTGCCGTCATGGCCGCGTGCGCCCGTTGCCGGGTCGTCAGCTAATACGCGGCGCGGCGGCTACGCGTTCACGAAATCCGCCGGATCGGCAGAAAAAATCGCGGGCCGGGTTCCCACCCGGTCCCGCGCACCCGGAATTCCCCAGAGCCGTCCGGGACGGCTCCAGGAAAACTCACGATTTCCGAAATGTTCCGGCAGGGCCGCCCGCCCCGGACGCCACGGCCGCCAAGCCCTTTTCAACGCACCGTTCCCGCAGGCCGAGACGGTGCCATGACCTGCAACGCCATGTCCTCGAACACCGGCGGGGCCCGCATCAGGCCCCAAGACCAGGCCCGGGAAATCCCACTGAGCGAACCTTTCATAAACACCACTCCCCCGAGCGGAACGGGAGTGTCACAACCGGGAAAGGGCTCCCGTTCCCAGACCCCGGTACCAGGCGCACGAAAAGGTTCAGTTGAGCGCGTCCTGACGCTGCTGGGAGACGACCGGCCGGCCGGTGACCACCGCCGTGGGAACGGTGTCCGGGGCGCCGCGCGGCACCGAACGCGGCTTGACCGCCAGGAACAGCCGGGTGATGGCCGCCAGCGCCACCGCCATGACGCACAACAGGTAGCTCAGCACGACCCACCGGTCGGCCGACCGGCCCGCCGTGAGCCCGTGGGTGATGGCGATCGGCCAGGCCGCGTACGCGCAGATGTGCAGGGTCCGCCACAGCCAGGGCCGGGCGGCGGTGGCGAACCGGGGCCGCAGCAGGCCCGTGATGATCACTATCAGGAACAGCTCGAAGGCGATCGTGCCCAGCCCGATCGGCTCGGCGAAGGGCACCACGATCTGGATCGGCTCGGCCTGCCCGGCCAGCACCTTGACCATGATGTGCGAGATCAGGCAGGTGATGCCGACCAGCGAGGCGGCACGGTGCACCGCCTGGGCGAGCACCCGGTGCCCGATGTGCAGGATCATCCGCTCGGTGGCCACCACCCCGCTGACCACCGCCGCGGTCAGGGAGAGGAGGGCGAACACCCCGACGTAGAACGACAGGAAACTCTGCACCTGGGCGGCCGCGGCGGCGCCGGGCGGAGTGGCCACTCCCACCAGCACCGCCAACGCGCCGAAGGCCATGAGGCGCAGCGCCCACGGCGGCAGCAGGGGCCGGTCACTGTTGCTGCTCTCCACTGGCATCACTCTCCTGGTTGTCCGGGGAAGATTCGTCCTGCCGGCCTGTTCCGGGACGGTCGGACGGGTCGGGTTCGGGCGTGACGTCCGGCCGCGGCTCCTCCTTGGGGGCGGCGGGAGGCGGGGGCTGGGGGCCGAAGTTGCGCAGCAGCCCGCCCGGCAGGACCTGCAGCGGGCCGCGCTCGGCCCAGCCGACCAGCGGGCTGGCCTGCTCCCGGAAGGTCCACCCGCCCAGCGTCACGCCCTCCAGCGGCAGGTCGTCGTTGCCGCTGCGCAGCCCGAACTGCACCTGGGGCCGGTCGACCGGTGCGCCCCCGCACGGCCGGTCGGTGCCGATCCTCCCCAGCGGCGTGCCCCGGGCCACGGCGCCGCCATCGGGGATCTTGGGAATGCCGGTCAGGTTGTAGTAGGTGGTGGCCCGGCCGTCGGGATGGATCACCATCACCATGCCGCCGCCGTCCCGGGTGGCGCAGAGCCGGTAGAAGCGTCCCGGGCCGGCGGCCAGCACCCGGCCGTCGCCGCCCCGGAAGGCCACCAGGCCCAGCGGCCGGGCCGGCCGGCCGGTCGCCGGGGCGGCGGTCATCAGCCAGCTCTGGCCGATCCGCCACGGCAGCATCAGCCGCGTGGGCACGGTCGGCCGGGCTGCGCCGGCGCTGAAGCGGGCCAGCGCCCGCCGCTCCCCGGGCGGCATCAGCTGCGCCGGCGCCCTGGCCAGCAGCGCGTCGAACTCCGCGGTGCCCGACAGCGCGATCTGCCAGCGGCCCGCCGTCCGCTGCGCCACATACAGCGCGGCCTGCGGCATCGCCTCGCGGTCCTCGGGGACGGGGATCACCGTGCTGCCGAGCGCCCAGGTGCGGTCTGGGCTGAAGCGGATCACCCCGGTCAGCGGCGCGCCTTTGCCGCCGGACTCCCCGCCATAGGAACGCCGGGCGTCCGGGCCGCGCAGCCGCAGAGCCAGCTCGTTGACCCGGTCGCTGAGGTCCTGTTCGGCGGGGCGGGCCGGGCGCTGGGAGCGCGAGGCGTCCGGGCGGGGCCGCGCCGCGGCCGAACCCTTGCCGCGCTCGGCCGCCGCGGCGCTGGAGGCGCCGACGAACTCGCCGGTCAGCAGGCTGCTCTCCCACGCGGCCAAGGTCGCCAGGCCGACTGCGAAGACCACGGCGATCGACGCGGCCGTCAGCCCGTCGGCCGACCGGCGCGGGTAGCGGGGCGGGCGCACCGGTACCGCCGGGCGTCCCTCCGGCCCGTGACGGCCCCTGCCGGCCCGTCTGCGGCCGGTCCGCGTCCCGGCCGAGACGTTCCGGCGGGCCGGCTCGTCCCGGGCGAAGGCCGTGCGCGCATCGAATCCCGGCCGGACGCCCGGCCGGTATCCGCCCGCGAAGGAGGCGGTCCGGAGCCGAGCCGAGCGGCCTGCCACGACGTCGGCGTCCACCCGCGCGTCCCGCCCGCCATAGGGCCCCCCTGGAGGATCGTCCGCCCGGACGCGGGCAAAGACCGGCGGATCGGCCGGCGGGCGGCGCTCGCTCCACCACGGCTCCCGCGGCCGCGCAGCAGGGGGCGGCTCGGGCCGAGGCGAGACGCCGCCGGCGCGTCCGGCGGAATGCCTCCCGCGGCCGGCGCGCCGCGACCCCGCCCGCCGGGCGGCACGCCTGGACGAACGGCCCGGGTGCTCCCAGAACTCCCGGTACGGATCCTCTGGGTCCGGGGACGAGCGTCGTGCCATTCCCTCTCCTTATGGAGGAGGTGGAGACGGCGAACGACGAACTGACCCCGCTGCTGTTCCCTGAGGTGTTCCGCTGAGGCGTGCGCCCACGGCGCCTGTCACTGGACGCTACCTGAGCCCGCTCTCACCGGCAACGCCCTGACACTTCCGGAGCATACGCCCTCAAAGCCGCCGGGATGGCGAAGAGGCACAACAAACTTCCCCTGAATCGCTTTGACGACCCAACCCTTTCGGTAATGCCTCAGTTACGCCCATCGCACCGGAAGTGGATGCCTTAGCCCTGGCTCAGCTTTTCCTTAAGAGAGGCATAAGAAGGACGCACCGGGCCGCCTGCTCGCCTAACGTCCCTGGTGCGGCCGGTCACCCGGCATCACCGAGGAGGAAGGCATGGGTTCGCTCTCCCGACGGCTGCACGTGCGTTCTCCTCGGTACGACCTGCCGCAGCGTCGAGCCGCGTCCGGCACCCCCGTCCACGCCCACCTGAAATCCGGCCAGGCGGTCGCCACCCAGCCAGCGCCCATCCTCCAGACTCCCCCACCCCGGGCGCAGTCCGCCGATGTGAACCGGATCCCCCGCACGGAACGGGCGGCGTGGAACCCCGGCCTTCGGGGGTGCCGGCGCGGCTCCGGCCGCCTGCCGGGCCCGATCCCCTGATGGAGCGGGCATCGGGCTCTCCCCCAGCCGGCTCCGCGCCTCCATCGACGCGCAACCGAGCAGACCGAAGCCCTCCCAGCGGGCCGGAGAGGCCGCTCGTCCCTCGGCGGACAGGCGGGGCTCGCCTGCCGTCATCCGGTGACCTTTCCCCCGTGCCTCAAGGAGGCCGGGACAAAAGTCCCGCCGGCGCCCGGCACTCCGAGATCCCCACTGTGACCTGCGAAGAGGGCGTGTCGGGAAATGCTCATCGCAGTCGGGCCGAGCCGGCTGAAACTCTTTGAAAGGGCGGTAATAAAGAGCCACCGGAACCGTCATAGTGGAATCCAGAGCGCCACGGCGAGTTCTGCATTCCGTACATCGCGGGACGGCTTCGGCCTCTTCCGCGCAAGTCAGACGGCGAGCCGTGCGGCGGCTGCGTCCACCTTGTGAGACAACGGCGCCCCGGTATGCGGCGGGCGGTCCCGACACGTCCGGAACAGAATTCCCGAGCACCGCGACGAAAGCACTTCGAAAGCGTATCGTTACGCTCAGTTGCGGCACGGCGGTGCGGCGCCGTGCCGGGATCCGATGACGGCGGCTCCGGAAACCGACCGGCGCTGGAGGGACGGGACCGTGGCGAACGAGCGGGTTCACCGCAGAGCCTTCAAGGGAGAACCGGCGGAACTCGCCAAGGTGCGCAGCTTCGCCACGGCGGCGCTGCGCGGCTGTTCCGTCCTGGACGACGCCGTGCTCCTCATCGACGAGGTCACCGCCAACGCCATCGTCCACACCCGCTCGGCGACCATCGAGGTGGCGCTGCGCCATGTGGGGGACGTGGTGCGCGGCGAGGTCCACGACGCCGGCTCCGACACCGTCCCGGCCCCCCGGCCCGACTCCGACGGCGAAAGCGGCCGCGGCCTGCTCATCGTGGACCTGCTCGCCAAGCAGTGGGGGACCCGCCGCACGGCCGCGGGCAGGCTGGTGTGGTTCGAGCTGCACGACCCGGGCTGCGCCATCCGATCGACCGCCTCCACCTAGCCGGGCGCCCCGCGGGGACGATGCGGCTCAGGCGAGCAGCTCGCCCAGGCGCGCGGCCTGGACCTCCCAGCGCCACTCGCGTTCCACCCAGGCCCGGCCCTGCTCGCCCATCTTGCGGGCCCGTTCGGGGTCGGCCAGCAGGTCGCCGACCGCCTCGGCCACGGCGGGCACCGAACGGCCGTCGACCACCACGCCGGTCTCGCCGTCCAGCACCGCATCCGGGGCGCCGCCGGAGTTCCCCGCCACCACCGGCAGCCCGGTGGCCGACGCCTCCAGGTAGACGATGCCCAGCCCTTCGACGTCCAGGCCGCGCCGCCGCGTCCGGCACGGCATCGCGAACACATCGCCGGCGTCGTAGTGGGCGGGCAGCTCCTCCCAGGGGACACTGCCGGTGAAGACCACCGAGCCGGCCACGCCGCACCGTTCGGCCAGCCGCTGCAGTTCCGGCCGGTAGGGGCCTCCGCCGACCAGCAGCAGCGCCGCCTCCGGCACCCGGCGCAGCACCGCCGGCCAGGCGCGGATCAACGTGTCCTGGCCCTTGCGCGGCACCAGCCGGGACACGCACACCGCCACCGGCCGGTCGGCCAGCCCGTACCGGCGGCGGATGTCGGCGCCGCCGGCCCCCCGGTGGAACAGCCGCTCGTCCACCCCGGGCGCCAGGCGCGCCATCCGGGCGGCGGCCTGCGGCGACAGCGCCGCGGCCAGCCGGGAGCGGGTGTAGCCCCCCAGGTAGGTCAGCACGTCCAGGTCGTCGCCGATGCGGCGCAGCAGCCGCCGCGCCACCGGCAGCGCCGCCCACCCGGCCTCGTGCCCGTGGGTGATCCCGACCAGCCGCCCGGCGCCGCGGCGCCGCAGCGCCGCGGCCAGCAACCCGAGGGGGGCGGCGGCGCCGAACAGCACCGAGTCGCACCCTTCCGAGCGCAGCAGCTGCTCGGCCCGGCGCAGCACCGACGGCTCCGGCAGCATCAGCGAGGTGGGATGCCGCACCACCGGGAACGGCTGGGCGGCGTCGAAGGCCGCCGCGCCTTTCCACGAGGGCGCGTACACCACCACCGAACCCGGGGGGCGGCGCAGCACGAGATTGTGCACGAACGTCTGGATCCCACCGGGACGGGGCGGGAAGTCATTGGTCACCACCAAAGTCTTGGTCATCGCGTGCCCAGCATCCCATGAACGCAAGAGCCCGCCACCGGGTGCCGGTGGCGGGCTCTTGACGATGCGGTGACGGCCGTCGGCCGGCCTTTCAGCGGGTCAGCTCCTTGTGGCCGCTTCCCTCGACGCCCTCGCTCTTGGCCCCCTCGACCTCGTGGTGGTCGCCGTGGTCCTCCACGGGGATGTCGTCGAGAGCCCAGGAGCGGTGCAGCCGGGCGCGCAGGTGCCCCAGGGGGCCCTTGGCGCCGGGGGCGGGAATGCCGTCCTTTTCGGCCGGAGGCAGGGAGATGGTCTTGTTCTCCTTGCTGAGGATGACCGCGCGCTCCTCCTCCGTGGGCGGCTCGTGCTTCTCGCTGAAGCCGCCCTCGGGCGACATGACGATGATTCCCGACTCGACGCCGTGGTGCATGGTGGCGGCGTCCTTGCGCTGCAGACCCAGGCAGATCCGCTTGGTGATGATGAAGGCCAGCACCGGGCCGACGAAGATCGCCACGCGGAAGAACCACGTGGTGGCGAACAGCGACACGTGGAACCGCTCGGCGATCACGTCGTTGGCGCCGGCCAGCCACAGCAGGCCGTAGAAGGTGACGCCGGCCATGCCCACACCGGTGCGGATCGGGGCGTTGCGCGGACGCTCCACCAGGTGGTGGTGACGGTGATCACCGGTGATCCACCGCTCGATGAACGGCCACAGCGCCGCGCCGGTGAAGATCAGACCGATCGGCACCACGCCGGGGATCAGCACGTTCCAGCTGATGGTGTGGCCGAAGGCGGTGGTCTCCCAGCCCGGCATCAACCGCAGCGAGCCTTCCAGCAGACCCATGTAGAAGTCCGGCTGGGAGGCCGAGGAGATGGCGCCCGGGTCATACGGCCCGTAGTTCCAGATCGGGTTGATCTGGGCGAAGGTCGCCAGCAGGGCGATGACCCCGAAGGTGAACAGGAAGTAGGCGCCGGTCTTGGCCATGAACACCGGGTAGAACGGGTAGCCCACGACGTTGTCGTTGGTGCGCCCCGGGCCGGGCATCTGGGTGTGCTTCTGATGCCACATGATCATCATGTGCGCCGTGATCAGCGCCAGGATGATGCCGGGGATCAGCAGCACGTGCATGGTGTACAGCCGCGGGATGAGCTCGCCGCGGTCACCGTGCGGGAACTCGCCGCCGAACAGGAACATGTAGATGTAGGTGCCGACCAGCGGGACGGCCTCGGCCACACCCTGGGTGATCCGCAGGCCGGTGCCCGACAGCAGGTCGTCCGGCAGCGAGTAGCCGAACATGCCCTCCACCATGCCGAGGGTGAACAGGCCCAGGCCGATCAGCCAGTTCAGCTCACGCGGCTTGCGGTAGGCGCCGGTGAAGAACACCCGCAGCATGTGGGCCATGATCGCGACCATGAACAGGATCGCGGCCCAGTGGTGGATCTGCCGCATGAGCAGGCCGCCGCGCACATCGAAGCTGATGTGCAGCGCGGAGGCGTACGCCTCCGACATGGGCACGCCCTGCAGCTTGGTGTAGGAGCCCTCGTACACCACCTCGTGCATGCTCGGCTGGAACCACAGCGTCAGGAAGGTTCCGCTGAGCAGCAGGATGACGAACGAGTACAGGGCGATCTCGCCCAGCATGAACGACCAGTGGTCCGGGAAGACCTTCTTCATATTGCGCTTGAAGAAGGTCGTCGAACCAAGCCGGTCGTCGAGGAAGTTCAGCGGGCCCGCCACAGCCTTGGGGGCCGCGCCGGGGGTTGGCGTGCTCATCCGCGCTCCCAGAAGCTCGGACCGACGGGCTCGGGGAAGTCGTCGGTGGCGATCAGGTACCCCTCATCGTCCACCGACAGCGGCAGCTGCGGCAGCGGCCGGGCCGCCGGGCCGAAGACGACCTTGGCGCCGTCGGTGGCGTCGAAGGTGGACTGGTGGCACGGGCACAGGATGCGGTGGGTGGTCTGCTCGTACAGGGCCGCCGGGCAGCCCACGTGCGTGCAGATCTTCGAGTAGGCCACGATCCCGTTGACGTGCCAGTTCTCGCGCCCCTTGACCGGCTTGAACTTCTCCGGGGGCACGTTGATGAGAATGGTGACCGCCTTGGCGGCCTCGTTCATGTGGTGCTCGGACTCGGAGATGCCCTCCGGCAGCACCGTGATCATCGAGCCGGGAGTGGCGAAGTCGCTGGCCCGCAGCGGACGCGGGTTCTTGGTCCCGTCGTCGATCACGATGCGGGCGCCCTTGCGGCCCTGTGCCTTGGCCTTGCGGACCGCCTCGCCCCAGAAGGTGTGACGCAGCCGCTTCTCCGGCAGCGGACCCAGGTCGCGCAGCAGCACCAGCGGAGCCAGTCCGAGCGGGGCCGCCGCCAGCAGCAGGGTGCGGCGCAGCAGCGGCCGCTTGGTGAGCCCGCTGTCGGCGGCGCCGGCCACGAACTCGGCCTCGAACTCGGCCCGGGTCTTTTCGTCGGAGGGCAGCTCCTCGCGCTGCTGGACGATCTGCTTGCTGGTCATCAGCCGGCGCACCCAGATGGTGACGCCGATGGCCATCGACAGCATCGCCACCGTCATGGTGGTGCCCAGGGCGTAGTTGGACGCCCGGGTGTCGGCCAGGCCGTGCATGCCGTCGGGGCCCTGCTGCCCGCTCCACACGTAGGCGGCGATGAAGCCGACGCTGGCGAGCGCGGCCAGCAGGAAGAACAGCGCCACGATGCGCTCGGCGCGCTTGGCCGAGGCCTCGTCGAGCTCCTCGCCGGCCCCCTGGGGGGCGGGATCGTCGGCGACCAGCAGCCGGCCGCTCTGCTCGGGAGTGCCGATCACGCGCTTGGGCGACTGCTCGCGGGCGGCGTCGCCGGACTCCATGGGCTCGTTCGAGCCGGTGTTGTTGTCGCTCATGACTTCTTCAGCTTCTTGGGCTTCTTGGCGGTCAGCCACATCGCCGCCAGGACCAGCATCGACAAGCCGACCAGCCAGCCGGTCAGACCCTCGGACACCGGGCCGATCCGGCCCAGCCCGTTGCCGCCGGGGTTGGGCTCTTCACGGGTCTTCACCACGTAGGCGATGATCGCCCGCTTCTGCTCGGGGGTGAGCGTGGTGTCGTTGAACACCGGCATCGCCTGCGGCCCGGTCAGCATCGCCTCATAGATCTGGGTGGGCGTGACATCGTCGCTGTCCAGCGGCGGGGCGTACTTGCCGCCGGTCAGCGCACCGCCGGCGCCGACGAAGTTGTGGCACTGGGCGCAGTTGGTGCGGAACAGCTTGCCGCCCAACGCGACGTCGCCCTTGTCAGGGTCGACCATCTCCGCGCTGGGGATCTCGGGACCGCCGCCCAGAGACTGGATGTAGTTGGCCAGGTCCGACAGGTTCTTTTGGGCCTGGGCCTTCTGCCGCTCGGCCTTGGCACGCTCCTCGGGGTCGTGCTGGTCGGTCGGGATGTTGGTGTTGAACTCCGGAATGGGCGGCTTGCGCGGCATCTGGGCGCCGGGGTTCGCCGCGGGCATACGGCCCGTGGAGACCTGGAAGTCAACCGAGGCGGCGCCGACACCGATCAGGCTGGGCGCCAGCGACCTGCCCTCGGCGTCCTTGGTGCCCTCGCCGTTGAGGCCGTGGCAGCTGGCGCAGTTCTTGTTGTACAGATCCCGGCCGTTGGCCAGATCCGCGGCGGCCTGGGAAGCGTTGGCCGCCTCGGCGCGGTCGATACGCGGCGAGAAACCGGCGTAGAGGGCGCCGATCGCCGCCAGGGCCGCCAGCACGACGGCGTAGCCCGCCCACGGGCGCCGTCGCCATGCGGTGAACCTTTTCACGGATATCCCCGTTCGGGTCGGTCGATTGGAAGTCGGACAGGGGGCTTAGAGGTCGAGCAGGTAGATCACGCCGAACAGGCCGATCCAGACCACATCGACGAAGTGCCAGTAGTACGACACGACGATCGCGCTGGTCGCCTGCTCATGGGTCCAGCGCTTGGCGGCGTAGGTGCGGCCGAGCACGAACAGGAAGGCGATGAGCCCACCGGTCACGTGCAGCCCGTGGAACCCGGTGGTCAGGTAGAACACCGAGCCGTAGGGCGAGGACGACAGGGTCAGGCCGTCGTGGTTGACCAGCTGGTAGTACTCGTACAGCTGGCCGGCCACGAAGTACGCGCCCATCAAGAACGTCAGCACGTACCACTCGCGAAGCCCCCACCGGGCGACGTTGAACAAGGAGCCGTCCCGGCCGACCTTGCCGGCCTCGGCCTTGAACACGCCCATCTGGCAGGTCACCGAGGACAGCACCAGGATGGTGGTGTTGAAGGACGACAACGGCAGGTCGAGTTCGGCGCCGGGCCACGGCCCTCCCTGGCCGATGATCACCGAGCGGATGGTGAAGAACATCGCGAACAACGCCGCGAAGAACATCAGCTCGGACGACAGCCAAACGATCGTCCCCACGCTGACCAGGTTGGGACGGTTGGTCCGAGCGTGCGGAGTTGCTTTTATCGCGGATGCTGTTGCCACGGGCAGCATTATTGCCCCACCCAACCAAGGTCTGACGCATGACCCCCGGTTAGGGGTTCCCGCAGCAGCAGAACCGGTAGCCTTACCGCCATGAGCACCTCCCCGTCCGGGGCCGATGCGCCAGAGCGCGAGGCCCCCATGAAGGTCCTGGTCTACAGCGACGACGCCGCCACCCGCGAGCAGGTGCGGTTGGCGATCGGTCGGCGGCCGGCCGCCGACCTGCCCCCGGTGGAGTTCGTGGAGATCGCCACTCAGCCGGCCGTGGTGGCGCGGCTGGACGCCGGCGACATCGACGTGGCGGTGGTGGACGGCGAGGCGCAGCCGGCCGGCGGGCTGGGGGTCTGCCGGCAGGCCAAGGACGAGGTCTACGACTGCCCGCCGTTCGTGGCGATCATCGCGCGCCGCGACGACGGGTGGCTGGCGACCTGGTCGCGGGCCGACGCCGTGGTGAGCCAGCCGCTGGATCCGATGGCGCTGGCCCAGGCGGTGGCCGACCAGTTGCGGCGGCGCCGGGCCTCCCGGCTGCCGGTCCGCTAGTAGTCCCCGGGGACGCGGCCGCGTCCCCGCCGCCTCTTCGTTCCGGACACTGCTTGGGGAATCCATGGACGCGCGTACGACGTGGCCCGCACTGCTGAACGCCCTGATCGACGGCGAGTCGCTGTCGAGCGAGGAGACCGCCTGGGCGATGAACCAGATCATGGCGGGCGAGGCCACCGACGTGCAGATCGCCGGGTTCGCGGTGGCGCTGCGGGCCAAGGGCGAGACGGTGGCCGAGGTGGCCGGGCTGGCCGAGGGGATGCTCGCCAACGCCACCCGCATCCGGGTGGAGGCCCCCGAGGGGGCCCGCACCGCCGACCTGGTGGGCACCGGCGGGGACCGGGCGCGCACCGTCAACTTCTCCACGATGGCCTCGATGGTCGCCGCCGCCGCCGGGGTGCGCATCGTCAAGCACGGCAACCGCGCCGCCACCTCCTCCAGCGGCTCGGCGGACGTGCTGGAGGCGCTGGGCGTGGCGATCGACCTGTCGCCGCAGGACACCGTCCGCGTGGCCGAGGAGGTCGGCATCACCTTCTGTTTCGCGCCGCTGTACCACCCGGCGCTCAAGCACGCCGCCAAGGCGCGCGGCGAGCTGGGCACCCCGACGGTGTTCAACTTCCTGGGCCCGCTGACCAACCCGGCCCAGCCCAAGGCCGCGGCAGTGGGCGTGTTCCACCCGCGGATGGCCGGGGTGATCGCCGGGGTGTTCGCCGAGCGCGGCGCCTCGGCGCTGGTGTTCCGCGGCGACGACGGGCTGGATGAGCTGACCACCACCGGCACCTCGTCGGTGTGGGTGGTGCGCGAGGGCAGCGCCGAGCAGGTCACCTTCGACCCGGCCGAGCTGGGGCTGCCGCGCGCCACCGCCGAGCAGCTGCGCGGCGCCGACGCCGCGCACAACGCGAAGGTGGCGCGGGACCTGCTGGCCGGTGAACGCGGCCCGGTGCGGGACATGACGCTGCTGAACGCCGCCGCGGTGATGGTCGCGGCCGAGGGGGCCCCGCCGGCGGACCGGCTGACCGAGGCGCTGCGAGACGCCTACCGGCGGGCCGCCGAGGCGGTGGACTCCGGCGCGGCCGCCGCGCTGCTGGACCGCTGGGTCCGCGTCTCCCAGTCGCTGAAGTCCCAGGGGGCCGCCGGGCGGTGACGTTCTTCGGCTCCGCCCGCCCGCGGGCGGAGCCCACTCCTTTCTATAAAGGCGTATCTCGCAGGGAGCGGGACGGCCGGTTTCACGGCCGTCCCGCTCCCTGCGGTGGTCTTCAGCCCGCTTAGGGGTCAGCCCTCGGGAAGGCCCAAGGCGAAGGCCGCCTCCAGGTCGTGCCGGGAGTAGGTCTCGAAGGCGATGTGGGTCTCGGTGTCGCGGATGCCGGGCACCTTGTTGAGACGTCCGGGGATGATCTCGGCCAGCTGCTCGTGCTCGCGCACCCGCACCATCGCGATCAGGTCGTACTCGCCGGTAATGGAGTAGACCTCGCTGACCCCTTCCAGAGCGGCGATCTCCTCGGCCACCTCCGGGATGCGGGCGACGTCGGTCTTGATCAGCACGATCGCGGTGATCACTACCCCTCCTGATCTCACCTGGTCCGGTGGCACCCTATCGGGATCGCCGAGCAGGGCCGGACGGCCCCCGGCTACTCCCTGGCCAGCGCCACCGCGCGCCGGGTGGGACCGGCCCGCCGCGCCATCAGCGCGAACAGCATGCCCGCCACGAAGCCATAGATGTGCGCGACGTAGGCCACGTTGCTGCTCTCATCGCCCAGCGAGAGCCACTGCAGCACGAACCACAGCCCCAACAGCACCCAGGCGGGCAGCCGGCTGATGATCACCGGCGGGACGTAGCTGACGATGCGGCCCCGGGGGTTGAGGATCAGGTAGGCGCCCAGCACGCCCGCGATGGCGCCCGAGGCGCCGATCAGCGGGGTGGTGGAGCTCGGCGTGGTGAAGGCGTAGCCGTAGACGGCCGCCAGCCCGAACAGCAGGTAGGCCAGCAGGTAGCGGGCTCTGCCGAAGCGGTCCTCCACTCCGGCGCCCAGCACGAACAGCATCACCACGTTGCCCATCAGGTGCAGCCAGTCGGCGTGCAGGAACATCGAGGTGAACGCCGACACCCAAGGCACCTTCTCGTACGGCTCCACCGGGCACGGGCCGACCCGCTCGGGAGGGGGCTGCTGCTCGCCGCTGACCAGCTCCTTGGGGATCGCGCCGTGTTCGAGGGTGAACTCCACGGCGTTGCACTCGCGGACGCGGCCCTCCCCGTAGGAGGCGGCGAAGTTGGCCATCGGGGTGAAGAGGAAGACCACGATGTTGACGGCCACCAGCAGGTAGGTGACCACCGGTGCACGCCGGGCGGGCTGGCTGTCGTACAGAGGCACTGCCACCGCGTCACCCCCGGCCCTTCTTCACCACCCGGATCCGTCTCGTTCACCTTAGTGGGCGGCCGCCCCGGCGGAATCCGTCCTCGGGTTCGAGCGGGGCGTAGGCGCGCTCCAGCCACGCGCGCAGGCCCTCGGCGCCGTGCACCGGGCTGCTCCAGGTGCCCTCCAGCTCCACCAGCCGGGTGCCCGGACCCTCCAGCCAGCGCAGCACGCATTCCACCTCTTCGGGGATGGCCCCGCCCACCGGGCCGGGACCGGGGATGACGGTCTCGGCGGTGGCGACCGCCGCCTCCACATGGGGCCAGGGCGAGGCGCCCTGGGGGACCGTCCCGGCGGCGGCGAGCCTGCCGTGCCGCACCACGGCCAGCTCCCAGCCGCCGCCGAAGGCGGGCCGGGCGGCCACCAGCTGGGGGCAGCGGGCCAGTGCGGCCAGCCGCTGGCCCCGGGCCGCCGCCCGCACGAACGCCGCCAGCCGGTCGCGCTG
Organism: Thermomonospora sp. CIF 1; assembly: GCF_001896795.1. Lineage (NCBI taxonomy): Bacteria > Bacillati > Actinomycetota > Actinomycetes > Streptosporangiales > Thermomonosporaceae > Thermomonospora > Thermomonospora sp. CIF 1. Next base: position 412,279 of record NZ_MOYN02000021.1, read on the forward strand.
GGCCGCCGCCTCCTCATAGCGCAGCTGCACGGCGAGCCGGTCGATGCGCACCCGGGCCGCGGCCACCACGGGCCGCACGTCGCCCTCCATGATGCTGCGGGCCGTCTCCACATGCCGCAGGTAGACGTCGGCGGACTGGCGGCCCTCGCACGGCGCCCCGCAGCGGCCGATCTGGCCGAGCGCGCAGGTGCGGGCCCGGCCGTGGGCGATCAGGCGGGGCGTCAGGCGCTGGGTGCACTGGCGCAGCGGCACCGCCTCGTGCAGCGCGGCCCTGGCCTCCTCGGCCTGCCGGAGCGAGCCGAACGGCCCCAGGTAGACGGCCTGTTCGTCGCGGCAGTCGCGGACGATCGACAGGCGGGGGAAGGTCTCGCCGACGGTCAGCTTCAGCCACAGCGTCCGTTCGGGGAACTTCGAGCGGCGGTTGTAGCGGGGTTTGTGCTCGGCGATCAGGCGCAGTTCGCGGACCTCGGCCTCCAGCGCGGTGGCGCACACGATCGGCCGGACGCGCTCGGCCAGGCCCACCATCTCGCGGATCCGGCGGCGGGTCTCGGAGGCGGTGAAGTAGGAGCGCACCCGGGCGCGCAGGTCGTTGCTTTTGCCCACGTACAGCACTTCGCCGCGGGCGTCTTCGAACAGGTAGACGCCGGGGGCGCTGGGCATGCCGTCGGCCAGGTGCCGTTTGCGCCGCTGCTCGGGGGTGGGGGTCTTGGCGAAGGCCCGCAGCTCCTCCAGCGAGTGCACCCCGTAGGAGCCGAGCCGCTCGATCAGCCCGTGCAGCACGTCCACGGTGGCCCTGGCGTCGGCGAGCGCGCGGTGGCACGGCTCGGTGCCGGTGCGGAAGTAGCGGGCCAGCGTGGCCAGCTTGCAGTTGGGCACCTCCTCGCGGGTGAGCACGCGGCGGGCCAGGTCGGCGGTGTCGACCACGGGGAAGGCGGGCCAAGGATGGTCATGGGCCGTGCAGGCCGCGCGCAGGAAGCCGATGTCGAAGGGGGCGTTGTGGGCCACCAGCACGCAGCCGCGGGCGAACTCCAAGAAGGCCGGCAGCACCGCCGACATCGGCGGCGCGTTCGTCACCATCTGCTGGGTGATGCCGGTCAGCGCCGTGATGAACGGCGGGATCGGCACGCCGGGATCGACCAGGGTGGCGAACTCCCCCAGCCGCTCGCCGCCGCGCACCTTCACCGCGCCGACCTCGGTGATCGCCGAGTCGGCCGGTGAGCCGCCGGTGGTCTCCAGGTCCACCACCACGAAGGTGACGTCCACCAGCGGCGTGCCGAGGTCGTCGAGGGTGCCCTGGACTCCCCGGGCACCCGGGCCGGTGGGCGGCTCGGCGGCGCCTGTGGACGTCATGGGCCGTACCGTAGTCCAGAACGCCGACATTTCAGTCGGGTCACCTCCCGCCCGCCACCGCGGCGGTGGCTCTAGGGTGGATGCGTACGCTTGTGCGTTTGCGATCAGCCGACGCGTGGAAGGTCGGGAAGAACCCGGTATGCGCGCCGGATCGCAATCGGGAGCCTGGGAGGAGCACGATCATCGACAGCGGCCCGGAAACCCCCGAGGTCTCCCAGAGGGCGCCGGAACGGCTCGACGGCCCGCTGCCGGAGGCGGTGCGCCAGCGGGTCGTGGAGGCCGCTGCGGAGCTGCTCGGGACGCTGGCGACGGAGGAGATCCCGGCCTCGCTGCGGCCGTTCGCCCGGTGGGAGCGCCGCCACCGGGCCAAACGCGCCGGCCGGCACATCGCCCCCGTCCTGGAACAGGACCCGGTGTTCCGGGAGAAGGCCGCCGGGCCGCTGCGGGCGGCCGAACCGGAACTGGTCGAGGCGGTGGCCTCGGGCACGGTCCCGCCGGCCGCCGACCCGGTGACCGTGGCCGCCGTGGCCTACCTGCTGCGCCCGCCCGGCTGGCCCCGCCTGGTGGAGACGGCCCGCCGGGAACTGGAACGGTCCGCCAGCGCCGCCGAGGACGCCGCCTACGAGCGCCGGATCGCCGCGCTGCAGCGGGAGCTGGCCGAGGCCCGCGCCGGACGGGCCGGTGAGCTGGAGCGGCTGCGCGCCGAGCTGCGCAAGGCCAAGGCGGAGATCTCCGAGCTGCGCCGCAAGCTGCACGAAGAGCGCGCCGCCGTCAAGGCCGCCCGGCAGCGGGCCGAGTCGCTGGCCGCCGAGCTGGAGCAGCAGCGCGCCGCGGCCCGGGAGGCCGGCGCCGCCGCCGACAAGGAGCTGCGCCGGCTGCGCTCGAAGCTGGCGCAGGCCGAGGCCGCCCACGAAAGCAGCCGCCGGGCCGCCCGGGAGGGCCGCAACGTCGACGACGTGCGGCTGCGGATGCTGCTGGACACCCTGGTCGACGCCGCCTTGGGGGTGCGCCGGGAGCTGGCCCTGCCCTCCACGATCGGCCGCCCGGCCGACTCGGTGGGCTCGGTGGAGCCCGAGCTGCTGGCCCACCGGGCGCTGCCCGGCCGGTCGCTGTCGGACCAGGACCCCAAGCTGCTGGACCGGCTGCTCACCCTGCCGCAGGTGCACCTGATCGTCGACGGCTACAACGTCACCAAGACCGGATATGGGGATCTGCCGCTGGCCGACCAGCGCAACCGGCTGGTCAGCGGGCTGGGCGGGCTGGCGGCGCAGACCGGCGCGGAGGTGACGTGCGTGTTCGACGGGGCCGAGCTGGACGCCCCGGTGAAGATGGCCGCCCCGCGCGGGGTGCGGGTGTGCTTCAGCGCGCCGGGGCAGACCGCCGATGAGCTGATCGGCGAGCTGGTGCGGGCCGAGCCGCCGGGCCGCCCGGTGATCGTGGTCTCCTCCGACCGGGAGGTCGCCGACGCCGCCCGCCGCGCCGAGGCCCGCCCGGCGTCCGCCGCGCTGCTGCTGCGCCGCCTCGGCCGGGGCTGAACCGCCCTTTCCGGGGCACACATGGTGATCATGTGACAACCGGGCGTGGAAACTACTGAAATGCCCTGACAAGAACATACGAATCGGTTGTGACAGGTGTTGCGTCTCGCTAGTGTCTGCGCCGGAGAGGGTGGAGAGAGGGGCGTAACACGACTGTGGCCAGTGAAAAGACCCGCAGGTTCTTGGCGACGACCTGCCTTGCCGTAGCGGCGACGGTGGCGGCTCCCGTCACCGCGTACGCCGACCCCACTCCCTCGGCCTCTGAAGTGCAAAAGAAGATCGACCGCCTCAACGAGCAGGTCGATCAGCTGGTGGAGAAGTACAACCAGGTCAGGGAGGACCTGAAGGCGGCCAAGGCCAAGCTCAAGGCCGCCAAGAAGGCCGCCGCCGCCGAGCAGGAGGACTTCGAGAAGACCCGCGCCAAGATCGCCGAGATGGCGGCGACCGCCTACAAGACCGGCGAGCTGGGCGATGTGACCCGCTTCGTGGGCACCGGGGACCCCCAGAAGGTGCTCGACCAGACGGCGATCTTCACTCACCTGTCCCGCAACCGCAGCGCGGAGCTGAGGTCCTTCCTGGCCGCCGCGCAGCGGCTCAAGCGCCAGCAGGCCCAGGCCCAGGAGGCCTACGACGAGGTCCTGCGCCGCTCCAAGGAGCTCAAGGCGCAGAAGGAGAAGGTCGAAAAGTCCATCGCCCAGCAGCAGGCGCTGCTGCGCCGGATCGGCGTGACCCCCGAGCGTCCCGGCAGCGGCGGGGGCGGCACCTACCAGGGTCCGGCCAGCGGGCCGGCCCGCGTGGCGCTGCAGTTCGCCTACGCCCAGCTCGGCAAGCCGTACCAGTACGGCGCCGCGGGGCCGAACGCCTACGACTGCTCGGGGCTGACGATGCGCTCCTGGGGCGCCGCCGGGGTGAGCCTGCCGCGCACCACCTACTCGCAGTACAGCGCCACCAGGCGGGTCGCCAAGAGCGACCTGCAGCCGGGTGACCTGGTGTTCTTCAGCGGCCTGGGGCACGTGGGCATCTACGTCGGCAACGGCCAGATGATCCACGCTCCGCGTACCGGCAAGAACGTGGAGGTGGTGTCCATCACCTCCGGCTACTACGCCGCCAACTACTACGGCGCAGGCCGTCCCTGAGGCGCCGAAACGCCGACCGGCGGCCTGATCCGGCCTCATGCGGGCCGGGTCGGGCCGCCGTCTCGTCTTTACCCGCAGCCGGTGTGACGGACGTCATTTTCCCGCCGCTCCCCCACGCTCTGGAGGCATCCGGCCAAGGCCCGCAAAAGCCTTGCCGCACGGGGGATCCGGGGCGCCGCGCCCCGGGACCGGCACGCGCCCTCGGCGGCCCGGCCGCCGGGGAATCCCCAGACCGGGGAATGAATCCTCCCTAACCTGGGTTTTGCCTACGTACAACTTGAAGCGGGCATCCGCTGGGGACACGTGACCTGTCTCGCGTCCGTTTTGCGGATGATTTGCCTTCGAGTTGACGTTTGATACGTTGGTTCGGACAGCGGCGCCCCCCATGCGTCGCACCGGCGGCGACGTTCCCCAGACGCCGCCCCGTGCATTGCCGGCGCGGCCGCCCGGCGCGCACCGCACATGCCGCGGGCGCCGGAGGTCCCGATGCGGACCGGCCGCCCGAGCCGCAACAACCAGGTACTCAGTAAGTCAGCGCCGCATATCTGCGGCCCGCCGAGTCCTTTCGCCTCCGATCTGAGCGTTCCGGCCGCCCGAACGGCCGGGCGGGGGAGGCGAGGGAGCCGGGGACCCACCTTTCCCGGGGTGAATCGGCGCATCCCCCACCGGATCCCGTCCAGGGGACGGATGTGCCGTAGGGCGACTTCCAGCCCGAACCCGTCAGCTAACCCGGTAGGCGTCTGGAAGAAGGAGTGACCTCTGTTCAGCATCGCTGTCAGCAGCATCACCCGTAGCGCCAGGCTCACCGGCGGCGCGATCGTCGGTGCACTGACGCTGGCGCCCGTCCTGGTTCTGGGCACCGCGACCCCGGCCCAGGCCCCCGCCGTGCCGCACGCCGCCGGGCAGGAGCACACCGTCTCCTGGCAGGAGCACGACCGGCACCCGGCCCCCGTGAAGGCCGACACCGTTCACCGCGCCCTCAGGCGTTGAGCCCGGCGGTGCCCACAGGGCACCGCGCCCGCTGAGGGCCGCAGATCTCATCCCAGCGGCGCCCGGCCGCGATGCCGCGCCGCTTCCCTTCCCAAGAATTCCCTTTCCATTGCCCAGACGGACGTCCGTCCACGACGTCCGCCGCCGAGTCCGCATGCCTTCCCAGGGCGCGGAGCCGGGGACCCACCGCATTTCCCGGGGTGAATCGGCCGCAGCAGGCCGTAGGGCGACTTCCAGCCCGAACCCGTCAGCTAACCCGGTAGGCGGCTTGGAAGCAGAGGAGCACATGCTCGTGGCAGGCAAGCACCACATCACCCGCCTCACCCGCACCCTCCAGTCCCGCAAGAGCACCGTCGCCAGCGCCCTGGTCGCCGGTGCGGTGGCCACCACCGCGCTGGGCGTGGCCGCCCAGGCGCCGGCGCAGGCCGCCGTGGGCGCCGCCGCCCCGATCACCACCCTCGCCGAGAGCGGCAAGGCGGCCAAGTCGCTGGCCGGCGGGACCGGCACGGTGAGCAGCGCGCACGCCGCGGTGTACAAGGCCCCCGCCAAAAAGCACGGCGGCAAGAAGGCCGTGACCGCCGGCGAGGTGATCGAGGTGGCCGAGTCCCAGCTGGGCCTCACCGAGGACGCCAAGGGCGAGAGCAAGTTCGGCAAGTGGTACGCCTCCACCCCGCACGCCAAGCGGACCCTCCAGCGCGACGGCGGCGGCAGCGACCCCAAGGTCTACAAGTCCGCCCCCTGGTGCGCGATGTTCGTGACCTGGGTCGGTGAGCAGGTCGGCACCGATGAGCTGGGCGCGGACGCCTACACCGTCACCCACGCCAAGTCCTTCAAGGACAAGGGCCGCTGGGGCACCAAGCCCAAGCCCGGCGCGGTGGTGTTCTTCGACTGGGCCGGCGGCAAGAGCATCGGCGGCATCGACCACGTGGGCCTGGTCGCCGAGGTGCTCGACAACGGCAAGATCAAGACCGTGGAGGGCAACATCTCCAACGCCGTCGTCTCCAAGGTCCGCACCCCCGACACCATCGTCGGCTACGGGTACCCCGACTACGCCGCCGAGTGACCTCCCGGCGGCCGCCCCGTCCGGGCACCGGTGAACCCCCATAGGATCACCGGCATGGACGGCGGACCCGAGACATCGGCGAACGGCACCGGCCGGCGCACAGTGCGCCGGCCGGTGCTCGTCGTCTCGGCGCTGGTGGCCGTTCTCCTCCTGGCGGCGGGCGGCCTGTGGGCCGTCCTGCGGGACGGCGGCTCCCCCGCCCCGGCGGCCGATGCCACCGCCGCTCCCGCACCACCGCGGCCGGACGCGCAAGCCGTCCGGCAGATCCTGGACGGCCGCGCCCGCGCCGTGCGGGACGGCGACCGGATCGCCTTCCTGGCCACCGTCACGGCCGCCCCCGCACCCTTCCGGAACGCGCAGGCGACCGTGTTCGACAACCTCACCCGGCTGCCGCTGAGCGGCTGGCGGGAAGAGCTCGCCTCACCGGTCCCGGTGGCCGCAGGCCGGGACGGCGCGGTGCTCGAGGTGACGCTGCGGTACCGGCTGAAAGGCCACGACCGCCGCGAGGTGACCCGGACCCGCTACCTGACCTTCGCCCGGCGCGGCGGCGCCTGGCGGCTGGTCGGGGACGGCACCGCCCACGGCCTGCGCGACGAGGCCGACATCTGGGATAGCGGCCCACTCGACGTCGTGCGCGGCGAGCACAGCCTGGTGATCGGCTCCTCTCCCCTGCTGCGGGAGATCGCCGACCGGCTGGATGCGGCCGTGCCCGTCGTCACCGAGGTGCTGGGAGAGCGCTGGGCGCGCCGGGCGGTCGCGCTCGTCCCGGCCGACGACGTGCAGGCCGCCGCGCTGGTGCCCGACGGCGACCCGCTGGGCGATGCGGGGTCCATCGCGGCGCTGGCCGTCTCCGGCGACTCGGGGGAGGACCGCATCGTCATCGCCCCGGGGACGTTCTCCAGGCTCAACGCCCTCGGCCGGAAGGTGGTCCTCACCCACGAGCTGACCCACATCGCCACCGGAGGCGCCCGCGACGGGCGCACTCCCCTGTGGCTGATCGAGGGCCTGGCCGACTACGTGGGCTACCGGGACACGAAGGTGCCGGTCCGCTCGGCGGCGCGGGAACTGCGCGCCGAGGTGACCGCCGGGCACCTGCCGCGGAGGTTGCCCGGCCCCGCGGAGTTCGCCGACGCCGCACGGCTGCCGCAGGCGTATGCGGAGGCGTGGCTGGCCTGCCGCATGATCGCCGACCGGTACGGAGAGGACGCGCTGGTGCGGCTCTACCGTGCCGCCGGTGAACGCTCCCAAGACGCGGCGTTGCGTTCGGTCCTGGGCCTGGACACCGCCGGCCTCACCGCGATGTGGCGGGACTACCTGCACAGGGAGCTGCGATGACCGCTGCCGGACGGGCCCGTGCCGCCGCACTGATCACGGGCGTGGTGCTGCTGGCGGGAGACGGCGTCCTGCTGATGGCGACCACGCCGTGGGAACCGCTGCCCGGCGGCGGAAGCGAGCCCGATCCGGCCCGGGACTTCTCCCCCGCCGAACTGGCCCGCTCGGCGGCCTTCGACGCCGCGCTCAACCCGCCGGCGTACGCGGGGCTGCTCACCGGGCTGGCGGTCGTGCTGGTGCTGGGGCTGACCCCGCTGGGGGCGCGCTTCATCGGCTGGTGCACCGCGCGGGTGCCCGGGCGGGCGCTGCGGCTGGCGGTGGCGGTGGTGGCGGTGACGACGCTGCTGCGGCTGGCCGCCCTGCCGCTGCGGATCTGGCGGGAGAGTGTGCTGCGCCGCTACGGCCTGTCGGTCCAGACCTGGCCGGCCTGGCTGGCCGACCAGCTCAAGTCGCTGGCGCTGGCCTGGGTGATCTGGACGGTGGCGGTGCTGCTGCTGTACGTCCTGGCCCGGCGTTTTCCGCGTTACTGGTGGGCGGGGGCGGCAGCGGGCGGGTTCGCTCTCGTGGTGGTGCTGTCGTTCCTCTACCCGCTGCTCGTGGAGCCGGTGTTCAACCGGTTCCACTCGCTGCCCGCCGGGCCGCTGCGCACCGAGCTGCTGGCGATGGCCGCGCGGGACCGGGTGCCGGTCACCGACGTCCTGGTGGCCGACGCCTCCCGGCGGACCACCTCGCTGAACGCTTACGTGTCGGGATTCGGCTCCACCCGCCGCATCGTGGTCTACGACACGCTGCTGAAATCGCCGCCCGAGCGGATCAAATCGATCGTCGCCCACGAGCTCGGCCACGCCAAGCACAACGACGTCCTCCGCGGCACGCTCACCGGCGCCCTGGGGGTCTCCGGGGGAGTCTGCCTGCTGTACCTGGCGCTGACCTCGCCCGGGCTGCGCCGCCGGGCGGGGCTGGCCGACCGGACGGCCGAGCCGGTGGTCTGCGACCCGCGCTCGGTGGCGCTGCTGCTGGCCGTGGTCAGCGTGCTGACCCAGCTCAGCGGCCCGGTCCAGAACCTGATCAGCAGGCGGGTGGAGGCGCGGGCCGACGCGCACGCGCTGGCGCTCACCGGCGATGCGGCCACGTTCGTGTCGATGCAGCGCGAGCTGGCGCTGCGGAACCTGTCGGATCTGCGGCCGAACCCGGTGGAGTACGCGCTGTGGTTCAGCCACCCCAGCGTGCCCGAGCGCATCGCCATGGCCCGGGACTGGGCCCGCCTGCACGGCGGGCGGGCCGCCCGGCCCTGAAGCCGCGCTCAGTCCCCGCCGGCCTGAGGGGAGATCAGCGCCGACGGGGAGGCCGCCGGGGTCGCCGGTGCCTCGGCCTGCGGCAAGGGCTCCCGCACCGGCTCGGAACCGTGCGGGCCGACCGACAGGGCCTGCTTGAGCGCGCTGCCCTTCACCCACTCGTCCCAGCCGAGCTGCCAGTAGCCCCAGCCGTTGGTGGGTTCCAGCTCCCGGTTGGTGCCGACGACCCGGAAGGGGTCGCCCCGGTAGCTGAAGTGGTAGAACCAGCGGGCCGCCGACGGGCTCATGTTGATGCAGCCGTGACTGACGTTGCGGTGCCCCTGGGCGTGCAGCGACCAGGGCGCCGAGTGGGTGTACTCGCCGCTGCTGGAGATGCGCACCGCCCAGTTGACGGTCAGGCGGTAGTGGCCGGGGCAGCCGGGCGGGCAGCCGACGGTGGAGGAGTCCATGATCACCGGGTTGCCCTTTTCCATCGTCAGATGGTGGCCGTTGGTGGTGGTGTACTTGCGGACCCCGCCGCGGCCCATGCTGATCGGGAAGTCGCGGATCTTCTTGCCGTCCCGGTAGACGGCCATGCGGTGGGTCTTGGCGTTGGCCACGCTGGCATGGGCCTCGCCGATCTTGAACTTCAGGTCCAGGTCTTCGGTGGCGTACCCGTCGCGGACCGCGCGGACCCCGTTGAGATGGGCGATCAGCCGCACCCGGGTGTGGGCGGGCCAGTGCTCGCGGGTGCGGAAGACGACGTTCTGGCCGTCGAACCAGTGCCAGGCGCCCACGACCGGTTTGCTGGAGCGCACCTCCAGCGCCCGCTCCACCGCGGCCCGGTCGGTGATCTCACGGTCGAACCGCACGATGATCGGCATTCCCACGCCCACCGTCTCGCCCGGGGCGGGCGCCTCGACGGAGGCGGTCACCGCCCGCTCGACCGTGCGGGTGGTGAACGTGCCGGTGACCGTGTGGGTGCGGCCGTCCGGGCCGAGCGCGGTGGCGATCACCTCGTAGCGGGTGCCCGGGGTGAGCGCCCAGCGCGACCGCCACTGGCTGCCGTCGTCGCTGATCCGGCCCGCCACCTCGGCGCCGCGGGCGCGGACGGTGACGTTCTGCAGGGTGCCGCCCGCCGCGCTGACCACGATCGGGGTGTCGGGGAGGACGTCCCCGCTGCCGTTGCGCGGGACGACGCTTAAGCCGACCGGTGCGGCCTTCACCTGGGCGGTATCGCCCCCCGTGCAACCGGCGAGCCCGATGACCAGGACCATCCCGATGCCCGCGCTCGCCGCGGTGCGGACGGCCGGACGGCTTGCACGCCTGTCCCCCGTCTTGCGGACGCTGAAGTACACCCTCACAACCCCCCGTGCCTGGGCCGGGCGACCGGTCATCCGGCGTCCGGCGCAATGGGGCCGGACGATCGCGATTCCCCCATCGGTGTGATACCGGTCACCCACCGTCTGGACGGGTCAATTATGAAGGGGGCCGGTCTCCGCTGATAAGCGGACACCGGCCCCCTTAGCAGACCTTTTGCCTGATCAGTGCTGGAAGTGACCCCGGTAGTACTCGAAGACGAGGCCGATGCAGCTCAGCAGCGTGGCGGCGATCCCGAAGACCACCAGCCACCAGCCGAAGACCAGGCCGAGGGTGATGCAGGCCGCCGAGGCCGCCACGAACAGCGGCCACCAGCTGTGCGGGCTGAAGAAGCCCACCTCGCCGGCCGCCTGGACGATCTCCCCGTCGGGGTCGTCCTCATACAGCGGGCCGTTGTTGGCCTTCTCCAGGCGCCGGATCGTGAAGTGGATGTAGAACCCGATCAGCCCGGCCAGGCCGACCGACAGGGCCAGCGCGGTGGTGCCCGTCCACTCCTTGGACCACAGCCAGTAGACGATGTCAGTGATCAGGAAGAAGATCGCGCACCCGTAGAACATGAATGCCTGAACGCGCATCGGTCACTTCTCCGATCCGGTGCCGGCCCCGGCCTCCGCCAGCTCGCCCTTGGCATCCGCGTACGGGTAGTGCAGGTCGAAGGCGGGGCGCTCGGAGCGAATCTGCGGGATCGAGGTGAAGTTGTGCCGCGGCGGCGGGCAGGAGGTCGCCCACTCCAGCGAGCCTCCGTACCCCCAGGGGTCGTCCACCTCGACCTTCTTGCCCTTCTTGGCGGTGATGTAGATGTTGTAGAAGAACGGCAGCAGCGACAGCGACAGCAGGATCGAGAAGATCGTCGACACCTGGTTCAGGGCGGTGAACTCCTCGGCGTAGTCGGGGTAACGGCGCGGCATGCCCGCCGCACCCAGCCAGTGCTGCACGAGGAAGGTGCCGTGGAAGCCGATGAACAGCATCCAGAACTGCAGCTTGCCGAGCTTCTCGTTGAGCATCTTGCCGGTGAACTTCGGCCACCAGAAGTAGAACCCGGCGAACATCGCGAACACCACGGTGCCGAACACCACGTAGTGGAAGTGGCCCACCACGAAGTAGGAGTCCGACAGGTGGAAGTCCATCGGCGGGGAGGCCAGGATGACACCGGTCAGCCCGCCGAACAGGAAGGTCACCAGGAAGCCCAGCGACCACAGCATCGGCGTCTCGAAGGTCAGCCGGCCGCGCCACATGGTGCCGATCCAGTTGAAGAACTTCACCCCGGTGGGCACCGCGATGAGGAACGTCATGAAGGAGAAGAACGGCAGCAGCACCTGGCCGGTCACGTACATGTGGTGCGCCCACACGGTGACCGACAGGCCCGCGATGGCGATGGTGGCGCCCACCAGGCCGATGTAGCCGAAGATCGGCTTACGGCTGAACACCGGCAGGATCTCGGTCACGATGCCGAAGAACGGCAGCGCGATGATGTAGACCTCCGGGTGGCCGAAGAACCAGAACAGGTGCTGGTACAGGATCGCCCCGCCGTGCGAGGAGTCGAACACGTGCGCCCCGTACAGCCGGTCGGCGGCCAGCCCCAGCAGCGCCGCGGCCAGCGGCGGGAAGGCCAGCAGCACCAGGATCGAGGTGAGCAGGACGTTCCAGGTGAAGATCGGCATCCGGAACATCGTCATGCCCGGGGCGCGCATGCACAGGATGGTGGTGATGAAGTTGACCGCGCCCAGGATGGTGCCCAGACCGCTCATGGCCAGGCCCAGCACCCACAGGTCGCCGCCGACGCCGGGGGTGCGGACCGCGTCCGACAGCGGGGCGTAGGCGAACCACCCGAAGCTGGCCGCGCCGCCGGGGGTCAAAAAGCCCGACAGCGCGATCAGGCTGCCGAACAGGAACAGCCAGTAGGCCAGCATGTTCATCCGCGGGAACGCCACGTCCGGCGCGCCGATCTGCAGCGGCATGATCGCGTTGGCGAAGCCGGCGAACAGCGGCGTGGCGAACATCAGCAGCATGACCGTGCCATGCATGGTGAACAGCTGGTTGAACTGCTCGTTGCTCACCAGCTGCATGCCGGGCTCATACAGCTCGGCACGCATGACGATGGCCATCACGCCGCCGATGAGGAACATGATGAACGAGGTGATCAGGTACAGGTAACCGATCACCTTGTGGTCGGTGCTGGACAGCCAGGACGCCAGCAGGCGCCCCTTGCTCGTCCGCGGCGCAGCGAGCGGCGGTGCGCTCGGAGCATGGCTGAGCGTGGTCACTGGGTTCCTCCGGCCGCCTTGGACTCAGCGATGAACTTCTGGTACTCCTCCGGCGTGACCACCTTCAGCTGGAACAGCATCCGGCTGTGGTCCACGCCGCACAGTTCGGCGCAGCGGCCCTCGTACAGGCCCGTCTTCTTGGCCGTGATCTCGAACTCGTTGACGTAGCCCGGGATCATGTCCTTCTTGTACAGCAGCGCGGGCACCCAGAACGAGTGGATGACGTCGTTGGAGTGCAGCCGGAAGCGCACCTTCTGCCCGGCGGGGATCATCACCTGCGGCTTGCTGGCGGCGTTGGGATCCACCGGGACGCCGACCACGGACGCCACCGTCGGGGCGTCCTTGGCCAGGCTCTCCTTGTAGTCGAACTGCCAGCTCCACTGGAAGCCGTACACATCGATCACGGCGGCGACGTTGTCGTCGCTCGTCTTCTCGATGTAGCTCTGATCACGCGCGGTGAAGTAGAACAGCACCGCGATGATCACGAACGGCACCGCCGTGTAGAGCATCTCGATGGGCAGGTTGTAACGCACCTGCGGCGGCAGATCGTCGGAGCGCTTGCGGTGGAACAGCACCGCCCAGAGGATCAGACCCCAGACGACGCCACCGACCGCGAACGCGGCGATCCAGGACCCCTGCCATAGCTGCAGGATGCGCTCGGCCTGGTCACTGATCGGCTCGGGCATGCCAAGGCGGGCCGCCTCGCCACTGCACGCGGTGGCGGTCATCGCCAGCAGGGCCAGCGCGCCGGCACTGGTCAATGCGCGGCGGGCGCGCACCGGCGTACGCCGCTCCCTTGAGCGGGTCGGACTCACGGAATGCCTTCCCCACAGATGAAGCCCGGTGCAACCGGGCACTCAGATCGGTAGTTCACACGTGTGCAGGACACATTAGCGCGGAGGGTCGCCACCCCCCTGATCGGGTGCCGAGTTGTTAATGTCGAGGTCGTGTCATCTGTATCCGGCCGACCCGGCGGCATGCGATGAACGGGCCGCTCAGCTTCGACGACGCCACCGCCGCGGCGGGGCCGGCGGGCGCGCCCGCCGGCTACCTCGATGCGGCCTCCGGCGAGCCGCTGCACCCGGCGGCGCGCCGGGCGCTGCTGGAGGCGCTGGAGGCGGGCTGGGCCGATCCCGCCCGCCTGTACGGGGCGGCGCGCAACGCCCGGCTGCTGCTGGAGCGGGCGCGCGCCCGCGTGGCCGCGGTGCTGGGCGTGCTGCCCGATGAGGTCTTCTTCACCTCTTCCGGCACCCAGGCGGTGCACCTGGCGGTGCTGGGCGCGCTGCGCGCCCGGCGCCGGGTGGGACGTCACCTGGTGGTCGGGGCGGTGGAGCACTCCAGCGTGCTGCACGCCGCCGAGCTGCACGAGCGGGAGGGCGGCGAGGTCACCCGGGTGGGCGTGGACCGGCACGGCCGGGTCGACCCGGAGGCGTTCGCCGCCGCGCTGCGCCCGGACACCGCGCTGGCCTGCCTGCAGACCGCCAACCACGAGGTGGGCACGCTGCAGCCGGTGCAGGAGGTGGCGCAGGCCTGCCGGGCGGTGCGGGTGCCGCTGTTCACCGACGCCGCCCAGTCGGTGGGGCGGACGGACCTGCCGGAGGGCTGGTCGCTGCTGGCCGCCAGCGCCCACAAGTGGGGCGGGCCCGCCGGGGTGGGGCTGCTGGTGATCCGCAAGAACACCCGGTGGCGTTCGCCGCTGCCGGCCGATGAGCGCGAGCGGCGGCACGTGCCGGGCTTTGAGAACGTGCCCGCGGCGGTGGCGGCCGCCGCGGCGCTGGAGGCGTTCCGGGCGGAGATGGCCGACGAAGGCCCCCGCCTGTCGGCGCTGGTGGACCGGATCCGCGAGCAGGTGCCCCGCCTGGTGCCGGATGTGGAGGTGGTCGGCGACCCGGTGCGGCGGCTGCCGCACATCGTCACCTTCTCCTGCCTGTATGTGGAGGGAGAGGCGCTGCTGACCGAGCTCGACCGGTTCGGGTTCGCGGTCTCCTCCGGCAGCTCCTGCACGGCCGACACCCTGCGTCCCAGCCATGTGCTGGAGGCCATGGGAGTGATTACCCATGGCAATGTGCGGGTATCGCTGCCTCGTGGCACGAAATCCCCCGATGTCGACCGGTTCTTGACGGTGCTTGCGGACGTGGTGAGCCGGCTGCGCCGCGATGCCGGCATGGTCACCGGATGAGCGGCGCCGAAGCGGCGGGAAAAGGCAGGTGGCGTGGCCGTCCATGGGCGCTTTCGGGCACTGGGGCAGTGCAGTGCGGGGCCACGCGCTGTGGTATCGGTCTGATATATTGAGCCCGCTCAATGGCAAAGAGGAAAGAGCCGCTGAGTCTACCGCCGGGCCGGCGGGATGTGAAGCCTGTAGAGGTCGTGTAAGGCCCCGGCAAGCCGGGTTCGTCCCAGGGGCCGCCGCGGCCTGTGAAACAGGAAGGTCCGGCCCGCGAGGGCCTGAAATCCCCGGGCTTCGGCCGTGGGGAGGAGGTCGATGATGTTCCGAGGCCGCGGCACCCGCGGATCAGCCAGAGCGGCCGGTCGCCGGCGGGCGCGGTCCGCCCCCGAGCAGCAGGCTCCCGCCCCGGCCGAGCCCGCCGCGCCCGCGGCTCCCCCGCCGGCGCTGGTGATCGACGCGCTCGGCCGCAAATGCCCCATCCCGATCATCTGGCTGGCCGAGCGGATCCGTGAGGTCCCCATCGGGCAGGTGGTGGCGGTGCTGGCCGACGATGTGGCCGCCCGCACCGACGTGCCGGCCTGGTGCCGGATGAAGTCTCAGGAGTTCATCCGCGAAGAGCCCCTTGCCCAGGGCTGGGCCTTCCACATTCGCCGCTGCTATTAGCAGGCGGCCGGGCCTTTCGGCCACGGCCGCCCGCAACGGCGCGCCCGCCCGTTCTCAGGGCAGGTGCGAGGCGATCTCGTCGGCCGCGCTCTGGCCGTAGGCGTCGGTGAAGCGGGACAGGAACTCCTCCCGCTCCAGGCGGTACTCCTGGGGGCCGGGGCTTTCCAGGGCGTGGACGGCCACGAGGTTGCCGACCTGGGCGGCGCGTTCCAGGGACAGCCCCCAGGCGGTGGCCGACAGGAAGCCGGCGCGGAAGGCGTCGCCGACGCCGGTGGGCTCGACCGCCTTGCGCACGGGGGCGGCGGGCACGTGGATCTCCGGCTGGCCCTTACGGGTGATCACCACGCCCTTGGGGCCGAGCGTGGTCACCCGGATCTCCACGCGGTCGAGGATCTCCGTGTCCCCCCACCCGGTCTTCTGCTCCACCAGCGCCTTTTCGTACTCGTTGGTGAACAGGTAACGGGCGCCTTCGATCAGCGTGCGGATCTGCTCGCCCTCCATGCGGGCCAGCTGCTGGGAGACGTCGGCGGCGAAGGGGAAGCCGCGCTCGCGGCACTCCTCGGTGTGCCGGATCATCGCCTCCGGGTCGTTGGGGCTGATCACCACCAGGTCCAGGCCGCCGACCCGGTCGGCGACCGGCCCCAGCTCGATGTCGCGCGCCTCGCTCATGGCCCCGGCGTAAAAAGAGGCGATCTGGTTGTGATCGACGTCGGTGGTGCACAGGAAGCGGGCGGTGTGCCGCAGCTCGGAGACGTGCACCGACTCGGTGTCCACCCCGTGCCGCTCCAGCCAGGAGCGGTAGTCGGCGAAGTCGTTGCCCACGGCGCCGACCAGGATCGGCCGCAGGCCCAGCGAGCCCATCCCGAAGCAGATGTTGGCGGCGATGCCGCCCCGGCGGATCTCCAGCTCGTCCACCAGGAACGACAGCGACACACGGTGCAGCTGGTCGGGGATGAGCTGGTCGGTGAACTTGCCGGGGAAGCTCATCAGATAGTCGTTGGCGATGGATCCGGTCACGGCGATGCGCACGCGTCGCTCTCCTCGTCGGTGTCGTCCGGTTCTTTTCCGGCTGTTTCAGTCCCGCAAAGCCTTCACGGGAGGCGCCTTCGGGCCACCAAAGGCTAACGCCCGTCAAGTCTCCCCGAATGCGGGGATCGCGGCTTCGGTTCCGGCGAAAGAAAGCGGCGCGTCACCTCGTGGACGGGCTCGTGCAGGGCGGCAGCGACGCGGCCCGGGCGCCTGTGGCACCCGGGCCGCACGCCGTGGACGCCGGCGCCTTGGCCGAGGCTCGGCGAACCCTTTTCAGCACGCCGTCCGCGCAGGTCGAGGCGGTGACGTCGCGGTCAGGGACGACGCTGTGACCTGGAACGTCGTCGCAGCAGGCACCATCGGGGCTTCCGGCCCCGGCTCCGTGGGCCGTGCGTCGAAACAGGTTGAGCGAACCTTTTCAACACATGATCTCGGGCGCCGGAGACGGGAGCCCCGAGGGTGTCTGAGCCGTGACGTCGCAGGTCACGGCATCGTCCCTGGCTGTGAGGCTCCCGTCCCGGCCTGTGGAAACGGCGTGTTGAAAAAGGTTCAGCGGAGACGGCGCGCCGAGTAAGGGTCAGTTGAAGGAGTCGCCGCAGGCGCAGGTGCCCGTGGCGTTGGGGTTGTCGATGGTGAAGCCCTGCTTTTCGATGGTGTCGACGAAGTCGATGGTGGCGCCGGCCAGGTAGGGCGCGCTGGTGCGGTCCACCCGCACCTGCAGGCCGTTGAAGTCCTGCACCAGGTCGCCGTCCATCTCCCGCTCGTCGAAGTAGAGCTGGTAGATCAGCCCGGAGCAGCCGCCGGGCTGCACGGCCACGCGCAGCGCCAGGTCGTCACGGCCCTCCTGCTCCAGCAGGTCCTTGGCCTTGGCGGCGGCGGCATCGGTGAGGATGACGCCGCTGACCTGCTCGGTGGTCTCGGTGCTCTCTACCGTCATGTGTTCAGCTCCCGGTCTAGCTCGTCGGCCGTCCGGCGACCGTCGCGTTCGATCGATGATGGCTGGGGCCGCGGACGCCCCCAAGACGTCGCCGCGCCTCCTCAGCACACCAACGTACCCCGCGCCGCGGGCATTCCGTCTACCCGCGGGGCGGACCCGGGCGGGGCGGTGACCTCCGCCTCACCCCGGCCGGGGACCCCGGGGGTTCACCGGATTTCGGGATATGCGACCATTAGTGTCAGAGCGACGATAAGTCTCCGTCGCAGAGGAGGATCCCGTGACCACCACCCCCGAGCTCGGTACCCGGAGCCTTCCGCTGCTGCTGCTGGGCACCGAGTCCGACCCGGCCAGCGAGCGCGGCGTCTCGTGCCCGGGGGCGCTGCCCCCGGCCTCCGACCCCGCGCTGGTGGAACGTGCCAGGGCGGCCAAGGCCGCGCTCGGCGATCAGGTCTTCGTGCTCGGCCACCACTACCAGCGCGATGAGGTCATCCAGTTCGCGGACGTGACCGGCGACTCCTTCAAGCTGGCCCGCGACGCGGCGGCCCGTCCCCAGGCGCCCTACATCGTCTTCTGCGGCGTGCACTTCATGGCCGAGTCCGCCGACATCCTCACCGCCGACCACCAGCAGGTGGTGCTGCCGGACATGGCGGCCGGCTGCTCGATGGCCGACATGGCCACCTTCGACCAGGTCGAAGAGTGCTGGGAGGTCCTGGAGGAGGTGGGGATCGCCGACGATGTGGTCCCCGTCACCTACATGAACTCCTCGGCCGACATCAAGGCGTTCGTGGGGCGGCACGGCGGCGTGGTGTGCACCTCCTCCAACGCGCGCAGAGCCCTGGAGTGGGCCTACTCCAAGGGCTCGAAGGTGCTGTTCCTGCCCGACCAGCACCTGGGACGCAACACCGCGGTGTTGGAGATGGGCTTTTCGCTGGACGACTGCGTGGTCTACGACCCGCACCGGCCGGAGGGCGGCCTGACGCCCCGGCAGTTCCGCGACGCCCGGATGCTGCTGTGGCGCGGGCACTGCTCGGTGCACGCCCGCTTCACCAAGGCCTCGGTGGATGAGATCCGCTCCCGCGTCCCGGACGTCAACATCCTGGTGCACCCCGAGTGCCGGCACGAGGTGGTGGTGGAGGCCGACTACGTCGGCTCCACCGAGTACATCATCAAGACCCTGGCCGCGGCGCCGGCCGGCTCCTCGTGGGCGGTCGGCACCGAGCTGAACCTGGTGCGGCGCCTGGCGAACATGCACCCGGACAAGAACGTGATGTTCCTGGACCGGACCGTGTGCTTTTGCTCCACGATGAACCGGATCGACCTGCCGCACCTGGTGTGGGCGCTGGAGTCGCTCGCCAAGGGCGAGGTGGTCAACCGGATCCAGGTGGACGAGGAGACCGCCCACTACGCCAAGGCGGCGCTGGACCAGATGCTGGCCCTGCCCTGACGCACCGCCGGCCGCGGGCGGGCACCGCACGCGGCGGGCACGAGGGACGCGCCCGAAGACGGGCGGGCCTTCCGCCCGGCGGGCGCGTTCCCCGGCCGTAAAAAGCCGCAGGCGGGCGGCCTCAGCCGGGGATGAGCCCGGCGTCCCCCAGCATCTTGCGGACCTCCTCCATCTGGGAGTCGGCCGGCGGCAGGATCAGCTCAGAGGGCTCCAGGCTGTCGGCCGGCAGCGGCGTGCCGACGCTGCGCACGCTCTCCAGCAGCTCGTGCAGCGCGGTCCGGAACGCCTCCTCGTCCCCCGCCTCGATGGCGGCCTCGACCCGCTCGTCGAGCTCGTTGAGCGCGGCCAGATCGCCCGGGGCCACCTCCAGCTGCCCCTCGCCCATGATGCGGACGATCACTGGGCACCCCCCGGCTGCTGCGGCCAGGGCCCCTGGGCCGGCGGCTGCTGCGGGGCGGCCTGCTGGTGGGGAGCCTGCTGGGGGGCCTGCTGCGGGGTGCCGGCGTCCAGCTGCTTAGGGGCCGGCGCCTGGCCGAGCTCGGCCTTCATCCGCTCCAGCTCCAGCTCCACGCCGGCGGTGGCGCCCATGCGGTCCAGCTCGGCCTGGATGTCGTCCCGGGAACCGCTGAAGTCGTCCAGCGCGCCGGAGGCCAGCAGCTCGTCGATGGCGCCGGCGCGGGCCTTCATGGTCTCGGCCTTCTCCTCGGCCCGCTGGATGGCCAGGCCGACATCGCCCATCTCCTCGGAGATCCCGGCGAACGCCTCGTTGATCCTGGTCTGCGCCTCGGCCGCGGTGTAGGTGGCCTTGATGGTCTCCTTGCGGGTGCGGAAGGCGTCCACCTTGGCCTGCAGCCGCTGGGAGGCCAGCGTCAGCTTCTCCTCCTCGCTCTGCAGGTTCTGGTGCTGCATGCGCAGCTCGTTGAGCTGGCCGTCCAGGCCGGCGCGCCGCTGCAGCGCCTCGCGGGCCAGGTCCTCGCGGCCGACCTGCAGCGCCTTGCGGCTCTGCTCGGTCAGCTTGGTGTGCTGCTGCTCCAGCTGCTGGATCTGCAGCTCCAGGCGCTTGCGGGCGGTCGCCACGTCGGCCACCCCGCGGCGCACCTTCTGCAGCATCTCCAGCTGGCGCTGGTAGGAGTAGTCCAAGGTCTCACGAGGATCCTCCAGACGGTCCAGCGCCTTGTTCGCCTTGGACTTGAAGATCATCGACATTCGCTTCATCACGCTCATCGCGCGGCGCCGGTCCCTTCGTGATGTACTGCAATGACCACTGCTGGGGCTGATATCACCCTACGCGTTAACGTCTGGCGGCTCCATGGTGTTGCCGTCCCCTGGTCCTGGTAGGACGTACCCACCCGCCCCCGGGTTCCACGGACGGCCCAAGCGGACGCGGAGGGTACCCTGATGGCCGTGTTCCGACGTCGTAGCCAGGCCACCTCCGAAGCACCCCCTCCCCCCGTGGCCAAGCCGGGAGGCAAGGGTCGTCCCACGCCCAAGCGCCGCGAGGCCGAAAAGCGGCGGCGGCAGTACATCACCGCCCCGCGCGACCGCAAGGAGGCCTACCGGCGGCTCCGCGAACGGCAGGCCAAGCAGCGCGCGCTGGTACGCGAGGGAATGCGGCGCGGCGACGAACGCTACCTGCTCAAGCGGGACAAGGGCCCGGTCCGCCGGTTCGCCCGCGACTACGTCGACGGCCGGCGCACCATCGGCTCCTACCTGATGTACGCGATGCTGGTCATCGTGCTGCTGAGCTTCATCCGCTCGCCCATCACCGCGCTGCTGATGCTGTTCGCCCCGCCGCTGCTGCTGGCCGCGGTGCTGATCGAGGGCCTGGTGATCAGCATGCGGGTCAAGAAGCTGACCGCCGAGCGCTTCCCCGACGAAGACCGCAAGGGCGTGGGCCTGTATGCGGCCGTGCGCGCCATGCAGATCCGCCGGCTGCGGATACCGGAGCCTCAGGTGAAGATCGGCGAGCGGGTGGAGGCCCGCGACCGGCGCTGAAGCTCGCCGCGCGGCGCGGCCCGCTAGGGTCGGGATCATGGAGTTCCGACACCTTGGCCGCAGCGGTCTGGTCATCAGCGAGATCGCCTACGGCAACTGGCTGACCCACG
Organism: Thermomonospora sp. CIF 1; assembly: GCF_001896795.1. Taxonomy (NCBI): domain Bacteria; kingdom Bacillati; phylum Actinomycetota; class Actinomycetes; order Streptosporangiales; family Thermomonosporaceae; genus Thermomonospora; species Thermomonospora sp. CIF 1. Next base: position 432,948 of record NZ_MOYN02000021.1, read on the forward strand.
GGTCCCAGATCGAAGAGGACGCCGCGGTGGCGTGCGTGCACGCGGCCCTCGACGAGGGGATCACCACGTTCGACACCGCCGACGTCTACGCCGGCACCCGGGCCGAGGAGGTGCTGGGCCGGGCGCTGAAGGGGCAGCGGCGCGAGGGCCTGGAGATCTTCACCAAGGTCTACTGGCCCACCGGCCCCGGCAAGAACGACCGCGGGCTGTCGCGCAAGCACATCATGGAGTCGGTCGAAGGTTCGCTGCGCCGGCTGCAGACCGACTACATCGACCTGTACCAGGCGCACCGGTTCGACTATGAGACCCCGCTGGAGGAGACCCTGCGGGCCTTCGACGACCTGGTGCGCCAGGGCAAGGTGCTGTACGTGGGCGTCTCGGAGTGGCGGGCCGAGGAGATCGAGCGCGCCCTGAAGATCGCCGACGAGATGGGCCTGGACCGCATCGTCTCCAACCAGCCGCAGTACTCGATGCTGTGGCGGGTCATCGAAGAAGAGGTCGTGCCGCTGTGCGAGCGGGAGGGCATCGGGCAGATCGTCTGGTCCCCGCTCGCCCAGGGCGTGCTGACCGGCAAGTACCTGCCGGGTCAGCCCCCGCCGGCCGGTTCGCGCGCCACCGACCAGGCCGGCGGGGCGAACTTCATCAAGGGCCTGCTGACCGATGAGATCCTCACCCGGGTGCAGAACCTGCGGCCGATCGCCCAGGAGCTGGGCCTGACGATGGCGCAGCTGGCGATCGCCTGGGTGCTGCAGAACCCGAACGTGTCGGCGGCCATCATCGGGGCCACCCGTCCCGAGCAGGTCCGCGACAACGTCAAGGCCGCCGGGGTGAAGCTGGAGGCCGACGTCCTCAAGCGCATCGACGAGGTGCTGGGCCCGGTGATCGTCCGCGACCCGGCCAAGACCGTCAGCCCTCCCCGGCGTCCTTAGCCGTCACGGCTGCGGGACGGCGGAGCTCACTCGGGGTCGAGCAGGCTCATCGGGTAGACGACGGCGCCGTCTTCCAGCAGGACCACCTGCTCGACCCCGGCGTCCCGCAGCTCGCGCCAGTGCAGTCCCAGCCACGACTCCGCGTCCGCCTGGGTGGCGAACGTCTCTTCGGGCACGCCGGGCACGGTCACGATCTCCCCGTCGCCCCCTTGCAAACGCCAGCTCCACGGCATGAAAAGCTCGACCTCCCTTGTCGGAAGGCGAGACTAGCCGTTGCCGCCCGCCGATGCCCGGCCCGGTCCCAGATGCCCCGGTCCCAGATGAAAGGTTTCCGGTGCGCCGCGACATGGCAGCCTCTCCCCGCATCGAGCTGATCGGCACCGCCGGGCCGCGCGGCTGGCCCGAGCCGGACTGCCGCTGCGCCTCCTGCAGCGGGCTGCGCCGGGCCGGGGTGGCGTTCGAGCCGACGCGGGCGCTGGTGGACGGGGTGCCGCTGGAGCACCTGGAGCGCACGCCGCTGCCCGGCGGGTACGAGGCGCGCTCGCCGGGCGGCGGCCGGCTGCTGGTCGCCGGCGGCCCCGGGGAGCGCCCGCGGCCCGCGGCGGGGGCGGTCTACGACGCCGTGCTGCTCGATCTGGCGGGCCACCCGGAGCATCTGGGGCTGCTGCGGCACCTGGGCGCGGTCGCCCCCGGCACCCGGGTGCTGGCCGTCCACAACGACCACCGCCTGCCCTCCCCCGGCGAGCTGCGGCGCCGCCTGCCGTGGTGGACGCATCCGCCCGAGGGCCCCCACCGCACCCTGGTGCTGGGCGGCGTGCGGTCGGGCAAGTCCGCCGAGGCCGAGCTGCGGCTGGCGGCCTGCCCTCAGGTGACGTACGTGGCGACCGCCGCCCCCGCCGGCGGCGACGCCGAGTGGGCCGCGCGGATCGAGGCGCACCGGCGACGCCGCCCGCACTGGTGGCGCACCGTGGAGACGACCGATCTCGCGGGCGTCCTGAGGTCCGCCACGGGCGCGGTCCTGGTGGACGGCATCGGCAGCTGGCTGGCCGCGGTGATGGACGAGACCGGCGCCTGGGACGACCCCTCCCGCCTGGAGCCGCGCCTGGAGGAGCTGGTGGCGGCGTGGCGGGCCACGCGGGCCCGCGTCGTCGCGGTGAGCGACGAGGTCGGCCTGGCGCCGGTCCCGCTGACCGCGGCCGGGCGGGCGTTCGGCGACCGGCTCGGCCGGCTCAACCAGCGCCTTGCGGCCGAGTCGGAGGAGGCGGTGCTGGTCGTCGCCGGGCGCGTCCTGGAGCTTCGGTGATCGCCGGTCTGCGGCTGGCGGTGACGCTGCTCACCGTCGTCCCGGCCGGGACGGTGCGCATCGACCGCGCCTCGGCCCGGGCGGCGATGCTGCTCGCCCCGGCCACCGGGCTGATCACCGGCGGCGCCGCCGCGGCGGTGCTGCTGGCGGCCGGGCCGCTGGGCGTCCCCCGCCTGCCGGCCGCGGCGCTGGCGGTGGCCGCCACGGCGGCCGTGACCCGCGCCCTGCACCTGGACGGCCTGGCCGACCTGGCCGACGGGCTGGGCAGCGCCCGGCCCGCCGCCGAGGCGCTGGAGATCATGAAGCGGTCCGACATCGGCCCGTTCGGGGTCGTCGCGGTGCTGCTGACGCTGCTGATCCAGGTCACCGCGCTGGCCACGGCGCCCGATGCGGCCCTGGCGGCGGTGACCGCGGCGGTGGCCGGGCGGCTCACCCTGCCGTGGGCCTGCCGGGCCGGGGTGCCCGGCGCCCGGCCCGGCGGTCTCGGCGCGCTCGTCGCGGGCACGGTCCCCACGGCCGCCGCCGTCGCCGTCACCGTCGCCGCGGCGGCCGCGGCGGCCGCGGCCGGGGCGGCGGCCGGCGGTCTGGAGGGCGCCCTGCACGGCGCCGGCGCCGTCGCCGCCGGGCTGGCCGCCGGGCTGGTGACGCTCCGGCGCGTGCTGCGCCGCCTGCACGGGGTGACCGGGGACGTCCTGGGCGCCCTGGTGGAGATCGCCGAGACCGCCGCGCTGGTCGCCTTCATCGCCGTGCGCTGAGCGCCCTGCGGGCGCAGACGCGCACGTCGGCGTTCCGGGGGAGCGCGATGGGCCCGGCCCGCTCCGCAACGGCGAACTCCTCGGCCGGGACCGGTCACGGCCCGGCCGGCCGGTCGAGGAACTCCAAGGCGAGTCGATCAACAGAACGAAAGCGGTCGGCCAGGGCACTAGCATCAGATTGCGTGACGACCATCAGTCTTACCAGCACAGCCCCGTCCGCCCTGGAAGTCGACGCGATCGTCATCGGGATCGCGCCCGGCGGCTCCGACTCGTCGGACGGCGCCCCGCCCCGGCTGGCCGACGGCGCCCACGACATCGACCGGGCCTTCGGCGGCAGGCTGGCGACGGCGCTGCAGGCGCTGGGCGCCACCGGCAAGGCCGGTGAGATCACCAAGCTGCCCACGCTGGGCACGCTGCCCGCGCCCGTCCTGGTGGCGGCCGGGCTCGGGGAGGAGACCGGCGCCGATGCGCTGCGGCGCGCCTCGGGCGCGGCGGTGCGCGCGCTGGCCGGCTCGGCCAAGGTGGCCCTCGCACTGCCGGCGGGCACGGCCGAGGAGGTCGGCGCGGTGGCGCTGGGCGCGTTGCTGGGCAACTACTCCTTCGGCAAGTACCGCACCGGCGAGCACAAAAAGCCGGTCGCGGAGCTGACCGTGGCCACCGGCGGCCCGGTCGAGGACGGCGAGCAGGCCCTGGAGCGGGCGCGGACGCTGGCCTCCTCGGTGACGCTGGTGCGCGACCTGGTCAACACCCCGCCCTCGGACCTGGGCCCGGACGATCTGGCCCAGATCGCCGCGAAGGTGGCCGGCGAGGTCGGCCTGGGGGTGGAGATCCTCGACGAAAAGGCGCTGGCGGAGGGCGGCTACGGCGGCATCGTGGGCGTCGGGCAGGGCTCGGCCCGCCCGCCCCGGCTGGTGCGGCTGGCCTACTCCCACCCCGAGGCCGCCAAGACGGTGGTGTTCGTGGGCAAGGGGATCACCTTCGACACCGGCGGCCTGTCGCTCAAGCCGTCCGAGGCCATGGACTGGATGAAGTCCGACATGGGCGGGGCGGGCGCGGTGCTGGGCGCGCTGCGCGCCATCGCGCTGCTCAAGCCCAAGGTCAACGTGATCGGCTACCTGCCGCTGGCGGAGAACATGCCCAGCGGCACCGCCCAGCGGCCCTCCGACGTGCTCACCGTCTACGGCGGCAAGACCGTGGAGGTGCTCAACACCGACGCCGAGGGCCGGCTGGTCATGGCCGACGCGCTGGTGCGCTCCGGCGAGGACTCCCCCGACCTGCTGGTGGACGTCGCCACGCTGACCGGTGCGCAGCTGGTGGCGCTGGGCACCCGCACCTGCGGGGTGATGGCCAACGACGACGAGGTCCGCGAGAAGGTGGTGGCCGCCGCCACCCGCGCCGGCGAGGCCGCCTGGCCCATGCCGCTGCCGGCGGAGCTGCGCAAGGGGCTGGAGTCGGCGGTGGCCGACATCGCCAACATCAGCGGCGAGCGCTGGGGCGGCATGCTGGTGGCGGGCATCTTCCTCAAGGAGTTCGTCCCCGAGGGCGTCAAGTGGGCGCACCTGGACATCGCCGGCCCGGCCTTCAACAAGGGCGAGCCCTACGGCGAGGTCCCCAAGGGCGGGACCGGCGCCGCCACCCGCACCCTGGTGCAGATCGCCGAGGAGGTCGCCGCGGGAACGCTGTGACCCTCTTCGCCGCGTTTCCACAGGTGCCGAGCCGGAAAAAGTGAAAAGCTTTCCCTGTGGCCTGCGCGCCGCAGCGGGAGCCGGACACCACGCATCACCCAAGGAGCGTTCAGTTGGTCGACAGCGGCGGCCCCTTCGACGTCGTCGTCCTGGGAGGCGGCAGCGGGGGGTACGCCTGCGCCCTGCGCGCTGCGGAACTCGGCATGCGGGTGGCCCTCATCGAACGGGACACCCTCGGCGGCACCTGCCTGAACCGGGGCTGCATCCCGACCAAGGCGCTGCTGCACGCCGCAGAGGTCGCCGAGACCGCCCGCCGGGCCGCCCGGTTCGGAGTGCGGGCCTCCTTCGAAGGCGTGGACATGCCCGCGGTGCACGCCTACAAGGACAAGGTGGTCTCCGGCACCGTCAAGGGGCTGACCGGGCTGCTGCGCGCCAAGGGCGTCACGATCGTCGAAGGCGAGGGCCGGCTGGCGGGGCCGACCGCCGTCCAGGTCGCCACGCCGGCCGGCCCGGTCCGCTGCGAGGGCCGCCACCTGGTGCTGGCCACCGGCTCGGCGCCCCGCTCACTGCCCGGCCTGCCGGTCGACGGCGAGCGGGTGATCTTCAGCGACCAGGCGCTGACGCTGCAGCGGGTGCCCGCCTCGGTGATCGTGCTGGGCGGCGGCGTGATCGGCGTGGAGTTCGCCAGCATCTGGCGCTCGTTCGGCGCCGAGGTGACCATCGTCGAGGCGCTGCCGCACCTGCTGCCGATGGAGGAGCCCTCCAGCTCCCGGCGGCTGGAACGCGCCTTCCGCAAACGCGGCATCGCTTTTGAGCTCGGCGCCCGCGTGGAGGGCGTCAAGACCACCGAAACCGGCGTGACGGTCACTTTGGCCGGCGGCCGGACGCTGGCGGCGGAGCTGCTGCTGGTGGCGGTCGGCCGCGCCCCGTGCTCGGCCGGCCTGGGCCTGGCCGAGGCCGGGGTGCGCACCGAGCGCGGTTTCGTCGAGGTGGACCGCTACTGCCGCACCTCGGTGCCCACCATCAGCGCGGTCGGCGACCTGATCGCCACCCCGCAGCTGGCGCACGTGGGCTTCGCCGAGGGCATCTTGGTCGCCGAACGGCTCGGCGGCCTGTCCCCGGCCCCCATCGACTACGACGGGGTGCCCCGCATCGCCTACTGCGACCCGGAGGTGGCCTCCGTGGGGCTGACCTCCGCACAAGCCGCCGAACGCGGCCATCAAATCATGCAGGTTACATATGATCTTGCTGGGAATCCGAAGAGTAAGATCCTGGGAACACAGGGCGAGGTCAAGGTGATCGCCGAACGGGGCGGCCGGGTGCTCGGCATCCACATGGTGGGAGCCCGGGTAGGCGAACTCATCACCGAGGGCCAGCTCATCTACAACTGGGAGGCCCTTCCCAGCGAGGTCGCCCAGCTGATACATCCCCACCCAACCCAGTCCGAGGCGGTCGGCGAGGCACACCTGGCGCTCGCCGGCAAGCCACTGCACGTGCACGGCTGATCCGCCCGCACATATTCCGAAGGAGTCGCTGAGAGCCATGCCGGTCTCCGTCACCATGCCCCAGCTCGGCGAGAGCGTGACCGAGGGCACCGTCACCCGCTGGCTGAAGAAGGAGGGTGAGCACGTCGCGACGGACGAGCCGCTTCTCGAAGTGTCGACCGACAAGGTCGACACCGAGATCCCTTCGCCTGCCTCGGGCATCCTGACCAAGATCTCCGTCGCCGAGGACGAGACCGTGGAGGTCGGCGCCGAACTGGCGATCATCTCCTCTGAGGAGGAGGTCTCCGCCGCCGCCCCGGCCGCCGCGCCGCAACCGCAGCCGCAGGCGCAGCCCGAGCCGCCGGCCGCCCCGGCCCAGCCGCAGTCGCCGCCGCCGGCGTCCTGGCCGCCGCCCGCGCAGTCGGCCGCCCCGGCGCCGCCCCCGGCTCCCGCACCGGCCCCGGCTCCGGCTCCGCAGGCCCCGCCGCAGCCGGCTCCGGCTCCCGAACCGCAGGCCGAAACGCCCGCCCCGGCGCCGCAGCCGCAGGCCCCCGCCCCGGCCGCGGAGGCCCCTTACGTCACGCCGCTGGTGCGCAAGCTGGCCGCCGAGCACGGCGTGGACCTCAGCCAGATCAAGGGCACCGGCGTCGGCGGCCGCATCCGCAAGCAGGACGTGCTGGAGGCCGCCAAGGCCAAGCAGGCCGCCCAGCAGGCCGCCCCGGCTCCGGCGGCTCCCCAGGCTCCCGCCGCGCCGCAGGCCCCGGCCGCCCCGGCGCCGGCCGTTCCCTCGCCCGAGGCGCTGCAGCTGCGCGGCAAGACCGAGAAGATGTCGCGGATCCGGCAGACCATCGCCCGCCGGATGGTGGAGTCGCTGCAGGTGTCCGCCCAGCTGACCACCGTGGTCGAGGCGGACGTCACCAAGATCGCGCGGCTGCGGGAGCGGGCCAAGGACGACTTCGCCGCCCGCGAGGGCGTCAAGCTGTCGTTCCTGCCGTTCTTCGCGCTGGCCGCGGTCGAGGCCCTCAAGGTCCACCCCAAGCTGAACGCGGTCATCAACAGCGAGACCAACGAGGTCACCTACCACGACGTGGAGAACCTCGGCATCGCGGTGGACGTGCCCGACCGCGGCCTGATGGTGCCGGTCATCCACAACGCCGGGCAGCTCAACCTGGCCGGCCTGGCCCAGCGCATCGCCGACCTGGCCGAGCGCACCCGCACCAACAAGGTGAGCCCGGACGAGCTGACCGGCGGCACGTTCACCATCACCAACACCGGCAGCCGCGGCGCGCTGTTCGACACCCCGATCCTCAACCAGCCGCAGGTCGCCATGCTCGGCACCGGCGCGGTCGTCAAGCGCCCGGCGGTCATCGACGACCCGAACCTCGGCGAGGTCATCGCGGTCCGCTCGATGGTCTACCTGGCGCTGACCTACGACCACCGGCTGATCGACGGCGCCGACGCCGCCCGTTTCCTGGGCACCGTCAAGCAGCGCCTGGAAGAGGGCAACTTCGAGGCCGAGCTCGGTCTGTGACCTGCGCGTCCACGCGCATCCGCAGGACCCCGTCCGTCTCCCGGCGCGGAGGCGGCGGGGTCCTTCCCGTCTGGAGGGGGCCGCCGCGATTAGGGTGGGGTCATGAAGGTCGCGATCACGGGGGCGTCCGGGCTGATCGGCGGCGCGCTGGCGCAAAGCCTGGAAAGCGACGGGCACCGGGTGCTGCGGCTGGTCCGGCGGCAGCCGCGCGGCCCCGCGGAGGCGCGCTGGGAGCCCGGCGGGCGGGTGGAGACCGCGGCGCTGGAGGGCGCCGACGCGGTGGTGCACCTGGCCGGGGCCGGCATCGGCGACCGGCGCTGGAACCGCGCCTACAAGCAGCTGATCCGCGACAGCCGGGTGAACGGCACGCGCACCATCGCCGCCGCGCTGGCCGGCCTGGCCGACCGGCCCAAGGTGCTGGTGTGCGGGTCGGCCATCGGCTACTACGGCGACACCGGCGACCGGGAGGCCGACGAAGACTCCCCTCAGGGCGCCGGTTTCCTGGCGCAGCTGGTGGCCGATTGGGAGGCCGCGACGCAGCCGGCCGCCGACGCCGGGATCCGGGTGGTGCTGCCGCGCACCGGCGTGGTGCTCAGCCGCCGGGGCGGGATGCTGGCCAGGCTGCTGCCGCTGTTCCGGCTGGGCCTGGGCGGGCGGCTGGGCTCGGGACGGCAGTGGATGAGCTGGATCTCGCTGACCGACCAGGTGGCCGCGCTGCGTTTCCTCATCGAGGGGCGGCTGTCGGGGCCGGTGAACCTGACCGCGCCCCACCCGGTCACCAACGCCGAGTACACCCGGGCGCTGGCCGAGGCGGTGCGCCGTCCCGCGCCCTGGGTGGTGCCCAAGCTGCCGCTGAAGATCGCCCTGGGCGGTTTCGCCGAGGAGGGCGTCTTCGTCAGCCAGCGGGTGATGCCGCGCCGGCTGCTGGAAGCCGGGTTCTCCTTCACTCATCCCGTGCTGAGCGAAGCCCTGCGCGCGGAGCTGTCCGGGCCCTGAGGTCAAGGTTGGCCAAAGTCACGCCCTGACAACACCAGTGGTCCTACGGTGACGGGTGAGGTGACACAGCCGCAGAGAAGAGGCCGACGAGATGAGCACTGACGGACAGCCGCACATCCTCGCCATCGGCGGGGGGACGTTCATCCCCGACGACCGGTACGGGCTGTCCCCCAGCCCGCTGCTGCGGTACGCGCTCGACCTGACCGGGCAGGACCGGCCCCGGGTGTGCTTCCTGGCCACCGCGCAGGGAGACGGCTCGGAGCACATCGCCCGCGGCTATGCGGCGCTGTCCAGGCTGGACGCCGAGGTCAGCCATCTGGCGCTGTTCCCGATGCCCAACGTCGCCGATGTGCGCTCCCACATCCTCAGCCAGGACCTGCTGTATGTGTTCGGCGGCAGCGTCGCCAACCTGCTGGCGCTGTGGCGGCTGCACGGCCTGGTGGAGATCCTGCGCGAGGCCTGGCAGGAGGGGGTGGTCCTGGCCGGGCAGAGCGCCGGGGCGCTGTGCTGGCACGTGGGCGGCAACACCGACTCCTTCGGGCCGCGGCTGCGCCCGCTGACCGACGGGCTGGGCTTTGTGCCGTACTCGTGCGGCGTCCACTACGACAGCGATCCGCAGCGGCGGCCGCTGCTGCACCGCTCGGTGGGCGAGGGCCTGCTGCCCGCCGGGTACGCCGCCGATGAGGGCGTCGGGCTGCACTATGTGGGCACCGAGCTGGTGCAGGCGGTCTCCTACCGCGAACAGGGCCGCGCCTACGGCATCGAGCCGGACGGCTCCGGCGGCGTCAAGGAGATGGTGATCGAACCGCGGCTGCTGTCGGGTTCCTGAGCGTCCGGCGAGATCCGCGGCACCGGCCGATCGGCGACGGGCCCGGTCGTAGGCTGGTCGCTGTGACAGACGTACTCGAGGCGAGCGGAGCGGCGGCAGGCGACACCGGGGCCGCGGCGACGCGCAATGGTGAGCTGGTCATCGTCCACGTGGGGTTCGGCGAGCGGGCCGTCCCCTACCAGACCGCCTGGGAGCTGCAACGGCGCACCCAGGAGCGGCGGATCGCCGGGCTGATCCCCGACACCGCGCTGCTGCTGGAGCACCAGCCGGTCTACACCGCCGGCAAGCGCACCACCCCCATGGACCGGCCGGTCACCGATCCCGGCGCCCCGGTGATCGACGTGGACCGCGGCGGCAAGATCACCTGGCACGGGCCGGGACAGCTGACCGGCTACCCGATCGTCCGGCTGCCCGACCCGGTGGACGTGATCGCCTACGTCCGCAAGCTGGAGATCATGATGATGCGGGTCTGCGCCGAGCTGGGCCTGGAGACGATCACCGTGGAGGGCCGGCGGGGCCTGTGGGTGCCCGGCACCCCCGACCGCAAGATCGGCTCGATCGGCGTGCGGGTCTCGCGCGGGGTGACCATGCACGGCTTCATGATCAACTGCGACTGCGACATGTCGTGGTTCGACCGCATCGTGCCGTGCGGCATCCGCGATGTGGGTTCCACCTCGCTCAGCCTGGAGCTGGGGCGGCGGGTGCCGGTCCAGGAGGTCGTGCCGCTGGTGGAGCGGCACCTGGCAGAGGTGCTGGGCGCGCGGGAGATCCTGCACCGCACACCGGCCCAGCTGGAGGGCTGAGCCCCGCCCTTCTTCAGCGGGCGTGGGGAGCCATCGTCTTGTAGACGGCCTGGCCGTCGGCCGCCGCCGCGCCGAACAGCCGGGTGAGCCGTTCGTAGGCGGGGCGCAGCACCCGCTCGCACGCATCGGCGTCCATCCGGTCGGCGTCCTGCACCCCGGCGGCGGCCATCGCGGCCGCATCGAAGCGCTCGGCCAGCATCCCGAACGGGACCTCGGCCAGCAGTTCGGCGACCGGGCGGACCCGCTCGGGCGGCAGGTAGATCACGTCCATGCCCAGCTCGCCGGTGCCGTCCTCGGTCAGCAGCCGGCCGCCGCACACCACGTCGCCCTCGGGCGGGCGGCCGTCCCAGGGGTCGCCGGTGATCAGGTAATGCAGTGCCTGCCAGGCGCCGCCCACATCGGCGATCCGGTCGGCCGGATGGCGGCGGCGCCAGTCGGGCCGGCCGAACACCAGCTGGGCGATCCCGTCCGGATCCCGCCGGCCCTCAAGCGACGGGGGCAGCCTGAGGTACGACATCGCCAGGCCCACGGGACGGCTCCTTCACCTAACTCATCGGTAACGGGCAACAGGGAGTCACCACCTTAGGGAGACCGGCAGCGGCGATTGTCACGAACGCGGCGATCTGTGCCTGTTTGCACTGCTTCGGCGTTCCGAATCGTTACGAAGATCCTTACGAGGCCCGGCGGCGCGCCTTGACGGCGGTGCCGTAGGCGCAGATCTCCAGGCCGTTGTCGCGCAGCTCGCTGGTCTCAAAGCGCATCGCCAGCACCGCGTCGGCGCCCAGCTCCTCGGCCGCCTCGATCAGCCGCCGGCGCGCCTCCAGCCGGCCGTCGTGCAGCTCCTTGGACAGCCCGCGGGCCTCGCCGCCGCCGAAGAAGGTGCGCAGCCCGGCCTCGATCTGCGACGAGGGCGTCCGCACGAGGACGGTCAGCCCGAACACATCGCCGAGCACCTCGGTCACCTCATAGCCGGGCAGGTCGTTCATGGTGCTCACGATCATGCTGACTCCCATGACGGGTCGGGGGGCATCGGCCGGCACGTACATTAGAGGGGTGACCACGGTGACCCCAGAGGGGCGCAGGCTCCTCCGCATAGAAGCCCGAAACAGCCAGACCCCGATCGAGCGCAAGCCGCCGTGGATCAAAACGCGCCTGAAGACCGGCCCGCAGTACCGCGAGCTGACCAAGCTGGTCAAGGACGAGGGCCTGCACACGGTGTGCCAGGAGGCCGGCTGCCCCAACATCTACGAATGCTGGGAGGACCGTGAGGCCACCTTCCTGATCGGCGGCGACCAGTGCACCCGGCGCTGCGACTTCTGCCAGATCGACACCGGCAAGCCCGCCGCCTACGACCCCGACGAGCCGCGCCGGGTGGCCGAGTCGGTGGCCGCGATGGGGCTGCGCTATGCCACGGTGACCGGCGTGGCCCGCGACGACCTGCCCGACCAGGGGGCTTGGCTGTACGCCGAGACGGTGCGGCAGATCCACCGGGCGGTGCCCGGCTGCGGGGTGGAGCTGCTCATCCCCGACTTCAACGCGGTGCCGTCGCTGCTGGCCCAGGTGTTCGAAGCGCGGCCGGAGGTGCTGGCGCACAACGTGGAGACGGTGCCGCGCATCTTCAAGCGCATCCGCCCGGCGTTCCGCTACGAGCGGTCCCTGGAGGTCATCACCAGGGCCCGGGAGGCGGGGCTGGTCACCAAGTCCAACCTGATCCTGGGGCTGGGCGAGACCCGCCAGGAGGTCTCCCAGGCGCTGCGCGACCTGCACGCGGCCGGGTGCGAGCTGGTCACCATCACCCAGTACCTGCGGCCCTCACCGCGCCACCACCCGGTCGAGCGGTGGGTCAAGCCGGAGGAGTTCATCGAGCTCAAGGCCGAGGCCGAGCAGATCGGCTTCGCCGGGGTGATGTCCGGGCCGCTGGTGCGCTCCAGCTACCGCGCCGGCCGTCTCTACCAGCAGGCCATCGCGGCCCGCCGGTAGCCGAAGGCCCCCGATGACGCGACTATCCTGAGGGACATGTCGAACAACGCCACGGAATCGGGCAAGAGCCCCGGCCGCCTCAAGCAGATCCGCATGGTCGCCCAGGTCCTGCGGAAGGCGGATCCCAAGGCGCTGCCGATCGTCTGCGGCGCCGTGCTGGGCACGCTGCTGCTGTTCGTGGCGATCGGGCTGATCTTCGGCGGGCTGTGGTTCTTCGTTCCGCTCGGCGTGTTGTTCGCGGTGCTGGTGGGGATGGTCGTGTTCGGCCAGATGGCCCAGCGCGTCCAGTTCAAGATGCTCGCCGGGCAGCCGGGAGCGGCCGCGGCGGTGCTGAAGTCGATGCGCGGCAACTGGACGGTCAGCGAGGCGGTGCGCGGCAACCGCAACCTGGACATGGTGCACCGGGTGGTCGGCCGCCCGGGGGTGATCCTGGTCTCCGAGGGGCCGCGCAGCCGGGTGGGGCAGCTGCTCGGGGCGGAAAAGAAGCACATCGCCCGCGCCGCCCAGCAGGTTCCCATCTACGACGTGCAGGTCGGCGATGAAGAGGGGCAGGTGCCGCTCACCAAGCTGCAGCGGCACCTGATGAAGCTGCCGCGCAACCTCAACAAGGCGCAGGTCGCCCAGCTCAACGACCGGCTGCGGGCGCTGCCGCAGCGGATGCAGATGCCCAAGGGCCCCATCCCGCGCAACGTGCGCATGCCCAAGGGTCCCAAGCCCAGGATGCGCTGAAACCCTTCGAGAACGTGACGACGCCACCGCGCTCGGCGCGGTGGCGTCGTGTTTTCCGCGGGGTCTCAGATGTTGACCACGGCGGTGTTGGCGGCCCGGTCGTGCAGGCCCCGGTGGTCGCGGTCCCACAGCAGGGCCGGGACGACGGCCAGCAACAGCAGGGTGCGCACCAGCGCCCACAGCGGCCCGATCGGGCGGCCGTCCAGCCGGACGATGCGGATGCCGCACAGCCGCTTGCCCAGCGTCATCCCGATCGTGGCGGTCAGCACCAGCGACTGCAGGCCGAACAGCGCCAGCGTCAGCAGGCTGCGGTCCTGCGGGGCCAGCTCCAGCGCGCGGGTCAGGAACGAGGAGACCACCAGGCACGCCCCCCAGTCGATGAACAGGGCGACCAGCCGGCGGCCGTAGCCGGCGATCGCGGTGGGGCCCTCTTCGGGAAGGCCCAGCCGCTGCCCCGGATAGCCCAGATCCGCACCGGCCGAGCGCGCCCCGCTCAGCCAGGTCTGCGTCCATCGCGGCCCGCCGGCCGCCTGCCTGCCACTGCTCATGGCTCAACGGTATCCGCTGCCCGGCCCGCCCTCCGACGCCGGGCGCGGCCCCTTACGCCGGTCTTCTCCCGATGCCGCACGCAGCGTCCGAAGGGGTGTTCGGACGGTGACGAAGGGGTAGGTCGTCGGCCTGCGAGCGCGGCATGTCACAGCAGTGCACGATGCGTAACACACGCGAAACATTTGGGACACGACAGGGAAACGGCCAGGTCCTAGCGTTCCAGATGCAGAAAGCGCCCCAAGGAGGTTGGATGTTCAGCAGCGCCGGCGAGGTCCTGAGCTTCATAGAATCCGAAGGCATCGAGTTCGTCGACTGCAGGTTCGTGGACCTGCCGGGCACGGTGCAGCACTTCACGTTCCCCGCTTCGAACTTCAGCGAGAGCGTCTTCACCGAGGGCCTGATGTTCGACGGGTCCTCCATCCGCGGCTTCCAGGAGATCCACGAGTCCGACATGCTGCTGCTGCCGGACGTGAGCACCGCGGTGGTGGACCCCTTCCGTCAGCACAAGACCCTCAACATCACGTTCTTCGTGCACGACCCGCTGACCGGGGAGCCCTACACCCGCGACCCGCGCAACGTCGCCAAGAAGGCTCAGGACTACCTCAAGAGCACCGGCATCGCCGACACCGCGTACTTCGGCCCGGAGGCCGAGTTCTACATCTTCGACGACGTCCGGTTCGAGACCAAGCAGAACGCCGGGTACTACTACCTCGACTCGATCGAGGGCGCTTGGAACACCGGTCGTGAGGAGGACGGCGGCAACCTGGGCGCCAAGCCCCCCTACAAGGGCGGCTACTTCCCCGTCCCGCCGATGGACCACTACACCGACCTGCGCTCGGAGATGGTGGTCAACCTGCTCAAGGTGGGCATCCAGGTGGAGATGCAGCACCACGAGGTCGGCACCGCCGGCCAGGCGGAGATCGACTTCCGCTTCGGCGAGATGCTGCGCACCGCCGACAACCTGATGCTCTACAAGTACGTCGTCAAGAACACCGCGCGGGCGGCCGGCAAGACCGTGACCTTCATGCCCAAGCCGATCTTCGGTGACAACGGCTCGGGCATGCACTGCCACCAGTCGCTGTGGAAGGACGGCTCGCCGCTGTTCTACGACGAGGTCGGCTACGCGGGGCTGTCGGACATCGCCCGCTGGTACATCGGCGGCCTGCTCAAGCACGCCCCGGCGCTGCTGGCCTTCACCAACCCGACCGTCAACTCCTACCACCGCCTGGTGCCGGGCTATGAGGCCCCGGTCAACCTGGTGTACTCGCAGCGCAACCGCTCGGCCTGCATCCGGGTGCCGATCACCGGCTCCAACCCCAAGGCCAAGCGGATCGAGTTCCGGGTGCCGGACCCCTCCTGCAACCCGTACCTGGCCTTCTCGGCGATGCTGATGGCCGGCATCGACGGCATCAAGAACAAGATCGAGCCGCCGGAGCCGATCGACAAGGACCTCTACGAGCTGCCGCCGGAGGAGGCCCGCGCCATCCCGCAGGTCCCCGGCTCGCTGGAGGCCGTGCTCAACGCCCTGGAGGCCGACCACGAGTTCCTGCTGGAGGGCGGCGTCTTCACCGAGGACCTGATCCAGACCTGGATCTCCTACAAGCGCGAGAACGAGCTGGACCCGCTGCGCCTGCGTCCGCACCCGCACGAGTTCGAGCTCTACTACGACGTGTGATCCACTCCTCCCGCGGCGGCCTGCAGCCGCTCGGAGGGCGGTGAGACCACGGCGCCAGGGGCGCCGGCCGGGTATCCGGTCGGCGCCCCTGCCGTTTTCGGCGTCGTTCGGCGTCAAGGCGGTGGCGCGCGCCGCACCGCTCAACGGAGCGGCGCACAGGTGGGATGGGTCTCGTCCCGGCCGCTCAGCGGCGGGGCGCCGTCACCCCGAGGGCGGACCGTGGTCTGATGCGGTCATGGACGCAACCGCTCTCAGCGATCCGCTGGCCCGCTGGCGGGCCGCGGTGGAAGCCTGGCGGCCGCCCGGGCACCTGCGTTCCCCGGGCGGCGGGCCGGCGCCGCGCCCGGCCACCGTGGTGCGCGGCATGGACGAGGTGGATCTTCCCCCGGGCAGCCGCTCCCATGAGCGCGCCGTGCAGGCCCTGCCGGAGGGCGGCACGGTGCTGGATGTGGGATGCGGTGCCGGCGGGGCCTCATTGCCCCTGGCGGGCCGCGCGGGGCTGATCGTGGGCGTGGACCCCGAGGAGCACCTGCTCGAGGCGCTGCGGGCCAGTGGCAGGCATCTGGGTGTGCGGGTGGAGACGGTGCGCGGCCGCTGGCCGGACGTCGCGGCCGAGGTCGCCCCGGCCGACGTGGTGGTCTGTCATCACGTGCTGTACGGCGTCGCCGATCTGGGACCGTTCGCGGCGGCGCTGACCGCGCGGGCGCGGCGGCGGGTGGTCGTGGAGATCCCCGCCCGGCACCCGCTGCACGCCCTCAACCCGCTGTGGGAGAGATTCCACGGCCTGGTCCGCCCGGACGGTCCGACCGCCGACGACGCGCTGGCCGCGCTGCGGGCGGCCGGAGTGGACCCGCGGATCGAACGGTGGACGGATCGGGGCGGCTGGGGGCGCTACCCGGATCTGAGCGCGCTGGCCGACCGGGTGCGGCGGCGGCTCTTCCTGCCGCCCGAGCGCACCGCACAGGTCGCCGAAGCGTTGCGCGAGCTGGGCGTCGACCCCGCCCGGCCGCGTTTCCCCGGCACCGAGGGACGCACTTTGTGCACCCTGTGGTGGGAGCCCTGACCGGCCGGGATCTCACCCCGACCTGGGACTGAAAAAGTATCCCCTTATCCTCTATAAGTCCCATCTGCCACAGAGGGGGCCTACTACTCAAGTCTGAGATGAACACCGTTCATCTTGGTGATCACATTCAGGTGACGGTTGATCAGTATGGGTGGCATGGTTCCCACCGCCCTGTCGAACCCCCGCCGGCGGTCCCCCGGTTCCGTGTCCGAAACCGTCCAGACGGCCTCCCGAACCTGGCGGGCCGTCCCGCCGATGTGGCGTGAACTGCTGCTGATCGCAGTGTTCTACAGCGCCTACACCCTCACCCGGCTGGTGCTCAACGACGGCGGCACGGCGGTGGCGTTCCAGAACGCCTACGAGATCCTGGCGCTGGAACGCACGCTGGGGATCGACATCGAGCTGAGCCTGAACCAGGCGCTGCTGCAGGCCTCCTGGCTGGCGCTGTCGGCCAACTACTTCTACGGCATCGCCCACTTCGCCGTGACACTGATCGTCCTGGTGTGGCTGTACCGGTTCCGTTCCCGCCACTACCGGTGGCTGCGGACGGCGCTGATGGCGGCCACGGCGGCGGCGCTGGTGGGGTTCTGGCTCTACCCGCTGGCCCCGCCCCGTTTCCTGACCGGCGAAGGTTTCGTCGACCCGGTGCAGGCGCTGGGCTCGTGGGGGCTGTACTCGGGGCAGAGCGCGGGCACGCTGACCAACCAGTACGCCGCGATGCCGTCCATGCACGCCGGCTGGGCGCTGTGGTGCGGATTCGCGCTGGTGCTGCTGGGCGGGCGGTCCTGGGTCAAGGCGATCGGCGCGCTGTACCCGGCGGTCACCGTGCTGGTGATCATCGCCACCGCCAATCACTACGTGGTGGACGCCGTCGTGGGCGTCTGCCTGGTCGCCGGAGCGCTGCTGCTGACGCGGGCCGCGCACCGGCACCGTGCGCCGGCGCCGCCGAAGGAGCCCGCCCCGGCCGCCGCGCTAGTCGGAGATGCCGTAGAAGACCCGCTCCATGACCCGGCGGGCGCGGCGGGCGTGCCGGCGGTAGTCCTCCAGCAGGTCCCCGGTGCCCGGGTAGCCCAGGACGCGGGTGACGGCGGTGCGCTCCCGGTGGTGGTCGGTGGGCAGCAGGTCGGAGGCCTTGCCGCGCACCAGCATCATGGTGCCGCGGATGCGGGTGGCCAGCTTCCAGGCCGAGGAGAGGACCTCCCCGTCGGCGGGGTCCAGCAGCCCGGCCTCCACGGCCGCGTCGAGGGCGGCCAGGGTGGAGGTGGTGCGTAGCCCGGCGACCTCGTGGGCGTGCTGGAGCTGCAGCAGCTGCGCGACCCACTCCACATCCGACAGGCCGCCGGGGCCGAGCTTGGTGTGCAGCCGCCGCTCCACCCCGTGGGGCAGCCGCTCGGACTCCATGCGCGCCTTGAGCCGGCGGATCTCGCGCAGCGCCGCATCGCTGATGCCGTCCCGGGGCCAGCGGATCGGGTCGATCAGGGCGCGGAACCGGTGGCCCAGCTCGGCGTCGCCGATGACCGGGTCGGCGCGCAGCAGGGCCTGGGCCTCCCAGGGCGAGGACCAGCGCGAGTAGTAGGCCTCGTAGGAGGCCAGGGTGCGCACCAGCGGGCCGGCCTTGCCCTCGGGGCGCAGGTTGGGGTCGATCTGCAGGGGCGGGTCGGGGGCGGGCCGCGACAGCAGGCGGCGCATCTCCTCGGCGACCGCGTGCGCGGCGTTCTGGGCGTCCCGCTCGTCGGCGCCGGGCAGCGGGTCGTGCACGAACATCACGTCGGCGTCGCTGCCGTAGCCCAGCTCGCGTCCGCCGAAACGGCCCATGGCGACCACGGTGATGCGGGTGGGCAGCGGGCCGCGCCGCTCCATCTCGATCTTGTTGATGGCCGCCTGCAGGGCCGCCTCGATGGTGACGGTGGCGATGTCGGTGAGCGCCTCGCCGACGGTGCGCACATCGATCAGGCCGAGCAGATCGCCGACGCTGATGCGGAACAGCTCCCGGCGGCGCAGCCCGCGCACCGCGGCCACCGCGTCCTCGGCGGAGGCGTGGGCGTCGCGATCGTCGTCCTCGCGGCGGCGGACGGCGGCCAGCGCCTCGTTCAGCAGGGCCTCGAAGGGACGGGGGGCCAGCTCGGCGTCGTTGCCCAAGATGGCGACCGCCTCGGGGGCGCGCAGCAGCAGGTCGGTGGCGTACCGGCTGGAGGCCAGCACCTTGGCCATCCGCTCGGCCACCGTCACATCGTCGCGCAGCAGCCGCAGGTACCAGGGGGTGGTGCCGAGCGCGTCGCTGACCTGGCGGAAGCCCAGCAGCCCGGCGTCGGGGTCGGGGGCGGAGGCGAACCAGCCCAGCATCACCGGCAGCAGGGTGCGCTGGATGGCGGCGCGCCGCGACACCCCGGAGGTGAGGGCCTGGATGTGCCGCAGCGCCCCGGCCGGGTCGGTGAAGCCCAGCGCGACCAGGCGGGTGCGGGCCGCCTCGGGGGTCAGCCGGGCCTCCTCTTCGGGGAGGCGGGCGACCGCGCGCAGCAGCGGCCGGTAGAACAGCTTCTCGTGGAGGGTGCGCACGGTGCGGGCGTGCCGCCGCCACAGGCGGGTGAACTCCCCCACCGGGTCGGTGCGCAGCCCCAGCGCCCGGCCCAGCCGCCGCAGGTCGGCCGGGTCGTCGGGGACGGTGTGGGTGCGGCGCAGCCGGTGCAGCTGCAGCAGGTGCTCCACGTTGCGCAGGAACCGGTAGGCCGAGGCCAGCCCGGCGGCGTCGTCGCGGCCGACGTAGCCGCCCTCCGACAGCAGCGACAGCGCCTCCAGGGTGCCGCGGCTGCGCAGGGTCTCGTCGGCGCGGCCGTGCACCAGCTGCAGCAGCTGGACGGCGAACTCCACATCGCGCAGCCCGCCGGGCCCCAGCTTGAGCTGCCGGTCGGTCTCCTCGGTGCGCTTGTACAGGTGCTCTTCCACCCGGCGGCGCATGGCCTGGATGTCCTCGACGAACTCCTCCCCGGCCGCCGCCTTCCACACCAGGGGGGCGATGGCGTCGATGTAGTCGGCGCCCAGCTCCATGTCCCCGGCCACCGGGCGGGCCTTCAGCAGCGCCTGGAACTCCCAGGTCTTGGCCCAGCGCTCGTAGTAGGCGCGGTGGCTGGCCAGAGTGCGCACCAGCGGCCCGGCCTTGCCCTCGGGGCGCAGCGCGGCGTCGACCTCCCACAGCGCGCCCTCGGGGGTGCTGGCCGAGCAGGCCCGCATCAGGCCCGAGGCCAGGCGGGAGGCGGCGCGCAGCGCCTCGGTCTCGTCGTGGCCGGGGCGGGGCTCGGCCACGAAGATCACATCGACGTCGCTGACGTAGTTCAGCTCCCGTCCGCCGCACTTGCCCATGCCGATCACCGCCAGCCGGCAGGAGTCGGCCTCGGGCACCTCGGTCCGGGCGACGGCCAGCCCGGCCTCCAGGGCGGCGGAAGCCAGGTCGGCCAGTTCGGCGGCGACCTCGCCGACGTCCAGCACGCCGGTCAGGTCCCGGCCGGCCAGGTGCAGCAGGTGACGGCGGTAGACGGCCCGCAGCGCCACCAGCGTCTCGGTGGAGGCGTCGGCGGCCGTGGGGGCGGGGTCGGCGGGGTCGGCGCCCACCGCGCGCAGCAGGCTGTCGCGCAGGTCGCGGGGGTCGGGCGCTTGGATCGCTCCATCGCCGCTGAGCACCCGCCAGTCGCCCGGGTGCCGGGCCAGGTGCTCGCCGAGCGCGGCGCTGACCCCCAGCACCGCGGGCAGGCGGCGCCGCAGGCCCTCATCGGCCTGCAGCGCGGCGCGTTCCGGCGCGTCGAGCTCGCCCAGCAGCCGCAGCAGGCTGGAGAGGGCCAGGTCGGGGTCGGCGGCGCCGCCCAGGGCGTCCAGCATCGCGTCGGTGACCGTCACGCCTTCCGCGGCGGCCTCGGCCAGCAGCCGTTCGGCACGCCCGGCGTCCGTGAAACCGAGCCGGGCCAGCCGGCCGGTCAGAGAGGATGGACGGCGTTCAGAGGTCCACGGCTCGCTCACGGCCTCAACCGTAACGGGACATCCAGGCCTCGGAAGGCAAACCGGGCCGAGATGTGATCGAAAGTTTCGCTCGGCGTGTCCTTACAGCACGGCGATGTGGCGCTTGCGCTCCCAGTCGGTGACCTGACGCCGGTATTCCTCCCATTCGGCGCGCTTGTTGCGCAGGAAGAAGTCGAACACGTGCTCGCCGAGCACCTCGGCCATCAGCTCGCTGCGCTCCATGGCCTTGATGGCCTCATCCAGGCTCTGCGGCAGCGGCTCGATGCCCAGCGCCCGCCGCTCGGCCGGGCTCAGCGCCCACACGTCGTCCTCGGCGCCCGGCGGCAGCTCATAGCCCTCCTCGATGCCCTTCAGACCGGCGCCGAGGATGGCGGCGAAGGCCAGGTAGGGGTTGGCCGCGGTGTCCAGGGAACGGAACTCGATGCGCGTGGAATGGCCCTTGTGCGGCTTGTACATCGGCACCCGCACCAGCGCCGAACGGTTGTTGTGGCCCCAGCAGATGTAGGAGGGGGCCTCGCCGCCGGCGCCCGCGGAGGCGCCCACGCCGCCCCACAGCCGCTTGTAGGAGTTGACGAACTGGTTGGTGACGGCGGTGATCTCGGCGGCGTGCCGCAGCAGGCCGGCGATGAAGGCCCGCGCCACCTTCGACAGCTGGTATTCGGCGCCCGGCTCGTAGAAGGCGTTGCGGTCGCCTTCGAACAGCGACATGTGGGTGTGCATGCCCGAGCCGGGGTGGTCGGTGAACGGCTTGGGCATGAAGGAGGCCCACACCCCCTGCTCGAGGGCGACCTCCTTCATCACCAGCCGGAACGTCATGATGTTGTCGGCGGTGGTCAGCGCATCGGCGTACCGCAGGTCGATCTCCTGCTGGCCGGGGGCTCCCTCGTGGTGGCTGTACTCCACCGAGATGCCCATCGCCTCCAGCATCATGATCGCGTTGCGCCGGAAGTCGTGGGCGGTGCTGTGCGGGGTGTGGTCGAAGTAGCCGCCGGCGTCCACCGGATCGGGCTCGGAGCCGTCCTCCGGCAGGTTCTTGAACAGGAAGAACTCGATCTCGGGGTGGGTGTAGAAGGTGAACCCCAGATCGGCCGCCTTGGCCAGCGCCCGCTTGAGCACATAGCGGGGGTCGGCGAAGCTGGGCGTGCCGTCGGGCATGAGGATGTCGCAGAACATCCGGGCCGTCCCGGGCGCCTCCGAACGCCACGGCAGGATCTGGAAGGTCGCCGGGTCGGGCTTGGCGATCATGTCGGCCTCGAAGACCCGGGCGAACCCCTCGATGGCCGACCCGTCGAATCCGATGCCCTCGGCGAAGGCGCCTTCGAGCTCGGCGGGCGCGACCGCGACCGACTTCAGGAACCCGAGCACGTCGGTGAACCACAGTCGGATGAAGCGGATGTCGCGCTCCTCCAGAGTGCGGAGCACGAACTCCTGCTGACGGTCCAAGGCCTTCTCCCTTGATTGCCTTCTGCTTGCCCGACCCGTTCCTACCCGCTCGCCGCCGCCGGCGGGACCACTTCGCCCCCATCCGCGGCGCCGTGGGCGGCACCCTCCGCCAGGCCCCCGGACACGCCATGCATGCGCCGACACGTCCGGCTACCTAGCAGTATGCCTTGTGGCTGTTTCTTTGGCGTTACAGAGTCCCCAGAAAAGGTCTGCCCCAGCCAAATCTACCGGCCGGCCCGAAAAGAACATGAACTTGGTCACAGCCGAACCGGGCAGGGCGCCCGCGAGATTTTCCCGCCCCGCCGTTGCCGAAGACTTGACGTGGCGGTCGGCGACTCCCCCGCGGCGCGCTCCCTAGCCTGGTCGTGCTGTGGATGCCGCACTCGTTCTCTCCCTGGCCGACCGGGTGGCCTCGCTCGCCGACCGGTCCGGCATGCACCCCGCCGCCCAGCTGATCGGCGCGCAGGCCGAAGGGTGGGCCCGCTCCCGGGGCCTGCTGCTCGGCGACCCGGACGCCACGCCGCTGGGACGCGCCCGCTTCGAACGGCTGGCCTGCCGGATCTTCCCGCACGCCCAGCCGGACCGGGTGGTGCTGTTCGCCCGCTGGCTGATGTGGCTGTTCGCGCTGGACGACCACTTCGACGACACCCCGCTGGGCGCCTCGGCCACCTCCGTGGACGGGCTGTACGCCGACCTGCTGGGGGCGCTGCGCCGCGGCCACACCAAGCCGGAGGCCGGCGCCCTGGAGCTGGCGCTGGAGGAGCTGTGGCGCGACACCGTCCCGGGAACGAGCCCGCAGTGGCGGCACCATTTCCTGCGCCTGATGGAGGAGCACCGGGCCGCCTGCGCCGAGGAGGCGGTCAACCGCCGCACCGGCCGCATAGCCCCGCTGGCCGACTACCCCGTGCTGCGCCGCCGCTCGGCCGGGCCGTTCCTGTATGAGCTGGCCGAGCCGGTGCTGCAGGTGGCGCTGGACCCCCGCCTCAAGCGCAGCCCCGCCTGGAAGGCGCTGGTCGACGGCACCGCCGACATGATCACCTGGGCCAACGACGTGGTCTCCTACCCCAAGGAGTCCCGCCAGGGCACCGTGCCGGTGACCGGCAACCTGGTGGCCGTGGCCTGCCGCGAGCTCGGCATGGCGCCGGCACAGGCCGCCTCCTGGGTGGTCGACCGCATCGCCCGCCGCGCCCCGCAGGTGCGGGAGGCCGCCCGCGCGGTGGGCGCCGAACTGGACCGGCTGGAGATCGGGCCGCAGGGCCGCAAGGACACCGCCGCGGTGGTGCGGGTGCTGCTGCAGGCCCCGCGGGCCCACATGGACTGGCTGGCCGAGACCGGCCGCTACACCCCGCCGGTGCGCTCCCCCGTGGTGCTGCTGCACCGGACGGCCGCCGGCGTGGCCCGGACCATCGGCTGAGCCGCCGTCCCGGCGGCGGGCCGACCGATCACGGCCGCCTACCCTGGGGGTGTGGCACAGCTGCGATTGGCTCTCGCTCAGGTGAATCCCACGGTCGGCGATCTGGAGGGGAACGCCGACCTGATCGTGGAGTGGACCCGCCGCGCCGCCGAGGCCGGCGCCCATCTGGTGGCGTTCCCCGAGATGATGCTGACCGGGTACCCGGTGGAGGACCTGGCGCTGCGCACCTCGTTCGTCGAGGCCTCCCAGCGCACCCTGGAGCAGGTGGCGCGGCGCCTGGCCGATGCGGGCCTGGGCGATCTTCCGGTGGTGACCGGCTATCTGGACCGCCGCGCCGACGCCCCGGCGCGTCCCGGCCGGCCCGCCGGCGCCCCGCTGAACGCGCTGGCCTGGCTGCACCGCGGGCGGGTGGCGGTCCGCTCGGCCAAGCACCACCTGCCCAACTACGGGGTGTTCGACGAGTTCCGCTACTTCGTGCCCGGCGACCGGCTGCCGGCGGTGCGGGTGGCCGGGATCGACGTGGCCGCGGTGATCTGCGAGGACCTGTGGCAGGACGGCGGGCCGGTGAGCGTCACCCGCGCCGCCGGCGCCGGGCTGCTGCTGGTGATCAACGGCTCGCCGTACGAGCGCAGCAAGGACGATGTGCGGCTGGAGCTGGCCGCGCGGCGGGCCCGGGAGGCCGGGTGCACGCTGGCCTACGTCAACATGGTCGGCGGGCAGGACGAACTGGTCTTCGACGGCGATTCGATGATCGTGGGGCCGGACGGGCGGCTGCTGGCCCGTGCCCCCCGCTTCACCGAGGAGCTGCTGGTGGCCGACCTGCAGCTGCCGGAGGCGGGGTCGGAGCCGCTGCCGCGGGAGCAGCCGGTGCGGGCCGCCGACGGCGCCACCATCACGGTGGAGCGCACCGTGCTGTCGCCGCACCCGGTCCCACCGTATGAGGCCGTCCCCCCGCCGGTGGCGCCGCCCATGGACGACCTGGCCGAGGTGTACGCGGCGCTGGTGCTGGGGGTGCGCGACTATGTGCGCAAGAACGGCTTCCGCTCGGTGATCTGCGGGCTGTCGGGCGGCATCGACTCGGCCCTGGTGGCCACCATCGCCGCCGACGCCATCGGCGCCGAGAACGTGCACGTGGTGCTGCTGCCCAGCCGCTACTCCTCCGGCCACTCCGTCGCCGACGCCGAGGAGCTGGTCAAACGGCAGGGCCTGCAGGCCCGGACGGTGCCGATCAACCCCATGGTGGAGGCGTTCGAACGCGAGCTGCACCCCAGTGGGCTGGCCGAGGAGAACCTGCAGGCCCGGGTGCGCGCGGTGGTGTGGATGGCGCTGTCCAACCAGCACGGCCACCTGGTGCTGACCACCGGCAACAAAAGCGAGCTGGCCACCGGGTATTCCACCCTGTACGGCGACTCGGCGGGCGGCTTCGGCCCGATCAAGGACGTCACCAAGACGATGGTGTGGGCGCTGGCGCGCTGGCGCAACGAGCAGGCGGTGGCGGCCGGACAGGTCCCGCCCATCCCCCAGCAGATCATCGACAAGCCGCCGTCGGCGGAGCTGCGGCCCGGCCAGCTCGACACCGACTCGCTGCCCGAATACCACGTGCTGGACGCCCTGCTGGACGACTACGTCGAACGCGACATGGGCCGCGACGCGCTGATCGCGGCCGGTCACGACCCCGCCCTGGTGGAGCGGGTGATCCGCCTGGTGGACCGGGCCGAGTACAAGCGCCGCCAGTACCCGCCGGGACCCAAGATCACCGGCAAGAACTTCGGCCGCGACCGCCGGCTGCCCATCACCAACCGCTGGCGCGAGCCCTCGGCCGGCTGAGCGGACCGGGCCCCCCGGGCGCACCGGCCCGGCGCCCGCTCTCCGCAGCCGGCCGGCGGGCGCCGGTCATCCGGCCGTCTCGCCGTCACCCGAAAGCGATCCGTCCCAGGGCGGTCCGTGCGATCTCCTCGGCGTCCCGCAGGGTGCGTGCCGCCGGGCGACCCGCCGGGTGATCGGACCGCAGCGTCACGGCGACGACCACGTTCGCCCGCCGGGAGACGACATGGGCCTCATGCACGCCCCTCACCGGGGAACCGAGCAGAGCGACGGCCTCATCCCCCAGGGACGGCGTCTCGGCGGTCCGGCGGGCGCCATCGCGCACGGCGTCGGCGACCGCGGATTCGTATCGATCGGCGGACTCGCGCATTCCGTTTTGGAAGTCCACATCCGCGTACCGGTCATATCGCAGGATCAGCAAACCCAGCGCGCCCTCCCACATGCACCGGGAGAGGTCCGACAAGTCATCCCGCGAATCGTGGTCGATCACCTTGCGCGCTGACCCGAGGTACTGTTGCGCAACGGCCGGGTCCAGCGCGGAACACGCGCGCGGAATCCGCGCCGCCTCCAACCGCCCCGGCCACCAGGGCTGGTCGGGCGGCCACAACACGGGCAGCAGGCGCACCAGGGCCGAGCCCACCAGCAGCAGCGAGAGCACCGTCCTGACGAGACTCCCCGACTTTGCCGAGACCTCGACGAGCTCCGGCCGGCGGTCGCCGGCCAGTTCGAGCATCCGCCGGATTCGCCGGTCGAACTCCCGGTCCCGGGCCAGAAAGCGATCATGCGGCGCGGCCAGCAGGCGTCTGTGGCCGCCCACACCGACCAGCACGGCGCTGCGGCCGATGATCCCCCGTCTGACCTGAACGGCCTTGACCTGGTGCCAGGGCGTCCATGTCCATCGCACGCCCAGCCGGTTGCCCACTCCCTCTCTTGTCACCCGGACCCGGCCGCGCAGCGTCACCACCATGTCTCCCAGCAGGAGCACGGGCATGAGGAGCAGTACCGCCGCCAGCTCCCACATGGAGCATCGCGCCGCCCATATCACCCCCACCGCCAATGTGAAAAGCAACAGCGGAATCTGCCACACCAGCGCTCGCCGAGACATGCGCAGATCCAGGTCAGCGACAGACATGCCTCACCCGTTCACTCGGTGATCCGTTAAGGCGCGCCTTGTGCGTCTCTCCCACAGCGGAGTGCCGGTACAGCCTTGCAAAGCCCAATGCAGCCTGACGCGGCGGCGGTCTTCCGGCCGGTGAGAAGGACGCCCGCAGCGCCCGATCAGAATCCCATCGGCAACGGCCGCCGCCCGAGTGCCGAAGCCGAAACGGCCTGGCCGGCACCGGTCATGGCCAAGGGCACGGTGAACCTTTCCAGCACGTGGCCTCAAGCGGCCGAGACCGGAGCCTCAGCACGGTGCCGTGCCATCACGGGTCACGGTCTCCTCGACCGCGACGCCTCCGTCCTCAGCCGCGGAAACGGCGCGCTGAAAAGGTTCAGTGAAAGGCGATCCCCGCTGCCCGCAGGGCCGGGAGCACCGGTGTGCGGGCGTGGCGAGGCCGGCTGCGTGCGGAGGTTTCGCGGCCGGCGGCCGCAAGCGGTCAGTCGCGGTGGTGGTTCTCGCCCGGCCAGGACTGGGGAGGCTCTTCGGGCTCGGGATCGACGCCGGGGATGAGCTGCTCGCACCAGACGACCTTGCCGGTGGCGGTGCGGCGGGATCCCCAGCGGTGGGCGAGCTGGCTGACCACCAGCAGGCCCCGGCCGTTCTCCTCCTCGTCGGTGGCGTGCCGCAGCCGGGGCAGCGCCGCGGAGCGGTCCAACACCTCGCACATCAGCGTGCGCTCCATCAGCAGGCGCAGCTCGATGGGGCCGGGGGCATAGCGCAGCGCGTTGGTGATCAGCTCGGAGGTCAGCAGCTCGGTGGTGTAGGACAGCTCCTCCAGGCCCCAGCGGTCCAGCTGGGTGCGCACCAGGCCGCGGGCGCGGCGGACGGCGGCCGGGTCGGCCGGCAGCGTCCAGGAGACCCGGTGCTCTTCGGGCAGCCGGCGCAGCCGGGCGATGAGCACCGCGATGTCGTCGCGGTGGTGGTCGGCGTACACCCCGTTCAGGACGGCCTTGGCCAGGTCCTCCATGCGGCGCTCGGCGGTGTCGGGGCCGAAGACGTCGCGCAGCCGCGACAGGCCGTCGTCGATGTCGCGGCCCCGGTTCTCCACCAGGCCGTCGGTGTAGATGACGAAGACGCTGCCGTCGTCGACCCGGAAGGTGCGGCTGCCGATCGCCGTGCCGCCGGCCACGCCCAGCGGCGGGGCGGGCGGCACCTCCAGGTACTCCTTGGTGCCGTCGGGCCGCACCAGCAGCGGCGGCAGATGCCCGGCCGAGGCGATCTCCAAGGTTCCGGCGGAGGCGTCGTAGACCGCGTACACGCAGGTGGCGAAGTGCGGTTCCTGCTCGCCCAGCTCGATCATCAGCTCGTTGAGCTCATGCAGCGCGTCGGCCGGGGAGAACTCCAGGTTGGCCAGGGTGTGCAGGGCGGTGCGCAGCCGTCCCATGGTGACCGCGGCGCGCACCCCGTGCCCGGCCACGTCCCCGACGATCAGGGCGACCCGGGCGCCCGGCAGTTTGATCGACTCGTACCAGTCGCCGCCGACCTCCACCAGCTTGCTGCCGGGCAGGTAGCGGTGCCGCACCTCCACCGAGGTCGGCGCCGACAGCCGGTTGGGCAGCAGGCTGCGCTGCAGCGCCAGGGCGGTGGCACGTTCCCGGCTGAAGCGGCGGGCGTTGTCGAGCACGATGGCGGCGCGGGCGGCGAACTCCATGCCGATCTCGACGTCGTAGGCGTCGAAGCGGCGAAAGCCCGGCACCCGGACGCACACCATCATGCCCAGCAGGGTGTCGCGGGCGATCAGCGGCAGCAGCACCATCGACACGCCGCTCAGCAGCCCGGCCACCGGGGGGCGGCGCCAGACCCGGGCGATCTCGGCGGCGGTCTCCGCGCTCACCTGGGGCATGTGCACCGGCTGGGCGGTGTCCAGGCACTTGCGGTAGGGGGTGCCCTCCGGGTAGACCAGCACCTCCCCCTGGGGGAAGGTCGCCGGCCACATCTCGTTGCCGTCGTCGAAGGCGACCGCCAGGCGGCGCAGCACGGCCGCGCCGGACTCGCTGTGCACCTCGTCGGCGGCGACCAGGCTCTCCAGCACCAGCACGGTGGCGGTGGTGCAAAAGTGCGGGACGATCACGTCCGCCAGTTCCTTGGCGGTCTGGTCCAGGTCCAAGGACGCGCCGAAGCGGGTCAGCGGGTCGTCCAGCAGGGCGCGGCGCATGCGCGCCGGGTCCTGGAAGCGTTCGCTGGGCGGCAGCGCCACCCGCACGTGCAGCAGCGCGGCGACGACCGGGCCGGGCCGGCCGTCCTGGGCGGCCACCATGGGCTGGGCGGTGACGACGGCGTCGGTCACCGAGCCGTCGGCGCGCCGCACGGCCAGCACGGCGGTGCGCTCCTGCCCGGCGGCGACCCCCTCCAGCAGGGTGTCCAGGTCCTCCTTGGCCTCGTCGGCCACCAGCGCAGCGGTGTCCCTGCCGAGCAGTTCCTCGGCCCGGTGCCCCAGAACGGCGCGAGCGTTGTGGCCGCACTGGACCACCCGTCCGGATCGGTCGATGCCGAGAACCAAGGTCCGGGAGTCCGAATCGGCGGCGGGCACGGCACCTGGCTGCGCGCCCGCAGTCCGGGGTGTCGGCAAGTCGGTCACCTCGCGCTCTTGAGAACCTGTCGTTCCACGGCTTCCTGGCGCTCAGTATGAAGCATGGTCACTCGGCTGGGGAGAAGAACCGGGGAAGGCACCCGGGCGGAACGGCCGGATGGGGCGGGAGATCGCGCGGAGAATGGGCCGCGGAATAAGACGGATAAGGCCGAATCTCATCGCCTGCGGTGGCGGCGGAGTTCAGGCCGCGATGCCGCGCAGCAGCGTATCCACGACCCGTTCGGCCAGGTCCTCGGGGGGTGCGGTGGCCGCCGGGGCGCGGCTTTGCAGGGTCATGGCGCCCACGAGCATTTCGATGGCCGCTTCGACATCAAGGTCGGCGCGCAATTCCCCGGTCTCCACACCCCGGCGCAGCACCCGCCGGATGATCTCCCGGCGCGGTTCGATGACCTCCCGGTGGTAACGGGCCAGCAGTTCGGGATATTTATCCGCACCGCCCAGGACGTTCCACAGGCAGCGGCCGTGCTTGGCCGACCGCTCGCGGCACATGGCCTCCGCCAGCGCCAGCAGGTCGTCGCGGACCGAGCCGCCGGCCGGGTCGGGAAGGGGGCGTTTGAGAGCGGCCAAGGCGTCGACGATGAGCCGTTCCTTATTGGGCCAGCGCCGGTAGACGGTGCTCTTGCCCACCCCGGCCCGCGCCGCCACCGCCTCCATGGAGATCCCGGCCACCCCCGCCTCCTCGGCGAGCAGCTCGAGGGTGGCCTGCAGGATCGCCTCGTCGGCCCGGGCGCTGCGCGGCCGCCCGGGCCTGGCGGGTTCGGGCCTGCGGGACCGGGTTTCGGTCTGGCTCATCGCCGTCACCGCCTTCGTCGCAACTTTCCGCTCAAAGCCGCTGCTCGGCCGGGGCGGGCCGGGGCCGCCGGCCGGCCGGCGCCGGCCGTCCCGGCATCCATCGCAGCACCAGCATGGCACCGGTGAACGCGACGATCGCCGAGGCCACCACGGCGACGTGCATGCCGTGCACGAACGCACTGCGCGCCGGCTCGATCAGGCCCTCCCCCGCCGGGCCCAGCCGGGCGGCCAGCGCCAGCGTGCCCTCGATGGACTCGCCGGCCGCATGCCGCACCTGCGCGGGCAACCCGGCGGGCAGGCGGGCCAGCAGGCCGCTCAGCTCGCCGCGGTAGACCGAGGCGACCAGCGAGCCGAGCACGGCCACGCCCATCGCCACCGCGACCTGGCGGGCGGTGTTGTTGAGGGCCGAGCCGGCGCCGGCCCGTTCGCGGGGCAGCGCCGACATCACCGACTCGGTGGCCGGCGGCATCACGTGGGCCATGCCGCTGGCCTGGACGAAGGCCACCACGCCGAACACCCACAGCGGGCTGGTCTCGTCGCACAGCAGATAGCCGACCATCGCCGTGGCCACCAGCAGCATCCCGGCGGTGCACACGGCCTTGGCCCCGTACCGGCGCACCAGGGTGGGGCTGTAGGGGGAGAAGATCAGCTGGCCGGCCGCGAACGGCAGCATCATCGCCCCCGCCTCCAGCGGGCTCAGCCCGCGCACCGACTGCAGGTAAAAGGAGCCGAAGAAGAACACCCCGGAGGTGGCGAAGAAGCAGAAGGCGATGGAGCCGACCGCCACCGACAGCCGGGGGTCGCGGAACAGCCGCACATCGAAGGCGGGGTGGTCGGTGCGCGCCTCGTGCCAGGCGAACAGCGCGATCACCGCCAGCCCGACGGCGATCGGCCCGAGCACCACCGGTTCCAGCCAGGAGCCGCGCTCGCCGCCCTCGATGATCCCGTACGACAGGGAGACCAGGCCGACGATCGACAGCAGCACGCCGAGCGGGTCCAGCCGCCCGGGGTCGGGGTTGCGGGACTCGGGGACCAGCAGCAGCATCCCGGTCAGCCCGAGCGTCACGATCGGCACATTGATCAAAAAGACCGAGCCCCACCAGAAGTGGTTCAGCAGCAGCCCGCCGGTGATCGGGCCGATCGCCACGGCCAGCCCGACCGCCGCCGACCAGATCCCGATGGCGCGGGCGCGCTCGGTGGGGTCGAAGACGTTGGTGATGATCGACAGGGTCTGCGGCATGATCGCCGCGCCGCCCAGCCCCATCAGCGCCCGGGCCGCGATCAGCTGTTCGGGGCTTTGCGCGTACGCCGACACCAGTGAGGCCAGGCCGAAGACCGCCATGCCGGCCACCAGGACCCGCTTGCGGCCCAGCCGGTCCCCGATCACCCCGAAGGTGAACAGCAGCCCGGCGAACACCAGCGTGTAGGAGTTGATCGCCCATTCCAGCTCGCTTTGGGTGGCGCCCAGCCCGCGCCCGGGGTCGGCGATGGTGCGCAGGGCGACGTTGAGGATGGTGTTGTCCAGGACGACCACCAGCAGGCTGAAGACCAGCACGCCGAGAATCGGCCAGCGGCGGGGGTGCCCGCCCTGGCGGGGTTGTGATTGCACGTTCCTCCTTTGCCCTCCCGGTCTCCTCCGTCCCCTGCAGGCGGGAATGAGCCGGTGAGGCGCCTGTGTTCCAAGACTCTCGGGAGAGCGATCGCGGGTGGAACGACGCGCTCGGAAACAATATAGATACGGTACCGTATCGTTTCGTATTGCGTTCCGGCCCTTCGTGTCACCGCATCCTGCAAACCGCCGAAAACGCTCCGGCCGGGAATGCCCGGGTCTACCGCATCCGTTTTGTCCGTGGGATCATCGATCCCGTCCGGGTACGCCACCGTGGCGCCTCGAGACCGGAGGTTGTCTCATGTCTTCTGCTGTCTCCAGCCCCGCCCAGCACGGCCGTCCGACCGCTCTGTACGGCGGCAAGGCCGGAACCGACCGGCGGGTCACCGTACGCGACATCGCCGCCGCCAAGCAGCGCGGCGAGAAGTGGCCCATGCTGACCGCCTACGACGCGATGACGGCGCGCGTGTTCGACGAGGCCGGCATCCCCGTGCTGCTGGTCGGCGACTCGGCGGCCATGGTGGTCTACGGCTACGACTCCACCATCCCGGTGACCGTCGACGACCTGATCCCGCTGACCGCCGCCGTGGTCCGCGGCTCGCGCCGGGCGATGGTGGTGGCCGACCTGCCGTTCGGCTCCTACCAGACGAGCGTGGAAGAGGGGCTGGCCACCGCGGTGCGCTTTTTGAAGGAGACCGGCGCGCACGCGGTCAAGCTCGAAGGCGGCCGGCGCATCCTGCCCCAGGTGGAGGCGATGGTCGCCGCGGGCATCCCGGTGATGGGCCACCTGGGCCTGACCCCGCAGTCGGTGAACGTGTTCGGCGGCTACCGGGTGCAGGGCCGCGGCGAGGCCGGCGAGCAGCTGATGGCCGACGCCAAGGCGCTGGAGGCGGCCGGCGCGTTCGCGCTGGTGCTGGAGTGCGTGCCCGCCGACCTGGCCGCCCGGGTCACCGCCTCGCTGTCCATCCCCACCATCGGCATCGGCGCCGGGGACGCCTGCGACGCCCAGGTGCTGGTCTGGCAGGACATGGCCGGGCTGACCCCGCGCACCGCCAAGTTCGTCAAGAAGTACGCCGACCTGGCCACGGTGCTCGGCGACGCGGCCCGGGCGTTCGCCGAAGAGGTCGTCGCGGGCGCCTTCCCCAGCCCCGAGCACTCCTACCGCTGAGCTCTCCTCCACCGGCGGACGGGAGCGGACCGCGCCGCGCTCCCGTCCGCCGTCGTCATTTCTCGCGGCCCTGCCGGGCCGGTCCCGCGGCGGGACCGGCCCGGGAAGGCTCCTCATACGTCCGTGATGCGCAGGCCCGCGTGGGCCTTGTAGCGGCGGTTGATGGAGATCAGGTTGGCGGTGAACGCCTCGACCTGGTGGGCGTTGCGCAGCCGGCCGCCGTAGACGCCGCGCACCCCGGCGATCCGCCCGGCCAGGGCCTGCACCAGGTCGGTGGCCTCCCGGTCGTCGCCGAGCACCAGCACGTCCAGGTCCACCTCGGCCACGTCCGGGTCCAGCAGCAGCTTGGCCGACACGTGGTGGAAGGCGGCCACCACCCGGCTGTCGGGCAGCACCGCGGCCGCCTGCTCGGCGGCGCTGCCCTCTGCCACCGGCAGGGCGTAGGCGCCGCGCTTGTCGAAGCCCAGCGGGTTGACGCAGTCGATGACGATCTTCCCGGCCAGCTGCTCGCGCAGCGACTCCAGCAGGGCCTTGTGGCCCTCCCAGGGCACCGCCACGATCACCACGTCGGGCTCGGCGGCCGCGGTGGCGTTGTCGGCGCCGCGCACCCCCAGCCCCAGCTCCTCGGCGGCCTGCCGGGCGCGCTCGGCGCTGCGGGAACCGATGATCACCTGGTGGCCGGCCATGGCGAACCGCCGGGCCAGCCCCTTGCCCTGGTCGCCGGTGCCGCCGAGGATGCCGATGGACAGGCCCGCGACGTCCGGCAGGTCGTAGGGCGTCTTCTGCTCACTCATGCCCCGATCCTGCCAAAGCGCTCCAAGCCGCCCTCCGGCGGGCTCCGCCCTACCTTCACGGCCGCTCGTTTCCGTCGGTTCTCCGTCGGTTCTCCGTCGGTTCGCCCCCCTGGCGGCCGCCGGCTGCGGCACGATGAAGACATGGACGCAGAGCAGGTGGCGATGCTGCGCGAAGTCCTGTCGGCATCCGACTGGCTGGGGCGCACCGAGGAGTTCGCCCTCGCGCTGCGCGACTGCGCCAACCGCTCCGAGGGCCTGCTGCTGGTCGGCACCCCCACCGCCGAACCCTGGCACATGGCGGCCCACCTGGACGACGAGAGCCGTCTCAACCACCTGCCCTGGCTGTCCCCCACGCTGGTGCGCTGGTCCCCCCCGCCCGGCTCGCCGCCGCACCTGCGCGTCGGCATCGAACGGCTGGAGCAGGCCCGGCGCGGGGAGACGTTGTTCGTGGTCGCCGAGGACGCCGCGCCCGCCCCGCTGCTGGAACGGGTGGACGACGCGCGCCGCACCGGCGTGACGATCCTCACACTCGACGGCGGGGACCGGGAGCTGTCGGGGCTGGCCCACGAGGCGCTGACGGTGCCCGCCGGGGAACGGCTGCTGTCCTTCGACGGCGCCCAGCACCTGGTCAGCGCGGCCGCCGGGGGCGCGCCGCGGCGCCGGCCGGGCCTGCGCGACCGGCTGGCCCGCCTGCTGGAGAAGGTCACCGGCCCGGTGATGGAGTGACCTCGGGCGTCCCACACTGGGGCCATGCCGTTCATCGAGCTGAGCCACCGCATCACCGCGGGCATGACGACCTACCCCGGGCTGCCGGTCCCGCGCATCGGCGACCACATCTCGCGCGCCCAGGCCGCCGAGCGCTTCGGCCCCGCCATGGCCTACCAGATCGGCGAGATCACCATGGTCGCCAACACCGGCACCTACGTGGACACGCCGTTCCACTGGTATGAGGACGGCGCCGACCTCGGGACGTTCCCGCTGGAGCGGCTGGCGGACCTGCCCGGCACGGTGGTGCGGGTGCGGCCGGGACGGCGCGCGCTGGAGGCCGACGACCTGGCGGGCGTGGCGGTGGCGGGCCGGGCGGTGCTGGTGGCCACCGGCTGGAGCCGGCATTTCGGCACCGAGCGCTACGGCGCGCCCGACCACCCCTACCTGGCCCGCAGCGCGGTGGAGGCGCTGATCGCCGGCGGCGCCGCGCTGGTCGGCATCGACTCGGTGAACATCGACGACATGGCCGACCTGAGCCGCCCGGCGCACAGCGGGCTGCTGGCGGCCGGCATCCCGATCGTCGAGCACCTGCGGGGGCTGGAGGACCTGCCGCCCGGCGGTTTCCGGTTCAGCGCGGTGCCCCCGCCGATCACCGGGATGGGCACGTTCCCCGTGCGCGCCTACGCGGTGGTCGATTAAGACGCCCCCGGCGAGTCAGTCGTCTCCCTCGTCGTCCTGCTCGTCCCAGGCCTCGTTGCGCCTGCGGGCCAGCTCCAGGGCGCCGGCGGCCTCGGCCTCCGTCCGGTAGGGGCCCATCCGGTCCTTGTTCGCACAGCCCGGGCCGTGCTCGACCCGCATGTGCCGCAGGCAGTACCACCACGCGTCGTCGGAGATCTCCAACCCGCCACCTCCCGTTGCCGGCTTCGCGTCCACAGTCGTGCCCACGGCGGGACAACTACACTCCAGTGACATGACGACCCAACTCCGGCCAGGCCGCATCTCCCCCATGCGCAAAGTACCGGCGCACATCGCCCGCCCGGAGTATGTCGGGAAGAAACAGCCCCGCACGGGCGAGCCCGACATCAAATCCCCCGAGATCATCGAGCGGATGCGGGTGGCGGGCAAGATCGCCGGGCAGGCGCTGCAGGAGGTCGGGCGGCACGTGCGGCCCGGCATCACCACCGACGAACTCGACCGGATCGGCCATGAGTTCCTGCTGGACCACGGCGCCTACCCCTCCACGCTGGGCTACCGGGGCTTTCCCAAGTCGCTGTGCACCTCCATCAACGAGGTGATCTGCCACGGCATCCCCGATGACACGGTGCTGCGCGAAGGCGACATCATCAACATCGACATCACCGCCTACATCGACGGCGTGCACGGCGACACCGACGCCACCTTCCTGGTCGGGGAGGTCGACGAGGAGTCCCGCCTGCTGGTGGAGCGCACCCGTGAGGCGATGATGCGCGGCATCCGCGCGGTCGCGCCGGGCCGGGCCATCAACGTGATCGGCCGGGTGATCGAGTCGTACGCCCGCCGCTTCGGGTACGGGGTGGTGCGCGACTTCACCGGGCACGGCATCGGCACCACCTTCCACTCCGGGCTGGTCATCCCGCACTACGACGACCCGAACGCCACCACCATCATGCAGCCGGGCATGACGTTCACGATCGAGCCGATGCTCACCCTCGGCACGATCGAGTACGAGATCTGGGACGACGGCTGGACGGTGGTCACCAAGGACCGCAAGCGCACCGCCCAGTTCGAGCACACCGTGCTGGTGACCGAGGACGGTCACGAAATTCTCACTCTTCCCTGACCTTCGGCGGGGTAAGAGATCTGCCGCCCGCTTTCTGCCTCCGCCATGGGAGACGTGACGGATGACCTCGCCAGCGCCGTATGAGCCCCGGGTCCCCTCCGACAGCATGTCTCCCGGGCGTGCGGCGCTCAGCGTCATCTGGGCGGTGTCGCCTTTCCTGACCC
This sequence comes from Thermomonospora sp. CIF 1, assembly GCF_001896795.1. Classification (NCBI taxonomy): domain Bacteria; kingdom Bacillati; phylum Actinomycetota; class Actinomycetes; order Streptosporangiales; family Thermomonosporaceae; genus Thermomonospora; species Thermomonospora sp. CIF 1. The sequence continues at coordinate 468,754 of NZ_MOYN02000021.1, forward strand.
TGGGCTGGGCCACCCCGTTCGCGTTCGCGGGCGCGGCGATCTGGCGCCGCAGCGGACATCTGGTGGTCGCCGCGGCGTTCTACCTCGGGGTGTTCGCGCTGCAGATGATGCTGCTGCCGGTCATCGACACCGACGCCGGCGCCGAGCGGCTGTACGGGGCGTGCCTGCTGACGCAGGCGGTGGTGGGCTGCTTTCACGCCTTCCTGGTGCGGCGCAGGGTGTTCGATCCGGAGGGGACGGGCGGCCTGGCCGGCAACGAGGCCGCGATCGAGATGGTGCGGCGGCAGCGGCTGCTGCGGGCCAAGGCGCGGGAGCTGGCCGCCAAGGACCCGGCCATGGCCAAGGAGCTGCGCATCGGCCGGCCGGACCTGCCGCGCCGCTATGACGACGGGGGGCTGATCGACGTCAATCACGCCCCGGCGACGGTGCTGACCATGCTGCCGGGCGTCACCGAGGAGCTCGCCCACCGGATCATCAAGGTCCGCCAGGAGACCGGCGGGTTCGTGTCCGCCGAGGAGCTGTCCACCCTGGCGCAGCTGCCGCCCGCTCTCACCTCCGACATCGCCGAATACGCCGTCTTCCTGCCCTGAAGCCGGCAAGGCCCCGGCGGCCGGTACCCGACATGGCCGGTTTTCGGCGTGCCGCTCCCCGGCCGGGGTCCGCGATGGTTACAGTCCGTGTGTGCGGATCTTTCGGGTGAACCTCCCATGATGGGGCGTACGCACGCCCTCAGCGGCGCGGTGGTGTGGCTGGCGGCCGTGCCGTTGCTCTCCCAGGAGCGGCTGCTGGGCGAGTTCGCGGTCTCGTTGTCGACCTCTCAGGTGCTGGCGGGCGCGGTGGTGTGCGCGGGCGCGGCGCTGCTGCCGGACATCGACCACCACAACGGGCGGATCGCCAACACCATCGGGCCGCTCACCAAGCTGCTGTGCAAGTGGGTCGGCCGGATCTCCGGCGGGCACCGGCAGGCCACCCATTCGATCCTGTTCGCCCTCGCCGCGGGGCTGGTGATGGACCTGCTGGCCACCCATGTGGCGTACGCCTGGTGGGTGGCGCTGTTCATCACCGTCGGGTTCGGGCTGCGCGGCATCGGCCTGGACTTCGAGGGGCACCCGGTGTGGTCGTCGGCCGCCGACTGCGCGGTGGCGGCGCTGGCGGTGTGGTGGATGAGCGGCCTGGACATGAGCTTCGCCGGCTATGCCGTCACCCTGGGCTGCCTGGCGCACGTGATCGGGGACTGCCTGACGCCGCGCGGCTGCCCGGTGCTGTGGCCGGCGCCGTGGCGGGTGGGCCTGCCGCTGGTGCCGCGCACCGACGGCGCGGTGGAGCGCGTGGTGGTGGCACCCGTCCTGGCCGTGAGCGCGGTGATCTTGGCCGCCTACGCGGTGTTCGGGGACGCGGCCGCCCGCTGGTTCGCCGGCGCGGGCTGACCGGGCGCCGTCCCTGCCGCGTCCCGCGAGCCGCGGCGAGCGCTCCGCCCCGTCAGGGGGCGATCACCGTCCGATTGAACCTTTTGTGGTGGGGACAACCCGGTTCAGGAGGTTCTGCATGGACGCAAAGCTCAGGCCCGTGCTGCGGGCGGGAGCAGCCGTGCTGCTGGGGGCGGCCATGGCCGCCGGGTGCGCCGGCGGCCCGGAGCCGGGCAGGCCGGGCGCCGGCGGCACCGGCACGGCGACCGTGGCCACCGCGCAGGGCGCCGTTCAGCTGGAGGAGCAGTACGAGAGGGTCATCAAGGCGGTGCTGCCCTCGGTGGTGCAGATCACCACCGACTCCGGTGAGGGCTCGGGCGTGGTCTACGACTCCGCCGGCCACATCGTCACCAACGCGCACGTCATCGCCGGGGCCCGGCGGATCGAGGTGGTCCCGGCCAGCGGCGGCCGGCCGCTGCAGGCCAGCGTGGTCGGCGCCTTCGTGCCCGACGACCTGGCGGTGGTGAAGGTGCGCGGCGGGGTGCTGCCCCCGGCCCGTTTCGGCGACTCCGCCAAGCTGGAGGTCGGCACCATCGTGCTGGCGATGGGCAGCCCGCTGGGGCTGTCGGGCAGCGTCACCAACGGCATCGTCTCGGCGACCGGCCGCAGCGTCACCACCGGCCGGCAGGGCGCCTTCCCCGGCGCGACCATCGCCGACGCCATCCAGACCAGCGCGGCGATCAACCCGGGCAACAGCGGCGGCGCGCTGGTCACGCTGAACGGCGAGGTGATCGGGATTCCCACCGCCGCCGCCAACGACCCCCAAGGCGGCGGCGCCGCCCCGGGCATCGGTTTCGCCACCCCCAGCAACACGGTCACCCGGATCGTCCCGCAGCTGATCAAGGACGGCCGGGTCACCAATTCCGGCCGGGCCGCCCTGGGGGTGACCGTCCGCACGGTGGCCGATCTGCGCAGCGGGCAGCCCGCCGGGGTGGGGGTGGTCTCGGTCACCGAGGGCGGCGGCGCCCAGCGGGCCGGGATCCGGCCCGGTGACGTCATCGTCCGGGTCAACGGCACCGACACCCCCACGCAGACGGCGCTGTCGCAGGTGCTGGCGCAGCTGTCGCCCGGGGACACCGTCGAGGTGGTCATCCGCCCGGCCGACGGCGCCGGGGAGCGCACCGTGAAGGTCACCTTGGGCGAGCTGCCCGGAGAGTGAGCCAGGAGGCCCGGCGGCGCCGGAGCGCCGCCGGGCACCGGGAGGCTACAGCCGCTCGCGCAGCTCCCGCTTGAGGACCTTGCCGGCCGCCGAGACCGGGATCTCGTCGACGAAGATCACCTCACGCAGCTTCTTGTAGTGGATGACCTTGGCGTTGACGTACTCCATCAGCTCCTCGGCGGTCACCTCGCCGGACTTGACCACAAAGGCGGTCGGCAGCTCCCCGGCCTTGGGGTCGGGACGGCCCACCACGGCGGCGTTGGCGACCTTGGGGTGGGTGAAGAGGATCTCCTCCAGCTCCCGCGGGTACACGTTGTACCCGTTGTAGATCAGCATGTCCTTCTTGCGGTCCACGATGGACAGGTAGCCGTCCTCGTCGAAGACCCCGATGTCGCCGGTGCGCAGCCAGCCGTCCTCGCTGAGCACCGCGGCGGTCTCCTCCGGCCGGTTCAGGTAGCCGACCATGACCTGCGGGCCCTTGGCGCAGACCTCGCCCTCCTGGCCGGGCGGCAGGCCGGGGGTGGAGTCGTCGACCTTCTCGGCGTCCACCGGCACCAGCTTGACCTGGGTGTCGAAGACCGGGACGCCGACGGTGCCGGCCTTGCGCTCCCCGGAGCGGTGCGGGGGGTTGGCGGTGACGCCCATGGTGACCTCGGTGAGGCCGTAGGCCTCGACCAGCGTGGCGTCGGGGAACTTCTCGCGGAGCTTGTTGATCATCTCCACCGGCAGCGGGGCGGCGCCGGAGGAGATGGACCGCACCGACGACAGGTCCCGCGTCTCAAACGACGGGTCGGCCATGAGCGCCGAGAACAGCGCGGGGGCGCCGCCGAGGGTGGTGGCGCGGAACTTCTCCATGTCGGCCAGGAACGCCGGGACGTCCAGCCGCGGGTGGACCACCACGGTGGAGCCGTTGAGCATCGGCATGTTCAGGTAGCCGATGGTGCCCATGGCGTGGAACCAGGGCGCCACGTTGACCAGCACGCCGGTGCCCAGCCGGACCGGGTACTCCTCCTCCGAGCCGATCTGGTCCAGCGTCAGCCCGCCGGCCTCGTCCAGCTTCGGCAGCGCCCCGGCGCCCCAGCAGGCGTACTGCAGCGAGCAGACCACCACGTTGCGGTGCGGGATCATCACGCCCTTGGAGCGGCCGGTGGTGCCGCCGGTGTAGGCGATGTGGGCCAAATCGGTGCGGGGGTCGATGTCCACCTCGGGGAAGGTGTCCGGCTGCCCTGCGCCGATCTCGGCGAAGTTCACCCCGCACTCGGCGAACGCGCCGTCGCACAGGGTGGACAGGTCCACCGCATCGCCCATCAGCGGGGCCACGATCACCGTGCGGACCTTGGTGTTCTTGAGCGCCTGGGCCAGGGAGCCGGCCACGAAGTCCAGCGTCACCACCGCCACGGCGCCGCAGTCGTCGAGCTGGAAGGCCAGGTCGTCGGGCGGCAGCAGCGGGTTGCACGGGGAGAACGTGGCGCCCGCCAGCAGGATGCCGTAGTAGGCGACGGGGAACTGCGGGATGTTCGGCAGGTGGATGGCGACCACGTCGCCGCGCCCGATGCCGCGGGCCCGCAGCCCGTGCGCGAACCGCGCCGCCTGCCTGGCCAGCTCGGCGTAGGAGATGTCCTGCCCCTGGTAGTGGAACGCCGTCCGGTCGCCCCAGCGGCGGGCCGCACCGGCGAGGATCGCCCCCACCGCGACGTCGGGGTAATCCAGGGACCGTGGCAGTCCGGCCGGCCAGTGCGCGGGGTTGCCCGCAGACGTCGCACCCATCGTCGTCCTTTCACGAAACTGCTGGTAGTGAGGCTGCTCACACAGCCGCAGACCTAATCGAATCGCGTTCGGTTCTCTTGGCGCAAGGGTTTGCCCATAACGATGCGCCCGATGTGCCGAAGCGACGTCCGATGGGCTCCTCAGCGCAGCAGTTCGATCACCGGGCCCAGGGCCTCCATGTACGGACCGTGCACGGTGATGTAGGAGAACCCATAGCGTTCACGCCGTTCCAGCAACTGGTCGGCGATCTGCCGGTGCGTGCCCAGCAGCAGGAACGGGGTCTCCAGGACCTGCTCGGGGGTCAGGAACGGCATCCGCTCGGCCGACAGGCGCTCGGCCGCCGCACGCCGGTCGCCGGTCACGATCACGGCCTGGATCAGCACGCTGGACTCGACGCGGTCGGCCCGCTCCCCCAGCAGCCCGCGCACAAAGCGCACCCGCTCCTCGGCCTCGGCCGCGGTGGCCAGCCGGAACGTCCCCGGCTCGGCGCCCTTCATCTGCAGGCCCCCGCCGTAGGCGATGATGTCGGCGCAGCGGGCCGCCAGGCGCAGCACCCGGTCGCTGGTGCCGCCGATCAGCAGCGGCGGGCCGAAACCGCCGAAGCCCCGCCGCTGCACCGGCTTGAGCTCGGCCAGGTCATGCAGCTCCCGGACGGCCGCGCGCTGCGGATAGTCCGGGCCGGAAAACAACCGGGTCAGCTCCTCGACCGTCCGCTCCAGCCGCTCCACCCGGGCGCCGAACGGCTCCCAGGGCAGGCCGGCGGCGTCGAACTCCCACTTCATGTGGCCGGCGCCCAGCCCGAGCTCGACGCGGCCGTCGGTGAGCCGGTCGGCGGTGGCCACCTCGCGGGCCAGCAGGTGGGGGTTCCAGAAGCCGACGTTGAGCACCAGGGGACCGACCCGCAGCCGCTCGGTCGCCTCGGCCGCCGCCACCATCGCCGGGAACGGGGCCGGCCCGCCCAGGTGGTCGGGGATCAAGGCCACGTCGTAGCCGAAGCGCTCGGCCGTCCGGCAGCGCGCGACGAACTCCTGGCGGGAGGGCAGATCGAAGAAGTTGAACCCGAACCGGAAATCTCGCATGCCCCCACCTTTCCCGGCCGGGGCGGGGGCGTCAGCGCCGTCCGCCGTCAGCGGATCCGCCCTGAGCTGAGCCCCGCCCCTTGACAGCGGGCCCCGCCGGGAAAGGGCGGCGCGGCTAGGAGCCGCCCTCCCCGGTCCCTCCGCCGGCGGTCTTCTTCATGCGTTCGTCGCGCCGGGCCAAGGCGGCCAGGCGGGCGTTGTAGGCGGCCAGCTCGTCCTCCTCGTGGCGGGCGGCGGCCCGCTCGGCCTTGCGGTCCTCGCGGCGGGCGGTGCGCTGGTCGTCCAGGAACCACTGGACGACCAGGGCCAGCAGGACGATGAAGGTGGGGATCTCCCCGAAGCCCCAGGCGATGGCGCCGCCGGCGTGCTGGTCGGACAGTATCGAGGCGGCCCAGTCCGGATGCACCGACCGGTACCAGCCCTCGGCGAGCGGCTCGCCCAGGCTCATCAGCGCGATCCCGAAGAAGGCGTGGAAGGGCATGGTGGCGAACAGCGTCACCAGCTTGGCCACGTACGGGACCTTGCGCGGGGTGGGGCCGACCCCGATCAGCACCCAGAAGAACAGCGCCCCGGCCGCCAGGAAGTGGATCTCCATCGCGATGTGCCCCAGATGGTTGCGCATCGCGTTCGCAAACAGCGGGGTGAAGTAGAGCGCGAACGTGGTCACCACGAAGATCGCGGCGGCCACCACCGGGTGCGAGATCACCCGCACGTACCGGCTGTGCAGCAGCACCAGCAGCCATTCGCGGGGGCCGCGGTCGCCGCGGACGGGGGCGGGTTTGATCGCCCGCAGCGCCAGCGTGATCGGGTCGCCGAGCACCATGAAGATCGGGGTCAGCATGCTCAGCGTCATGTGCTGCACCATGTGCATGCTGAACAGCAGCGGCGCATACCGCGCCAGCCCGCTCTGGGTGACCAGCACGATGGTCAGCAGCCCGAAGAACCAGGAGACGGTGCGCAGCATGGGCCAGCGGTCGCCGCGGGCGCGCAGCCGCGCCACCCCCGCCAGGTACAGGCCGCCCAGCACCACCACCAGCAGCGCGAAGAAGAAGTCCAGCTTCCACAGCGTCAGGACGCGGCCGAAGGTGATCTGCGGCGGCATCGGGTAGCCCAGCAGCACCTGCACGGCGTTCTCGTCCAGCAGGGGGGCGGGCGGGGCGGTGCGGGCCAGCGCCGTCGCCACCCCCAGCACCGCGGCCATCACCGCCACCTCCACCGCGGCCAGCCGGGCGAACGCGCCGGGCCGCCGCTCGGCCAGCTGCGGCAGCGTGCGGCGGCGGTGCCACCAGCCGAACCAGCCCAGCGCCCCGAACAGGACGATCTTGGCCAGGACCAGCCGGCCGTAGGAGGTGGTCACCAGCTCGGCCGGGCCGGGCAGGCGGGCCATGGTGCCGGCGATCCCGCTGACCCCGACGACGATGTAGCACCACAGGGCCATGCGGCTGTAGCGGCCGGCCATGATCTCCGGCCGCCCGCCGCCGGTCAGGACGTGTCGGCCCAGCATCGCCAGCCCGCCGACCCACAGCGCCACGGCGAGCACGTGCAGCGCCATCGAGGTGACCGCCAGGGAGTGGTTGCCGGCCGAGGCGGCGTGCCCGGTCAGCGGCGGCGGCAGCAGCGCCACCAGGGCCGTCACCAGCAGGCCCGCCGCCCCGTTCACGGTGGCGGTGGTCCGCGCCAGCAGCGCCACCAGCACCGCCAGCAAGATCACCAGCATCAGCGCGGTGGCCTGCGGCAGGTCGCCCACATAGCCGCTGAGCCGGTTGCCGGTCAGCACCTGCCCCACCGGCTCGCCGAGCACGTCGGAGACGGTGAACACCAGCGCCGCCGCCGCGGCGGCGGCCCAGCCGGCCCCCAGCCAGGAGGCGGCCCGCAGATAGGTCAGCGCGTCGGCGGACAGCCGGCCCTTGCCGCCGGCGACCTCCAGCGGCAGCAGCATCGTGGCGGCCAGCAGCGCGCCGACGGTGAGCGCGGCGGCCGCGTGCATGGCGACCCGGGCGACCGGCAGTCCCCAGCGGGTCAGCGCGCCCGCGTCCCCGATCCCCGGGACGATCTCCTCGGCCGCCGCGCCGCCGGCCACCATCGCCGCCGCCAGCGCCGCGCCCGCCGCCGCGACGGCGATCGCGGCGGCCCGCGCCACCTGTGCCACGCCCTTGCTCATCGCGCGCCCCCGGTCACTTGGAGGAGTCCTTGCGCAGGAGGGTGAGCGCTCCGCCGATGCCCACGCCGAGCAGCAGCCCGCTGCCGATCATCAGCCACTTGGGGGCGCCGCCGGAGGTTTTCTGGGCTATGGGTGTGCTTTCGGTGGACGAGACGGACGCGGCGGCGGGTACGGCCATTGCCACCATCAAGGTCAGCAGGATCGCGGCGAGGGCGCCGATGCGCGCCTTGGAACTGGTCATGGGAACGTCGCTGGTCTCCGGGTACGGACTGGGGCGCCCTCTACCCTATTGAGGTTCGCCCCAGCCCTCGACGGCCCCCGCAGGCGACCGGACCGGCCCGCTTCAGTCGCAGCAGTTACCGCAGTTGCCGCAGCCCTCGCAGCAGTCACAGCAGTCGCCGTCGCGGGTGCACCAGCAGCGGTCGCCGCAGCTCTTGCCGCGGTATTTGCTCCATTTCGGCTGGTAGAGCCCGCAGCTGAGGCAGACGCAGGTGTCGGCCAGGCACGGGATCGGAAAGGGCGGGCGCTTGGGACGGCCGTGCCCCTTGCCGTACCAGCCGCCACCGCCGCCGCCACCGCCCCAGCCCCCTCCGGGTGCTCCGGGCCCCATGGGGACGGACGGCGGGTGCCCGGCCGGCGGGTAGGGCTGCTGCGGGGCGGGGCCATAGGGCCCCTGGGGCGGACCGTAGGGACCACCGCCCTGCGGCGGGCCGGGGTAGGCGGCGAAGACCCGCTCCACCGAGCGCGCCACCTCGCGTTCCAGCAGCGCCTTGACCAGGCGGTCGTCGGCCAGGTCGAGGTCGGCCAGGGCCAGTCGCAGCCCGTGCAGGGCGTCCCGGCAATGGCGGTGGGCCGTCGCCAGGTCCGTGCCGGTGGCGATCAGCGGGTTGTAGGCGCCCGAGGCCCGGTCCTGCTCCAGGTCCTCCACGGCGTCGAGGATGTGGGCCAGGCGGCCGAAGAAACGCCCGGCCTCCGCCAGCGGCTCGGCGTTGTGCGGCTTGCCCGCCAGCACGGCGGTGTGCGCGAACGCCGCCGCCACCGCCGTCTCGGTCGGCTCGGTCACCTCCAGCAGCCGCAGCGGCCGGCCGGCCGACTCCAGCTCCGCCTGCCGGCTCACCGCCTCCCGCAGCACGCCGGCGTCGAAGCCCAGCGCCCGCCCGGTGCGCGTCCCGGCGGCCTCCCAGCGGCCGGCCAGCCGCCTCGCCCCGGCGGCCACCAGGGCGCGGGCGTAGGCCCCGTCGCCGTCGGCGATGTGGTCGCGGGTCTTGGCCGCCGCCAGCATCAGCGACACCGCCGCCGCCAGCCGGGCGCCTTCGCTACGGGCGTCCACCACGCGGGCCGTCCGCATTCCCCGCAGCGCGCACGGACCGGCCTTGCGGTGGGGCGAACGCTCCGGGGCCTGCGCCTCCACCAGGACCGACACCAGCAGGCCGTCGTAGTTGGTGACCAGCCGGGCGGCCTGTCCGTGCTCGGCCCGCAACGTCAGGCACAACCCGCACAGGTGCGCCATCCAGCCTTCGAACAGCGACCGGCACATCACGTGGCGGCACGGCCGTACGACTCCGAACATCCCTCTCCCCTCGCCTCGCCCCGTGGGCGTCCGGGCGCTCCGGTCCGGGCCGCGGCGCGATCTCATCCCGCCGGGAGGCGACGGACCGCCCGTCCGGCGCGGACGATCATAGAGCCGTTACAGGCCGAAAAGTCGCTTTCGGTCATGCCGAGACCACATGTGGCCCCGCCCCGGGGACGCTGCGCCCCCGCCAAGGCGCCCGTCCCTTGAGGCGGGGCCGTGTCGTCAGAGCCCGGCGCAGGCCAGGGCGCGCCGGTAGGCGCCCAGCCGCGGGCCGTCGGCCGCGCCGGTCTCCCCCAGCAGCTCGGCCAGGTCGAACCAGGCCTGCGCGGCCTCCCGGGAGGACTCCATCTCCTCCATGAGCGTGGCGGCCCGGGTCAGCACCTCCACGGCGTCCTCGGTGCGGCCCAGCCGCACGTACGCCTCGCCCAGCACGGTCAGCGCCCAGGCGCCGGCCCGGCGCGGGCTGTCGCCGAGCAGGTCCAACGCCTCGTGGGCGAGCGTGACCGCCTCGGCGGGCCGGCCGAGGACGATCTCGGCGCGGGCCAGTTCCACCAGGCACAGCGCCACGTCGATCTCCCCGGCGGAGCTGGAGTCGATCTGCTCGCGGATGCGCAGCAGCATCTCGCGGGCCTGCTCGGCCTGCTCGGGCCGGGCCCGCAGCAGCAGCCCGGCGTAGACCATGCGCAGCCGGTGCGCGCTGCGGGGGTCGTCCATCGCGCCCGCCAGCGGCAGCGCCCGCTCGGCCAGCTCCATGCCCTCTTCGTAGTTGCCGCGCACCTCGGCGACGTAGGCGGCCTCCCAGTAGGCGGCCATCTTCGCCCGGGGGCTGCCGATCCGCTCGGCCCGGGCGATGAGCTGGTCGGCGAGCTGGCGGGCCCGCACCAGGTCGCCGCGCTCGATGTAGGCGGCCAGCAGGGACGCCCCCAGGTGCACCGCGCCGTCGGTGGAGTCCGCCCCGGAGGCGATCAGCTTGCGCAGCGCCTCTTCGGCCACCTCGACGCCGGCGCTGATGTCCCCCCGTTCGCGCAGGCAGCGGCTGAGCGCCACGTGCACCTTGGCCCACTGCTCCAGGTCCGCCTCCGGGGAGGTCTCGGCGGTCAGCTGGCGCAGCTCGGCGATCGCCTCCTCCAGCGCCCCGGCCGCCTCCAGGGCCAGCGCGTGCCCCCAGCGCGCCTGCTGCAGCAGTTCCGGCAGCGCCACCGCGTCGGTGTTGGACAGCACCTCGGCGAAGCGGGCGCGGGCCTCCTCGGCGGCGCCGTTCTGCAGCGCGATCTCGGCGTAGTCCAAGGTGACCCGCAGCTCGTCGACGACCTCTTCGCTGACCCCGCTCACCAGGTAGGTCGCCGAGCAATTGAGCTTGGCCGCCAGCAGCTCGATCACGCTGGGGGCCGGCACCCGCTTGTCGCTTTCGATCAGTGAGATATAGCTGTCGGACAGCTCGGGAAAGGCGAGTTGCGCCTGGCTGACACCCTGACGGATACGCAGCGCACGTATGCGTTGTCCGAGAGTTTCCTGTCCGGCCACCACGAAGCCCCTTACTCACCGCATGCGGGGGTGTGCACACGGTAGTGATTCCCGACTCTTCCCCACAGACCCCCGAACGCTGAAGAGGCGGCCGCGCCGCTCGGTCGCTCTCCGCGTAGGTATCGCAGCGTATTCACGAACACCCCTGATGGCGAGGGGTCCTCCCGTACCGTGATACAGAACCGTGATGAGCGTCCCACCAGTAGAGACGGCAGGGTGCGGATGCTCTACTGAGGGCGTGCAAAACGGCACTCGCGGAGCGGGAGGGCCGCGCGGCGCCGGGCGGCCCGCGCCGCCGCAGAGCCGCCCGCCCGCGTCCCGATAGGAGTTCTGGAGCGCCCTTGAGTGTGAGCACCCATGTCCTGGACACCCACCGCGGCAGGCCCGCCGCCAAGGTGCCGGTCCGGCTGGACCGCTACGACGGACGGACCTGGCAGCCGCTGGCCGAGGACCTGACCGGCGACGACGGCCGGCTGGAGGACCTGCCCGGCGGCGGGACGGAGCTGTCGGCCGGGGTGCACCGGCTGCGCTTCGGCACCGGCCCCTACTTCGCCGCGCTGGGCGTGCCGGCCTTCTACCCGGAGATCTGCGTGATCTTCGAGATCACCGACCCGGCCGAGCACTACCACGTGCCGCTGGCGGTGAGCCCCTACGGCTACTCCACTTACCGGGGAAGCTAGGCCTCCGGTTGTGAAAAGTCACAGCCGGACACCACAGGACATTCGCTAAAACGGGTTCCGGTGAGCCCAGAACACATTTCGGGCAGTTAATCTGAGTACGCGGCGACGCGGGCGGCGACCAGGGGCGGGCCGCCCGCGTCGTACCGCGCGAGCATGATCGGGGGACGTCCTGATGGTGCACGCCGGCACCGGGCCGCGACGGGCGGGGGGCCCGCTGGAGCGGTTATTCGACCTGAGCGGGCGCGGCACCACACTCGCCCGCGAGGCCCGCGGCGGGGTCACCACCTTCTTCGCGATGGCCTACATCATCCTGCTCAACCCGATCATCCTGGGCGGGGCGCAGGACGTCACCGGCGCGAGGCTGTCGATCCCGCAGCTGACCACGATGACGGCGCTGTCGGCGGCGATCGCCACCATCGTGATGGGGCTGGTCGGCAACGCCCCGCTGGCGCTGGCCGCCGGGCTGGGCATCAACGCGGTGGTCGCCTACCAGGCCGCCCCGCAGATGACCTGGCCGCAGGCGATGGGCCTGGTGGTGCTGGAGGGCCTGGTCATCGTGCTGCTGGCGGTCACCGGGGTGCGCGAGCGGATCATGAACGCCATCCCGCTGTCCCTCAAGCACGCCATCGCGGTCGGCATCGGCGCCTTCATCGCGCTGATCGGGCTGGTGGACGCCGGGTTCGTCACCGCCGGCACCGGCGGCACCCCGCTGGCGCTGGGCGCCGCCGGCTCGCTGAACACCTGGCCGTCCCTGGTGTTCGCAGTGGTACTGCTGCTGATGATCGTGCTGTACACCCGGGGGGTGCCCGGCGCCATCCTGATCGGGATCGTGGTGGGCACCGCGCTGGCCATCGTCATCGAGACCCACGCCCGCATCCCCGAAGGCGGCTGGGGCGTGGTCACCCCGCGGATGCCCAAGGAGCTGGTGGCCGCCCCCGACTTCGGGCTGCTGCTGCAGGTGGACCTGTTCGGCGGCTTCGTCCGCGCCGGTTTCCTCAGCGCCCTGGTGGTGCTGTTCACCCTGGTGCTGTCGGGGTTCTTCGACGCGATGGGCACCATCTTGGGCATCAGCGACGAGGCCGGGCTGGTGGACGAGCGGGGCCGGGTGCCCCGGCTGGGGCGGATCCTGGCGGCCGACGGGCTGTCGGCCGCCCTGGGCGGGCTGACCAGCTCCTCGGCCAACACCGTCTATGTGGAGTCGGCCGCCGGGGTGGGCGAGGGCGCCCGCACCGGCCTGGCCAACATGTTCACCGGGGCGCTGTTCCTGGGCACCCTGCTGCTGACCCCGCTGGCGGCCGTGGTGCCCGCCCAGGCCGCCTCACCCGCCCTGGTGCTGGTGGGGGCGCTGATGATGACCCAGGTCTCCAAGATCGACTGGTCGGATCTGGAGCTGGCCGTCCCGGCCTTCTTGACCATCGTCATGATGCCGTTCACCTACTCGATCACCACCGGCATCGGCGCCGGCCTGATCGTCTACACGCTGATCAAGGCGGGCCGGGGCCGCTGGCGCGAGGTGCACTACCCGCTGTGGATCGCCGCCGCGGTGTTCGCCGCCTACTTCGCCCTCCACCCGATCAAACTGCTGCTGGGCATCGGCTGAGGCCCGCCGCCCGGCCTTGACGCCGCGGCGGCCGCGCCGGAAAGTGCGGCGGGGAACGGATACTGAGAATCTCAGACCGCACGACGTAGGGTCCCCGCGAGGTGTCAAATGGTCCCGGTGTGACGTAAGCAGAAGGCAGAGCCTGACCTCATCGGACGTGGAATCGGGCGTGACATCAGGCGTGAAAGGCGTGGCAGTGGTCTCCACAGCATCCCCCTCGGCATCCTCCCCCGGGCAGGTCCCGGCCGGCGGCCATGTGCTGGTGGCTCCGGACAAGTTCAAGGGGTCGCTGAGCGCGCCGCAGGTCGCCCGCCGGCTGGCCGACGGGCTGCGGCGGGCCCGGCCGCAGGTGCCGATCGTGGAACTGCCGATCGCCGACGGCGGGGACGGCACCGTCGAGGCGGTCATCGCGGCCGGCTGGCGGCGGGTGGAGGTGAAGGTGGCCGGCCCCACCGGGCAGCCGGTCACCGCCGCGCTGGCGATGAACGGCGACACCGCCGTGGTGGAGATGGCCGCGGCCTCCGGCCTGCGGCTGCTGCCCGGCGGCAGGCCCGCCCCGCTGAGCGCCACCAGCCTGGGCACCGGGCAGCTGATCGCGCACGCGCTGCGGCTGGGCGCCCGCCGCATCGTGCTCGGCCTGGGCGGCAGCGCCTGCACCGACGGCGGCGCCGGGATGGTGCAGGCGCTGGGCGGGCGGCTGCTGGACGCCACCGGCCGGGATCTGCCGCCCGGCGGCGCCGCGCTGCGCGCCCTGCACGCTTTGGACCTGCGCGGCCTGCCGGACCTGTCACGAGTCCAGGTGATCATCGCCAGCGACGTGGACAACCCGCTGCTGGGCCGCAACGGGGCCGCCGCCGTCTACGGGCCGCAAAAAGGCGCCGGACGGGAGGAGGTGCGGGTGCTGGAGGCCGGGCTGCGGCGCTGGGCCGACCTGGCCGAGGCGGTCTCCCGCAAGAGCGCCCGCGACCGGCCCGGGGCCGGGGCGGCCGGCGGCCTGGGCTTTGCCGCCCTGGTGTTCCTGGGCGCCCAGATCCAGCCGGGCATCTCGTTCATGCTGGATCTGCTGGGGTTCGCCGACAAGGCCAAGGGCGCCCGGCTGGTGATCACCGGGGAGGGGTCGCTGGACGCCCAGTCGCTGCGCGGCAAGGCGCCGATCGGGGTGGCCAGGGCCGCCGCCCGCGCCGGGGTCCCGGTGATCGCGGTGGCCGGGCGGCGCGGGCTGACCGGCGAGCAGCTGCGCCGCGCCCGCATCCAGGCCGCCTATGCGCTCAGCGACATCGAGCCCGACATGGAACGCTGCATGCGCCAGGCCGGCCCGCTGCTGGAACAGCTCACGGTGGCGATCGCCGACGAGTGGCTGCCGCCGAGCAGCCTCGGACCGGTCGCCTGATACGCCCTCCTCGGCGGCGCTCCCCGGGGCTTTACACTCTGTCGGCAATCGGCGGAACTGCGCGACAGGCTGCTCATAGCCCCGCCGGCATACCCGGCCGCACTCTGGGGAAAACGGACATCCTGGACCCCGGAGGGCACGGTGAAGGTCGGCATTCCCCGCGAGATCAAGACCCACGAGTACCGGGTGGCCATCACCCCCGCGGGAGTGCTGGAGCTCACCCGCCGGCACCACGACGTCTTCATCGAGCGGGGCGCGGGGGCGGGCTCGTCCATCCCCGACGCCGAGTACGCCTCGGCCGGGGCCAAGCTCCTGGACACCGCCGATGAGGTGTGGGGCGAGGCCGAGCTGGTGCTGAAGGTCAAGGAGCCGGTCGCCGAGGAGTACCACCGGATGCGTCCGGGCCAGACGCTGTTCACCTACCTGCACCTGGCCGCCTCCCGGGCCTGCACCGACGCGCTGCTGCGGGCGGGGGTGACCGGCATCGCCTACGAGACCGTCCAGCTGCCCGACCGCTCGCTGCCGCTGCTGGCCCCCATGTCGGAGGTGGCCGGGCGGATCGCCCCGCAGGTCGGCGCCTACAACCTGATGCGCTTTGCCGGCGGGCGCGGGGTGCTGCCCGGCGGGGTGCCCGGGGTCGCCCCGGCCAAGGTGACGGTGATCGGCGGCGGCGTGGCCGGGCTGAACGCCGCGCAGATCGCGGCGGGCATGGGCGCGGAGGTGACCGTGCTGGACATCGACGTCGACCGGCTGCGCCACATCGACGCCCTCTACCGCGGGCGGATCAAGACGCTGGTCTCCAGCGCCTATGCCGTCGAACGGCAGGTGCGCGAGGCCGACCTGGTGATCGGGGCGGTGCTGATCCCCGGCGCCAAGGCCCCCAAGCTGGTCTCCAACGAGCTGGTGGCCGCGATGAAGCCGGGCTCGGTGCTGGTGGACATCGCCATCGACCAGGGCGGGTGCTTTGCCGACTCCCGCCCCACCACGCACGCCGACCCGACCTTCCGGGTGCACCAGTCGCTGTTCTACTGCGTGGCCAACATGCCGGGCGCGGTGCCCAGCACCTCCACCCACGCCCTCACCAACGCCACCCTGCCGTACGTGCTGGCGATCGCCGACAAGGGCTGGCGGCGGGCGCTGCGCGAGGACGCGGCGCTGGCGGCGGGCCTGAACGTCCACGACGGCCACCTCGTGCGCCCCGAGGTCGCCGAGGCGCACGGCCTGGACCACATCGACCTCGCCTCGGTGCTGGGCTGACCTCCTCCGCCGGCGCACCGCTCCCCTAAGGTGATCGCCATGGGGGAGATCATCGTCCTGCGGCACGGCGAGACCGAGTGGAGCAGGGCCAGGCGGCACACCGGGCGCACCGATCTGCCGCTGACCGCCCGCGGCGAGGAGCAGGCCCGGGCGCTGGGGCCCTATCTGGCGCGCCGGCGGGTGGTCCACGCGGTGTGCAGCCCGGCGCTGCGGGCCCGGCGCACCGCCGAGCTCGCCGGGCTGAGCGCCGTCGAGATCGACCCGGACCTGTGGGAGTGGGACTACGGCGGCTATGAGGGCCTCACCAGCGCCCAGATCCGCAAGCGGCGGCCGGGCTGGTACCTGTGGGCCGACGGGGTGATCCCCGGGGACGCCGAGCATCCCGGCGAGTCGGTGGAGCAGGTCGGTGAGCGCTGCGACGCCGTGCTGGGCCGCATCCGGCCCCACCTGGAGCAGGGCGATGTGGCGGTGGTGGCGCACGGCCATCTGCTGCGCGTGCTGACCGCGCGGTGGCTGGGGCTGCCGCCGGCGAGCGGCAGGCTGTTCGCGTTGCACACCGGGACGGCCGGCACGCTGGGCACCGAGCACGGCCGCCCGGTGATCACCTCCTGGAACACGCCGGTGTGAGCGGCGGCCGACCTCACCTCCCGGACAGAGCTCATACCCCCCAGGGGTGGATACCCTGAGTGCGGCGAGCACAGACCCAGACGGGGAGGGCGACACCCACCATGGCGGCCAACGGGGCTCCCACGCGCGGGTACACCGCGACCAAGGACCAGCTGCAGACGCGGCTGCGGCGGATCGAGGGGCAGGTCCGCGGCATCGAGCGCATGGTCCAGGAGGACCGTTACTGCATCGACGTCCTCACCCAGATCAGCGCGGTCCAGGCGGCGCTGGACAAGGTGGCGCTGGGCCTGCTGGACGGGCATGTGCGGCACTGCGTGGCCGAGGGCGCCCAAGAGGGCAAGGCCGATGAGATGTCCACCGAGCTGATGGCCGCGGTGGGACGGCTGATGCGCCGCGGCTGAGGGCGGCCGCGGGTTCCGGCGCCCTCAGGAGGCCATGCCCAGGCTCCTGGCCTCCGCCTCGTAGGCGCGGATCAGCTCGTGCGCCCGCTTGGCGTCCGGGGAGTAGCGCAGCCGGGCCGGGATGACCCGGGTGCCGCGGTGCATCGCCTGCAGGGTCAGCGTCGCCGCCAGGTCGGAGGTGGGCAGGCCGGGCAGCCCGTACATGCGGCGGGCCCAGCGCGGCAGCGTGGCCACGGTGAGCGTGGCGAGGCTGGGGGCGGCGAGCTTGAGCGGCAGCATCGGGCGCGGCACCGGGGGGTTGAACAGCCGCCGCAGCCCCTCCCGGGCCTCCTTGCACGCCCAGATCTTGGGCCGCATCATCGCGTAGTAGTCGCGCATCTCGGCCACCGAGGCCGGCACGTCGGCCGGGTCCAGCCCGACGACCTGGGCGGCGCGGCGCTGCTCGTCCACGAAGCGGTCGGCCTCGGCGTCGCTGAGCACGATCCCGGCGCGGCGGGCGATGTCGAGGTAGGAGTCGACCTCGCCCATGTGCACCCACAGCAGGTTCTCCGGGTCGTCGATGCGGAACACCTCGCCGGTGCGCATGTCCAGGCCTTCCAGCTTGGCGTGCATCTTGCGGACCCGGCGGCCGATCCGCTCGACCTCCTCCAGCGAGCCGTAGGTGCGCACCCGGACGAACTCGATGGTGCGGGCCAGGCGCTGCCAGGCGGAGTCGGGGTTCATCAGCTCGGAGTTCTGCGCGGTGCCCCACATGCTGCGCGGGTGCAGCGCCTGCAGCAGCAGCGCCCGGAAGCCGCCGATCATCATGACCGGCTCGCCCATCACCCGCCAGGTCACCGAGCCCGGTCCGAACAGACCGAAGTCGCCGGGGCGATCGGCGCCCGCCGCACGGTCCGAGCCGCGCTTGCCGTCCATCTCGCGGAGCCCGCCCATGTCACCACCTCGTCCGTCCCATACCCGGATATGTGGAAACACGAGCGTAATGAATGACTTACCCCCCTGTCATGAGGTAGATCACATCTTTTACCGAGATGCCCGGTTTGCTCTGACAGGTCGGGTCGGGACGGAGTCAGCCGGAGGCGCTGGGCTGGGCGGCCTGTTCCCGGCGCGGGGCGGCGCTTTCGTCCGCCGTCTCCACCGGCTTGGTCTGCTCGCTGACCCAGCGCAGGTAGTCGCTGCTGCCGGCCACCACGGGGGTGGCGATGATCTCCGGGGTGTCGTAGGAGTGCAGCTCGGTGATCAGCGTCGCCAGCTCTTCGAAGTTGTCGGCGGTGGTCTTGAACACCACCATCCACTCCTCGGCCGTCTCCATCTCGCCCTCCCACCAGTAGGTGCTGGAGATCGGGCCGACGAGCTGGGCGCAGGCCGCCAGGCGCTCGCGCACCGCGGACTTGGCGAGGGCGGCCGCCTCCTGGCGGGAGTCGGTCGTGGTGGTCACCTGTAGGTACGCCTGGGGCATGCCGTTGCTCCTTCCCCTAAGCGACGATCGTAGTCGGCTTTCCGCTCAGTGAGCGGGCCTGACCACCATGGCGCTGCCGCCGTGCCTGCGGTGCGGTTCGGCCACCGCCTGCACCAGCCCCGGGCGCAGGAACTCCAGCGCGGTGGCCGCGCCGATCTGGCCGGCCGGCGGGCCGGGGAAAAGCGCCAGCTCGTGCCCCAGAGAGCGCAGGCGCGGCCCGTAGGCGTCCAGGAACGCCTGCTCGGCGAAGGTCTGCGGGGTGTTGCGCTGGGTGGCGCGCGGGGCGGCCAGCGCGGCCGGCAGGTCCATGCCCAAGTCGATGCGGCCCAGCAGGATCTGCAGCACGGTGGTGATGATCGTGGAGCCGCCCGGGGAGCCCAGCGCCAGCAGCGGCCGTCCGTCCTTGAGCACGATGGTGGGCGCCATGCTGCTGCGCGGGCGCTTGCCGGGGCCGGGCAGGTTGGGGTCGGGCGCGGCGCCCGGCGGGGGCGGCTGCATCGTGAAGTCGGTCAGCTCGTTGTTGAGCAGGAAGCCGCGCCCGGGCACGGTCAGGCCGCTGCCGCCGAACTGCTCGATGGTGATGGTGTAGGAGGCGACGTTGCCCCACCGGTCGGCGACCACCAGGTGCGTGGTCTGCGGTCCTTCACGGCCCAGGCGGAGCGGTTCGCCCCGGGCGGGCTCGCAGTCGCGGTAGTCCCCGTCGGGGGAGCCCGGCGGCACCGGGCTGACGGCGGCTTTGCCGGGGTCGATGAGGCAGGCCCGTTCGCGGGCGAAGCCGCGGGAGAGCAGCTCCCGCAGCGGGACGTCCACATGGTCGGGGTCGCCGATGTAACGGCCGCGGTCGGCGTAGGCCAGGCGGGACGCCTCCAGGTAGTAGTGCAGGGCCTGCACGGGGTCGCCTTTGTCAAGGCGGAAGCGGTCCAGGATGTTGAGCGCCTCGCCGACCGTGGAGCCGCCGGAGGAAGGCGGCGCCATCCCGTACACCTCCAGTCCCCGGTAGGTGACGCGGGTGGGCGGGCGCAGCGGCGCCCGGTAGGCGGCCAGGTCGGACAGCTCCATCAGGCCGGGCCGGACGGTGCGGGTGGCCGTGGGCTCCACCGGCGGATGCCGCACGGTCCGGACGATCTCCCGGGCCGGCTCCCCCCGGTAGAACCAGGCGGGGCCGCGCCGGGCGAGCGTGCGGTAGGTGCGGGCCAGGTCGGGGTTGCGGAAGCGGGAGCCGACCGCCGGCGGGCGGCCGCCGGGCAGGAACAGTTTCCGCGTCGGCGTGATGGCGGCGAACCGGTCGGCGTTGAGCGCGGTCTGCTCGTGAAACTCCCGGTCGACCACGAACCCCCGCTCGGCCACCCGGATCGCCGGCCGCAGCAGCGCGCCCAGCGGGCGGGTGCCGAAGCGGTCCAGGACCTGCTGCCACTGGGCGACCGTGCCGGGGACCCCTACCGACAGCCCGCTGGTGACGGCCTCTTCAAAGGGAATGGCCCGGCCGGTGGCCGGATCGACGAAGGAGCGGGCGTGCATCTTGGCCGGTGCCGTCTCCCGGCCGTCCACGGTGTGGACGCGGCGCGTCCGGGCGTCGTAGTAGACGAAGAACCCGCCGCCGCCCAGAGCCGCCACATAGGGCTCGGTCACCCCGAGGGTGGCCGCGGCCGCCACGGCGGCGTCGGCGGCGTTGCCGCCCTGGCGCAGCACCTCGATGGCGGTGCGGCTGGCGTCGGCGTCCACGGTGGAGACCGCGCCGCCGTAGCCGGTCGCCACAGTCTGCGCCCGCCGGTCCGTCCGCTCGGCGGGAGAGGGCGGGGCGATCGCACCGGCCGGGCCGGGGGCCGGCAACGGCAGCGTGATCACCAGCGTCCCGGCAAGCGCCGACCTGCGGAAAAGGGCAGCAGGCACGGGAACCTCCGCAAATGGACAGCCGCCACCACCGTCTCTCCGGTCCCACTACCCCGCCGAGAGCGCCGCCAGACCCGGCCGGCGGCAAGTGAGCTGTATGGCTTTTTGATCACTTCTCCGGAGAGGAGATTGCTCTTTACTAGAACTTTAGACATTCTTTGGTCTCCCACGCCCCGGACTCTCGCGCAGAAACGCACCTCGGCCGCCCGCACCGGCCGGCGTGTGGCGACGCCCCGGACTTGGAGACGCCCATGCGCAACGATCTGCTGCGGCGGCTGCCCGTGGAACAGGCCGCCCCGCAAAACTACGGAGGCGGCCGGCACCGGCTGCGTGTGCTGTACAAAAAGCGCGACCTGGTGATTCTCGGGCTGGGGGTGATGATCGGCGCCGGCATTTTCAAGATCTCCGGAGTGCAGGCGGCCACCGCGGCCGGCCCGGCGGTGATCGCATCGTTCGTGATCGCCGGCACGGTGTGCCTGCTGGCCGCGCTGTGCTTTGCCGAGCTGTCCTCGGCGGTGCCGGTCGCCGGGAGCGCCTATTCCTTCGGTTATGTCGCCTTCGGGGAACTGTGGGCCTGGTTCATCGGCTGGGCGCTGATCCTGGAGCTGCTGCTGGCCGCCTGCGCGGTGGCGCGCGCCTGGTCGCTGATCGCCGTCCAGACGCTGCAGGACCTGTCGATCGGGATGCCGTCCGGGCTGGCGGGAGTCGTCGGGCAGGAGCGGGGCTTCGATGTGTTCGCCCTGGCCATCTTGGTGCTGCTGATCGGGCTGCTGGCCAGCGGCAGCCGGGTGGGGCTGCGCACGCTGTGGGCGATGGTGCTGGCCAAGCTGCTGGTGATCGGGCTGGTCATCGTGGGCGGGCTGCTGCTGTTCGACGCCGGCAACCTCACCCCGTTCGTCCCGCCCGCCCGGCCCGCTCCCGGCGGCGGCGAGCCGACGGTGCTGACCGCGCTGTTCGGCGACCCCTCCCAGACGTTCGGGATCTGGGGCATCTTCGCCGCCACCCCGGCCATCGCCTTCGCCTACATCGGCTTCGACCTGATCGCCACCGCCGCCGAGGAGACCGAGGACGCCCCGCGCAAGGTGCCCCAGGGCCTGCTGACCAGCCTGGTGATCACGATCGTGCTGTACGTGGGGGTGGCGGTGGCCATGGTCGGCATGATCTCCTACCGCGAGCTGGACCCGGCCCGCCCGCCGTTCGCCCAGGCGTTCGCCGAGGCGGGCGCCGGCTGGATGGGCACGGTGACCGACATCGGGGCGGTGCTGGGGCTGACCACCGTGATCTTCGTGGTGCTGATCAGCCTGACCCGGGTGGTGTTCTCCATGGCCCGCGACGGGCTGCTCCCCTCGGGCCTGGCCGCGGTCAGCCGCTACCAGGTGCCCAGCCGGGCCACGCTGGTGGCGGGCGGGACGGCCGTGGTGCTGTCGCAGACGGTGGACGTGCTGACACTGGAACCGCTGGTGGTGATCGGCGCGCTGTTCGCGTTCCTGGCGGTGTCGGCCGCGGTGCCGGCGCTGCGGCGGGTGCGGCCCGACCTGCGCCCGCCCTTCCGGGTGCCCGGCGGGGCGACGATACCGATGCTGGCGATGGCGTCCATCGCCTGGCTGATGCTCAACCTGGAGCTGAAGACCTGGAGCTACTTCGGCGTCTGGATGCTGGCGGGGTTCGTCTTCTACCTGCTCTACGGCCGGCGCCACAGCCGCCTGCGCGAGCTTTTGGACCGGCCGCCCGCCCCTGCGACGGCGCTTTCGTCCCCTCCCCCGGCCCGCTCCCCGTTCGACGTTCCGCCCATCTCTCCGCAAGCGGGTCCGCTCAGGCAAAGCCCTCTCGATCGGCCCTTCTCCGCTCCGGCCGGGGTGCAGCCCTCCCCGCCGTACCCTTCCCCGGGGGAGTCGCCTTGGGGCACCGGCTCTGCACACCGCCGGCCGGAAGGGCCGTATCCGCACCCCTCGCCGCAGCATGCCGCACCGCCCCGTCCTCAAGGCGCCCCACCGCCGCACGCCCCGTCCTCCTTCCAGGAGGCCGCGCCGCCCCGCCCGCAGAGCGGTCCCCTCTTCCCTCCCCCGGGCAGGAGCGGGCGTGACGGGGAGTTCCCCCAGGACCGCCTGCCCCGTGGGCCGCGTCCCTACGTCCAGGGCGGAAGGCGTCCCTGGGGGCAGACCCCGGCCGGGCCCGCCGATGGGGACCTGCCGTACCCGGAGGAGCCCGGCGAGCCCCCCTACGGGGGATACCGCCGTCCCTGAGCGAACAGCGGAGATGGACGGTGCGTCCCGCCGCGAGTTGAGTTATTCTCAACCAGAGACAATCTCACCTTGAGAAGGATTCGTCGTGAAGCGGACGCCGGACACCCAGCGCGAGGAGGAGTTCCTGGCCTCCTACGACCCGCGCGCCTACGACCCGGTCGCGGTCACGGTCGACGTGGTGGCGCTGACCATCCGCGACGGGGCGCTGCATGTGCTGCTGGTGCGGCGCGGCGCCCCGCCGTTCGCGGGCATGTGGGCGCTGCCCGGCGGGTTCGTGCGGGGCGTGCGGGAGGCCGAGGACCTGCCGCAGGCCGCCGCCCGCGAACTGGCCGAGGAGACCGGGCTGAGCACCGAGGAGGGCGCGCTGGCCCGGGTGCACCTGGAGCAGCTGGCCACCTACGGCGCGCCCGGCCGCGACCCCCGGATGCGGGTCATCTCCGTGGCCTACCTGGCGTTCGCCCCCGAGCTGCCCGACCCGCGGGCCGGCAGCGACGCCGCCGACGCGGCCTGGGTGCCGGTGGACTCGCTCGGGCTGACCGAGGCGGGGACGCAGCGTCCCGGCACCACCCGCAAGCTGGCCTTCGACCACGCGCAGATCCTGGCCGACGGGCTGGAGCGGGCCCGCAGCAAGCTGGAGTACACCCCGCTGGCCACCGCCTTCTGCGCCCCGGAGTTCACCATCCCCGAACTGCGCGCCGTCTACGAGGCGGTGTGGGGAGAGGAGCTGCACGCCGGCAACTTCCACCGCAAGGTGCTGTCGGTGCCGGGCTTTGTGGAGAGCACCGGGGAGACCACCGAGCGAGGCGGGCGGCGGGGCGGCCCCCGTGCCCGGCTCTACCGGGCCGGCGACGCCCGGCTGCTGCATCCGGCCCTGCTGCGTCCCAGCCGGGAAGAGCAGGTGCGGTGAACCTCGCCGCCGCGGCCCCGGCTTTTCGGACCGGCTCCGTGCGCGGGGGCCGGAGCCGGTCCGAAGCGATCGTCCGCCGCGGCGCGACCAGTGGGGGCCGCGCATCACCGGTGGGACGCCGTCAACCCACCGGCGCCAAGAGCGGTCACCGCGATCACGCCCCGGCCTCCTGAGGATGCGGTGCCGCCCGGTGCCCTCCGGGGACGGTCAGGCGGCCGTGCGCACGTCCAGTGCCCTCAGCAGCTCCTCGGTGAGCGGCGGGCCGGAGTCGGACCGCAGGTACCAGGCCACGGCTGCGGCGCGTCCGGTCAGGCGCCACTCCCAGTGCCAGTGCAGCGCGGCCACGTCCAGCGTCGGCTCGCCGGCACGGAGGCCGGGTCCGGCCCGGCCGGGCCCGGTCCCGCCGGCCGGAATACCGGGCTCCAGGCCGGATCGCAGGGCGCGTCGGCTTCGTTCGGCGTTTTGCGGACCGGCTCCGCGGTCAAGACGCCGCCCGCCGTGGCCGCCCCGTTCAGAAAATTCGGTCAGCCGGTTATAAGGACCCGCATACCGCCCGGTCACCTCGCCTGGATCACTGAAACGAAAACTCCGCCGTCGATCAGAAGTCCCCCGGTCGGCGGTCGCTTTATCGCATGCGGGCGACAGCGGCGCCAGGCCGCAATGAAACAAAAAGCAAGCCCGAAAACCGGGCGCGGGAGATGGGCATCCGCACGGGGCCGAGCCGCGCGTCCGGCGGCGCCCTCCGGCCGCGGCGGGGCCGGAGGTTCCGCCCGGGAAGCAGAGCCCTCCTGGGACAGCCCGCGTAAACGAAAAAAGCCGGGCCGGAAAGGACCCCACTCGGTCCAGTGTCAGAAATTACCCGTGTGGGCTCTTGGCAAGGATGCGCACCGGCGCAATGCTGATTTGCCACGAGAATCCCAGTGAGGTCATCGTGGCAGACTCCTCCGTCGACATGGTCGTGGTGGACGGCGACCGTTACACCGTCACGCTGCTGTGCGGAGAGATCGACTGTTATGGCAGTCAAGGGCTGCAGGAACGGCTGCTGGAAGCGGCGCCGGACGCCGGGCGCCCGCTGATCCTCGACATGAGCGGGGTGACGTTCTGCGACGGCAGCGCCCTGTGGACGCTGTCGGCCGTGGAACGCCGGTGCGCCGAACGCCGCGTCGCCTTGGCGATCGTCGGGCTGCGCCCCTTCCTGGGCCACCTGTTCCGAGCCTTCCACATCCATGAGCGCATCCCGCTGTGCGCCACTTTGGACGAGGCGCTCTGGCGGGTGCTGCCGCCCACCGACGCCGACCTCCACGCCTGGCTGGAGTCGGCCGGCTGAGGCCGCCTCCCCTCCCGCGCACCGGCCGCCCCCGGGGAGCGGCAGGCCCGGCGCTCCCGTTTTGGACGCGTCCAATACCGCCTTTGTTCGTGCGCACGCCGGTGCCTTTGTTCACATCCAAGCCCGGATCTAAACCGTGTTCTCCCCCGTCAGAGGGCATATCGGTCGCGCGCACGGCGCGCCGGACGACTGACGGAGAGACACGATGCACATCCCCCGGCGATCCCTGGCCGCCTTCGCCCTGGGCGTCGCGCTGACGGCCTCCAGCGCCTGCACCATTCAGGTCGGCGAGGTCGACGAGGCCGGCCCGGCCGCGTCCGCCACCCCCGCCGTCACCCGGAGCGAAGGCGGCACCGGCACGCCCACCCCGCCCGCCGGCCGGGACGAAGACGGCGCGGCCCAGGGCGTTCAGATCGACGAGACCGAGTATCAGCAGGACATCACCGGGGCGCCGCAGGTAATCGACGACTACTGGCGGACCCACTGGTCGGAGTTCTTCACCGGCACCTACACCTCGCCGCGGGTCTACGGCGGCTACGACGGCAACGACCTGTCTAGCGCGCCGACCTGCGCGGGGCAGCCGGCCACCCCCAACAACGCCTTCTACTGCGTCCCGGAGGACTACATCGCCTGGGACGAGAACCTGATGCGCGCCGGCTACACCCAAGGCGACGCCTGGGTTTACCTGGTCATCGCGCACGAGTGGGGGCACGCCATCCAGAACCGGCTGCGGATGGAGCACGTGGCGCTGGCCAGTGAGCTGCAGGCCGACTGCCTGGCGGGCGCGGCGCTGTACGGGGCCGCGGCGGACGGGACCCTGCGCTTCGAAGAGGGCGACGTCAAGGAGCTGTCCAACGGCCTGGTCGTGATCGGCGACGACAGCGAATGGACCGATCCGCAGGACCACGGCGACCCCATCGAGCGGATCACCGCGTTCGGCAAGGGCCGTGACGGCGGCGTGCGGGCCTGCATTCCCGACGCGCCCTCCTCGTGAGCCGAAGGCCCGGCGGGGACGGCGGCGGTCCCCGCACGGCGCAACGAGGGCGGGCCTCAGCCCCCGCTGAGATACCGCTCCACAGACTCGACCTTCTTGGTCATGGCGTCGGTGACACCGGGCCGCAGGTCGGCCTTGAGCACCAGGCTGACCCGTGGGGCGCGGGCCGCCACCGCCTCGGTCGCGGCCTTGACCACGGCCATCACCTCGTCCCACTCCCCCTCGACGGTGGTGAACATGGCGTCGGTGCGGTTGGGCAGGCCGCTGGCGCGCACCACCCGCACCGCCTCGGCGACCAGCTCACCGACGTCCTCGCCCGCTCCGAGCGGGGTCACTGAGAAAGCGACCAGCACGCTGCGTCCTCCTCATCCACGGCGGGTCCCCGCGACCGCGCCTCCCCTGTCATGATCTTCGAACCTTCCGGGCCGCCTCGCCGCACGGCGCTCTCTTCGGCAGGACCGGCCCTAGCAGGCGGCGGCCAGGGCCATGCCGCAATAGGCGGCGCCCAACCCGGCCGTGACCGAGGCCGCGACGTTCAGCAGCGCCGGCGTCCGGGCGCCCTGCTCGGCCAGGCGGAACGTCTCGTAGCCGAAGGTGGAGTAGGTGGTCAAAGCGCCGCAGAAGCCGGCCCCGGCCAACGCCGTGAGCCCCTCCCCGGCGGGCAGGGCGGCCAGGAAGCCCAGCAGGGCCGAGCCGGTGACGTTCACGGTGAAGGTGCCCCAGGGAAAGGCCGAGTCGTGGCGGGCCTGCACGGCGCGGTCCACCAGGTAGCGCAGCGGCGCGCCCAGCGCGGCGCCCAGGGCCACCAGCAGGGCGGTCACCGCCGCCCCTGCCCGGTGAGGCGGCGGGCGAGCAAGCGCATCGCCCATGCGCCGGCGGCGACGGCGGCCGGCGCGGCCAGGGCGGTGCCGGCCAGATAGGCCAGCGCGGTGCGCGGGGCACCGGCGCTCAGCGCGGCGTGGGCGTCCATGACGTAGGCGGAGAAGGTGGTGAAGCCGCCGAGCACGCCCACCCCCAGGAACGGGCGGACCAGCGGGTGGGCCCGCCACACCTCGGTGATCGCGACCATGAGCACGCCGATCAGCAGGCAGCCGGCCACGTTGACGGCGAAGACCGCCCAGCCGAAGCCGCCCGGGCCCGCGGGGAAGGCCGCCGTCAGGCCGTACCGGGCCAGCGCGCCGATCGCGCCGCCCGCCGAGACGGCGCCGAGCACGGCCCACGGCGCAGGACGCGGCTCTTGCCGCAGCGCCGGAACGTTCGAGTGAATGGGCTCGGCGTCGAGCACGCCCCTCCTCCTCCGCCATCACGATCGACCGGTTCCGACCCCAGGCTAGGCCGCGCCTCGCAGTGGGCCGTTTCGAGCGCGTGATCCCAGGCGCCGGGTGAACCGCCACGCCGCGCCGGTGCCCGGCGGAGAAAGGGACGAGCCATCGCCCCGGACGCCCGGCCGGGCGTCCGGGGCGGCTCGGGTCACGCCGGCAGCGTCTGGGCCTCGCCGCGCCGGACGGGCTGCGGGTGCAGCGGCGACAGCGGCGAGGTCCAGGAGAACCAGCACAACGCGTCGTACCGGTCGGCGAGCGTGGTGGGGACGAACTGGCGGTGGTCGCGGTCGGGGTCGTAGACCACCCCGATCGCGCGGTGCCCGCGCCGGGCGGTCAGCCAGGGCTGGTCCGGCCCGTCGGCGAACACGAACAACGCCTGGTCCAGTTCGACCTCCCGCATCAGCAGCTCCTCCAGGGAGCCGTGCATCGGCGCGGGCACCGGCATGGTCTCCATCGGGCCGTCCCAGTGCGAGGCGGCGATGACGTTGCCGTGCCCGCCGGCGAACCCGACCACGGCCACCCGGTCCCGGCCGTGGCGTTCCCGGACCAGCTGCCCCAGGCTGACCATTCCCGAGTCGGCCATGGCGGTGGCGCGGGCGTCCCCCACGTGGGTGTTGTGCGCCCACACCACGGCCCGCGCCCGGGGGCCGTGGAGGGCCAGCAGGCGGTCCAGGGTGTCGGCCATGTGCGCATCCCGCAGGTTCCAGGCCTGCGGGCCGCCCTCGAGCATCGCCCGGTAGTAGCGGGCGGCGCCGGCCTCGGCGTTCTTTTCGACGTCGAGCTCCTCGGCGACGGCGTCGGAGCCGGCGGTGCGGCGCAGCCCGGTCAGCAGCTCCAGCGCCTCCGCTTCGCAGCCTTCGGGGACCAGCCGGCTCTTCCAGGCGTAGACCTGCGGGTTCTCCCCGTAGGGGTCGAAGCAGCGGTAGGCGTTGCGGGCGATGCCGAGGTAGTCGGGGTGGTGTTCGGTCAGGTAGGCGTGCACCGTGTGCAGCGACTCCCACAACCCGTAGACGTCCAGCCCGTAGAAGCCGACCCGCCGGTGGGGCGGCAGCTCGGAGTTGTGGGCGAGGTTGTGCTCGCGCAGCCACCGGCAGAACCTGGCGGTCTCCTCGTTGGCCCACACCCAGGCGGGCCAGCGGCGGCGGGCCTCAAGGACGCGGCGCGGGTCCTGCGGCGCCTCCGGCGTCCCGGTGACGCTGCGGCGGATCTGCCGGCAGTCCCGCCAGTCCCACTCGACCGCCACGAAGGAAAAGCCGTGCTCGGCGATGAGCCGCCGGGTCAGGGCCGCCCGCCAGGCGCAGTACTCGTGCGTGCCGTGGCTGGCCGCGCCCAGCAGGACGCAGCGGGCGCCGCCGATGCGCGCCAGCAGCGGGTCCAGGTCGCTTTCGTACTCCAGCGGCAGGGCGGCGCCGTAGATGTCGGCCTCGTCGGGAGTTTCGTTGAGCATGGCGGCCTCCGGTCTCAGCGCTCGTCTCGGGGGGTCTCGGCCCACCCGCCCCACTTGCCGGAGGCGGTTCCCTCCTCCTCCCGCTGCGTCCTGGTCTCGGCCCGTGCGCCGTCGTAGGCGCGGGTTCGCGGACGGTGCATCCGGATCTCCCCCGTTCTGCCACTCGGTTCCGTCTTCCGTCTCCGCCCGCCTTCCCGGTTTCCCGGGTTCGATGCGGCGAACGCCCCGCTCACGCGTCCCCGGCGCGGCCGGGCGGCCTCACCGGGGCCTGTTTTCCGCGCCGGGAAAGCGGCGTGTCGGACGGGGTGCAGCGGGCACGCCGGGGTCATGCACACGATCGAACTGCACAGCCCGGCCTTCGACGACCATGCGCCGATCCCGCGGGAGCACTCCCACGCCTCAGGGGACGTCTCGCCGCCGCTGGAGTGGTCGCAGGTTCCCGACGAGGCGGTCGAGCTGGCCTTGGTCTGCGAGGACCCGGACGCGCCCGGCGGGACGTTCGCGCACTGGCTGCTGGCGGGGATCCCGCCCGAGACCGAGGGGATCGACGCCGGTGAGGAGATCCCCGGGGCGGTGGCCGGGCGCAACGACTACGGCGCTCTCGGTTACGGCGGCCCGCACCCGCCCGCCGGGGACGCCCCGCACCGGTACTTCTTCCGCCTGACGGCGCTGTCGGAGCCGTCCGGCCTGCGTCCCGGGTTCACCGCCGACGACCTGCAGGAGGCCATCGAGGACAAGGTGGTCGGCGAAGGCGTCCTGGTCGGCACGTTCGGCAGGTGAGCCTCCCATGCCCGTGCACGATCGCAGGCCGCCGCGCGGCACCGAACCGCTGAACGCCCGCAGCCCGCTGGGGGTGCGGATGGTGCTGTCCGGCCTGGCGCTGGTCGCCGGAATCGTCGCCGCCGTGGTGTTCGGGGTCCTGGCGGCCGGCGGCACCTCCCCGGTGGCGGGGTTCTGGACGGCGGCGGCGATCAGCGCGGCCGTCGCGGTGATCGCCGCCATCGACCTGTGGGTGCTCCGCCGCCGCAGCCGCGCCCCATGACCCATCACAGGAAGGAGCCGACATGGCTTCCGCAACGCCTCTCCCCGGGGCGGTGCACCCGTCGCCGGTTCCCAAGCCGCCCCCGCGCCCGAGCCCGGCCCCCGAACCGGCGCCGCAGCCGCCGGGCCCGATGCCGCCGCCCCGGCCGATGCCCGAGCCGGCCCCGGGTCCGGCGCCGCCGCAGCCCGACCCCGAGCCGGTGGGCCGGGGCGTGGTCTCGCCCGGCCGGAGCGCTTGAGCCGGCGGTTCCGTCGAGCCCGGGGAAGGCACGCCCCGGTGTGCCGGGCTCCGCCCGGATTCCCCTCCTCCGGCCGGTGCGATCTAGGCTCGGGGACCGGCGCGGACGACGCGTCCGGCGCCGGGAGCAGGCGGAAGGGAGGCCCGGTGGGTCGGGTGAGGCGCACCGTGACCCGGCTGGCGGACGGACGGGAGCTGATCTACTTCGACCGGTGCGAGCGCCCCGGCCGCGACGCCGTCGACACCCGGCCGGCCGGCGGGCCGCCGCCGGTCTCGGAACTGCGGTACGACCCGCTGCTGGAGGAGTGGGTGACGATCGCCGCGCACCGGCAGGGCCGCACCTTCCTGCCCGGCGAGGACGCCTGCCCGCTGTGCCCGTCGGCGCCGGGACGGCCCACCGAGATCCCCGCCGCCGACTACGAGGTGGTGGTGCTGGAGAACCGGTTCCCCACCTTCCAGCCCGGCGCCACCGGGGGGCGCTGCGAGGTGGTGTGCTTCAGCCCCGACCACCACGCGTCCTTCGCCGACCTGCCGCCGCAGCAGGTGCGCACGGTCATCGAGGCGTGGGCCGACCGCACCGCCGAGCTGTCGGCGCTGCCCGGGGTGGAACAGGTCTTCTGCTTTGAGAACCGGGGCGAGGAGATCGGGGTGACGCTGCGCCACCCGCACGGCCAGATCTACGCCTACCCGTTCGTCCCGCCGCGCACCCGGCAGATGCTGGCGGCCGTCCGCCGGCACGCCGAGCGCACCGGCGGGGACCTGTTCGCCGAGCTGCTGGCGGCCGAGCGGGAGGCCGGCACCCGCGTGGTGGCGGCCAACGAGCTGTGGACGGCGTTCGTGCCGCACGCGGCCCGCTGGCCGTTCGAGGTGCACCTGTACCCGCACCGGCGGGTGCCGGACATCTGCGCGCTGGAGGAGGCCGAGCGGGACGCCTTCGCCGCGCTCTACCTGGATGTGCTGGGCCGTTTCGACCGGCTCTTCGGCCGTCCCATGCCGTATGTGGCGGCCTGGCATCAGGCGCCGGTGCGGCACGAGCGGGAGCTGGCGTACCTGCATCTGCGGCTGTTCAGCATCCGGCGGGCCGCCGACCGGCTGAAGTACCTGGCCGGGTCGGAATCGGCCATGGGGGCGTTCATCAACGACGTCCGCCCCGAGGAGGCGGCCAGGCTGCTGCGCGCGGCAGGGGATTGAAGGCCGCACGGCGCCCGGCCGCCCCCGCTCACCGCCAGCCGAGGCTCTCGGCGGCCTCGTCGGGGGCGTACCCGCAGTGCCCCGCCTCGCCGATCCACACCAGGCCGTCGGCCTCGGCGACCGGCCCGATCCGGTGCTCTTGCGGCAAGCGGGGCTGGACCGCCAGCCGCACCCGCAGCTTCGGGTCGAACTGCTGCAACGCGGCCACCAGCTCACCGACCGTGATCTCCCTGGGTTGACCTCGTCTATGCCGTCCCATGTCCTGCTCCATACCAGCCGACGACCCTATGTAATCACCCTCCGGAGCTGATATCTAACACCGAGTGATGATGACATTGGGCTCGCTTGACCCGGGCATGTCGTTCTACGGTGAGGAAAAGGGCCGATCCCTCGGAAAGAGGGAGCAACGCACAGCGCGGGGCAAGCCAGTGAACCTCCTGCACATCGGCAAGACCGCGGCGGCCATCGCCGCGGCGCTGCTCGCCCTGACCGGCTGCTCCGGCGGCGCCGCCGAGACCGCCCGGCACCGCTCGGCGCCCGAGCCGGCGCGGCTGACCATCACCCCGGCGGACGGGACGCAGCGGGCGCGCCCCGATCACCCGATCGTCGTGCAGGCGGCGGGCGGCACGATCCGGCAGGTGACGGTCGAGCGGGTGGACGCCGAGGGCGGCGTCGCAGACGGCGGGGTCGAGGGGACGCTGAGCGCCGACCGCACCCGGTGGACCTCCCGCTGGACGCTGGCCCCGGACACCGGCTACCGGGTGACCGCCGTCGCCGTCTCCCCCGACGGCCGGGCCGCCACCCTCACCAGCACGTTCACCACGCTCAAACCCAAGGAGACCATCCGGGTCAGCGCCGTGGCGCCGATGCAGGACGAGACGGTCGGCGTCGGCATGCCGATCATCTTGAGCTTCGACCGTCCCGTCTACAACAAGGCCGAGGTGGAGCGGGCCCTGCAGGTGACGGCGTCCAAGCCGGTGGAGGGCGCCTGGCGGTGGGTGGGCCGCCAGCAGGTGATCTACCGGACCAAGAAGTACTGGCCCGCGCACACCGAGGTGAAGCTGACCGCCCGGATGAAGGGCGTGCGGGCCGCCAAGGACGTCTACGGCACCCGCAACCTGACCTTGCGTTTCAAGGTGGGCGATGAGCAGATCAGCACCGCCAGCGCCCGCACCCACCAGATGACCGTCACCAAGAACGGCAAGGTCGTCCGCAAGATCCCGGTCAGCATGGGCAAGGCCACCAAGTACGCCTACACCACCACCAGCGGCGTCCACCTGACCATGGAGAAGGCCTACCACGTGGTCATGGACTCGGCGACGGTCGGCATTCCCAAGGGGCATCCGGAGTATTACCGGCTGGACGTGTACTACGCGGTGCGGATCTCCAACAGCGGCGAGTTCACCCACAGCGCCCCCTGGTCGGTGTACGCGCAGGGCCGCGCCAATGTCAGCCACGGCTGCGTGAACATGAGCCCGGCGAACGCCGCCTGGTTCTACCGGTTCACCCGGCGCGGCGACATCTACAAGATCACCGGCACCAGCCGTGAGCTGGAATGGGACAACGGCTGGGGCTACTGGCAGCTGTCGTGGAAGGAATGGAAGAAAGGCAGCGCCCTGAACTGAACCCTTTGCAACACATGGCCCAGGCGCCGTGGACGGGGCTTTGAAGGTGTCCGGTGCCGCGGCGTTCCCGTTTCGATGCGTGGAGACGGCGTGTTGAAAACCCGACAGGCCCGTTCCGTGGGTGATGCGGCGTGCCGCCCGTCCCCCGGACGGCCCTGACACGGGGTGCCAGGCCGTCCGGGGGCGGGCCGCGCGGTTACAGCGGGGGACGCCGGTCGCGCACTTCGTCGTAGACGTCGATCAGGCCGGGCCGGACGCGCTGGAAGGAGACCTCGTCTTCCAGGCCCGCCCAGCGGCGCAGCGCGGCGATCGCCTCCCGGCGCTGCTCCTGGGGCAGGTACTGGATCAGCCTGCCGCTGTGGTTGAGCCCGGCCACCTCGTACCACAGCGAGTCACGGGTGCCCGGGCCCAGGCGGAACGGCTCGGCCGTCCACGGGTCGTTCCCGCCGTACAGGAACATCAGGCGGCGTCCGTGGTGCCGCACCCACCGGTCGATGTCGGCCATCGCCGTGGGGTCGAAGCGCATCTGCTTGCGCAGGTCGGCCGGGACGAACCAGCGCGGCTTGTACAGGCCGGGATAACGGCGCACGTCCTTGAGGTGGCGGAACTTGGGTTCGGGCCAGCCGAGCTGGGTGCCGGCCTGGAAGTAGTACGGCAGGTACGGCTCCAGGCCCTGGTCGGTGTAGAAGGAGAAGCCCGCCACTTCGTCGACGAACTTCCACAGCTCGTCGGTGGAGGCGTCAGTGGACGGCACCGAGTCGCAGTCGGACTCCAGCCGGTACTGCCAGAAGGCCCATTCGGTGTCGAGCACGGTGGCCTCCAGCGCCCGGTCGGCGCCGCCGAGATTGCCGAAGGTCAGGCCGTTCTCCGCGGCGTACGCCTCATAGCGCCGCACGAACTCCTCCCGGCGTTTCAGCACCTCGCGCTGGACGTTTTTGAGGGCGCTGCGGCAGGCGGGGTCGGAGCCGACGGTCTCAAAGAAACGGTCGTAGGCCTTGTCGTGGGCGTTGACGACATCGTTGGGGGCGACATAGGCGACGGTGGCGTCCACATCCGAGGGATAAAAGCGCCGGTGATAGACCGAGGCCATACCTCCCTTGCTGCCGCCGGTGGACACCCATTTGGCGGAGTAGATCGGCTTGAGCGCCTTCACCAGCCGGTGGTGGTCGGTGGCCGCCTGCCAGATGTTCAGCGTGGACCAGTCGGCCGGCTGCGGCCGGGACGGCGTGAAGAACCGCTGCTCCACCGAGATCTGGTTACCGTCCACCAACTGGGTCGGCTCGGCCCGGAACGGCACCTCCGCCACGTGGTAGCCGGAGGTGTGCAGCACCATCGGCCGTGCGGTGTCCTTGTGCATGAGGGTCAGCCGCTGCTCGAACGTCCCCGCATTCGGTTTGCGATGGTCGATCGGCTGCCGGTAACTCAGCATGAAGAACCGATAGTCAGAAGTCCCCGAGGGTCTTTCCCAAAGCACCCGCATGCCGGGAATGGCCTCCAGTCGCTCGACGATGTCGCCCACCGCCGCATGGGACGGCACCGTCACCACCGCGCCCAGCATCCCGGCGACGGCCACGGCCGAGAGCAGCCTCCTACTACGGACTTTCATCCGCACCTCCCAGGAAACGCGACCCCGACGCCGCGACCCTAGAGGCGGACAGACTGAGCGCGCCATTTGTCTGGTCCGTTTCTTTACCGACCTGTAGCACACCAACTGCCCGTTTAGGGATCGATCGGGACACGCTTCCCAGCGCCGACAATCCAGCAATCGGCCACACAGGCGCCATAACTCTCTAGGATGGAGCGTTAGGGCGCTTTCGCCGCTGATCTGGCGGGACGAGACGGAAGCTCCCTTGGGCTGGTCACCGGGGGGAGGGCGATGTCGCAGGGCCGTTCCGTCACCGTGCTTCACGTCTCCGACACGCAGTTCGGCAAGGAGCACAGGTTCGGCGAAGAAGGCCTGACCCCAGGGGATCGGCGCCACTCGTCTCTGGCCGCCCGGACACTGAAGGACGTCCGTCATCTGGAAGATGAGCACGGCCTGCGTCCGGATTTGGTGGTGGCCTCCGGCGACCTGGCCGAATGGGGTCTCCCGAAGGAGTTCAAGCAGGTCCAAGAGTTCCTGGAGGAGCTGACCGACGGTCTTGGCCTGAGCCGCGACCGGGTGGTGATGGTCCCGGGCAATCACGACGTCAGCCGACGCAAGTGCCGGCGGTACTTCGAGGAGTGCGAGGACAACGACACCGAGCCGATCCCGCCGTACTGGCCCAAGTAGGAGCCATTTTCGGCGATGTTCGCCGACTTCTACGCCGACGTGCCAGGGGTGCGCTTCCTCAGCGACCAGCCTTGGACGCTGTATGAGATGCCCGAGCTGCGGACGGTGGTGGCGGCGCTGAACTCCACGATGGCCGAGAGCCATCGGGAGGAGGACCACTACGGATACTGCGGCGAGGAACAGCTCCAGTGGTTCGCCGACCGTCTGCGCCGCTTCAAGGAGGAGGGCTGGCTGCGGATCGGGGTGATGCATCACAACCCGGAGATCAGCGACGAGACGGATGAGGCCTTCCTCCGCGACCGCGACAGGTTCACCGAGCTCCTCGCCCCCTCCCTGAACCTGCTGCTGCACGGCCACACCCACCAGGCCGCCCTGTGCTCCCTCGGCCCGGACGGCCTGCCGGTGCTGTGCGCGGGCAGCGCGGGAGTGCGCCCGCAGGCCCGCCCCGCGGAGGTGCCCAACCAGTACCAGCTCATCCGGATCACCGCCGGGCACCTGGAGGTGTACGGACGCCGCTACAACCCCTCACGTCGCCGTTGGGAGGGCGACACCGGCATCGGCAAGGGCCGTGAAGAGTGGGTGCGGCGGTTCCGACACCAGTTCGAGGACGTCCACGGGATCTTCCCCGACCCGCGCTCGGCCGACGACCGTTCCCCGGCCGACCCGCGACACGACCGGGAGCGATCCCCCCACGAGTTCGGCGGTCCATCCGTCCCGCGAGACGACCTGCTCGCCCGCCTCCAGGAGATCTGCACGCTCCACTGGCCCGAGGCGCGGATCGAACGCATCGCCCCAGCTCCCGGCCGCCCTCAGGAGTACCTGCGGGTGACCAAGAAGGAAGGCCCGGCTCAGATCTCCCAGTTTCCGATCGGCGCCTTCCAGGGGACGCCGACGCGCGAGGACATCGCGGTCTTCATCGCCCAGGTCGACGCTCGGCTGCGGCCTGGTGACCCGACGATGGTCTCTCACCTGGTCTATGAGGGCGAGCCCGTCCCCGACGAGCTGCGGCTGTGGGCCGGCAAGCAGGGGGTGTGGGTGCGCTCGCTGCTGGAGTTCGAAGGCGTGGTCGATCTGCGCCCCTACGCCAAGCGCCAGGCCGAGCGGCTGGCGGCCGATGAAAGCTACCTGCCGGAGCTGTATGTGCCGCAGCGATACACGCTGCTGCGCGGTCGCCACGACCAGTTCATCAAGGAGCCCGGCACGGACCTGCTGGCCCGATTGCAAGAGTGGGTGGCCGACCCCGAGGGCCGGTTCGTGGTGCTGCTGGGCGAGTTCGGCCACGGTAAAACCTTCGCACTGCGCGAGCTGGCTCGGCGCATCCACGAAGAGGGTCGTCCCCCGGTCGTCCCGATCTTCATCCAGCTCCGGGCGCTGGAGAAAACGCACAGCCTGGAAGAACTGCTGGCCGTCCATCTCACCGCGGGTGGCGAGCAGCGGATCGATCACCCGCGGCTGCAATACCTCATCCGCGAAGGGCGGGTACTGCTGCTGTTCGACGGGTTCGACGAGCTGGCCCTGCGCGTCACCTACGACCAGGCCGCCGAGCATCTCGGCCAGTTGGTGCGGGCCGCCACCGGCCGAGCGAAGGTGGTGCTGACCAGTCGCACCCAGTACTTCCTATCCGACAAACAGGTCGAGACCGCCCTCTCAGAGAGAACCACCATCCCCGGCCGGCAACTGGTCAAGCTGCAAGGCTTCAACGAAGACCAGATCCTGGCCTACCTGACCAAATGCCTGAAGGGCGACGAGGTCGCCGCCCGCTCCTGGTTCGAGCTGCTGGACGAGGTCAAGGACCTGCTCGGGCTGTCGGCCAACCCCCGGATGCTCGGCTTCATCACCCGCCTGGAGCGCACCCGGCTGGAGCGGATCCGGGCCCGTGAGGGCGAGATCAGCGCGGCCCGGCTCTACCGGGAACTGCTCGACCAGTGGCTCGGCTACGAATACGGCCGCGCCCATATGCCCGGTTCTCCCCCGACTCTCAGCAAGGAAGAACGGTGGGAGGCGGTGCGTGTGCTGGCCCTGCGGCTGTGGGAATCCGGCGAGGACGCCTTGGGTGTGGCCGACCTCAGCGAGGTCGCCGCCGCCCTGCGCAATCTCGCCGAACGTCAGCTCACCCCCGAGCAGGCCGCCCACATGATCGGCTCGGGCACACTGCTGACCCGCAGCGAGGACGAGCGCTTCAGCTTCGTCCACGGTTCGGTGATGGAGTGGCTGGTCGCTGAGGAGGCGGCCCGTCGGCTCACCGCAGGCGAGCCGTTCCCGGCCCTGCTCAGCCAACAGTCGATCTCGGAGCTGATGGCCGATTTCCTGTGCACCCTGGCCGGTGAGCAGACCGCAGTGGCCTGGGCCGAACGAGTGCTGGCCAGCGGCGAACAGGACAACACCGCCAAGATCAACGCCCTGCTGTTGTGGAAGCGCCGGCGCCGCATCACCTCGCAGCCTTCCGCTCCGCCCAAGGCCATCCGGCTTAGCGGCGCAGACATACAGGGCCGGGATCTGTCCGCCCTAGACCTCCGCAACGCCAACCTGAACGGAGCCGACCTGCGCGACTGCCGACTGGACAACGCCGACCTGACCGGCGCCGACCTGACCGGGGCCGACCTGAGAAACGCCTCCTTGAATGGGACGATTCTGAATGGGGCGATCCTGCGGAGTGCCAAACTCGACTACTGCTCCGGCACCGCCACCAGTCTTTCTGGGGCCGACCTGCGGGATGCTTCCCTTGAAGCCGCCCGCCTGTTCCAGGCCGACCTCCGCCTAGCCAAGGTCACCGGCTCCCGCTGGCAGCGCGCTGCGCTTCTCGGCGCGGTCTTGGACGATGGCGCTCTTGATGAATGCGACACTGCCGGAGCTGCTCTCCCACCCTTCAGGCAACCCCGGCTGGAAACCTCACCCAGTCGGCAAGCCACGTACACCACGGTGGCGTGGAGCCCGGACGGCAAACTCATCACCACCGCCAGTGACGACGGCACCGCCCGCATCTGGGACACCACCACCGGACAAACCCTCCACACCCTCCACGGCCACACCGGCCCCATCTGGGACCTGGCCTGGCACCCCAACGGACACCACCTCGCCACCGCCAGTGACGACGGCACCGCCCGCATCTGGGACACCACCACCGGACAAACCCTCCACACCCTCCACGGCCACACCGACTGGGTAAGCGCCCTGGCCTGGCACCCCAACGGACACCACCTCGCCACCGCAAGCCGCGACGGCGCCATCCGCATCTGGGACATCACCAGTGGAACCCCGCTCAGCACACTCCTCCCGCTCCAGGACGGAACCGCTGTCTTCGACGCGACCGGGCTGATCTACAAAGTGGACGGCACCGTGAATGGAGAGTTCTGGTGGTCGATCGGGCTGTGCCGGTTCGAGCCCGGCGAGCTGGATCCGTATGTGCCCGAGCTGCGTCGAATTCCCTGGAATGCGCCGATCCCCGCTGACCGGGAGGGGTGATCCGATGAGCACTGCCGCAGCGGGCCAGCCGCCCGTCCCCCAACCCGCCCTCGCCGAGGAGACCGGCCGGGGTCGCCAGAGCGATCTGCGGGCCTGGCGGTTTCGGTTGCCGGAGGCTCAGGAGTGGCAGCGGCCCGAGGAGGTGCTGCGGCGGCTCTATGAGGAGGCCGAAGCCCGGGCGGTGGAGGCGTACGGGTGGTACATGCGGGACCGGGTGCGGCGGCGGACGCTGTCGCGGGTGCTGCGCGCGCTGGCCGTGGCGCTGGGCTCTGCCGGCGGGGTGGTGCCGCTGGCCAGTGTGGTGGGAGGCGGTGGCCGACCCAGCGGGTGGGGTTATGTGCTGCTGGCGCTGGCCGGGGCCTGCTACGGCTTCGATCACTTCCTGGGCATCTCGTCGGGGTGGATGCGCGATATGCGCACCGCCCAGAAAATCCAGCGCCGCCTGCAGGAGTTCCAGTTCGACTGGGCCGCCCGCAGCGCCGAGGAGGCCCGGTCCGGGCAGTCCGAGGTGGACGTCGCCTGGTATCTGAACCTGCTGCGCGGCTTCGTGCTGGACCTGTCGGAGATCATGATGGACGAGACCGCGGAGTGGATCGCCGAGTTTCAGTCGGGGCTGTTGCAATTGCAGACCCAGGTCAACCGCCGCTGACTTGACATTTCATCAGGGCCTGCAAAACCTCATGGCCCCGGAGTAAACGCAGCATAGCGAAGTCATTCCTCACCGCCCTGCGCCTTGGTGCTCCCCAAGAACAAAGCTTTCTCAGCGGTTCACCGTTCCGAAGGACGGCGAGGACGCCGAGCTGGAGCAAAGGCCTTGGCGAGGGCACAGGCAGGACGTCACCCAGCGGGCCGTAGAACCGCGCGGCTCGCGGTGAGTGTGGAGGGAGGAAAGCAGAGGCCGGCCAGTTGTGCCATAGCCCTGGAAAGAGTGTTGCATTGTGAGGCAGGCGCCATATTCGCTGAGGAAACCTCAATGGTCAGTGGAGGACGTGTGGCTGCTCTGTACCACAGGGGTTCATGAGCGGGCGCCTTCTGAAGCTTTTCGGCAGAAGGGAAGAGCAGGCAGCCGGGAGCCGAGGGAACCCGGCCAACGGGTGTCGGGCTGAGGGCAAAGCACAAAGAGACGAGGACCGCCCTTGAACATCCAGGGGTGACCTGGTGGGCGGTCGGGAGGTCAGGCGATCGGGGGCCGCTGCTTGAGGTGGGCCAGCAGGGCGGTGAACTGGGAGAACGGCATGGTCAGGTGGCCGCGCTCCCGGTTTTTGGAGTCACGGATGCCGATGCCCTCGGCAAGGCGGGCGACCTCGACGCAGTCACCGCCGTTGGAAGTGGTGTAGCTCGACTTGCGCCACCTCACGTCTACTGACTCCATCTCTCCTCCACCGCTCTTCGGATCATCTCCCTTGACTGCGCCGAGGGCAGAGCCAAGGACCTCACCGCAATGAGAGTAGTCGTGATTGTGGCCAGGTCGTCTGGGTCGTTGATGGTCAACCCCCGAATGGCCGAGTCAGCGTAGGCGACCTCGCTTCTGTCCTCCGGCGTGGCCAGATTGAATGCTCCGCTGTTGCCGGGATGCTCTCCCCGGCTTGGGACCACCTGGATGGTGATGTTGGGCAGCTCCTCCAGGGCCAGCAGATGCTCTAGCCGCTCTTTCGTGATCGCAGGGCTCCCGGTCTCGTGGTAGAGCGCCACCTCATCGAGCGGCAGGGAGAAGACGGGCGGTGGGGGCTCGGATCCGGTCAAGATCCTTTGCCGGTGAAGACGTGCTTCAACGGCCTCGCGGTTGTCCTTCAAGAGGGCTGCCGCGTAATCGGGGGTCTGAAGCAGGCCATGAACCGGCAAGGGCTGGTGGGGCTGGATCATGACTGCCTCAGCCTCGATGCTGGGCCAGTCGAACCAGATGGGGAAGGCCGAGTCCAGCACCAGGTCGTCCCACAGCTCCAGGAGCCTGCCGCCCGCCTTCAGCTCCCGGTCCATGGTCTCGGCGAACTCACGGGAGCAGCGAGTGCGGCCGCTTTCAACCTGGCCGACGTACTGGCCGGTCACGCCCCGGCCGTTGTTGGCGCGGCGGCCCAGGCTCTCCTGGGTCAGCCCGGCCTCTTCCCGGTAGCGGCGAAGCTGCCGGCCGAAGGCCGGCAGGGGCGGAGAAACACTGCTTCGCCTACGTCGAGGGGCCATTGCCGTCCTTCCAAGTAGATGAAACCAACCGGGGCGTCGATGAAACCCGTTAAAGGCAACAGAAGACACCCATGGCCAGTTCCCAGCCTTTGCCTTTCGCTTTGTGACGAAGCGCACTCGACCGGTTGCCGAATATCCATAAAACTAGGAAGTCACGGCCCCGGGAATGAAATCTTGGTGATCGATGAACGCTTGCGTCCATGCACTGAGAAAGGCCGTACCGGGCGCTCTGGACTCCTGACCATTGCCCTAACGGACTCGTCGGCTCCGCTGATCCGGTGCACACCCTTGCCCGACAACAGCCACACAAACGGGGCTATTTGCACATCATTCTGGACGATACGCCTCTGATCACCAGTGAACCGGTCGCCAACACTTCCGAGACAACCTCGGGCAAGTAACCGCGTCACTGCATCAAGCGTGACCCTACGGTGGCCTCATCTCCGTCTGGGACTGGCCGTGCAAACCTTCGTCCTGCCGGAAGGCGGCGCCGGACTGTCTTCGTATCTCATTGAGAAAACCTCAATGCGTCCACCGGGCTGACCGGAGGTGCGGCCGAGCGCTGCGCCGGTGGAAAAGGAGGCGGATGGTGAACCGTGATCGATCCCCGCTTGCCCGACGCAAGAGCAGCCACAGCAACAGGGGCGGTGACCGCGTCGAAATCGCCGCCGTCCACGGTGCGGTGGCGATCCGTGACAGCAAAGCGCCGGACGCCCCGTGCCTCCTCACGGCCGTCCACGAGTGGCACTCGCCGCCGGCAGCGGTGAAGTACGGCGCCCTCGGCCGCTGACAGGAAGCATGTGGCCGCACAGGCCCCCACCATCGGGCCGCTCGGTCGGCCCGGCCTCGGCGGAGGGTCACGGTACGTCGGGGAAGCCCCACAGGGGGCGAGCATGTGGAAGCAGCGGTGTGGGGCGGGTGGGGCTCGAACCCACGACCTACGGATTATGAGTCCGCTGCTCTGACCGGCTGAGCTACCGCCCCCCGACGAGCCTCGAAGCCGCGGTGACCACCCATGCTCGCCGCGGCAATGATAGCCGCGGCGCGGAGGGGCGGGCCACTTGAAATGTCATGTCCACACACAGTCGGACATGACATCTCATCTCCGGGCCGAGTGACTTACCCGGCGGGCGCCGATAAGGTCCGCCCTAT
Organism: Thermomonospora sp. CIF 1; assembly: GCF_001896795.1. Lineage (NCBI taxonomy): Bacteria > Bacillati > Actinomycetota > Actinomycetes > Streptosporangiales > Thermomonosporaceae > Thermomonospora > Thermomonospora sp. CIF 1. The sequence goes on from NZ_MOYN02000021.1 coordinate 510,186, forward strand.
GTCTTGGATCCGAGGTCGAATACCCACCGTCGTCCTGGCGTGCGCGTTGGCGCTGACCGGTTGCTCGGGAGGCTCCGGCGGGGATTCCCAGGGGTCGCTGCCGCAGGGGCCGCAGACGCTCCAGCAGGCGTCGAACTCGATGCGGGATCTCAAGAGCGTCGCCTTCACCATCTCCACCGAAGGCGATCCGGTCTCCTTCCCGGTCAAGAGCGGTGAGGTGCGGCTGCTGCGCAACGGCGACGCCGAGGGCCGGCTGCACGTGCAGGTGGGGATGAGCATGGAGACCGAGTTCGTGCTGCTCGGTGACGTCCTGTACTACAAGGGTCTGACCGGCGGGTACGAGAAGGCCTCCAAGGAGCAGCTCCGGTCGCTGTACGACCCGTCGGCGGTGCTGGACCCCGAGCGGGGCATCGCCAAGCTGCTGACGGCGGCGCGCGGGGCGCAGCCGGAGGCCCGGGAGAAGGTGGGCGGCAAGGACGCCTACCGGGTGAAGGTGACGCTGCCCAAGCAGGAGATCGAAGGGCTGATCCCCGGGGTCGATGAGGACCTGCAGGGACAGGTGTGGATCTCCGCCGACGACCACCGGCTGCTGAAGGTGCGCGGGGAGCTGCCGCCCTCCGGCGGGAAGGGCGCGGTGGTGATCACCTTCACCGAGTTCAACGCCGACTACCGGTTCAAGGCCCCGATCTGAGCGGGGGCGCTCTGATGAGCGAGGCGAGGCGCCGGGTGGCGATCGGGGTCGGCGGCGCGGTGGTGCTGCTGGCCGCGCTGGACGCCTACGTCATCACCACGATCTTCGTGCAGGTGATGGACGATGTGGGCATCCCGGTCAACCGGCTGGAGCGGGCCACCCCGATCCTGACCGGGTTCCTGCTGGGGTATGTGGCGGCGATGCCGCTGCTGGGCCAGTTGTCGGACCGGTACGGGCGCAAGCCGCTGCTGCACGGCTGCCTGCTGGTGTTCGCGGCCGGGTCGGCGCTGACCGCGCTGGCCGCTTCGCTGGTGCCGCTGGTGGCCGGGCGGGTGCTGCAGGGGGTGGCCGGCGGGGCGCTGCTGCCGGTGACCATGGCGCTGGCCGGTGACCTGTGGCAGGAGCGGCAGCGTCCGGTGGTGCTGGGCGCGGTCGGCGCGGCCCAGGAGCTGGGCAGCGTGCTCGGCCCGCTGTACGGGGTGGGCGTGGCGGCCTGGCTGGGCGACTGGCGGGCGATCTTCTGGATCAACGTGCCGGTGGCGCTGGCGGCGATGGCGGCGGTGCAGGTCACCGTGCCGCGTGGGGTGCGTCCCGTCCCCCGTCCCAAGGTGGACGCGGTGGGCGGGGCGCTGCTGGCGCTGGGGCTGGGCCTGCTGGTGGCCGGGCTGTACAACCAGGAGCCGGACCGTTCCCCGCTGCCGCCGTGGGGGGTGCCGCTGCTGGTGGCGGGGCTGGCGGTGCTGGTGTGCTTCGTGCTGTGGGAGGTGCGGGCGCGCACCCGGCTGCTGGATCTGAGCGGAGCGCGGCGGGGGCCGCTGCTGGCGACGCTGGCGGTCAGTTTCCTGTCGGGTGCGGCGCTGATGGTCACGCTGGTGGACGTCCAGCTCGTCGCGCAGACCCTGCTGGGGAAGGACTCCCTGGGCGGTGCGCTGATCCTGGCGCGGTTCCTGGGGGCGCTGACGGTGGCGGCGCTGCTGGGCGGGCTGGTGGCCCGGCATCTGGGCGAGCGGTGGCCGATGGCGGCGGGCATGGCCGTGGCCGCGGTGGGCTACCTGCTGATCGCCGCCTGGCCGAAGGACCCGGCCGCCGCCTCTTATGGGCCGCTGCCCCGCATGGACGCCGACCTGGTGATCACCGGGCTGGGGCTGGGCCTGGTCATCGCCCCGGTGTCGTCGGCGGGGCTGCGGATGGTGCGCGCCGCCCAGCACGGGGTGACCGCGGCCGCGGTGGTGGTGGCGCGGATGATGGGCATGCTGCTGGGGGTCTCGGCGCTGTCGGCGTGGGGCCTGCATCGGTTCCGGTCGCTGACGGCGGACCTGACGATGCCGCTGCCGTTCGGGCTGCCGCGTGAGGAGGCGCAGCGGCAGCTGGCGGCCTACCAGGCGGCGGTGCAGGAGGCGCTGCGCATCGAGTACCGGGAGATCTTCTGGATCACCGCGGCGCTGTGCGCGCTGGGCGCGCTGGCGGCGCTGGCCGTGCGGGGCCGCCCGGAGCCCGCCTCGCCGGCCGAGTCCGCCCCGCGGGAAGCCGACCGGGCGGCCGTGCGCTGAGAGAAGGCCGGAAAACGGGAATAGCTCGCCGTCAGCGGGTACGCCTGGCCTCTCAGGGGAAGCCCGCCCCGGGAGGTGGCATCATGCATCGGCCCGCAGGCGACAGGATTCCCGCCGGACTGGGACGGCTGCGGCGGCGCCTGGGCTTTGACCGCAACGTGCTGCGCCGCCGCATCGACCGCATCCAGTGGGCGGCGGGGCTGACGCTGGCCGTGGTGTTCCTGCTGGCCGCCCCGCTGCTGGCGGTGGCGGCCGGCGGTCGCGCCTATGAGTCGGGCGTGCGCGCCGAGCAGCACGAGCGGGCCGCCCGCCGCCAGGTTGCCGCCACGGTGACCGGCCCCGCGGTGGTGGACGGGCGCTATGGCAACCGGGTCGTCCCGGCGGTCTGGCGCGCCCCGGACGGCACCGTCCGCAAGGGGTTGCTGCCGCTCGCGGAGGACGACCGGGCCGGGACCCACCGGTGGCTGTGGGTGGACCGCACCGGGCGGCCGACCGCCCCGCCCCGCTCGCGTTCGCGCACCGTGATCGATGCCGGGTACGCCGCCGGCGGCGCCGTGCTGGCGGTGGGCGTCCCGCTGCTGATCGCCTACCGGCTGGTGCGGCGGCGCTGCGACCGGGTGCGCGACGCCATGTGGGACGCCGAGTGGGCCCGCATCGACCCCCACCGCATCAGCTGAGCGGCGGGCCGGTCAGCCGCGGCAGCGGCCCGAGGCGGCCGCACCGTCCCGGCCCACCAGGTTCAGCGCGTCCAGGGCGAGGGCCAGTTCGACCACGTCGCGGGGGCGGTGCAGGGAGCGGGAGGTGAGCTGCTCCAGCCGGCGCAGCCGGTTGAAGACCGTGTTGCGGTGACAATAGAGCCGGGCGGCGGTGCGGGCCGCCGAGCCCTCGCAGTCCAGCCAGGCCGCCAGCGTCTCCAGCAGCACCTGCCGGTCCGCCGGGTCCAGCGCGCTCAGCGGGCCGAGCACCGTATCGCCCAGGTATCCCGACAGCTCGGGCTGGGAGACCACCAGGGCGGCCGGCAGCCGGTCGTCCAGCTGAGCCAGCCGCCGTTCGCCGGGGCGGCAGGTCTGCAGGGCGATCTCGGCCAGCCAGCGGGCGCGGCCCAGCCCGGCCAGGCCGTCCACCGCGGGGCTGATCCCGGCCTCGCCGGCGAACCGCTGCTCCAGTGCCGCCGCCACATCGGCCGGCCGCCGGTCGCCCAGGTCGACCACGGCCACCTCCACGTCGGTGCGCATCCGCCACACGAAGCGCAGCCCGCCGACGCGTTCGGGGCGTTCGAAGCCGGGGCCGCATCCGGTGGGGCGGTGCAGGGGACGCAGCACCGCCACCGCGTAGCGGCCGTTCATGGGCAGGTCGAGCGCGGCGGAGGCGGCCTTGGCCAATCCTCCGTCGGCGCCGCGGCCCTCCAGCAGCGCGTCCAGCAGCGCGGCCATCCGTTCGCCGTTGCGGCGCAGCAGCTCTGATTCGGTCTGCCGGTAGGCCGCGGCCACCGCGTTGGACTGGACCTCGTTGGTGTGCCAGACGATGCCGGCGAAACGCAGCAGCTTCGGCAGCGCCTGAGGGTTGTCGGCGGAGACGACCTCGATCATCGCCTCCCAGCACAGCCGCCCGCCGATCCGGAACGACCGCAGCAGCGACTCCAGCGGCAGCCCTTGTTCGGCGCGGCGGCGGCCGATGGCGACGGCCTTGTCGACGGGGGGTTCCTCGCCCAGCGCGTGGCGGGCCATGTGGTCGATGCTCTCGCCCAGGATGTCGTGGACGGTCTGCCACAGCTCATCCCGCGGTACCAGGTCGAGATAGCCGGGGTCCTCATCGACGATCTCGGTGATCAGCCGGTCGGTCAGCTCCGGCAGCCGCTCCAGCAGCCGCCGGGACGCGATGCGGGCGATCTCGGCCAGGTCTGCGTCCGAAGGGACAGTGGTCGTAGCAGTCACCGGGTGGAACCTCTCACGTGGTTTGCCTCACCCTGCCACGGCCGTCCGTGGACCGGTCGCCGGGTGTCCCGAAAGCCGCCCGGATTGTGAGCGGTCACATCCTGAACCGGGTTCAGTTGGACCTTCGACTCGAGTTGGCGCAGCCACTAGACGGTGTTACAGCTCACATGCTGGTGTGCCTCCCACACGAATGTCGAAGGGGAGGTGCCATGGCGAGTGGGACGCTCGCGATCGGCGGCCTGTCGGTGAGCTACGGCAAGGCCGTGCAGGCGCTGCGCGAGGTCTCCCTGGTGGTTCCCGAGGGCGCGGTGACCGCCGTGCTGGGGGCCAACGGTGCGGGCAAGAGCACCCTGCTGCGGGCCATCTCGGGGACTTTGTCGTTCCACCGCGGCGCGATCGAGGCCGGTGAGATCACCCTGGGCGGCCGCCGGCTGGACGGGCTGCACCCCGCCGCGGTGGTGGCGGCCGGGGTGGTCCAGGTGCCCGAGGGCCGCAGGATCTTCGGGCGGCTCACCGTGGAGGAGAACCTGCGGGCCGGGGCGCTGGGCGCCCGGGACCGCTCGGGGACGGCCGCCGCCCGCAAGCGGGTGCTGGAACTGTTCCCGGTGCTGGCCGAACGGGCGAAGCAGCGGGCCGGGCTGCTGTCGGGGGGTGAGCAGCAGATGCTGGCCATGGGCCGGGCGCTGATGGCGCGGCCCAAGGTGCTGCTGCTGGACGAGCCCACCCTCGGGCTGGCCCCGCTGATGGCCGAGCGGATCGGCGAGACCATCGCCGAGATCAACCGGCAGGGCACGTCCGTGCTGCTCATCGAGCAGAACGCGGCGCTGGCGCTGCGCTTGGCCCACACCGCCTACGTGCTGGAGGTCGGCCGGGTGACCTTGTCGGGGCCGGCCGATGAGCTGGCCGCCAGCGACGAGGTGCGCCGCCGCTACCTGGGCGTCGGCGGCGAGGAGGAGCTGCAGCCGGAATTCCGGCGTCCGCCCACGCTCGAAAGGTGGGCCGGTTGATCGCGACCGTCCCCCCGTCCACCCCGAACCCCACACCGCAGATCACCGGAGGGTGCCGTGACCGCTACCGGACGCGCAGGCCGTCCCCGCCGACCGTGCCGCCCGGCAAGGCGCACGCCCGGCGCGGGCGCATATCCCGAAGGCGGTGCCCGGTGAGCGAGCTGAAGGTCACCGACCTGACGGTCAAGTTCGCCGGGATCACCGCGCTGGACCACGTCGGCTTCACCGTGGAGCCCGGCAGCATCCACGCCATCATCGGGCCCAACGGCGCCGGCAAGTCCACCTGCTTCAACGTGCTGTCGGGCGTGTACAAGGCCACCTCCGGCAGCGTGCGGTTCGGCGGCGCCGAGCTGACCCGGATGCCGCCGCACAAGATCGCGGCGCTGGGCGTGGCCCGCACGTTCCAGAACATCGCGCTGTCGCGCTTCCAGAGCGTCGAGGACAACGTGATGCTCGGGCGGCACCGGCTGATGCGGGCCGGTTTCCTCAGCACCGGGCTGCACCTGCCGCACGCCCGCCGCGAGGACGCCCGGCACCGGGCGCGGGTGCGGGAGATCGCCCGTTTCGTGGGCGTCGCCGAGTACCTGGACGCGCCGGTCGGGATGCTCCCCTACGGGGTGCAAAAGCGGGTCGAGCTGGCCCGCGCCCTGGCGATGGAGCCCAAGCTGCTGCTGCTGGACGAGCCGGTGGCCGGCATGAACGGCGGGGAGCGGCGCGCCATGGCCGAGGTCATCGTCGCCGCCCGCGCCGACCTGGGGATCTCGATCCTGCTGGTCGAGCACGACATGGGCATGGTGATGCGGCTGGCCGACCAGGTGACGGTGCTGGACTTCGGCCGCAAGATCGCCTCCGGTCCGCCCGCGCAGGTGCAAAACGACCCCGAGGTGATCCGCGCCTACCTGGGCGAGCAGGCCGTCCAGCAGCAGGACGGCGTCGTCATGGCCAAGGGCGCACCCGGCCAGGCGCAAGCGGGGGTGCGAGAAGGAGCGCTGCCTCAGGGCGCGCCGGAGGCGAGCGGGGAGCAGTCGTGACCACTTTTGTGGAACTCGTCGTCAACGGGGTGTCGATCGGCTCGGTGTACGCGCTGATCGCCCTCGGTTTCGTGATCATCTTCAAGGCCACCGAAGTGGTGAACTTCGCCCACGCCTCGCTGCTGCTGGCCGGCGGGTTCATCACCGCCAAGCTGCACGGGCAGCTGGGCTTTTGGCCGGCGCTGCTGGTCGGCATCGCCGGCGCGGCGGTGCTGGGGGCGCTGGTGGAGTTCCTGGTGCTGCGCCGCTCCCGGGCCGGCGACCACCACGTGCTGGCGATCGTCACCATCGGCGTGGACATCCTGATGACCACCGAGCTGACCCGGCAGATCGGCACCGATGTGCTGGCCATGGGCGACCCGTGGCAGAGCAAGGTGGTGCACCTGGGCGGGATCAGCATCGCCCAGACCCGGATCGCCGCGCTGGTGACCGCGGCGACCCTCATCACCTGCTTCCTGCTGGCGTTCCGCTACACCTCCTGGGGCATCGCCATGCGGGCGGCGGCCGAGGACCGGGAGACCGCGGCGCTGATGGGCATCCGGCTGGGCCGGGTGTCCACGGGCGCCTGGGCGGTGGCGGGCGCGCTGGCCGCGGTGGCGGCGCTGTTCTTGACCGTCTTCCCCACCCCGGGTCTGGACCGCACGACCTCGCTGGCGGCGCTCAAGGCGTTCCCCGCCGCGATCTTGGGTGGGCTGGACTCCACCACCGGGGCGCTGGTCGGCGGGCTGATCATCGGGCTGACCGAGTCGCTGGCCACCGGCTACCAAAGCGAGCTGTCCTTCCTGGGCCGCGGCATCGGCGAGGTCGCCCCGTTCCTGGTGATGGTGATCATCCTGCTGATCCGGCCCGCCGGGCTGTTCGGAACGAGGGAGCTGGCCCGTGTCTAGCCTGAGCCGTTCCCGGATGTCGCCGCTGCAGCTCGCCGGCCTGGCGGCGGTGCTGGCGGTGATGGTGATCCTGCCGTTTTACGCCGAGCCGTTCTTGATGCAGGCCGGGCTGTTCGCGATGGCCGCGGCCATCGGCGCGATCGGGCTGAACCTGCTGACCGGCTCCACCGGGCAGCTGTCGCTGGGGCACGCCTTCTTCCTGGCGATCGGCGCCTACGGGTATGTGTACTTCGCCGCCGAGCCCGACTCGGCGCACCACCTGTCCGGGTGGGGCCTGCCCACCCCGGTGGCGGCGGTGCTGGCGATCGCGCTGGCCGGGGTGGCCGGCGGGCTGTTCAGCCCGATCGCCGGCCGGCTCAAGGGCACCTACCTGGGCATCGCCTCCCTGGCGCTGATCTTCATCGGCCAGCACATCCTGCACAACGCCCACGCGGTCACCGGCGGTTCCAACGGCCGGGAGGTGCCGCCGCTGGAGATCTTCGGGTTCGTCTTCGCCGACACCCCCGAGCTGGTGGTGCTGCAGGTGCCGTTCCGGGCGCTGGAGAAGCTGTGGTTTTTGAACCTGGTGCTGCTGGTGGCGGCGGCCTGGATCGCCCGCGGCATCCTGCGCGGCCGTCCCGGGCGGGCCATGAACACCATCCGGGACCATGAGATCGCCGCCGGGGTGATGGGCGTGCCGGTGGCCCGCTACCGGGGTGCGGTGTTCGTGCTGTCGTCGATGTACGCGGGTCTGGCGGGTGTGCTGCTGGCGCTGGCGTTCCAGCGCACCGTGCCCGACTACTTCGGCTTCATCCTGTCGCTGGAGTACCTGGCGATGATCGTCATCGGCGGGCTCGGCACGGTGGCCGGCTCGATCGTCGGCGCCGTGCTGGTGTCGATGCTGCCGCCGCTGTTCACCCGCTACAGCGACGCCCTGCCGCTGATCGCCGCATCCGGTTCCGGCGGTCTGGACGCCGCCCAGGCCTCGCGGATCCTCTACGGGGCCGTCGTCATCGCGGTGATCCTCTTCCTTCCCGGCGGGCTGATGGGGCTGTGGATGCGTCTGCGCACGTCCCTGGCGCTCCGCCGGAAGGTTCGACCCTCCTGACAAATCCTCACTCAACCACCCCCCTCAGACAAGGAATCCGAGGAGCGAACACCATGAAATCAACCCTTCGCTCGGCGGCCGTGTCGCTGGTTGCGCTGGCGCTGGCCGCCACCGCAGCCGGCTGCTCCAGCGACAAGGCCACCGGTGGCTCCGAGGCGACCGGGCCCGACGGCGTCAAGCAGGGCCCCGGCGTGACCGACAAGACCATCAAGCTCGGCATCGCCACCGACCTGACCGGCGTGTACGCGCCGCTGGGCAAGAGCATCACCCAGGCCCAGCAGCTGTACTACGAGGAGGTCAACCAGCGCGGCGGCGTCTGCGGCCGCACCATCGAGGCCGTGGTGCGCGACCACGGCTACGACCCGCAGAAGGCGGTGTCCATCTACACCGAGCTGAACAACAACGTGCTGGCGATCCCGCACTTCCTCGGCTCGCCGATGGTCAGCGCGGTCAAGCAGCGCATCGAGTCCGACAAGATGTTCACCATCCCCAGCGCCTGGACCACCGCGCTGCTGGGCAGCAAGTACATCCAGGTCACCGGCACCACCTACGACGTGGACATGATCAACGGTGTCCAGTGGCTGATGGACAAGAAGCTGATCAAGAAGGGCGACAAGCTCGGCCACGTCTACTTCGAGGGCGACTACGGCGGCTCGGCGCTGCGCGGCACCAAGTACGCCGCCGAGCAGCTGGGGCTGGAGGTCTTCGAGCTGCCCATCAAGCCCACCGACCGTGACATGAAGTCGCAGGTCGCGGCGCTGGCCAAGGAGAAGGTCGACGCGATCCTGCTCAGCGCCGGCCCGCAGCAGGCGGCCTCGCTGGCCGGCATCGCCCGCTCCCAGGGCATGAAGCAGCCGATCCTGGGCAGCAACTCCGCCTACTCCCCGCAGCTGCTGGCCACCCCGGCCAAGCCCGCTCTGGTGGAGGGCTTCTTCATCGCCACCGCCGGCGCCCCGATGAGCGCCGACCTGCCGGCGATCAAGAAGCTGGCCGAGGCCTACTCCAAGAAGTACCCCAAGGACCCGCTGGACAGCGGTGTGGTCAACGGTTACGGCGGCGCCTCCATCGTGGTGTCGGCGCTGGAGAAGGCCTGCGCCAACAAGGACCTGACCCGGGAGGGCCTGATCAACGCCCACCGCTCGGAGGCCAACGCCGACGACGGGCTGGGCACCCCGATGAACTTCACCTACTTCGACAAGCCGGCCACCCGCAAGACCTACATCATCAAGCCGGACGAGAAGGCCACCGGCGGCGCGGTGATCGTCGAGCAGGCCTTCGAGTCGGAGCTGGCCAAGAACTACCAGGTCCCGGTCGGCACCTTCTGATCCGGTTCTGATCCCGGCCGGTTGAGCGCGGCGGACGGCCCGTCCGCCGCGCTCACCTGTATCCGGGCCGCAGCAGACGGCATGGCGGGCCTGTCGGGGAGCCCGCAGGCGGAACCCACGGGCGGAACCCGCAGACGAAAGACGCGCACCGGCGCCCTTGCCGGTGCGCGTCTTCCCGTCCGGGCCTTGCGCCGGCCGCCCGGCCGGGCGGGGACAAGACCCGCGGCCCTGTGGAACAGCGGCGGGCACCGGCCCCGGAGCGGGAGAGGCCGGTGCCCGGCGTTCTCCGGTCCCGCCCACCGAGCGCCACATTCTTATCGGGCGGGACCGGAGGTCTGTGGGGATCTTCAGGGGTTGCTCAGTGGGTGACCGCCTTCTCGGCGCCGGCCCCGGTCAGCGAGCGGACCTCGATCTCGGCGTACTTGGCGGCGTTGTGCTCCTTGGACAGCACAGTGCCCAGCCAGCCGCACAGGAAGCCGAACGGGATGGAGACGATGCCCGGGTTCTCCAGCGGGAAGAAGGCGAAGTCGGCGCCGGTGAACAGGGCCTTCTCCGAGCCGGAGACCACCGGGGAGAAGATCACCAGCAGCACCGCGGCGCCCAGCCCGCCGTAGATGGCCGACACCGCGCCGGCGGTGTTGAAGCGCTTCCAGAACAGGCTGTAGAGGATCGCCGGCAGGTTCCCGGAGGCGGCGACCGCGAACGCCAGCGCCACCAGGAACGCCACGTTCAGCCGCTGGGCGTAGATGCCCAGCACGATCGAGACCGCGCCGATCACCAGGGCCGAGATCCGGGCGACCCGCACCTCCTCCTTCTCGGTGGCCTTGCCGCGCCGGAACACGTGCGCGTACAGGTCGTGGGCGAAGGAGGACGAGGAGGCCAGGGTGAGGCCGGCCACCACCGCCAGGATGGTCGCGAACGCCACCGCCGCGATGATCGCCAGCAGCACCGTGCCGCCCACGTCGCCGAGCATCAGCTGCCCGATCCGTTCGGCCAGCTGCGGGGCGGCGGTGTTGCCCGCCGGGTTGGCCTCGCGGATCGCCTCGCTGCCCACCAGCGCCGCCGCGCCGAAGCCCAGCACCAGCGTCAGCAGGTAGAAGACGCCGATGATGCCGATGCCCCACAGCACCGACTTGCGGGCGTCCTGGGCGGTGGGCACGGTGTAGAAGCGGATCAGGATGTGCGGCAGGCCCGCGGTGCCCAGCACCAGCGCCAGCCCCAGGCTGATCAGGTCGAGCTTGCCGGCCAGGCCCTGGGCGTCGGTGGCGTACCGCAGCCCCGGCTCCAAGAACGCCTCGCCCTTGCCGCTCTGCTCGGCGGCGTCGCCCAGCAGGGTGGAGAGGTTGAAGCCGAACTTGGCCAGCACCAGCAGCGTGACCAGCGTCGCCCCGCCCATCAGCAGCACGGCCTTGACGATCTGCACCCAGGTGGTGCCCTTCATGCCGCCGACCACCACGTAGATGATCATCAGCGCGCCGACCAGCACGATGGTGGCGCCCTTGGCGAACTCGGAGGTGAAGCCGAACAGCAGCGCCACCAGCGCGCCCGCGCCGACCATCTGGGCCAGCAGGTAGAAGATCGACACCGTGATGGTGGAGATCCCGGCGGCGGTGCGCACCGGCTGCGGGCTCATCCGGAAGGCCAGCACGTCGGCCATGGTGAACTTGCCGGAGTTGCGCATCAGCTCGGCGACCAGCAGCAGCGCCACCAGCCAGGCCACCAGGAAGCCGATGGAGTACAGGAAACCGTCGTAACCGTACAGGGCGATCATCCCGGCGATGCCCAGGAAGGAGGCGGCCGACATGTAGTCGCCGCCGATCGCCAGGCCGTTTTGCACGCCGGAGAAGGAGCGCCCGCCGGCGTAGAAGTCGGTGGCGTCCTTGGTGTGCCGGCTGGCCCACACGGTGATCGCCAGCGTGGCGCCCACGAACGCCAGGAACAGCACGATGGCCAGAGTCTGGTGGCTCACGCGCGGACCCCTTCCCGCTCGACCTGGGCGGCCAGTTCGGCGGCCATCGGGTCGAGCTTCCTGCCGGCATGCCGGGCGTACAGCCAGGCGATGGTGAAGGTCGAGACGAACTGCAGCAGCCCGAAGATCAACGCCACGTTGATGAAGCCGATGACCTGGGTGCCCATGAAGCCGCGGGCCCACCCCGACAGCACCACGTACAGCAGGTACCAGGCCAGGAACGCCACCGTGGCCGGGAACACGAAGGCCCGGAAGCGGCGCCGCAACTGCTGGAATCCCTCGGTGCGCTGCACCCGTTCATAAGGTGTCCCGCCTATGTCCAGATCCTTCTCGACGGTCACGACTACCTCCTCGGCTGTGACGGGGGTCACGCCACGGTAGAAAGCCGGAAGGCCCGTCGTGGAGAGGGCGGCCGACGGGCTGCGCCGAGCCGCCGGACGGTTGCGCCGATCCGCCCCCCGCCATCGGTGAACGGTCGATTTCGTGCGACGAACGGACGAACGGCAGCCCTCTTCGGACGTTTCGCCCACTTCTCTCCCTTTTGTCGCCGCGACCGGTTCCGGCCGTCCTGCGCCGCCCCGCCGGGGAAGCCGATCTTCGGGCGCTAGCCTGAGGCGGCAGTGCCCGCTCCACGTCGTCTCAGGAGACCTCGTGCACGGTCCCCCGCCGCCCCCTCCGCCCCACGGCCCGCCGCCCGGATGGCCGCCGCAGCCGGGCACGCCCTCCTTCCCGCCCTCTCCTCCCGCGCCGCAGGCCGTCCCGGCGGACGCGCCCATCGGCCTCCCCCGGCGCCTGGCCGCATGGACGATCGACGTCCTGGTCGTGGCCGCCCTGGTGGGCCTGGTCGGCACGGTCACCTATCACCGGCTCGCCGACTACGTCGCCTCCCTGGGCACCCGGCTCGCCGCCGTCGGAGTCTGGGACCTGCTCATCTCCCGGGGAGACCTGACCGGCATCGCCGCCACCACGGCCCGCTCGGCCTGGGACGGGGCGGTCTCGATCGTGATCCAGGGGTTCATCGCCCTGGTGGTGCTGCAGTGGCTCTACCAGTTCGCCGCGCTGGTGTGGACGGGCCGCACGCTCGGCAAGGCGGTGCTGGGCCTGCGGGTGCACGCCGCCTCCGGCGACCGCCGCGTGGGCCCGGGCAGGTCCTGGCGGCGGGCGACCGTCACCACCGTCTGCGAGAGCGGCGTGTACTCCCTGGCCTGCGTCCTGCTGCTGACCGGCCGGTTCTTCGTGTCGTTCCTGTGCTGGCTGGCCGCGGTGGCCCTGCTGGCGGCCAACGGGCTGACGATGCTCGCCGGCCGCCGGCGCCGCAGCCTGGCCGACCTGCTGGGCGGCACCGTCGTCGAGCGCGGCGCCCTGCTGCGCACCGCCGCCCAGGCCGCCCGGCAGGGCGTGCAGGCCGCCTCCGGCTCCGCCCGCCGGCTGGGACGGCGCCTGCGGGAACGCACCGCCCAGCACGCGCCCTTCCCACCCGCCGCGCCGCCGCAGGCCCGGCCCGGACCCGCGCAGTTCCAGCAGCCCGGATACCCGCCGCCGCCCCCGGGCGGCGCCCCGCCGCACTCCCCCTGACCGGCCGGCGGCCCCGGCCCGCCGGGGCGTCACACGCGCTTGGGACGCCAGGTGCCGCGGTCGACGTCGAGGCTCTCGGGGGTGTGCAGGCGGACCATGGTGCGCGCCACCCCGGGCGGGATGCTGCGCGGGGTGAGCAGCGAGACCACGATCATCACCGCGAACGCCACCGGCACCGTCCAGGCCGCGGGCTGGGCCAGCAGCGCCCCGGCCAGCCCGCTCGGCGGGCCGCCGAGGATCGTCCACACCACGGCCGTGCCCGCCAGGCCGCCCCCGGCCACCAACCCGGCCAGCGCCCCCGCCACGGTCAGCCGCCGCCACCAGATGCCCAGCACCAGCAGCGGGCAGAAGGTGGAGGCGGCGACCGCGAACGCCAGCCCGACCACGTCGGCCACCGCCAGGGCCCGCGCCGCCAGCGCCAGCCCCAGCGGGACGAACAGCGCCAGCAGCGTGGCCGCCCGGAACGAGCGCACCCCGCCGTGCAGGATGTCCTGGGCGATCACCCCGGCCACCGACACGGTCAGCCCCGAGGAGGTGGACAGGAACGCCGCCACCGCCCCGGCCGTCACCAGCGCGCCCAGCAGGTCGCCCAGCGTGCCGCCGATCAGCCGGCCCGGCAGCGTCAGCACCACCGCGTCGGTGCGCCCGGTCATCAGCAGCTCGGGGGTGTAGATGCGGCCGAGCACCCCGTAGAGGGCGGGCAGCAGGTAGAAGGCGCCCAGCAGGGCGAGCACCAGCACGGTGGTGCGGCGGGCGGCCTGGCCGTCGGGGTTGGTGTAGAAGCGCACCAGCACGTGCGGCAGGCCCATGGTGCCCAGGAACGTGGCGAGGATCAGCGAGTAGGTGGCATACAGCGGGTACTCGCGGCCCGACAGCGGCAGCGCCCACTCCCGGTCGGTGCGTTCGGGCAGGCCGGAGACGTGGGGCACCGCCGCGCCCGCGGGGAAGACGACCGTGGAGTCGCGGGCGATGCGGTGCTCGCCGGCCGTCAGCTCGACCGGGCCGTCCTGGGCGCGTCCGTCCAGCCGGCCGTGCAGCACCACGCGCACCGGGTGCTCCACCCGGACGGTGACGTCCGCGCCGACCGACACCGTGGTGGCCTGCGGGAAGGTCGGCGGGGCGTCCCGGGTGGGGGCGGGGGCGGCGTCGTGGCGCCAGGCGATCAGCAGGAACAGCACCGGCACGGCCAGCGCGGTCAGCTTCAGCCAGTACTGGAACGCCTGCACCAGCGTGATGCTGCGCATCCCGCCGGACAGCACGTTGATCGTCACCACCACGGCGACCAGCACCGCGCCGGCCCACACCGGGGTGCCCACCACGGTGCGCAGCACCAGCCCGGCGCTCTGCAGCTGCGGCATCAGGTACAGCCAGCCGATCAGCACGGCCAGCACGCTGGTGACCCGCCGCACCGCCATCGACTCCAGGCGCGCCTCGGCGAAGTCGGGCAGGGTGTAGGCGCCCGAGCGGCGCAGCGGCGCGGAGATCAGCACCAGCAGCACCAGGTACCCGCCGGTCCAGCCCACCGGCAGCCACAGCATGTCGGCGCCGTAGGCCAGGATCAGCCCGGCCACGCCCAGGAAGGAAGCGGCCGACAGGTACTCCCCGCCGATCGCCGAGGCGTTGCGCAGCGGCGAGACGGTGCGGGAGGCGACGTAGAAGTCGGAGGTGGTGCGGGAGATCCGCAGCCCGAACGTGCCGATCAGCACGGTCGCCGCCACCACCAGCGACACCGCGACCAGTCCGTAGGCGCTGTTCATGTGTCGCGGTCGACCAGCTCGGCGAAGTCGCGTTCGTTGCGTTCGGCCTGGTGCACATACCACCAGCCGCACCCCACGAAGGCCGGGTAGACCAGCCCGGCCAGCAGCAGCCACGGCAGCGGCAGCCCGAGCACCTGCAGCTCGCGCAGCCGCGGCACGAGCACAAATAGCAGCGGCAGCCCGCCCACCGCCGCGCCCAGCAGCCCGCACACCCCCAGGCTCAGCCGCAGCTGGGCGCGCATCAGCGAGCGCATGTAGGCCTCGCCCAGCCCGGTCTGCTCGTCGATCTCGCGGGTCACCGGGCGGCGGGGGCGGCGGGCGGCGCGGGTGCGGGGACTGGTCACCAGGACCCGTTTCGGCGGCGTCCGCCCGCTCGCCGGGCCTTCGTCGCCACGCGGTCCCCCAGGCCGGGGAGGAGAGTCCCCGACGGTGTCCGGTTGTGCGTCATCCCAGCTCACGGCATCGTCCCTCACTGCGATACGCCCGCATGCGGCCTGCGGGAACGGCGTGGCGGCAAAGGTTCACTGGTTGCGGCGGGCGCTGCGCACCAGCAGGTCGCGCAGCTCGCGGGTGTGGCGGCGGCTGACCGGCAGCTCGGTGCCGCCGACGCGGACGGTGCAGCGCCCCGACTCCAGCCGCAGCTCCTCGATGTGCCGCAGCGCCACCAGGTGGCTGCGGTGGACGCGGACGAACCCGGCGGCGCGCCAGCGTTCCTCCAGCGCCGCCAGCGGGATGCGCACCAGGTGGCTGCCGGAGGGGGTGTGCAACCGGGCGTAGTCGCCCTGGGCCTCCACGTACCACACGTCGGCGGGGGCGACGAAGCGGGTGACCCCGGCCAGCTCGACCGGCACCAGGTCCGGGTCGGGCTGCGGCCGGCGGGCCGGCGGGGCGGGGGCCGCCGGGGCGGCGGGCGGTTCGGATGCGGCGCTCACCCGGCGGATGGCCTCGGCCAGCCGTTCCGGCCGGATGGGTTTGAGCAGGTAGTCGGTCGCCTTGATCTCGAAGGCGTCCACGGCGTGGTCGTCGTAGGCGGTGACGTAGACGATCCGCGGCGGCCGGGCGAACTGGGCCAGCAGCCGGCCCAGCACCACCCCGTCCAGGCCGGGCATGCGGATGTCCAGGAACACCGCGTCGATCGGCCGCCGTTCGGCCAGCGCCCGGTCGACCTGCCGGAGCGCGGCGGCGCCGTCGCGGGCCAGCGTCACCTCCCCGATGCGGGGGTCGGCGCGCAGCCAGAAGGCCAGGTCGTCCAGGGCGGGCGCCTCGTCGTCCACGGCCAGGACACGCAGACCGGTCACTCGGTCCCCCTCCGTGGGACAGATCACAGGAACGCCCTAAGCGTCCGGATCGACGGGGCGAAAGTCAAACCCCGTTTTCGCCGTCGCGGGGCCAGGACCCCGAGGCGGTCACGCCGGGCCGGTATTTGGGGACCCGCAGCGTCACCTTGGTGCCCGCCCCGATGGCGGTCTCCACGGCCAGCCCGTAGTCGTCCCCGTAGACCTGCCGCAGCCGCTCGTCGACGTTGCCGAGCCCGATCCCGGCGGCCTCGGTGGGGCCGCCCGCGCCGTCGGGGGTCTCCCCCGCCAGGATCTTGCGCAGCCGTTCGGGGTCCATGCCGACCCCGTCGTCCTCCACGCTGATCACCGCGTCGGCCCCGGCGTCCTCGGCGATGATGGTGATGTGCCCGGGCCCGGCCCGGTCCTGCAGGCCGTGCCGGACGGCGTTCTCCACCAGCGGCTGCAGGCACAAAAACGGCACCGCCACCGGCAGCACCTCCGGGGCGATCCGCAGCGTCACATGCAGCCGGTCGTCGCCGAAGCGGGCCCGCTGCAGCAGCAGGTAGCGGTCGATGGAGTGCAGCTCCTCGGCCAAGGTGGTGAAGTCGCCGTGCCGCCGGAAGGAGTAGCGGGTGAAGTCGGCGAACTCCAGCAGCAGCTCCCGGGCCCGCTCGGGGTCGGTGCGCACGAACGAGGCGATGGTGGTCAGCGAGTTGTAGATGAAGTGCGGGGAGATCTGCGCGCGCAGCGCCCGCACCTCGGCCTCCATCAGCAGGGTGCGGGAGCGGTCCAGTTCGGCCAGTTGCAGCTGGGCGTCCACCCAGTGGCCGACCTCTTCGGCGGCGCGGATCAGCCCGGCCGACACGTCACCGCCGTAGGCGGCCAGCGTCCCCACCACCCGTTCGTCGGTGGTCAGCGGCACCACCACCGCGTGCCGGATCGGGCAGTCCACCACCTGGCAGGTCACTTCCTTGGGGCCGAGCACGGCGGTGCGCCCGTCGGCCATCGGCCCGGCCGCGTGCGCCACGGCCTGCTCGGCGTGGTGGTCGCCGGTGCCGTCCCAGGCCAGCAGGCGTTCCCCGTCGGTGATGGCCAGCGCCGCCGATCCCAGCAGCTCCCGCAGGTGCCGGGCGGCCTTCTGGGCCCCCTGTTCGGTGAGGCCGGCCCGCAGGGGCGGCGCCGCCAGGGAGGCGGTGTGCAGGGTCTGGAACGTCGCCCGGTCCACCGGGCTGCCCAGCTCCCGCCGCCCGCGCCACCAGGGCACCGCCGCCACCAGCGCGGTCACCGTCACGGCCGCGACCACCGCCAGCGCCACATCCATGGCCACACCGTAGCCCCGCCGCCGCCGGTCCGCCCGGAACGTCCCGGCGGGGCCGTTTCGCCGGACGGCGTCAGCGGATGACGGCGATGCCGTCGGTGACCACGGCGGGACGGCCCTTGGTGCCCGCCACGACGATCCGGACGGTGTGCCTGCCGGGCTTCTTCCAGCTCTTGGTCCACACGATGCGGCGGTAGCGGGTGGAGCGGGCCTTGGTGTCGACGGTGGCGACCTTGACGCCGTCGACGTAGATGTGGACGGCGCCGTTGGCGGTGCCCCGCCGGAAGATCAGCCCGACCGAGCGGCCGGTGAAGGCGTAGCGGACGCTGGCGCCCTTGGTCTTGCTGTAGAGCGCCCGGCGGCCCAGGTAGCTCTTGGTGGTGAGGACCTTCCAGCGTCCGCGGCGCACCGCGGACTGGTCGTGGACCAGCGCGGCGGTCCGGGTGATGGAGGCCCGGGTGTTGTTGCCGAGGGTGTCGGCGGCCAGCAGGGTCCATTTCCGGGAGACGCCCGGCTTGACGGACGTCGCCCAGGCGGTCGCCGACACCTTGAAGTTCCTGGCGGTGGGCGAGGTGGCCCGCAGCGACCTCAGCCGCACGTTGTCGGTGACCTTCCAGGTGAGCCGGACCGGCATCTTCCCCTTGGCGCCGACCGCGCCGCCGCGCACCCGCAGCGCGGGGGCGGTGCGGAAGACCGGGGCGGTGACGTCGGAGATCACCGGGTAGACCGGGGAGAGCGCCGTGGTGCCGTTCAGGTTGCGGGCCCGCACCCGGAGCTTGTGGGCGCCTTCGGGCACCTTCACCTGCGCCCAGGTCGCCCGCCCGTTGCGGCGGGCCAGGACCTTGCCGTTCAGCAGCACCTCATAGGTGGAGACGGCGGCCGGGTTCCAGCCGATGGTCAGCGTTCCCCTGGTGTAGTAGGTGCCCTTGGACTCGGTGGCTCCGGTGATGGAGGTCACGATCGGGGGCTTGGCGGGGGTGCTCCACTGCTTGGCGTGGCTGCGGATGGCGCCGAGCCGGCCGTACAGGAGCTCGCCGGGGCAGGCGGTGGCCACGCCGTCGCGGTGCCCGGAGATGGTGTTGAAGCTCTTGCCCGCCACGGTGGCCCTGCCGGTGGGGTCACTGCCGTGCAGGCCGAGTTTCCAGGCCGCGACGCGGGCGACGGCTTTTTGGGCCGCGACCGACGGTGCGACGCCGGTGAAGTCGCCGAGCACCGCCACCCCGGCCGAGCCGGTGTTGTAGCCGTAGGTGTGCGCGCCGATCACCGGTTTGCCGACGCCGCCCTTGCGGCCTTCGAAGATGGTGCCGCACTTGTCGACCAGGAAGTTGTAGCCGATGTCGTTCCAGCCGTTGGTCTTGACGTGGTACAGCAGGATCGACCGGATGACGGCGGGCGACTCGGCGCAGTCGTAGTCGTTGCCGCCGGCGCTGTGGTGGGTGAAGACGACCTTGGCGGCCGGGGCGTACTGTGGGGAGCCGGTGACCAGGCTCTCGTCGGCGCCCCACTGGGCGCGGGTGACGATGACCGGGGCCGGTGCCGCGGCGGCCCCGGCGCTCTGGCCGGCGGCCCCGCCCGGCTGCTCCCCGCTCCCCGGCCCGGACTGCGGCACGCGCGGGCCGTCCCCGGGGTCGACCAGTTCGGCGCGCAGTCCCGCCGGCGGCGGCCCGCTGCCGGTCACCCGGATCTGGACGCCGTTCGACGGCCCCACCCACAGCGGCTTGGTGGCGCCGCGCCGGGGGCGCTCTGCGGAGGAACCGGCGTCGGGGGCGTCGTGGTCGTCGATCTGCAGGGTCCGCCACGGCGACCACCGGCCACTGGCGGCGCCGCGGGTGCGCACCTGCACCGAGCCGTGCAGTTTCGCGCCGGGGTCGTCCCAGGAGACCCCGACCATGCTGAACGGCCCGGTGCGCGCGGCGGGCAGCTCGGCGACCGGGCTCGCCGCCGGGGCGGGGGGCGCCTTCGGCGATCGCGGCGCCTGGGTCTGCGGCGGCTCGCGGTCGGACGGGGCCGTGCGCAGCGGAACCGTGCGCACCTGCCCGGGGCGGGGTCCGGCCTCGGCCTGTGTCGCCGCCGAGTCCCCCGGCCACACGATGTACCCCACCGTCCCGGACAGCAGCACGCCCGTTGTGGACAGCGCGATGACCGCGCGCCTGTTCATGACCCTCCGATCCTGAGGCGTCCCGTCGCCTTTCGCCGCGGCTCGGCCTGCCGGGATAAGGGGCGGTCCCGAAATCGCCGGTGTTCGTCCCGGCCCACCGGGCGGCCGGGCGTCGAAAGCCCGGGAGGAGGGATCTTACGCCCCGCCTATGACGGGAAGGTCGGTTTTTTGTTATGTCGGATGTGTCGCGCCGAAACACCCGCAGGTCGCCGGCCGGGCCTGTCCGGAATCGGAAAGATCAGGTGCGACGGGTGTAGATGAAGCCGAGTTTGTCGACTTCGGCTCCGGAGCGGCCGTGGAATCCGGCCAGTTGCCAGCCGGGCGGAGTGGTGCGGGTGAGGCAGTCGGAGGTGGTCGTGCCGCCGGAGAGGGCGTTGCCCCGGTTGGTGGTGAAGCGGGCGTAGAAGATGCGGCTTTTGCCGTTGCGCTTGCCCCGGCACAGGTGGACGGAGGTCACGTACTCGCCCGCGGCCAGTTCCAGGGCGGCGGCCGTGCCGCCGGTGCCGCCGTGGGTGAGCGTGGTGCCGTCGTCCAGGGTGAGGCCGACCTGGTCCACCCTGGCCCCGCTGCGCATGGTCAGGCGGACGGGGCGGGCGCCGGGCCGGATTTCGTCGATGTCGTTGTAGTGGTCGCCGTGCGGGCCGCCGAACTGTTCGCCGAAGCGGTAGTGCGGGCTGGCCTTCCAGGTGAAGTCGGCGGCGATGGGGTCGTGGTCGGACAGCCTCTCGCCCGCCTCGTCCAGGAAGGCGGCGCGTTCGTTGCGGTAGCGGACGGCGTTCAGTTTCAGGAACTTGGAGCCGCGGAACAGGATTTTGTCGACGACTTCGCAGTTGTCGACGGTGGCGGTGTCACAGGCGGGGGCGGGGCCGCCTTCGGGCGGCGGGGTGCCGCCCCGGATGAGGCTCACCCACACGTCGGTCAGGCCGTTGGCGGCGGCGAACTGGCGGATGCGCTCGCCGGTGCGGGTGTAGCGGGTGTTGGTGTCGCCCATGACCACGACCGCGTTGCCCGATGAGTGCTTTTGGATGAACGCGGTGAGCTGGTCGAGGTTGGCGTTGCGGGCCGCGATGTCGCGGCTGGTGCTGCCGGCGTCGGCGTGCAGGTTGTAGAAGTCGACGTAGACGCCTTCGGCCAGGCGGACGCGCATGAACGTGAAGCCCTTGGGGGTCAGGCAGTCGCCCGTGCCGATGTAGCAGTCCTTCCAGGTGACGCGCTGGAAGTCGCCGGTGTCGTAGGGGAAGTTCGACAGGGTGTTCAGGCCGCTGCCGATGCCGGCGATGCCGCTGGTGGGCGTGCGGTAGGGGTGGTTGTCCCCGGCGTAGAGGGCGCGGTGGTAGTTGAAGTCCTCTTGGACGTGGACGATGTCGTAGGGCGCCAGGCGGGGGCTGATCAGCGGGATGTTCCTCGACGGGTGGCTGCCGGACAGGAAGTCCGGCAGCCCGGCGATGTTGTAGGTCAGCACCGAGAACGCGCCGGAGGGGGGCGTCGCGGCGGTGGCCGCGGCCGGGCCGGGGAGGCCGGCCGCGGCCGTCAGCGAGGCGAGCACGGCCGCCGCCGCGCGCCGCAGCCGGCGGCGGCGTGCGGCGGCGGCCGGAGCCGTGCGGCCGGTCATGGCCATGGACGAGCGGGGTCCGTTCATGGGCACTCCTCGCCCCGAAAGATCAAATATGAATATTTCTCGCGTCCTTGACGGTACGCTCCCCCGCCGCCCCCGTCCAGACCCGATGGCCGCGCATACGGCGGCCCGGACGAGACGGAAGACGCCCCCGCTCACCGGCGCGGCGCATGGGGCCGTCGTCCGTGCGCGTCCGGCCGCGCAGGTCAGGCGCCCGCCGGCGACAGCGCGCCCCGCCAGGCGGCATAGCCGCCGATCAGGTCGAGGACCTGCGCGTGGCCGTGGCGGCGCAGCAGGCTGGCCGCGATGGCCGAGCGGGTGCCGCCGGCGCAGTAGGCGACGACGGTGCGGTCCTTGGGGACCTCCTCCAGCCGCCCCGGCAGCTCGGCCAGCGGGATGTGCAGGGAGCCCTCGATCCGCCCGGCGCGCAGCTCGCCGACGTTGCGCACATCCAGCACCAGCGGGGGCTGTTCGCCGTCGAGCTCGGCGCGCAGCTCCCGGGCGGTCATCCGGGGACCGTGCGCGATCTCCTCGGGCATGCCCATGAAGGCGCCCTCGGGTTCGCGCAGGTAGCCGATGACGTCGTCGAAGCCGATGCGGGCCAGCCGGGTGATGACCTCCTTTTCGCGGTCCTGCGGGGCGACCACGAGGATCCGGGAGCCGGGCGCCACCACCGTCCCGGCCCATTCGGCGAAGCGGCCGTCGGCGGGCACGTGCAGCGAGCCGCGGACGTGCCCGGCGACGAACTCCTGGGTGGGGCGGGCGTCCACCACGACCGCCCCCGCCGCGCGGTGGGCCAGGAACTCGCCGGCCTCCAGCGGCCGCAGGCGCTTGTCCACATCGAGCAGCCCGTGCTCCTTGCGGTTGAGCACGGCGTCGTAGACGAAGTAGCCGGGAGCGGAGGGCTGCCCTTCGGTGACGATGGCCAGGAACTCCTCCTCGCTCATCGGGGCGCAGGCGTAGTTGGACAGCCGCTGCTCGCCGATGGTGGACCACCGTTCGGTGGACAGGTTCTTGCCGCAGGCCGAGCCCGCCCCGTGCGCGGGGAACACCCGCACCTGGTCCGGCAGCGCCATCAGCTTGCGGTGGACGCTGTCGTAGAGCATGCGGCCCAGCTCATCGGCGGTCTTCCCGAGGGAGGCCAGCAGGTCGGGACGGCCCACGTCCCCGATGAACAGCGCGTCGCCGGTGAGCACCCCGTAGGGGACCTCATCGCCCGCGTGCTCGAAGACCAGCAGGCTGATCGACTCAGGGGTGTGCCCGGGGGTCTCCATGACCTGCAGCACCACATCCCCGAGCTCGATGCGCTCGCCGTCGGCGAGCTTGCGGATCGGGTACTCGGCCTCGGCCCGCCGTCCGTAGCCGATCCACGCCCCGGTCTGCGCGGCCAGCTCCAGATGCCCGGCGATGAAGTCGGCGTGGAAGTGGGTGTTGATCACGCCTTCGATGCGCAGCCCGTGCTCCTTTGCGGCGGCCAGGTACTCGGAGACGTCGCGGCGGGGGTCCACCACGACCGCGCGGCCGGTGCCCTCGTCGCCGATCAGGTAGGAGGCCTGGGAGAGGCAGTCGAGGTAGTACTGGGCGAAGAACATGCATACCTCCGGGGGTATCCGACTCGCCTTGCAGCATACCCCCCGGGGTACCTGCTCTCATCCCCGTGGCCGGTGACGACCTCTGGCCCTGCCCGGTGGGACCAAGGTCCCTACGGACCGGGAGGGCGAGTGACCACCGTGGAGACCAGGCAGCGTCCGCACTCGGAGGTATGTGATGGCCGTTCCCCTGGCGTCCCGCGCAGGCGTCCACCGGCTGGTCTCCGCGGCGATCGCCGCGCCCTCGCTGCACAACAGCCAGCCCTGGTGGTTCCGCTCCCGCGGCGGTGAGCTGGAGCTGCACCTGGACCCCGACCGGGCGGTGCCGGTGATCGACCCGCGCGGCCGGGCCATGCACATCGCCTGCGGCGCCGCCCTGTTCAACCTGCGGCTGGCGGTGCGCACCGCCGGGCACCGCCCGATCGTGCGGACCTTCCCCGGCAGCGGGCACACCCTGCTGGCCATCGTCGGCGGCGAGCCGTGGACCGAGCCGTCGGCCCGTCAGCGCGAGCTGTACGCCGCGATCACCGAGCGGCGCACCAACCGCAACCCCTATGACCGCATCCACCTGCCGGCCCGGGTGCTCAACGAGCTGGAGGAGGCCGCCCAGCGGGAGGGCGCGGTGCTGCGCATCCTCGAGCAGCCGGCCACCTCCCGGCTGCTGGACCTGATCGCCGCCGCCGACAACGAGCTGGCCGAGAACCCCGCCTACCGCCAGGAGCTGGCCCGCTGGACCACCGGCCGCGCCCGCACCGAGGGGATCCCCTCCTACGCCTTCGGCCCCCGCTCCGCCGGGCGGGGCCTGCCCATGCGCGACTTCGGCCTGGGCGGCTTCGGCGACGGCGGCCGGGAGGTCGGCGGCTTCGAAGAACGGCCCACGCTGGGCGCGCTGATCGTCGACGGCGACGGGCCCGCCGAGTGGCTGCGCGCCGGTCAGGCCCTGCAGCGCGTCCTGCTCACCGCCACCCGGCACGGGGTGGCCACCTCGTTCCTCACCCAGCCGCTGGACGTGCAGGAGATGCGCGACCCCGGCGGCGGCCACTGGCCCGGCCGCAGCGTCCAGATGATCATCCGTTTCGGTTACGGCCCGCCCGCCCCGGCCTCTCCGCGCCGCCCGATCCGAGAGGTCCTGGTCGCCTAAGACGCCTCGGTCCGCCCTCCGGGTTTCCGGGGGCCGGTCGTTGCCCGGTCGCGTCCCCACCCCGTGACCGGGCAACGACTTTTGCGCCGCCTCATGACGCGCGGGTCTCCCGGCCGGGCCGACACGGCTGATCCCTCCGGCACGGGGTCTTGCGGGACGAGAGGCCAGACAGTGCCCGAGGTCGTGACATCGCAGGTCAGACTTCTTCCAAGCGCCGCCTTCGTGCCCCCATGAGAAGATCGCGGTGTCCGGCGGTCTTCATGCGATCGTGTTCGGCCTCTTCGGCACCCTGGTGCCCAGCGGCTCGCGGGAGCGCCGGGACGCGGTGTCGCATGCCATGGCCGACGACCTGGGCGTGGACCGCGTTCTGTTCGCCGAGCTGTTCAAAAACAGCTTCCGGGAACGCTGGCGCGGAGCCCTGGGCTCCTTGGAGGAGACCATCGCCGCGCTCGCCGTCCGCGCCGGCGGAAACCCCACCGAGGAGGCGGTCCGCCGCGCCGCCCGGCGCCGTCTCGACTTCACCCGCCGCCAGATCACCCCGGACCCCGGCCTGCCGGCGCTGCTCGACGCGCTCCGGGCCGACGGCCGGCGGCTGGGGCTGATCAGCAACTGCTCGGCGGAGGTCCCCGCGCTCTGGGACGGCAACCCGCTGTCCCGACAGATCACCGCCCCGGTGTTCTCCTGCACGGTCGGATGCTGCAAGCCCGACCCGCAGATCCACCGGCTGGCCGCCGCCGCACTGGACACCGTCCCCGAACGGTGCGTCTTCGTCGCCGACGGCGCGGGAGGCGAGCTGCCCGGCGCGCAGGCCGTCGGCATGCAGACCATCCGGGTCCGGGCCGACGGCGTCGATCACGGCGTTTACGGCGGCATGGGGAACTGGGAGGGGACGACCGTCGACACCCTCTATGACCTGCCGGCCGTCCTCGGTGGGCGGAATACCGGCCGTACCCGCCGGTGATCTCCCACCCGCCGGTCCCGGACGGCACGAGCACCGGACGGCCCATGGCGCCCGGGAGCGCAGCGAACCCCCGCACGCCGCCCACGCGCCCGCAGCCGGCGCCGGACGCACCATCCATTCACCGAATTACACCGAAATGAGCAGATATCCCCATATCGGCTTCTCCTCTTGAAGTGAAAGGTTCGCCACTCTTTCCCGCACCGCACGGCCGACCGGCGGCAAGAATACGACCAAGTGCGCAGTCTTTACCCGATACCGACTGCAGGAATTACCCGTGACCGTGTTATCCCTGAGTCGCTGCCATATGCAGAAAAGCAGTTCCGGCAACGAAGCAGGAGACCCAGATGACGAAACGACTGGCCATGGTCGGCCTCTTGTCCACCGCCCTCGGCGGCTCCCTGCTGGCGGCGCCGCCCGTCATGGCGGCGGAGCAGGCCGTCCAGGGCGGCGCCGTCGCGGTCACCCAAAGTCAGCAGGAGGTGGGCCAGGTCCAGCTGGGCGGCGACCGGCGCCGCAAGCGGAAGCGGAACCGCAACAGCAACCGCAACAACGTTTACGTTTACAACTACAACTACAACCTCAATGGCAATGCCAACGAAAACGACAACGAGCGTGACCGTTGGCAGCAGCACCACAAGTGGCACCACCACAAGTGGCACCACCGGCGTTACCACGGCTGGTACGACTACTGAACCTTCTGCAGCACGCCGTCTCCGCAGATTGAGACGGGGACGTTGCAGTCAGGTCCGATACTGTGATCTGGAACGTCGCAGTACCGGACACCTCGAGGCCCGTCCGCGGTGGCTTGGGTCAGGTGCTGAAAAAGGCCCACTGACGCGGCCGCGGAGGGCCTTCGGGGACATCCCGGACGGTGCCGAGGCCCGATCGGTGAAATGACGCGGTGCCCGGCACGGCCCGCCGCCGTCCGCCGACGCAGGCAAGGCCCCTGGCGGGACGCCGTGCCGCACGCGGCTCGCGCCCCCCAGGGGCCTTTACAACCGTCACCGGGCGAGGACGCCCGGAAGATCGGCCAGGCTCGCGATCACCGGGACGCCCGGGTCCGCACCTTTCTCTCCCCCGCGATCGAGCCAGATTCCTCGCAGCCCGGCCGCTTTCGCGGCGAGCGCATCGGTCTGGTGGCGGTCCCCCACGTAGGCGACCTCCTGCGGCGGCAGTCCCAGCCGCCGGCAGGCGATCTGGAAGATCTCCGGGTCCGGCTTGGCGACCCCGACCTCACCGGAGACGACCACCGTCGGCATCAGCGCGGCAAGGCCCGTCTGAGCCAACTTGCGCCGCTGCTGCTGTCCGTTTCCGTTGGTGACGACCCCCAGCGCCGCCTCCGGCCGCTCCCGCCGCAGCCGCTCCAGCGCGGGCAGCGCGTCCGGATACGTCCGCCACGCCCGCTCGTACTCGCGCAGATACCCGGTGAACCACTCGTCGGCCTGCTCGTCCGTCCAGGCCGGCAGCCCCAGCTCGGCTCTGAGCCGGGCGACCCGCAGCCGCCGCTGCTCCTGGAAGCCGATCTCTCCGGCCAGGTAGCGGTCCATGGCCGCATGCTCGATCTCGACCCACAACCGTCCCAGCGCCGCGGGCTCGACCCCCTCGGCCCCGTCCATGTCCGCCAGCGCGGCCACGACCGCGTCGGCGGCGGCCGACTCGTGATCGACCAGCGTCCCGTCGAGATCGAACAGCACACCCCTGATCGCGCTCACCGCACCACCCCCGGCCGAAGGTCACACGCCGGCCAGCGACAGTTTCGCGGCGAAGCCGAGGAAGAGGGCTCCGACCGCCGAGGTGGCCCAGGCCGACAGCCGCCTGCGGCTGCGGAAGGCCGCCGCCAGCCTCGCCCCGCCGAAGATCAGCACGCTCAGGTACAGGATGCTGACCAGCTGGGCGAAGGCCCCCAAAATCACAAAGGACAGCGCCGGGTAAGCGTATCCGGGATCGACGAACTGCACGAAGAAGGCCACAAAGAACAAGATCGCCTTCGGGTTGCTCAGGCTGATCACCAGGGCGCGCCGGTAGGGCCGCTCATCGGCGGCGAGCGCCGGCGCCTCCCGCGCCGCCTGATCCCGCCGCCTCCGCCACATCCCCCACGCGGCCCGCAGCATCCCGACGGCCAGCCAGGTCAGGTAACCGGCGCCCGCGTACTTGACGATCGCAAACAGCACGGCGTTCGCCTTGAGCAGCGAGGCCACCCCCGCGGCCGACAGCACCATCAGCACGACGTCCCCGCACCACACGCCCGCCGCGGCCAGATACCCGGCCCGCACCCCGCGCCGGGCCGCCACCGACAGCACGTACAGGGAGTTGGGCCCGGGAAGCAGGATGATGACGATGAGCCCTGCGAGATAGGTGGGAAGATCAACGACGCCGAACACGAAAAAACAGTGTCGCACGTCCCCTGACCTGCCCGAACACCGGTGCCGTCCGGGCCGGACGGCACGGCTCAGCCGACACCCACCTTGGCGTAGTGGAACACCTCCGGCGGCAGCGGATGGGCAAGACGCCAGTGGATGCGCATGGGGCGTTCACCCTCATGGTCCTGGTAGGTCATCGGCCCGGCGTAGGTGTAGGGGTCGCCCTTCTGCTTGCGCAGGAAGAGGTGGACGCTGGTGCCCCACTCCACGTGGTGGATGTAGCGCTGGCCGGTCTCAGAGTCCTCCCGGGTGCGGGACTGGGACTCCCAGTGGAAGAGCGTCGGGTCGACCGCCCGGTCGTTGTACATCGTGGTGGGTGAGAACTCTTTTTCGTCCTTGTCGATGGTCACCAGGAAGACATCGGCCTTCTCCTCGGGAAGCCACTGCACCCCGGCGACCATGGACGAGGTGACCTCCATCCCGAAGGCGGCCAGGGCCTCGCCCCGGGTGTAGCGGGCGTGCAGCCGCAACGGCAGGTGCGCGGCCTCGGGGACGACCGGGGTGACCCGGCGGATCCGGTCCCACAGCACATCGATGACGGCGAGCATCTCCTCCCGCCGCGCCGGGTTGGCCCACAGCCGCTCCAGGTGCCCTTCCAAGGCGCTGAGCGGCCTGGAGGCGTCGAAGAAGGTGTTCAGCATGGACAGCAGCCGGGTGCGCCGCAGGTCGGTGCCGGACGGCCGGGGCGGCTGCGGGCGGCTCAGCAGGTCCCGCAGGAACTGCAGGCGTTCGGGGTCGTCCACGTGCAGCATGCGGCCGATCGCCC
Source organism: Thermomonospora sp. CIF 1 (assembly GCF_001896795.1). Lineage (NCBI taxonomy): Bacteria > Bacillati > Actinomycetota > Actinomycetes > Streptosporangiales > Thermomonosporaceae > Thermomonospora > Thermomonospora sp. CIF 1. Next base: position 538,244 of record NZ_MOYN02000021.1, read on the forward strand.
TGCCCAGCGCCTGGTCGTCCTTGGCCGAGGTGACCGGGCGGGCGTCCAGGCCCGCGTCCCGGCGCAGCCGGGCCCAGCCGCCCCGCCCGCCGCGGTAGAGGTCCTCCAGCTCCAGCCCGGTCTCGGCGAGGAACTCCGGCAGCGACGGGTCGCCCATTCCGCGCAGTTCGCCGACCAGCTCAGCGCGGCGCCGGCCCAGGGCCTGCCTGATGTTCGCCAGGACGATCTTGCTGACCTCGCGGTCCAGGTCGATGGCGCATCCGGGCGGCAGCGTGGGGAAGCCCGCCTCGGCCTCCTTGAGCAGCCGGCTGCGGGGAATGCCGGTCAGCGCCGTGAAGCGCCGGTCGAAACGGAACTCCTTGCGCTGGTGCCCCACGAAGTCCAGCACGGTGAGGACGGCCTTGTCCGGCGCCGGCCGCAGGCCGCGGCCGAGCTGCTGCAGGAAGACCGTGGCGCTTTCGGTGGGACGCAGGAACAGCACGGTGTCGATCTGCGGCACGTCCACACCCTCGTTGAACAGGTCGACGGTGAAGACGGCCTTCAGCTCGCCGTCCTGGAGCAGGCACAAGGACTCCTCGCGCTCCTCGCGCGGGGTCTTGGAGGTGACCGCCCGGGAGGGGATGCCGCGGCGGTTGAACTCTTCGGCCATGTACTCGGCGTGCGCGATGCTCACGCAAAAGCCGACCGCCCGCATGCGGCTCAGATCGCCGACCTTGCGCTGCAGCGCCTCGACGACCATGGCCACCCGGGAGTCCAGGCCGGTGTAGAGGTTGGTCAGCTCCTCGGTGTCGTAACCGGCGCCGCGCCGCCAGCCGACCTTTGACAGGTCGGTGCCGTCATGGATGCCGAAGTAGTGGAAGGGGACGAGCAGTCCCCGTTCCAGCGCCTCCCACAGCCGCAGCTCGACGGTGAAACGGCCTGCGTCGAACCAGCGCAGGATGTCCTCGCCGTCCGGGCGTTCGGGAGTGGCGGTCAGCCCCACCAGCACATTCGGTTCGAGCCGGTCCAGCAGCCTGGCGTAGGAGGCGGCGGCCGCATGGTGGAACTCGTCCACGATGAGCATGCTGAAGCGGTCCGGCTCCAGGTGGGGAAGCTGGGACAGCGACTGGATGGACCCGAACACGTGCCGCCACTGCACGGGCCGGTGGCCGTCGACCAGCAGCTCCCCGAACGCGCCGTCCCCGAGGACGTGCCGGAAGGTGCGCAGGCTCTGCTCCAGGATCTCCTTGCGGTGCGCCACGAACAGCAGCGAGTCGACCTTGCCCTGCCGCCGCAGCCGCCGGTAGTCCAGCGCGGCCACGACGGTCTTGCCGGTCCCGGTGGCCATGACGACCAGGTTCCGCCAGTGCCCGTGCACCTGCCGGGCCGCCTCCAGCTCGTCCAGGATCTCCTGCTGGTAGGGGTAGGGCTCGACATGCCCGCCTCCGAGTTCCAGCGGGACGGGTGCCCGCTCTCCTCGCGCGGCGGCCAGTGCCCGCGCCAGCCGCCCGGGATCGTCGTAGACCTCGAAAGACGGGTCGTTCCAGTACTCCTCGAAGGTCGCCGCGAAGGTCTCGATCACGTGCGGCTGCTCCGCCCGGGCGATCCGCACGTTCCACTCCAGCCCGTCCAGCATGGCGCTGCGCGACAGGTTCGAAGAGCCCACATAGGCCGTGTCGAGCCGCGAGCGGCGGTGGAACAGCCACGCTTTGGCGTGCAAGCGGGTCCGCTGCACGTCATAGGAGATCTTGACCTCGGCTCCCAGTTCCACCAGGCGGTCCACGGCCCGCTGCTCGGTGGCTCCCAGGTAGGTGGTGGTGATGACGCGCAGCCGCCCGCCCCGGGCGGTGAAGGCGCGCAGGTCCTCCTCGATCAGCCGCAGCCCATGCCACCTGATGAACGCGCAGATCAGATCCACCTGGTCCGCCGAGGCCAGCTCTTTGGCGATCTCCCGGCCGAGTTGCGGCTGATCCCGCCCGTTGACCAGCAGCGCTCCCATCGACAGCGGGATCTCGGGCCGCCGCGGAAACGCCACCGTCCCATCGGGCAGCCGTCCGCCGGCGACCCCGAGCAGCACCTGTCCCTCTTCGGCCACCCGGTCGCCTTCGACCACGGCCCCCGGCACCAGCCGCCCGATCGCCTCCGCGATCCGGTTGGCGGTCTCGACCTGCCGCCCGAGCGCCCCTTCCCCCTGCTCCCCGACGATCCGCAACGCCCGCCGCGTCAGCACCGCCAGATGCCGGACGAGCAGCTCCTCGGCGTCCACGGCCTCCAGTCCGTCCCGGTGCACCAGCTCCGCATCGACCGTCCGCAGCCGCCTCCGCAGCTCACCGGTCACCACATGCTCGTAAACCCCAGGCGCCAACTCGGTCATGGCCGGCACTGTATCCACCAGCAGTGACAGACGACACTATTCACACGCTCATGACCGGATCAGCGGCGGGTTCATAACGCTGCCGCCGCACAACGGCATGTCCGCGGAGGAGATCGCCCGGTTCGCCGGCCGCAGCGGGACGCACGTCACGGAGACGGCGCCCCGGATCCGGCCGGTCCCGGCCCGGCCTCCGGGGCTCGTGGTCAGGCAGCCAGTTGGACGGAAACGAAAACAGGCCCTGGCCTGAGTCACTCGGCTAGGGCCTGACCTGCGTCTTTAGAAGACTTGAGCTGGCTCCCGCGATTGGACTCGAACCAATAACCTGCCGGTTAACAGCCGGCTGCTCTGCCAATTGAGCTACGCGGGACCGTGTGTGAGGGACTCCCTCGCACCGCGGCGGAACCAGACTAGCGCATCCGGACAGGTGCTCGTGCACGTATATGCGGGAGGGCGCCGACTGGCTTCGCCGATCGTGGGTATGGGGGTGGCACCCAAGAGCTAGCAGGGGGTGCCATGAAGATCAGGATTCCGTTCCTCGCGGGCCTGGCGGTCGGCTATGTGCTGGGAACGAAGGCCGGCCGGGAGCGGTACGAGCAGATCGTGCAGCAGTCGCGCAAGCTGGCCGAGCACCCGCGGGTCCAGGAGACCACGGAGGCGCTGCGGGCCAAGTCCGGGGAGCTGGCGGGGACGGCCAAGCAGAAGATGGGCGGCAAGCGGCACGCCGAGACCGGCGGGCCGGCCGATGAGGTGGGCGAGCGGGTGCCGACGGCGCAGCGGACCGGAGCGGAGACGCCGGGCACCGGCGAGCGCAGGTTCTCCGACACGCCCGCCGGAGTGGCCGGCAGGACCGGGGCGGGCCCCGCGGGCGCCGGCGGTCCCGGCAAAGGCCCGAAGGAGACCGGGACGCCCGGGCGGCGCGGGCCGCGCTGAGGCGGCCTTACAGGCCCGTCTGGCGGCGCAGGTCCTCCAGCACCTGCTCGGCCTGGGCGCGCAGGCCCGGATCGTCGGGGTCGAGCCCGGCCTCGAACAGCATCGCCCAGCGCACCTCCCCGGTGGCCGGCGAGCGGCGGCCGGTGATGCGGACCCTGCCGCCGCCGGGCAGGGTCGCCGGGTGAGAGACCACCACGGTGGAGGTGACCCGTTCCCGGACGGTCTCGGGCACCGACCCGGGGTCGGTGAGCCCGATGCGGTGCGTCGGGCCCGCGGAGGTCTCCTGAACGACCAGCCGCCCGTTCTCCCAGACGGCGCGGTCGATGCGCTCCCACGGCAAGCGGACGAAGCCGCCGTCACCGGTGGGCAGGTGCAGCGCCAGGGTGGTGGCGACCACGTGAGAGCCGCCCCGGGTGGGAGCGAAGGCCAGCGGGCGCTCGCCGCGCGCCAGCTCCAGGCGGGCCCGCACGGACGCGGGCAGGCGGTTGCGGGTGAAGATCCGCAGCATGCGCTCCACCGTACCGATCAGGCCGCCCGGGGGGCGCGGCGGGCGGCCAGCAGGTCCAGCACGAGCGAGGCCGAGCAGCTGTAGTCGTGGCCGCCGCGGCCGGCGCCGTCGAACGGATCGAAGTACTCCCGGAACCCCGACTGGCGCACCAGCCGCAGCGTGGCGCCCTGCAGCAGGTCGGCGACCACGGTCAGGCCGTGGGCGGCGGCTCCCAGCCACAGCAGCCAGTTGGTGCTGATCCAGGTCGGGCCGCGCCAGTAGTCCCCCCTGTCGAAACAGGACGCCTGGACGTCGCAGGTGGGCACCGGGTATCCGGTGGCCCCGGCGAAGCGGCCCGACAGCAGCAGCTCGACCAGGGAGCGCAGGATGGGCCGGGGCAGCTCGGGGTCCAGCAGCGGGCCGAAGGACGAGACGGTCAGCGCCGGGATGAGACGGCCGGTGCGCAGGTCCAGCGCCCGGAAACAGCCCGCCTCGGGGTCCCACAGCCGATCCAGCAGGGCGCGGTGGATGCGCTGGGCCTGCTCCCGGTGCGGCACCGGATCGTGCCCGGTGATCTCGGCGATCTCCGCCAGCGCGTGCGCGGAGGCCAGGTAGACGGCGTTGAACAGCGGGTCCTCGGCCGCGAAGGGATGTTCCTCGCGCAGGTGGCCGGGGGCGTAACCGGCCCGGCGCAGCAGGACGACCAGCCACACGTAACGGTCGTGGTCCTCACCGGCGGGCGGGCGCGGCGGGCGGCCGGGCGCGTACGCCGACGGCGGCGGGTCCAGGGCGGCCAGCGGGCGGTCCCAGGCGGGGCTGTTGTCCAGGCCGGACTCCCAGGGGTGGCAGATGGCCGCCAGGCCCGCCCCGCCCAGGTCGCGGCAGCGGGACAGATAGCGGTGCTGGGCGGCCAGCGGCCGGTAGATGCGGGCCAGGAAGGCGCGGCTGCGTTCGGCCTCGTCGGCGGTGGCCGACTCATGCAGCCGCAGGGCCGCCAGGGCGTGCAGCGGCGGCTGGGTGAGGCCGGAGGTGTCCAGGTCCCGGGGCGTGCCCGCGATGGTGCGGCTGCGCCACAGGTCGGGGCCGGGGAAGTAGCCGTGCCGGGTGAGGCGGGGGTGGAAGACGATGTGCGGCAGCAGCCCGTCGGACCACTGGCCCCGGAACACCGACAGCAGTTCGCGTTCGGCGCGTTCCCTGCGGTGCCGGGCCAGTCCCACGCTGATGAACGCCGAGTCCCAGCTCCACAGGTGCGGGTACAGCCCCGGAGAGGGTGCGGTGCCGCATCCGGTCCAGTTGTCGTCCAGGACCCGGGCCGCCGCCCGCCACAGCGCGGTCTCGTCCCCGGTCAAAGGGGTGTTCATGCCTTCAAGCGTGAACCGCCGGTGACGGCTTGCCTAGAGCCGTTCGGGTTCGCTCCCCGTCCGGTCCGCGGGCCGCAGAAGACGCCGCCAGCGGCCGGTGGCGGGGATGGCGGCGGGGTCCAGGACGTGGCCGAGGAGACGCTCGACGATCTCCTCGCCGGCGGCGACGCCCCGCGCGGCGGTGACGGCGGTGTTGGGGGCGCTCCAGCCGGTCTCGGCCAGCTCGCCGTGCGAGGGGCGCAGCGCCAGGTCGGCCGCCTCCAGCAGTTCGATGTCCAGCAGCGAGTCCCCGGCGGCCAGCATCCGGTCGGCGCCGGCGCGGCGGGCGACCTCGGCGGCGGCGGACGCCTTGCTCAGCCCCGAGGGCAGGCAGTAGACCTTGCGGCCCTGCAGGGAGGTCCGCCAGCCGCGTTCGGCGCACCAGGCCGACAGCTCCGCCAGCCAGCCCGCCGGAAGCGCCGCCCGGTCGACGACGGCGTAGGCGAACAGCTCGGAGGCGGTCCGCAGCCTGTGCACGAACCCGCCGGCGATCCGGCTCAGATGCTCGCGGACTTCGGCGAGCTCGGCGCCGGTCTCGGCGACGCGGGCGCGCACCCGGCCGGCCCAGCCGGCGTCCTCCGCCCCGTCCACCAGGATGTGGCCGCCGTTGGCGCAGACGGCGTACGGGAGGGGTTTGCCCAGCAGGCGGACGCGGCGGTACTGCTCGGGTGTGCGCGTGGTCACCGGGACGAGCACGGCGGCCTCGGCGAGCCGCTCGATCAGGATCGCCGCCGTCTCGGTGACGTACGACAGCGGCGCGGCCCGGTAGTGCTCCACGCACAGCAGCCGGGGCAGGGTCTCGTCGGGTCCTTCCAGGGCGAGCGCGGCGGCCGAGTAGATCAGCGTCCGGTCCAGGTCGGTGCACACCACCGTCCTCATCGCGCACCGCCCGGGTGCGGGTGCGGACGGATCAGGCCCATGCAGGCGTAGGGGAAGGCGTCCGGCTCCACCTCGACCACGGGGACGCCGCGTTCGGCCGCCAGCAGCCTGATGTGGGCCAGCTCGCGGCGGTCCAGCATGTCGGCGCGGGCCAGCACCTGCCAGGGGACGCGGCGCAGCAGCACCCGGGTGGTCTCCCCCACCCCCGGTTTGATCAGGTTGAGGTCGTCGATGCCGTAGCGTTCCCCGATCCGCCGCACCGCCCGCCGGCCCGCCCAGTCCGGCCTGCGGTCGGCGGCGCGATGGGCGGGCCAGTCGGCGGCGACCTGCGCGGCGACCTGCTCGAAGCGGGCGCAGACGGTGTCGATGAACAGCCCCGACACATCGCCCGCGGCCAGTTCGGCGTAGAACTTGGCGCCGTGGAAGTCGCCCGGCCCGATCAGCTCATCGTTGAGCACCGTCCGGCTGACCAGGCCGGAGACGGTGGAGTTCAGGCAGGCCGAGGGGATGAGGAAGTCGTCGCGGGTGCCGAAGATCTCCGCGCAGCGCCCGGGGTCGGCCAGCACCGCCAGCTCGCCGGGGAAGCGCACCCCCTCCTCCCGGGCGTGGGCGTCCAGGGCGGCGGCCAGCTCGCTTGCGATGGCGCCCTTGCCGGTCCAGCCGTCCACGAACATGACCGCCGCCGGGTCGTGGTGGCGGGCCAGGTAGCGCAGTGCGACGCGGTCGATGCCCCGGCCGCGCACGATGCTCATCGCATAGTGCGGCAGCTCCAGCCCGTGGATCGCGCGGGCCCAGCGCCGGATCAGCACGCCGATGGGGGTGCCGGCGCGGGCCAGCGAGACCAGCACCGCCCCCGGACCCCGCTCGGCCAGGATCAGTTCGGCGACCAGCCCGACCGCGTACGCCAGCCGGGTGGCCGACTCCTGCAGCGCCCGGTGGAACAGTTCCTGGTACTGCGGGCTGGGCCGGTACTCCACCGGCAGCGACTCGGCGTAGTGGGCGCGGCCGGACTGGATCGCCGCCTCCCGTTCCTCGGCCGGCGCCTCCAGGCGGACGTGCGAGAGGTCCTTCAACAGCCAGGCGACGTCCTCGGCCGGGTAGCTGCCGAAGTCCGGGCCGCGCAGCGGGCTCGGCAACGTGCGCGTGCTCAACGATCCCCCCTTCGGGCGGGCGTGCGGACGGGCAGCACGGCCATGGTGACCGGGGCGAGTTCACGCAGCCGGGCCGCCAGTCCCTTTTCCAGGAGCGGGGTGTCCCCGGCCCGGTCCACCACCAGCACGATCGCCTCGAACGCGCGGTCACGGTCGCCGCCGGGGGCCACGTTGTAGGCGTAGCGCTCCCCGGGGCCGTCGGCCGGGTCGTCGTGGGCGGGGAAGGTCAGGCGGGTGCGGATGGCGTACCCGGGGTCGTCCACGGCCAGCACCGGGGAGCGGGTGGTGGTCGAATAGCGGACCTGTGCGGCCGGCAGCAGGTCGGCCAGGGCCTCGGCCAGCCGCAGCGGCGCGTACATCAGCTCCTCAAAGCCCAGCACCAGCACCCGGCGCGCCGCGGCGGGCAGCGTCTCGGCGAGCCGGGCGGCCATGGCCGGCAGTTCGGCCTCCAGGTGCCGGCGGTGCTCGGGGAGGAAGCCGTGCCGGCCGCCCTCCGGCAGGTCCTGCGGCCAGGCCAGATCGATCCTGACGAGCGGGTGCGCGCGGCCGCACGGCCGGGGCGGGGCGGGTGCGCAAGCGGTGGCGGCCACCAGTTCCCGGCCCGCCCGCAGCACGTCCGCGGGCAGTTCCACCCGGCCGCGGGCCAGCGCGACCGCGTCGATGCGCGCCCCCAGCTCGTCGGCGAGGGCCGCCATGCGCGCCCGGTCCTGCGGGCCGCGCACGTCCACCAGGGACGCCAGCACGTAGTGGTCGCGGGGGTGCGCGGCGTGCAGGGCGCGGATCGTGTTGAGCGCCGTGGTGCCGGTGGACAGCTCATCGTCGACCAGCACCACCGGCCCGGCGGTCTCCATCAGCGCCGGGTCGGCGGGCAGCAGCAGGTGGCTGGTGGCGTGGCTGTGCTCCTCCTCGAACCCCCCGTACGGCGGCACCCCCGGGACGGGGCGGCGGGTGGAGTGCAGGTAGACGGCGCCGCCCAGGGCGTCGGCCACCGAGTGGCCGAGCGCGGTCGCGGTCTCGGCGTAGCCGATCACCAGCGCGGGCATCGGGGCCGCCGGCGCCTCCCGCAGCATGTCCCGCAGGCGCGCGGCGGGCCGCGCACCGTCCGGCGGGTTCCGTTCGGCGGCCAGGGCGGCGCGCAGGGCGGCGCCGGCGGCATCGGCGGCCGGCTGCGGCAGTCCGGCGATGCGGCGGCCCAGCAGCAGGCCGGCCCCGTGGACCAGGCGGGGGTCGGTCGGCACGTGCTTGCCCAGCACCGCCGAGACCAGCAGGTGGGCGCGGCGCGGGTTGCGCCGCACCGCCAGGCCGACCAGGTCGCGCAGGCCGGCCCCGAAGGGACGGTCGGCATCGCGCAGCGCGATGCCCAGCCGCTCGGCGACCCAGGCGCCGTTCCACCCGGTCACAGGCCGCCCGCCGCTTCCAGCAGTTCCACGAACGTGACGTCCTCCGCCGCCACCCCGAACACCTGGGCGCGCAGCATGAGCCGTTCGGCCCAGGCCCGGTGGGGCTTGGCCTCGTTCATCTTGTTGGCATACGAGCTGGCCATGGCGCCGCCGCCGTCGACCCCGAGGATGTCGGCGGCGTCGCAGTACTCCTCGTGGGTGACCACCGACAGCGCGTGCACGGCCGCGACGTGGGAGGGGTGGATGACGGTCTTGCCGATCAGCCCGTTGGCCTTGTCCAGGTGCACCTCGCGGATCAGCCCGTCCAGTTCGGCGCTGATGAGGTGGCGGCGCAGCCCGGTGGCGGCGCGGCGTTCGAACGGCGACTGCCGCAGCTGGGGCTTGAACATCCGCTCCCCGGCCGAGAAGTACTCCCAGACCGGGCCGGTGACCACGAAGCCGGTGCCGTCGGCCCGGCCCAGCACGTTGACCACGTCGGCGATCACCGCGGCCACCGGCTGGATGTCGTAGATGGTCAGGTCGGGCGGGCGGCGCAGCCCGTAGGCGGCGCTCAGGTCGGTGGCGCCCAGCCGCACCGCCAGGATCGAGTCGGCGTACTTGGCCAGCAGCCGCGCCACGTCCTGCAGCATCTCGGCGCGGGTCTCGGCGTAGATGGCCTCCCGGCTCTCGATCACCGGCATGGCCAGCAGCCGGCGCGCGGCCAGCGGGCTGGTCTGCACCAGCGCGTCCAGGAACGCTCCACCGGTGGCCGCGGTGAACTTCGGCAGCACGAATCCGCTGACCAGCTCGACCGCATCGCCCAGCCGCCGGGTCAGGTCGCCGATCTGCTCGGGGGTGCGGACCCGGATGAACAGCAGCGGGGCGGCGCTGCCGGAGGCGTGGACGCGGCGCAGCTGGTCGATCATGTTGGCCTCGGCCGCGGGCACCTGGTCGTCGGGGATGGCGTCCTCCAGGCACACCACCATGCTCATCACACCGTGCCGGACGGCCTTGACGATGTCGTGGGCCAGCGTGGGGCGGGTCGCCGGGCTGTAGAGCGTGGCGCCGAGCGCCACCGCCAGCAGCGCCGGGTCGGTGTCACGGTCGAAGGGGCGGGGCTGACGAACGAACAGGCGTTTGCGCCGGGCGGCGGAGACGTGGTCGAAGTGTCGCATGGGAGCGGTTCCTTTCCACGGCCTGCCAGGCCCCAGAGCAACGGCACCGCACGGCGGGCCCGGTCCGCATCCCGGAACCATATACGGGAGATATGCCTATCTGTGGCATTTGGACAGGTGAATCGTGCGTCAGAGCACCCGGTGCGGCGGGCCGGGACGGGCCGGCCCTCGCACCCCCGCCGGAGCCGTCGGGCGCCGTGGGCCCATCCGCCCCGGCGGCGAGAGCACGGGCGCTTCACAGGTATTGCGTCACCACGGGCAGCAGGTGCTGGAAGGTGCGGCCGGTGGCGGTGGCCCCGATCGCGGTCATCGACCAGCCGGAGCCCTCCCGGCTCACCTTGGCCATGATCTGCGCGGTGTGCGGCCCGGAGCCCGACAGGTCGTAGCGGGCCAGCTCCCGGCCCGTGCTCTCGTCCACCAGCCGGCAGAAGGCGCCCGCGATCTGCGAGAAGTCCTGCCCGCTGAAGGAGTTGACGGTGAACACCAGCTGGGCGACGTTGCCCGGCAGCGCGGTCAGGTCGACCCGGATCGACTCATCGTCCCCCTCGCCGTCACCGGTGAGGTTGTCGCCGGTGTGCTGCACGGCGCCGTCCTTGCTGCGCAGCTGGCGGAACCAGACCGCGTCCACGAGGTTGCCGGAGGCGTCGAACAGCAGGCAGGAGGCGTCCAGGTCGGTCGGCTGGGTCTTGGACCGGCCGAACAGCCCTCTTTTGACCACCGGGTCCCAGCCCAAGCCCATCCTGACCCGGGTGAGCGCGCCGCCGTCCGGCTTGGCCAGCGAGACCTTCTGCCCCTTGCTCAGCGAGACGGACATGGCCGCATCATTCCCCGGTCAGCGCCCCGCTCCCCGACACGCTCGTGGGGTGCAGTTCCTCCGCCCCGTCTGGGCCGGCCTCACCCGGTGAGGCGCCGTTTCGCTCGCGCCGGTTGCGCAGCACCGAGGACAGGAAGGCGGCGATGATCAGGCCCGCGCCGAGCCCGCCGGTGATCGCCTCGGGGACGTGGACGGCGATGCTGATCAGCATGCAGACGGCCAGGGCGCCGATGGCCCAGTGCGCGCCGTGCTCGAGGTAGACGTACTCGTGCAGGGTGCCCTTGCGCACCAGGAACACCGTCAGCGAACGGATGTACATCGCACCGATGCCCAGGCCCAGCATGATGACGACCGGGTCGGTGCTGATGGCGAACGCCCCGATGACCCCGTCGAAGGAGAACGAGGCGTCCAGCACCTCCAGGTACAGGAACAGGAAGAACCCGGCCTTGCCGGTGGCCAGCACCAGCCCGTTGGGGCCGGTGGTGCCCTTGACGGCGGGGACCTTGACCTCCTCCTCGCCGTCGCCGTCGTCCTCGCCGCCCTGGGAGAACAGCTCGCCGAGCCCGTTGACCAGGATGTAGGTCACCATGCCCAGCACGCCGGCGATCATCACCTGACCGGTGTCCTCGGCGAACAGCCCGGCCACCAGGGCCAGGGCGCCGGCCGCCACGACCACCGAGAGCTGGTCGAGCTTGCCGATCCGCGCCAGCGGGCGTTCCAGCCACGGCAGCCATTTGTCCGCGCGTTCCTCGAACACGAAGTCCAGGAACAGCATCATCAGGAACATGCCGCCGAACGCCGCGATCGTCGGATACGCCTCATGCATCCGGTGGGCGTATTCCTTCGGATCGTTGAAGGCCAGATCAAAGGCCTCGATCGGCGTCATCTGAGCGGTGATCCCGACGATCAGCAGCGGGAAGAGCAGCCGCATGCCGAACACCGCGATGGCGATGCCGATGGTCAGGAAGATCTTCTGCCAGAAGGTGCTCATCCGTTCCAGCACCTTGGCGTTGACCACGGCGTTGTCGAACGAGAGCGAGATCTCCAAAACGGCGAGGACGGCCACCAGCGCCAGCCCGGCCGGCCCGCCGTACAGCAGTGCGGCGAGCAGGCCCAAACCGGTGATGGCGAACGACCACCCGAAGGTGCGAAGAATCATGAACGAATTTCTGGTCGGCGGGGTAGCGTCAGCGATCAGCCTACGTTGACGCCGAAGTCCATGGCGATACCGGCCAAGCCCGAAGCATACCCTTGGCCGACCGCCCGGAACTTCCACTCGGACTGATAGCGGTAAAGCTCACCGAAGATCATTGCGGTCTCGGTGGAGGCGTCCTCGGTGAGGTCGAAACGGGCCAGCTCGGAGTTGTCGGACCGGTTGACGATGCGGATGAAGGCGTTGCGGACCTGACCGAAGGTCTGGCCGCGGTTGTCGGCGTCATAGATCGACACCGGGAAGACGATGCGCTCGCACTCGGGCGGGACGGCGGTCAGATCGACGTTGATGACCTCGTCGTCGCCCTCGCCCTCACCGGTGAGGTTGTCACCGGTGTGCTCCACCGAGCCGTCGGGGCTGCGCAGGTTGTTGTAGAACACGAAGTGCCGGTCGGAGAGGACCTTGCCGTTGGCGCCCAGCATCAGCGCCGAGGCGTCCAGGTCGAAGTCCGCGCCGGTCGTGGTCCGCACATCCCAGCCCAGGCCGACCGACACTGCAGTCAGGTTGGGCGCGGCCTTGGTCAGCGAGACGTTGCCGCCTTTGGCGAGGGAAACTCCCATGGTCGGCTGCTCCTACTCCCTTGTGCTGCCTGCTGGTCCCTTGCGCGTCCCCGGAGCCGGATCTTCGGTGCCCGGTCCGGATACGGAAGACGAAATCAGACGTTGACCCCGAAGTCCATAGCGATGCCGGCCAGTCCCGAGGCATAGCCCTGGCCGATGGCGCGGAATTTCCACTCCGCGCCGTGGCGGTAAAGCTCACCGAAAACCATGGCGGTCTCGGTGGAGGCGTCCTCGGACAGGTCATAGCGGGCCAGCTCGTTGCCGTCGGCCTGGTTGACCACGCGGATGAAGGCGTTGCGGACCTGGCCGAAGTTCTGGCCGCGCGAGTCGGCCTCGTAGATGGAGACGGCGAACGCCACCCGCTGCGCCTGCGGGGGCAGGGCGGTCAGGTCGACCTTGATCTGCTCGTCGTCGCCCTCTCCCGCCCCGGTGAGGTTGTCGCCGCTGTGCACCACGGCGCCCTCCGGGCTGCGCAGATTGTTGAAGAAGACGAAGTGCTGATCCGACAGCACCTTGCCGGAGGCGTCGACGACGATGGCCGAGGCGTCCAGATCGAAGTCGGTACCGGTGGTGGTGCGCACATCCCAGCCCAGGCCGACGGTGACCGCGGTCAGGCCGGGTGCCTGCTTGGTGAGCGAGACATTGCCGCCCTTGCTCAGACTGACGCCCAACAGTACCTCCAGGTTGCTTTTCCAGTCGCCATCGACCGAAGGCCGACATCCGTAAGACGTCGTGGCGATGCTATCCGTTCCGCTGCGTCCCGTCGGCCCGCAAACGGCAGGATCGAACCGTCCTGGGAGGATGAACGCACTGCCTGGCGTGAGCGAGACTAGGGGGAGCCAAAGATCAGGCCACGGGACGGCCCGTCCCGGGCCGGTCGGAGCAGGACGGCACGGCGGAGGCGCAGTGCGGGGAGCGGGCGAACGGCGTCGGCGGGGCCGCCGCGACGGGGCGGCGCAGACCGCCAGGGCGGCCGCGGTCGCGGTGCGGGAGAACGCCGCCACCGCCTTCTACGACATGGAGCAGACGCAGCGGTACGTCGGCGGGCGGGTCACCCTCTTCGCCGATCTGGACCCGGCCGCCGCAGAGAGCGCCCAGCGCGAGTTCGCCGACCTCAACGGCAAGGCCGACCACGCCGCTCGCGCCTATATCACCGTGCTGGACGCCCACAACCTCGACGACGAGAGCCGGTCGGCGGCCGAGTACGACGCCGCGCGGCGGGCCCTGACGGCCGTGCTCGAACGGCTCACCGGCGTCACCGAGGAGCTGAACGCCTTCGCCGTCCGGCTGGGGGCGCGGCTGGAGCGGCTGGAGGCCGCGCTGGATCAGCTGCCGCCCCGCCTGACGGCCGCCCGGCAGGCGGTGGCGGCGGCCGAGGAGGCCATCGAGCGGGCCCGGCGGGCCGGGATGGACGCCGCCGAGCCCGAGGCCGTGCTGGCCCGGGCGCACGACCTGCTGGCCAAGGTGTCCGCCCCGGGGCTGGGCGGGCTGGGCCTGTCGGGGGCGATGGAGGCGGCCGACGAGGCGCGCCGGCTGGCCGAGACCGCCCGCGAGCAGGCCGAGGAGCTGCCGAAGGCCGCCGAGAAGGTCCGGCATGCGCTGATCGCGGTGCGCACCCGGGTGGAGGCGGTGGCCGGGCGGATCGAGCCGGTGCGGGAGGCGATGAGCCGCCTGCTGCGCGGCTACTCGCTGGCGTGCTGGCAGGACCTGAAGAACGCCCCGAGTGCGATCGAGGAGGGGGTGGCCCGGGCGCGGGAGCGCATCGCCGAGGCCGAGGCGCACGCCGGGCGGGGCGAGTGGGCGCAGGCCCAGCGGGCGCTGACCGCCGCGCGCACCGAGCTGAACGCCGCCGACCGGCGGGCCGGGCAGGTCACCGGGCGGCTGGCCGACCTGGAGGCCACCGCGGCCGACCCCGCGGCGCCCGCCGAGGCGGTCCGTTTCACCGTGCGCGACGCCCAGCGGCTGGTGGTCACCGCCGGTTCGGCCATCTCTCCCCGGCACGCCCGGGACCTGGACGCCCTGGTACGGCGCCTGGAGGCGGCCCCGTCCAAGCTCCGCGGCCCGCACCCGGACTACTGGTCCTACCTGCAGGAGCTGGAGTCGATCAAAACCGCCGCCCGGGACGTGGTGGAACGGGTCCGCGCCGAACGCGCCGGCCGCGGCTGACCCGCCCCCGGGGACCGCCGGCTCGGCCCGGGGAGGTCGCGTCCGGCCGGACGCCGCCTCGAGGGGTTCTCAGTGGGTGCCGTCGCCGTGCAGGCCGATGGTCAGGTTGCGGGCGACCACGGGCGGACGGCTCGGATGCGGCTGCGGGACCGCCTGGGAGTAGGGGTGCTGGCCCGGCTGCTGGGCGGGAGCCGCCTCGGCCACCACGGCGGTGCCGTAGGCGCACACCTCATGGCCGCCCCGGCCCGGTCCGCCGGCGACGAAGGCGTTGTCGAAGCACATGCCCACCACCGCGTTGGCCCCCATCCGCTGGGCCTCCTCGGCCAGTCGCTGGATCGCCTCCCGCCGGGCGGCGGCCAGTCCGGGGCCCGGCTGCTCGGCGGCCGGCACGCGGAAGGTGCCGCTGTTGGACGCCGGGGCCGCGCCCCCGCCCTGATCGCTGTGCACGGCCACCCCGAACACCGGGCCGAGCACCCTGCGGATCTCGAAACCCGGCAGGCCATCAGTCGTGACGATCAGCATGCCCCCACCGTAGACGACCGGCGGGGCCTCATGCCCCTTGTTGGATCTCTTCGACCACGCTGGTGCCTTTGCCCGGCCGGGACTCCCACTCCCAGGTCTCCTCCAGCCGCAGCCGCCCGTCCGGCAGCACCCGCACCACCGACACGCAGTGGCCGTTGGCCGTCTCACCCGCGGTGTTGAGCTGGGTGTAGCGGAAGTCCAGGCGGTCGCCGTCGCGGGTGCCCACCAGGTAGCCGCGCCGGATCTCACCTCCGGCGTAGCAGGCCCAGATCTCGCCGTCCCGCTCGTGGTAGGTGAAGATCGTGGCGGGTGTGACCTCGCCGCCGGACACGTCGGCGACGGCGCGAAAGCGCCTGCCGTCGAGGGAAGGGGCCGTCATCGGAGCGATCCTAGCGGCGGTCCTTCGACGGGCCGGCGGCCGTCTTCGGCCGGTGGCGCCGCACCCGGGGAGCAAAAGCCCGCGACTTGGCCTCCTGCCAGGTCACGGGCTGCACTCGCGGGTTTCCCCCTATTCCAGATACTCGCGCAGCACCCCAGGTTTGGCATTGTGCTATGACCTGGGAAAACGAGGTCAGCGAGAAGCGTTGTACCCGGAATTATTCTTGACTGGCAGACCGGCGGACGGGCCTCACGACAAGGCGGCCCCGACCGGTGGGGCAAGCACCGGAACGGGGCCTAGAGATCGCCTGAATTGGAGGCGACCCCATGAGGTCCAAGTCTGTCATCTCGCCGCCGGAAGGTGGCTCGAACACCGGGAACTGCCCGCCATGGTGCGACGGTGAGCACCCCGCCGACGCGGGCGCCGTCCACAGTCACGAGGTCGGCGCCGCCTGCATCGACGGCAAGCGCGTGTTCGTCTTCCTGCTGCAGGTCCCCGGCCGTCTGAGGTCCCCGGCGGCGCCCGTGGTGGCCATCTCCGGCCCGGTGTACGTCGAGATCGACGCCGGCCGGCACGACGGCGTGGCCACGCTGCTGACCCTGTGCGGACAGAACGAACTGGCCGACCTGGTTCGCCGGGCCGCCGCCGTCCTGGGGGACGGGGGTGAGGGTCGGTGAAGCCGCGTCTGATCTCGGCGTCGCCCGGCGTGATCGACGCCGATGGCCTGGACTCCCTGATCGATGGCGTGATGGCGATGCTGGCCGCTCAGGGCTTCCAGTTGAACGAGAACGCCCGAACCGCGGTGATGTCCGGTGTGTCCACCGGGCTGCAGGCGTCGGGGTACTGGGTGGACCTGGGCGACGGAGAAGGCCCGATCAACGTCTTCCACTTCGGCCGCCGACCGGCCGGGCCGCCCGCGCTGCGGGTGGTCCCGGGCGGTGATGCGGGAGGTGCGGCATGAAGCCGAACGTCCGACTGCTGCGGGCAACGCTGGCGCTGGGGTTGACCGACGAACAGGCGGCCGTGCTGTTCGCCCCGGACAACACCTTGGCCGACCTGCGGCGGATCGTGGCCGATCTGGTCGAGGGCGGCGGCCGGTGAACGCCGCGGACCGGTTGATCCGGGTCATCACGGCCGGGACGGTGGTCGCGCTCGGCGCCATCGCCGCCGTGGTGAGCTACCGGCACGCGTACCAGGTGGCGGCCACGTATGGGGAGACCGGCCTCACCGCGGCGTTGACGCCGCTGACCCCTGACGGGCTGGTGCTGGTCGCGTCGTTGGTGATGCTGGACGCGGCCCGCCGCGACGCCCAGGCGCCCGCCCTGGCCCGGTGGGCGCTGGGGATGGGCGTCGCGGCGACGGTGGCCGTCAACGTGCTGCACGGCCTCGACCACGGCCTCGTCGGGGCGGTGGTCGCGGCGTGGCCGGCGGTCACGCTCGTGGTGGTGGTCGAGTTGCTCATGGGGTTGATCCGGCGCGGCCGGTCGGCCCCGCCGGTCCCGCCGGTCGCGACCGCGGAGGGGACCGGCCTCGAGCACCCGGCCCCGATGTGGTGGCCGTTGCCCGCCCTCGACGTCCCGCCCGCTCTCGACAGGATCGCGGTCGCGACCGGTCCCGGACCGGACGGGCCGCAGGTCGCCGGGCCCGGCGAACAGGACGGCGCGCCGGAAGGGGAGGTCTCCCCCGAGATGATCGCGACCGCCCGGGAACGGTTCGCCGAAACGCTCGCGACCGGTGGTCTGCCCTCGATACGGGAGATCCGCCGCAAGCTGCACGTCGGGTACCCGAAGGCGAAGGCCCTGCGGGCGGCCGCGGACCGCCGTGGCGGGGCGCTGACCCCCACCAGTGCGAGAGGAGTAACCGCCATGTCCGCCCCGAAGGTGCGCGTCGTCAAGGTCCGCCTCAGCGGTGAGGGAGACGACGCCGGCCAGCCGTTGACACCCGCCGCGCCATCGAGCCCGGCCGCCGGTAGGCCCGCTTCCGGGCACCCAGGCCTGGCCCTCATTGGCCGGGGCGGGCAGACCTTCGCTGGTTACATTTGTAACCACGCCAGCCGCATTGATCAGTTGGGATGCGCGGTGGCGGTTGAACCCCCACCGTTCCCGGTCCCTCGACCTTGACACCCCGCCGCGGACCGCCATGGCGGGGCGTCACGCGTTCGGCGAAGCGCAACGGCAACTGCAACCGGCCGTGCCCATCCGGGCGGCCCCACGCGCAGGCGCGTCGCGCGCACGCGCGCGCGTGGGGCCGGAGAGGCCAGTGTCCGCCATGGCAGACACGACGTCGTGCGCGACGCGCGCGTGGGGCCGGATATGGCGACGCCCCGCCGGGACGGTCGGCCGGGCGGGGCGTTGCGCATGTTCCCTGCCCGTGGTGCGGCGTGGCCGCGTACCTTGGGCAGTGGGTTAGGAACAGTTCTCAGGGTAGGTCATCCATGTCCACCCCACGTGATGACGGCGCGCGCCGGATCGGTGAGAACGTGCGCGCGGCCAGGCGGTTCCGCGGCTTGTCCATCGAGGCGGCGGCCGGTCTGGTCGGACGGTCCAAGTCGTGGCTGAGCAAGATCGAAAACGGACATCTGCGGTTGGACCGCCGCGCGGACATCGCGGCGTTGGCCGAAGCGCTGGAAGTATCGGCGGCTGATCTACTGGGGGAGCCGGCCCCGGCGATTCGGCCTCACCGGCGGGTCTTCGGCGATGTGGTCGCCCTGCGGGAAGTCCTGTTGGATTCCACCCTGGACGATCCGGCGGACGTGCCCGCCCGGCCGCTGGACGCCCTGGCGGCGCTGGCCGGCGGGCAGATCGCCCGGCATCGGCGGGCCGCTGACCATGCGGCGTTGACGACGGTGCTGCCGGGGGTGCTGGCCGAACTGCAGGTGCACGCCGCGGCCGGCGACGAACAGCAGCGGGCGCGGGCGTTGCGGCTGCTGGTGGATCTGCTGACCGGGGCGACGTTCACCCTGCGGCACCTGGGGCAGCCCGACCTGGCGTGGATCGCCGCGGACCGGGCCATGCAGGCGGCTCGTGCCCTGGATGACCCGGTGATGATCGGGGCGGCGACGTTCGCCCGTGCGCACTGCCGGCCGTCTGCGTCGCTGTCGCGGGCGCTGCGGGGCGTTGCCGCGGCGGCGGACCGTCTGGAGCCTCATCTGAGCGCCGGAGACCGGTACGGGTTCGAGGTGCTGGGGATGCTGCGGCTGTCGGCGGGGCTTGACGCGCAGATCCGCGGTGATCACACCGCCGCCGCCGATCACGTCGCCGCCGCTGCCGAGATCGCCGGCCGGTTCGGTGACCGCCCGGACGCCTTCCAGTGGTTCGGCCCCGCCAACGTCGCCACGTGGCGGACGATGCTCGCGGTCGAGGCCGGAGACCCTGAGAAGGCGTTGCAGGCCGCCGCTGGGGTTGACCCGGCCCGGATCACCAGCCGGGGCCGCCGGGCCGCGTTGGCGATCGAACAGGCCCGTGCGCGGGCCATGCTGGGCGATGGGGACGGCGCGGTCAGGGACCTTCGGCGGGCCGAGAAACTCGACGCGGCCCGCGTCCACAAGAACGCCCTCGTTCGTGAGCTGGTGGCCGACCTGTTCGACAGGGCGCCAAGCCGTGACCTGCGCGGACTGGCGTGGCGGATGAACCTGATCTAAAGCGGGCCGCAACAGGGTTTCCGCGCGGAAACACCGGCCCGGCCGCCGCCGCCTACCGTGCCCGGAGCAAGCGGCCCCGGCCCGACGTTCGCGGCGTCGGGAGGTCCCGGGGCCTAGGCCCGGACGCGGGAGGTCCGAACCTTGACGCCGAACGTACCCCAGCCCAGACCCCCAGCCCAGACCCCCGATTCCACCGCCGCCGACACCCCCGGCCCGGACGTGCTGGCCGACCTGCAACGCCAAGTCGGCGCCCAGTGGGTGACCTGGCACGGCAACTACACCCGCCGCTACTGGGCGATGCCCTGCCCGCCCTTCCCCTGGTTCGGGCTTATCGAGGGCCGCACCCCCGCCGACCTGCTGGCCAGGGTGCGCGAAGTCCAGGCGTGCCACCGGCCCGGGGGGACGCGATGACCGCGGCCAACTCCCTCGACGGGCCTGAGCTGTTCCCATGGGAAGTCCGTAGCGAGGACGGGGAGACCCACGAAAGCGGAGTGTCGGACGACTGGGCGGCGGCGGCCCG